>JAJPJB010000041.1 GCA_021324465.1 Hyphomicrobiaceae bacterium
GACCGAGAAGTCGATGAACTTCTGGAAGTCGGATTTATCCTTGTCGGTGAGATCGCGTACCATGTAGTAGCGGATCATGGGCACGGTATCGACCACGTCGGCCGGCGTGAACGTATTGTTGAGCAGGTGCTTGCGTGCGTCCTGCGGGTCGGTATTGATTAAGTTCACCGCCTTCGCCCATGCGGCCGCGAAACGCCGCGCGACGTCAGGGCGGTTCTTGATGAAATCGCTGGTCAGCGCACAGCCGCCAACAAAGGCGTTAGCGTTGGGGTCGCCGAGCACATAGTGAGCGATTACACCCGACTCGATGGTATGCGCGACGCCAAGCTGTCGCATTGTCGAGGCGTTCGGCTCGAGTGTGTAGCCGGCGTCATAAGTACCGGCCTTCATCACTGCGACGTGCTGGGACATGTCGAGCTGGTCGAGCGTATAATCACCCTTCTTTAGGCCCACCGCAGCCAGGGCGGCCTCCGCCATCGTGACATTGGCGGGACCCGGAGCCGACATGATCTTTGCACCTTTTAAATCCTTGAGCGACTTCGCCGGATAGCCCGTGCGCGCGACGAATTGCTCCATTTGATATTTCTGGTTCTGGCTGTTGAGCGAGATGTAGGTGGCGACGCCCGGCTTTTTCAGGTTGGCATTCATGCCTTCGATGGTGACCAGCACGGCGGAGGCATCAATCTGGTTGGTGATCATGGCGGCGACGTTGGGCGGTCCGCCGATTAGCTTCACCATTTCGGGAACAATGTTCTGCTCCTTGAAATACCCGTTCTCCAGCGCCACGAAGTAGGGCAACGACGAGCTGACGGGGAAGACACCGACCGTCACCTTGTCCTGCGCATAAGCTGCGTGCGTGCTCATCAGGAGCAAACCCGCCAGAGCGGCGACTGTTAGTCTCTTCACGGTGTCTCTCCTCTTTTCAACGTGGTGATTCTCAAGCAAAGGCCATGCCACTCAAGTCCCGGCATCGACGATGGCGATAACCGGCCCGCCGCCCTGCGGGCCTTGGTGCATCGCGTCGACAGAAACGAACACTGCCGGATCGCCGATTGCCGCAGCGGCGACCCCACCGACTGCCGCTTTTGCATGGCGATGGTGATGCACGTCGGAATCGTCGAGCATGATTTGCCGCCGTCCGCGTAGCGTTCCACGCCGGTCGGCTTCGCACTTGATGAAGCAATTCACCAGCCGACCATTCAGGTCTTCGGCGCGCGGACGTGCGGGCAAGTCCAGTCCGGCGTTACGAATGGCTTCATAAATGCCGTCGATGTCGAGCGCGTCTTTCATGACGGAGTGGCCGATGCGGAAACGACCGCCGGCGCCTTTTTTGTTGCCGAGCAGGACAATTTGCGCTTGTGTCAGCTCGATGCCTGAAGAGCACGATGCGACGGAAGAATAAAGATCAAGATTGCGGCAAATCTCCTCTGCTTTGGGCATTCCGATTTCGCCGAGTGCAACCGCAATACCAAGCGCGGTGGTGCCGTTCGACACGCCCATGGAATCGTGCACCTCGCAGGCAACGGACTTGCCGCGCCTTTCGGCGTCGCGCACCGATTCGATCGTCAAGAGCGGAGTTTTAGTTTGTACGTAATGCACGTCCCGTGAATCCTCGATTCCGGCGTCCCGCATCGCCGTCTTCACGGCGGCCGCGACCTTCTCGACCATCGCCGGCCGGCCAATATCCTCCGGCAACAGCTCCGCGCTCATCGCAGTGCCGATCGCCAGACGGGAGGAAGACGTTGCGCCGTCCTGCTGCGTGCGCGCAAAGACCGTCGCGTGCGGCGTGATGATCCCGTCGCAGCCGCCTGACCAGACCATAGGTATCCGCGCGACGTCTCGTTCAGGGCGCCGGCCGCGCTTTTGCAGCACCCGGCGAAAAGCCTGATCGGCGAGGATTCGGGTGAAATCGTTGACACCGCCATTGCCTTCGGTTTTGCCGATGACGGCGATCACGTCGTCGGCCCGAAACTGTCCCCTCTGAAGGCAGGCTTCCAGGCCGGAAGCGTCCTGCACGTTTTTCAATTCGATCTTGGCGACTTCAACGGCCATTGGCTTGCGGCCCCTATTCCGCGCGGACCATCGACTTGACTTCGCCGCGCCGCATTTTCTCGTAACCGGCGCCGCGATCGATCTTCGGTAAGTCTTTGCTCCGCCGCGCCGCCCTAAGCCTCTCGCGCAACGTGTCGGTCGCCTGCTCATCGACGGCAAAAGAATCTGCCGCATCGTTCCTGATAAGCACAACACCATAATCGTCGTGAGCGGCCGCAAGCGACACTTTGCCGTCGATCACGTCGGCACGGACCAGCTCAGGTTCACGCTCCAGCGGGTCCCCCCAGCCGCCACCGCCGGTTGTGAGCACCCGTACTACCTGTCCGGCGCGCACCGGCTCGCCGTCGACGAGTCCGCCGAGGTCGCGCGGCTCTCCTTCTACATCTATGGTGACGCAGAACGGCAGCCCGGCTTTCCCGCCGTTCACGCCGTAGCAACCGAGCCGCACGCGGTCTGCAGTAACGATCGTGCGGCAGTTGACGAGCGCGCGATAATGCTTCTCATAACCGAGGCCGCCCCGCCGCTTGCCGGCGCCACCGGAATCGGTGCGCAAGGCAAGCTTCTCCACCAGAAGCGGGAAGCGCGTCTCGGTAAATTCTGCCGGCTGATTGCGTGAATCAGGGACGATGTGAATGGCGTCGTTTCCGTCCGCATAATAGCGCCCGCCGGAACCACCGCCCAACACTTCGCGCGACAAAAAGGACTTGCCATTCTTGTCCGTGCCATAGAAGCCCGTATAGCGGATCGTCTCCTGATCCGCCGGCATCCGGCCGTCGACCGCCTGTGCCACTACACCGGCAAGAAGCCCGAGGCAGCGCAGCAGCACGAACGAGCGGGCGTTGGTGGCGGCCGGCCATCGCGGCGTGATCAGCGTACCCTTGGGCGGGAAAATCACGTCGAAGACCTCGCAGACGCCTTCGTTGACATGAATCTCGGCGGCACGCTCCGGCGTGTCGGCAAGGTTGCGCAGAATCGGTGCGATCCATTTGATAAGAAAGGCGCCGCCGGCATAGTCGGCCGGCCAGTTGATCGGACCCGCGGATTGCGGATCGGTGCCGGTGAAATCGAGCGTGATTCTTCCGCCGCTCTTTATCATTGTGATTGCAAGCTTATGCAGCTTCGGATCGGTCACGCCATCGTGCTCGACATAGTCTTCCCAGCGGTATTCGCCGTCGGCGATCTTAGGCAGCAGTTCGTTGCGGAAAACGTCGCGACATTTATCGAGGATCGCCTGGAAGCAGGCCTCCACCGTCGCGCGCCCGAACCGCTCAAATAATTCCTCCATGCGCCGCGCGCCCATCAAACAGGCCTGCACCTCGCTGTCGATGTCGGCCGCAAGCATGTCGGGCACGCGGGTGTTGCGTTTGATAATCGTCATTACGGCTTCATTGCGCGCCCCGGCGCTGTAAAGCTTGATCGGCGGAATGGCGAGGCCTTCCTCAAACACGGTGACAGCTGTGCCGGGCATGGAACCGGGCACGCGGCCGCCGATATCGTCGTGGTGACCGAATGCCTGAATGTAAGCGACCACTTCACCGCGATGAAAAACCGGCACCGTGCTGCAGAGATCGGGCAAGTGGCCGATCGACCCCTCGCTTAAATATGTATCGTTCATCAGAAACACGTCGCCGGGCCGCATCGTCTCCGGGGGGAAATCGCGCACCACCGCATTAGGCATCGCCGAATAAGAGCGGCCGGTTAGCTTGCGGCAATGACGATCGAATAGACCCACCCGATAGTCGTGCGCCTCGCGGATCATCGGCGAGCGCGCCGTGCGCTCGATGGCATATTCGATCTCCGCTTCGATTGAGTTGAGCGTGCCTTCCACGATCTGCAGCACGATCGGATCGACCGCAGCCGTGCTTGACGCAGTCGCGGCGGCAGCGGTTGCAAGGGTGGAATGCAAATTCATTGCAGAGACCCCGAGGTCATCGTTGCACGGCGCACGACCAAAATGCCATGCGCGTCGACTTCAAGGTGCTGGCCCGGAAAGACGACCGTGGTCGAGCCGAACTCCTCGATTACCGCCGGACCGTCGAGGCGAAAGCCGGGCGGGAGCGTCGAGCGCTGGTAAACAGGCGTCGGTCGGAATTCGCCGCCGAAGTAGACCGGTCGCCGCTGAGGCTCGGGTGGCGGCGGCATTTCGACAGCAAGCCGGGGCACGGCGGGCCGCTCGATTTGACCGAATCCGGAAACGCAGAAATTGACCAATTCGACTCTCTGCTCGCCAGCATAATTGTAGCCGAACGTTTTCAGATGCGCGGAGTGGAAGGCGTCGATGATGCGCTTGACGCACCCGTCGTCGACCGTACCGGCTGGCGCCGTAACCCGCACCTCCATGGATTGTCCGGCATAGCGGACATCTGCCTCGCGCACCAAGCGGATGCGAGACATGGGTATGCCGTCGCGCAACAGCGTCTCAGTGGCGTCACGCTCAAGTGCCGAATAGATCGAGGCAATCGCCGCACGGTCGATGGCGTCTTGATGCATCACCTTGGTGACCATGTGATCGGTGCGCCAATGCACCGCCAGAAGCCCGAATGCGGATAAATTGCCAGGATTGGGCGGAACCAGACACGCCTTCATGCCAATCAGTTCCATCACAGCCGACGACTGCGCGGGGCCGGAGCCGCCGAACGAGAGCAGCGCAAATTCGCGTGGATCGATGCCGCGCTGCACCGTGATCTGCCGTATCGCGTTCGCTTGATTCCAGTTGGCGATTTCAATGATACCTTCGGCAAGGCGCTCGTGGCTCATCTGGCCAGGCAAGCGCTTCGCCAGCTGTGCCATGCCTTTGCGCGCCCTTTCCGCATCAAGGCGAATGGCGCCGCCGATTAGCGCGGCGGGAAGTCGGCCGAGGACAAGATTGGCGTCGGTGAGCGTCGGCTGGTCGCCCCCATTCGGGTAGCACATCGGACCCGGCTCGGCGCCGGCGCTACGCGGGCCGACCTTGAGCTGTCCGTCCCGCGTGATCCAGGCAATTGAGCCGCCGCCGGTGCCGATGGTTGCGATCTCGATCATCGGAATGCGGACGGGGAACGAGCCGATCGAGCCGCCATTCGTCACGTGGGGGTTGCTATTCTCGATCAGACAAAGGTCGGTCGAGGTGCCGCCGGCGTCGAGCGTGACGACATTGGGAAAACCCGCGATTTCGGCGATCACGGCGCTGCCCAAGGCCCCGGCCGCCGGTCCGGACAGGGCCGTGGTGATCGGCTTGCGCATCACCTGATCCGGGCTCGCGACGCCGCCGCTCGACTGCATCACCATGAAAGGTTTGTCGTGCAGAGCGGGCGCGAGCTCGTCGCGGATTCGGTTCAGATAGCGGCCCATATGCGGCTTAATGAAAGCATCCACAAGGGTCGTGATCGCCCGCTCATATTCCCGGTATTCCGGCAGCACGTCACAGGAAAGTGACATGGTGCAGTCGGGATATTCGGCCGCCAGGATCTCCGCAACACGCCGCTCATGACTGTCGTTGGCATAGGAATGCAGCAAACAAATGCCGATCGCTTTGATGTTGTGGGAGCGGAAAAAGCGTGCAGCCGCCCGCGCACTTGCCTCATCGAGCGGCCGCAGCTCCTGACCGAGGTAATTGAGCCGGCCGCCGACCTCGCGCACGTAGCGCAGCGGCACGATGCGCTCGGGCTTGACCCAGAAATACGAGTTACCATAGCCCTCAGGCACGGCCTGCCGCGCGATTTCCAGAATGTGGCGGAAGCCTTCGGTGACGACCAGCCCGAGCCCGGCAATCTCACCCTGCAGTAAGGCATTGGTTGCAACGGTGGTGCCGTGGGCAAGCTCTGCGACGTCATCTGCCGAGGCGCCATCCGCTCTAAGGATGGCGTCGATGCCGCGCATCAACCCGACCGCGGGATTGGCGGGTGTGGTGGGTACTTTGGTGACGCGCATCACCCCGGTCGTGCGCTCGACCGAGACCACGTCCGTAAAGGTGCCGCCCGTATCAATGCCGATCCGCAGGTCGGCGCGCGTCTTGCTCATGTGAACTCGCCCTGTCGGCCCTCCTGCTGACAATTATCAGTCGCGACGCGCAGCGGGTCCAAGATTGATTGGCGATTGCTCTATCGGAAAATCCGATGGCTCATTTGGCCTCGCGCAGCGCGTCCTTCACGGCGACCAGGAAATTCTCCTTTTTGCGCGACAGCGGCTGGCGACGGCGGAACAGACTGAGGCCCACGGCCGCCGCCGGCTGCAGGCGGAGGATTTTGATCGCGCCGAGCGCCGCCTCGTTACCGGCGCATGCGCGGGGGACGATCGCGATGCCAGCCCCTGATTGGACGATGACTTTGATGGTTTCGATGTTGTCGGCGACCGCGAGGATGTTCGGCCTGATGCCTTGGTCGGCGAATAGCGAAAGCACGAAGTATCCGTATCCCACCGTCAGTTCGCTCATGACGATGGGCTCGCTCGCCAGCGCGGCGATGGCAACCGGCTTTTTTGCACGAGCGAGCTTGTGGCCAGGATGAACGATCAGTGCCATCTCGGCCTGGGTCAACCGCTCGGCCACGATCCCCGCTGGAACGCGGTCGGGATCCGACTCGATGGCGATCCCGGCATCAATGCGTTCTTCGTGCAGGTCGTCAAAGATGTTTTTGGTCGGGGCGGTGGCGATCTGTAATCGGATATCCGATTGCTTGTCTGCCAACGAGCGAAACAGGCGCGGCACGAATATCTGCGCCATGCCGGAGCCCATGCCGAGCGTCAGGGTGTCCGACGGCGCGCCGCGCAGCCGCTGTGCCGTTTCCGACAGGCTCAGCACCTCGCTGATGACGCGTTCGGCGTCGCCGAGAAAATTCCGCCCGCGGTCGGTCACTTCGATGCCGCGCGAGCCGCGCCCGAACAGCGCGAATCCGATCTCGCTCTCCAGGAGGCCGACCTGCTCGCTGATGGCCGACTGCGAGACGTTGAGCTTGGCTGCGGCGCGCGTGAAGCTGCGCTCCCGCGCCACTGCAAGGGCATATCGTAATTGACGCAATTCCACGGCAGTCGCCGACGCTTCGATGGTTTCAGTTTGCTGATGCCGCAAAGTCGCAATTTTGCGCCAACGCGACCCGCCAATCCCTGGTGATCTCCAAAGGCTATCGCACGTATTATGCCTTATGCCGAGCTTTTGGATCGCGAAGCGACTAAAGGCCTTTCCGGTCCAGTCAGAGCGCTCGTGGAAGGGATGATTTCTGGATATATTTTGCGTGACGGGTCCTTCTGTCGGTCCAGCCGGATTTGGGCCGACTGAAGAACGAAAAGAACAAAAAGAACGAAAAGAACAATGAAATGAGTAGCTTAAGCCGGAAATTTGCGCTGGCGCCGATGATGGACTGGACGGACCGGCACTGCCGGTTTTTCCATCGTTTGCTGACGCGTCGCGCGCTGCTCTACACCGAAATGCTTACCACCGGCGCGGTGCTGCATGGCGAGCGGGCGCGGCTTCTGCGTTTCGATCCCGCCGAGCATCCGCTGGCGCTGCAGCTCGGCGGCTGCGATCCGCAGGCGCTGGCGACTTGCGCACGCATCGGCGCGGAAATGGGCTTCGATGAAATCAATCTGAACGCCGGGTGCCCGTCAGACCGCGTGCGCGAGGGCCGCTTTGGCGCCTGCCTGATGGCTGAGCCGGAACTGGTCGGCGATTGTGTCGCGGCCATGAAGGCCGCCGTGGCAATTCCGGTCACCGTCAAATGCCGCATCGGCATCGATAATCAGGATCCGGAGCCGGCGCTGGAGCATTTCGCGCAGAGCGTGGAGCGGGCAGGCGCCGATGCCCTGATCGTGCACGCGCGCAAAGCCTGGCTGGAAGGCCTTTCGCCCAGGGAGAATCGTGAAGTTCCACCGCTCGATTATGATCGAGTCTACCGGCTCAAGCGGGCACACCCGCGGCTGCCCGTCATTCTCAATGGCGGCGTTGCCAGCATTGAAGGCGCGATCACGCATCTCGCGCATGTCGACGGCGTGATGATGGGTCGCGCCGCCTATCAGGAACCGTGGCGGTTGCTCGCTGTCGATCCGCTCCTGTTTGGTGAAACGGCGCGCTTCAGGTCGCCCAAGCAGGCTGCGGCGGCGCTTATGCCGTACGTCGAACGGGAAGTGGCGCGCGGCACACGGCTGCATGCGATCACGCGGCACCTGCATGGACTCTTCGATGCGGTGCCGGGGGCGCGCGCATTCCGGCGTCATCTCGCAGGTGCAGCGGGTATGTCTCATGCCGGCGCGGAATACCTGGCCGCCGGCCTTGCATTGGTCGCCGATCGCGACCTGGACAGCGACCGCGAACTGGCGCACATCGCGGCATAGCGTTCTGTTGCAAAAAAAGCAGACATGCTTCTTGGCATTTCAATCAACGAGATCCTTTGGCTCGCCGTTGCCGTCGTCATCGGCGGCGTGATCGCCGGACTGCTGGCCGGATTATTTGGCATCGGCGGCGGCGCGGTGCTGGTGCCGGTGCTCTACGAGATTTTTCGTGTAATCGGCGTGCCGGAGCAGGTGCGCATGCAGCTTTGTGTCGGCACGTCGATTGCCATCATCGTGCCAACCGCGATCCGCTCTTATCTGGCGCATCGCGCCAAGGGCATGGTGATTCCGCATGTCATCCGGCAGTGGGCGGTCCCGGCGGTGATCGGGGTCATCTGCGGCTCGATCATCGCGGCCTTCGCGCCGGCGGCCGTATTCAAGATCGCCTTCGTGGTCATCGCCGGCTTCATCGCCAGCAAGTTTCTGTTCGCCGGGGACCGCTGGAATCTCGACAGCGACTTGCCGGGCCCGGTGCCGATGACGCTCTATGGTTTCGGCATCGGTCTCGCCGGCTCCCTGATGGGCATAAGCGGCGGCTCGCTGTCCAATATCGTCCTGACGCTTTACGGCAAATCGATCCACAACGCGGTCGCCACTTCGGCCGGCTTGGGGGTGCCGATCACCATTGTCGGCACGCTCGGCTACATCATCGCCGGCCTTCACGATCGCGCGCTGTTGCCGCCCCTGTCGCTGGGCTTCGTCTCGCTGATCGGGGTCGCCATCATGGCGCCGGTGTCGAGTCTTGCGGCGCCCTATGGCGCGTTCCTCGCGCACCGAATGTCGCGGCGCAACCTGGAAATCGCCTTCAGCATCTTTTTGATATTAGTGTCGCTGCGATTCTTGGTGAGCTTGTTCTGAAAGCGCCCCGGCCTGGATTGCGCGACGCACAATCCAGGAATTTTTGCCCCGGATTTTGCTTCGCTTCATCCGGGCTTTAAGACTTATGGATAGCCCTTCAAAATCAGCCGGTCGCCGGAAACCTGCCAGCTTTGCAGCCGGTTCAAGAAGCTCATGCCGAGCAGGCTGGTACGCAATTGTCCGGGCTGCACGATGAGGGCCTCGACCGAGCGCTCTTCGAGCCCGCCAATCGTGACGCGGTCGAGCGTGACCGGCGCGGCGCGGGTGCGGCCGTTGGCGGTGTCGATGGCGACCGTATAGTCGAGCATGGCGATCGGCAGCCCGGCCGCCTTGGCGTCCTGCTGCGTCAGTACCACCGAGCTGGCGCCGGTATCGAGCACCATCGGCACGCGCGCGCCATTGACATGGGCGGTAATGTCGAAATCGCCGGCGCTGGTTCGCGCCACCATGATGGTGCGACCGTGCGAAATCACATGGCCGGGAATAAGCTCGGCCATCACGCGGTCGGCGACGTCGGTGACCTCAAATCGATACGAATAGCCGATCACCAGCACGAGGCCGACCGCGACCCACAGCAGCGCCGCGGTGACCGCTTGCGTGAATCGCTCGCGGAACATTGTCAACAGGGCCGCGCTCAGAAAGACGAGAATCGCGAGCTTGTATGCAAGCGATCCGAATTCCTGCGTGCTCAGCGGACCTACGGTTCCGGCGCCGTGCCGCGCGAGCAGAACCAGTATCGCGATCAGAAGACCGATCAGGAGCAACCGCAACAGGCGGTGGGGCACGTTGAGCATCTCCCTACACCGCCGGTGCCACGCTGTTGCCGCCGGTGACGGCGGTGAGCCGCTGCGGCAGCTGCGCCATGATGTCGGCGCGCTCGGACTCGGTCAGTTGAATCCAGCGCGCGATCTCGTCAAGCGAGCGGCCGCAACCGATGCAGATCTGTCGCCTTGGATGCATGACGCAGACGCGATTGCACGGCGACTGAATAATGGGTTCCGCGCTGGCCATCAGAAAGACTCGGGCGAATCGCTCAGCAAGATAGACACGAGCAGGGCGAAAACAAGATGGCTGTGATCTAGCCGAACAAAGCGCGCTTCGCGCGAGCCGACGAGTGAGCCGCATCGGACGGCGGCACAGACGATGATGCCTCCGACTGCGCCTGAATCGGCGGCGCGGTGTCGGCGATCGGCGGCAGCGCCGACATCACCCGCTCGGGCGGGAAAGTGACGATGACTTCCGTGCCGATGCGCAGCTTCGATTTCAACGTGAAGGTGCCGCCGTGCAGGTCAATGAGATTTTTGGCCATCGGCAGGCCGAGGCCGGCGCCTTGTTCGGCCGACTTGATCGAGTTCGAGCCCTGGCCGAACGAGGCGAGCACGATCGGGATTTCCTCTTCGGGAATGCCCGTTCCGGTGTCTTTGACGCTCATGTACTGGCCGCCCGATGCGGTCCAGCCGACCTTGAGCCAGATCTCGCCGCCTTGCGGCGTAAACTTGATCGCGTTCGACAGAAGGTTCAGGCAGATTTGGCGCACGGCGCGTTCGTCCGCCCAGAGCCGCGGCAGATCGGGCTCGAACAGTTCGTGGATGGTGATGCCGCGGTTGCCGGCGCGCAGCTTCAACAAGTGATGACAATCCTCGACCACCCGGTTGAGCGACACCGCCTCCTCGTTGAGCTCGTAGCGACCGGCTTCGATGCGCGACAGATCGAGGATCTCGTTGATGAGATTAAGCAGATGCACGCCGGAACTATGAATATCCCCGGCATAATCCTTGTACACTGCGACCGTGTGGGGGCCGAAAATTTCGCCTTTCATCACCTCCGAAAAGCCGAGAATGGCATTGAGCGGCGTGCGCAACTCGTGACTCATTTGCGCGAGAAAGCGCGATTTGGCGATATTGGCGGTTTCGGCGCGGCGCCGCGCCTCATCGGAAATTGATTTCGACTGTTCGAGCTCGCCAATCAGGGCGTCCTTCTCGGCGCGTGCTTCCAGCGTCGCCAGTGTCGTCGAATAGAGCCGATAGGCCAGCAGTGAAAAATAAGCCTCGGCTGCGAGCGCCATCACCGCGAGGATGTAATCGCGCAGGGTGCCTTTGACGACAAAATCGAACGCAATGGCGACGGTGACCGGAAGCGTCAGCGCAAATACGGCGATGGGCAGGCTCGACGCCAACATGCTCGAAATCGCCACGACCAGCAGCATGACGAAGAGCATGAAGGTTGCGGCCTGATCGTCGATGCCCACCGGATTGATCAGCACGAAGGTCCAGGCCATCCCGAAGAACAGATCAAGCAGGATGAAGCGCATCCGCCACGCGCGCAAGGTCGCAGTATTCGCCGGGCCGTCGAGAAACTGCCGACATTTGCGAATGATGACGAAATGAACGAGAAGTGTGCCGACGGTCCATATGCCGGACGTGAGCGCACCGTTCCACAGCCCGGAGAGCAGTCCGATGGTAAGGACCAGAAGCAGAATCACCGGCGAGGCCGAGACGCGGTTCTGCGCAAACTGCCGCAACAGCTCGTGGTCGAAGACCGGGCGCGTGCCGCTGGTCGAGGTCAGCCGATCGCGTGCCTCGCGCACATGCTGCGAAGCAAGACGCCGCTTCGTCGATGACGGAGCGGCCGGCGAAGCGAGGTCGCGCGGTTCGCTGGGCGTATTGGGCATCGCAGGCTTTCCGCATTTCCAATGGAACGCGGTCCCGAGGGCCGGCGCCTGTGATCGCGCTCCAATGGCCGCAAAAGTGTACGAAATTCCTTAAGACCAGGCTTAAGCTCATGGCCGATTGCGACCAAGCCGGCATCGGCCGGCAAGGATCTGTTTACATTCCTTCCTTTCCGCCCCGCGCCGGCCGTTTCGGCGCGGCGCTTCAGGCGGTGGCGAGGCCGGGCCGGCGACGATAAGCTTCCCCGCTCAACGCAGACCAGAGGCATTGCGATGAAGCTATACGACGGTGGACGTGCTCCCAATCCGCGGCGCACCCGCATCTTCCTCGCTGAAAAGGGCATCACGATTCCCACCGAGCAGGTCGATCTCGGCGCGCTGCAGCAGCGCAGCGAGAACTATACCGCGATCAACCCGCTGCAACGGGTGCCGGCGCTGGTGCTCGATGACGGCACCGTGATCACCGAGTCGATCGCCATCTGCCGCTATTTTGAAGCGCTGCGGCCTGATCCGCCGCTGTTTGGAAGCGGCGCCCTGCAGATTGCGCTTGTCGAAATGTGGAATCGGCGCGCCGAGCTGCACCTGCTTCTTCCAGTCTCGAATATTTTTCGGCACCTGCATCCGGCGATGAAGGAGATGGAATCGCCGCAAGTACCGGAATGGGGCGAGGCCAACAAGCCGCGCGTACTGTCGTTTCTGCAATTTCTCGACGGCGAGCTTGCACATCGCCGCTACGTCGCCGGAGACGAATATACCGTTGCCGATATCACGGCGATGATAGCGGTCGATTTCATGCGGGTATCGAAAATGGCAGTGCCGGACAATCTCATCAACCTAAAGCGGTGGCATGCTGTCGTCTCGGCACGTCCGAGCGCCGCTGCCTAGAGTGTTTCGAGGAGATCTTGGTCGAGCCAAATCCGCCAATTCAGAACCTCTGCGCGGGAACGATCGCTTGTTGACCGAATTATTGCGCTGGGTCGACGGGCGATGACTTCTTGTGGAGGAACTATGGATAAAAAGATTGCCGGATTGCTGGGAGCGGCCGCGGCGCTGACGACGATGACAGCCGCGCAAGCCGTGCCGGCACAGGATACACGGGTGGCGCCGGCGACAAGCTATCGGGACCTGCTTGATCCAATTCCTAATGCATTGCCGAAGTTAATTGCCGATGATGTGCGGCGCAGCGAAACGCCGCGCACCGAATTGGCGCAGTTGTCGGTTCGCATCGGTCGTGGCCACCACCACCATCATCATCAGTGGTGGTATCGTCGGCATCATCATCATCATCACTTCTTTGGACATCACCATCACCATCATTTTTATCGCGGCTACTGATTTATCGCGGCTACTGAACCGTCACAAAAACCCTGGGGCGTCCTGATCGGACGCCCCGTTGCCAATTGTCGCCGTGCCGCTTCAGCGGCTACTCGCGCTCCCTGCCTTTTGCCGCGCGGAGCAGGTGGCGATAGGTGCCGTCAAAGACCGTGTTGGTGCGCGATGTCCAGGTGGTATCGGCGGCCAGCGTCGGACGGCTGTCGTGAATGCGGCGGCCGCGCATTTCGCGCTCGGCAGCCTCTTCGATGTCCATCGGCACCAGGGTGAAGTCGGCGGTCACGGGTAGGATCAAGATCTGCAACATCGGCTCGCCGGGCCGGAAAATATGCGTGCGCCGTTCGGCCGGTGACTTGAACACGACGAAAGAAATCATCGGCCACCATTCGGTGCGCAGAAGCGCCGGCACGGCAATCGGAACGGTGTCGGTCGGATCGGTATAGAATCGCGGATGCGGTTCGGTCCGCACCGCCCAGTCTTTGCCGACTTTCAGATCGAGCAGCAGCTGATAGGTGTAATAATCCTGACCGAAGCTGCGAAAGGGTGGCCATAGCAGGTCACTGTCGTCCGGCCGCGGTCCAAAGTCGCCGTCGAAGACGAGCTGGCCGTCCTTCTTGGTAACGTGAAGCTCATTGTCATAGGGATAAGAGATCTCGATGCCGTATTGCGCGCCTTCGGTGAACGGCGCGCAGTGCCAGGCATATTCCTGCGAGCCATCGGCGCGCGGCTCGGGTTTGCCGGCCCAGCCGGGCATTTCGAGCTTGGTCCGGCGCGGCTGCAGCCTTGGATTTACCAGCCGGAATTTGACTTCGTTCATGGTCCTGATCCGATCCTGTATGGCCGACGATCCGAGCACAGCTAAAAGTCTTTCCGTGACCGTGAGTTCCGGCAATTCCCGCACGGGGCCGCCGGGACCACGCGCGGCTGCGCCGATCGGTCATCCTGTTGACCGGCCCTGAAAGCTGCTATCACAGCCAAACAATGGCATAAGCTTGTCGTCGCCACGGCATGCGGGCGCAGCGGCGCCACAGGCATGGGCGCCGCGAGCATAGTTGGGGGAGGTTCACGTGTTGCGATCGCGCATCATCCTCGGCGCGGCCTTCGCTGCAGCGGCTGCGACGGCGGCATACGCGGCCGATAGCTATCCGAGCCGGCCGATCAGGGTCATCAGTCCATTCCCGCCCGGGAGCGCTTCCGACACGACCAGCCGCGTCGTGCTCGACAGGGTATCGCAGGAGCTCGGGCAACCGATGGTGATCGAGAGCAAGCCGGGCGCCGGCGGCGTAGTCGGCTTCTCAGAAGCGGCCAAGGCCGAGCCCGACGGCTACACCGTCGTCATCAGCTCGACATCGATGGGCACCGAAAAGGTCCTGCACACACACCTGTCGTTCGATGCGGCGAAGGATTTCCAGTCGGTGGCCATGTTCGGCGTACAGCCCAGCGTGCTGGTCGCCTCCAAACAGAGCGGGTTCAAGACTGTTGCGGATCTCGTCGCGGCCGCGAAGGCCAAGCCGGGCGTGCTGACATTCGCGTCTGCCGGCGTTGGCTCCTCTTCGCATATGGCGGGAGAGCGACTGCGCCTTGCTGCCAATATCGACGTGCGCCATGTGCCGTTCCGCGATCAGGGGCTGACCGAGGTCATGGCAGGGCGCATCGACTACTATTTCCTTCCGCTGGCCGCAGCGGCCAGCGCGCTCGGCAGCGATAAGTTGACCGTGCTCGCGGTGAGCTCGCCGAAGCGAGTCCCGCTCTTGCCCGATGTGCCTTCCATCGCCGAAGCTGGCTACCCCAAGGCGGAGTTCAGCTTCTGGGTCGGCCTGTCGGTGCCGGCGAAAACGCCGCGCCCAATCGTCGACAAATTGCACGACGCGACGGAGAAGGCGCTCCGCGATCCCGACATTGCAGCAAAATTGGCGAAGCTCGGCGTCGTGCCGCGGCAGATGCCGGTTGATGAGTTCGCAAGATTCGTCGATGACGACATCCGGGCGACTGCGAAGCTCGCCAAGGAAGCCAACAT
Source organism: Hyphomicrobiaceae bacterium (assembly GCA_021324465.1). Lineage (GTDB taxonomy): Bacteria > Pseudomonadota > Alphaproteobacteria > Rhizobiales > Xanthobacteraceae > BOG-931. Next base: position 15,228 of record JAJPJB010000041.1, read on the forward strand.
CCAGCCGGTGGATTAAAGGGCGAGCGGCGAAAACCCCATTCGCCCCGCTATTCGCGCACCCTAGCGATTGAGCAGCGCGATCAGGCTCGACGTATCCCAGCGCCTGCCGCCCATCTTCTGCACCTGCGCGTAGAACTGGTCGATCAGCGCCGAGATCGGCAGGTTCGCGCCGTTTCTGCGTGCCTCGTCGAGACAGATGTTGAGGTCCTTGCGCATCCAATCCACTGCGAAACCGAAATCGAACTTGCCGGCCACCATGGTCTTGTAGCGGTTCTCCATCTGCCAAGACTGCGCCGCGCCTTTTGAAATTGTCGCGATCAGCTTCTCGATATCGAGCCCGGCCTTCATTGCAAAATGCAGACCCTCGGCGAGCCCTTGAACGAGACCGGCGATGCAAATCTGATTCACCATCTTGGCGAGCTGGCCGCAGCCGGAAGGGCCGAGCAGCGTGCAGGCGCGCGCATAGGCGCCGATCACCTTTTCGGCGCGCGCGAACGGCGCTGCATCGCCGCCGCACATCACCGTGAGCACGCCGTTCTCGGCGCCGGCCTGCCCGCCGGATACCGGCGCGTCGACAAAGTCGAAGCCGCGCTTTTTCGCCTCGGCATGAAGCTCGCGCGCGATCTCGGCCGATGCCGTGGTGTGGTCGACCACAACGGCGCCTTTGGCGACGCCTGCGAAGACGCCCTCCTTGCCCAGCATCACCTCGCGCAGATCGTTGTCATCGCCGACGCAGGCCATGACGAAGTCCTGGCCCGCGGCCGCCTGTTTCGGGGTCGGCGCGCTTTTGCCGCCGTGCTGAGTGACCCATTTCTCCGCTTTTGCCGCCGTGCGGTTGTAGACCGTGACCTCGTGGCCGCCCTTCGCCTTGAGGTGTCCCGCCATCGGATAGCCCATCACCCCGAGACCTACGAACGCGACCTTAGCCATTGCCTTCCTCCAGACCATGAAGCCCGGATCGAGCGCCCGAAATCCGGGCCGACCCGCAAGCGAAACTGCCGCTCCCGGGCTTCGCTGCGCTCGCCCGGGTTATGCCATTGCTCTTGGCCCGGCGACGGCAGTGCGTCAACGGGGTTGGACGCGTTGCGCGATCGGCCTATCTAGGGCGCAGCGCAAACGCGTTCCGCATCGCATGGTAGTCAGATGGCCGCTCTGAAAGACGATGTCCTCGCAGCCCTCGGCAAGGTTTCCGCCCCCGATGGCGTGCCGCTGCCACAGACCCAAAAACTGTCCGAGATTGTTACCACCGACGGCAAGGTGTTTTTCTCGATCTCAGTCGATGCCGCCACCGTGCCGCAATGGGAGAGGGTGCGTGAGCGCGCGGAAGCGGCGGTCCGCGCAGTGCCCGGCGTCAGATCAGTGCTGGTCGCGCTGACGGCTGAGCGCGCGGGCGGCGCCGCCGCGCCGCGGCCGCACCGTCCACCGCCGCCGCAACGCCCGCAGCGTGGCGCCCCCACGGGGCCGCCATCGCCTGCCGGCGTGCCTGGAGTCGAGGCGATCATTGCGGTGGCTTCCGGCAAGGGCGGCGTCGGCAAATCGACCACCGCCGTCAATCTCGCCCTAGGCTTGCGCGATATTGGGCTGACGGTGGGCGTGCTCGATGCCGACATTTACGGCCCGTCGATGCCGAAGCTGCTTGCCATTCGGGAAAAGCCGGAGACCATCGGCGGCACGCGGCTCAAGCCGATCGAGCGCCACGGCCTGCGGGTCATGTCGATCGGGTTCCTGATCGAAGAAGAGACCCCGATGATCTGGCGCGGCCCGATGGTGATGTCGGCGCTCACGCAGATGCTGCGCGAGGTGGAGTGGGGCGTGCTTGATGTGATGGTGGTCGATATGCCGCCCGGCACCGGCGACGCTCAGCTCACCATGGCGCAGCAGGTGCCGCTCAAGGGCGCCGTGATTGTCTCGACCCCGCAGGACCTCGCGCTGATCGACGCGCGGCGCGGCATCGCCATGTTCCGCCGCGTCAATGTGCCGGTGCTCGGCATCGTCGAGAACATGTCGACCTTCGTCTGCCCGCATTGCGGCACGCGCTCGGATATCTTCGGCCATGGCGGCGCGCAGCGTGAAGCTGACCGTCTGGGCGTGCCGTTCCTGGGCGAGGTGCCGCTCGACATTGCCATCCGTGAGAAGTCAGACGCCGGCCTGCCGGTAGTCGCAACCGACCCGCAAAGCGAGCATGCGAAAATCTATCGCGACATCGCCGCGCGCGTGCGCGACGGCCTGCGGGCGACCAGCAAGCCGGCGCCGAAAATCGTCATCGAGGCGTGAAGCAAGAGCATCATCTCTCGCGCACGATCTTCAGCGACCCCGCAGCCGTCCGTGCATTGCGGCTCAGGCTTTACCGTCAGAGCTCGGGCTTATCCGGAGCTTTTCCGTCGCGCTCGGCCGATTCGGTATAGGCAACCCCGCAGGCGCGACAGCCATAAGTGTGCAATTCCGGAAACGAGCCAAATCGAGGCACGCTCGAGACAAGCCGCATCGGCCGTCCGCAATGCGGGCACACATGCGGGCTGAAGGGAATTACCTGGCCTCGCGACATGGCCCATTGTTCCCGATCTGGCGCTCGACCCGCTTGCGCCAGGTGACGGGCAGCCGGTCATTCATTGCGCTCACCGTGGTGCGCAAAGTGGCGTGGTCGCGCACGGCAAGGAATCCGTGAAAATACGCACATATTAGCGGAAATAGGCTTTCGTGTTGTCGTGCACGGCGGGTGAGGCGAGGAGCTCGGACTGGGGCCACCAGCGCAGCTCGCTGTGCTGGCAATCACGCTGCAAAGCCGTGCCCTCTGTCATTCTCAGCTCATAGCCGAGCACCACGTAGTGGGTACCGAAGCCTGCCGCACCAAACCGGTTGTTGCCGTAGAAGTGCTCATAGGCGCCCTTGAGCCGGGCGTGCTCGATGCTCGCATCGCAGTTCGTTTCGTCTTTCAGGATCCGGGCAAAGGCATCCGCCAACCGCTCGTTCTTGAGGACCATGCCGCCGGGCACGAAATAAAAGCCCTTCGCCGGCTCGTTATTGCGCAAGCCAAGTAGGACCTGATCGCAAGGATTGCGGATGATCAGGTCGATCGAAACAAGCGGCGCGAGCCGGACCACCGTTTGCAGATCGGCATGGTTCAAGCGGGCAGGCGGCATAGTCGCATTAGGCATAGTCGCATTAATAGCCGCGATACGGCTTGCAAACGCCGCCTTGGATCGTCCATCCCGGCGCGCAGCCATTGAAGGTGCGATAGCCGCCGCCGACCGGGCCCTGATACGGCTTGCAGACGCCGCCCTGGATGGTCCAGTTCGGCGGGCAGCCGTTCCAGGTGCGATGCGGCCGGTCGTAGTAGCCTTCGTCATAATCCGGCGGCGGGGCGTAGTAGCCGGGTGGCGGCGCAGAATAATAGCCCGGCGGTGGCGGCGGAGGCGGCGGCGGGTAATAATATTGCGCGCGCGCCGGCAGCGTCGGCGCCAGCAGCGGGCCGCCAAGAACCAACAGCGCGATCCCGGCCTTGCGGCCGGCTTTGAAGATTGTCTGCATGACCTGGCCTTCTCGCTTGGCGCAGATCCCCGAAAGGCGTGCCCTAGGACTGATTCCAGGCCGCGAACCGCTCTTCCGATAGGACATGCGCAAATGAATCGACGGCGGAGAAGGCGCCGAGCCGTATCGTGCCTGGACTATGCTTCGCCCCAGCGCCCCGGTCGCAATACTACTGCTGCCGCGGGCGCCGACAAGACCGCCGGTGGCGGCTGCCCGGATCATGCGGCGGCCAGCTTACGAGGCTTTCTTGCTCAGCTCCGCCTCTCGCTCATTGGCCACCTTTTCCCAGGCGCTGGCCATCAAGAGGGCCGCCTCCTTGTCTTTCGGGTCGGCAAGCTTGGCGGCGAGCTCAGCGCAGGCACGCGCAAACTCGCGGTATTCGGCAACGGTTTTCATGCAGGGTCGTCCCTCGCCGCCCGCTTAGCAGAGGCAAGGGAACTCGTCTGCATATTTTGACGCATCGCCGCCCCGAACCCAAAAGATCGTCTTGCATCGCAAAACTTAGGGTCGAGCGCCGTCGCCGGTGCCTGCACTGCGAGCGGCGCGGCGAGCTTTTTTATAATCGCTTGGAACGGCTGAGTGCCAAGCCGGTTCTCCTTGGGTGCTTGCGCAGCGATGGGACGCGCCCATTGCGCTAGATAGCAAAGCGAGAGCCCTTGAGCATTGCCCGCTTGGGGGCTCTTCGCTGGGGCGGCAAGCAGGCTCGCCTCTTCAGTCAAGAGCAGCGGGCTTGCCTCTTGAGCCAAACAACTGGTGAGTACCGTAACGAAAGAGGCCGCCAAACGGGGCGGCCTCGCGCTCAAGCTTTTACCGGTTACCAGCCGTAGCGCGGCCCATACCAGTCCCACGGCCCATGGCGATAAGGCTTGCAGACGCCCCCCTGGATGGTCCAGTCGGGCGGGCAGCCGTTCCATGTGGGGTAACCGCCGTAATTGTAATAGTGGCGGTGGTGTGGGCCGATCCAGACGTGGAAGCCCGGACCGTTGACATAGAAAGCGCTCGCTGGCGCGGCGCTGCCGACAGCTATTGCACCGAGGACGCCGAGCGCCGCGGCGGCCTTTGTGATCGCCTTCATAGGTTCCTCCTGTTGTTCTCCTCTTTGGAGCAGTGTCGTGTTCCTGTACTTGGAACCTAACGCAGACAGGCTCCCATTGGTTTCCCATTATGGAACCGGACAGGATCAAATTGGGTAAAGCCTGATCAACTCTGCTTGGCTCCGCGCGGTCCGTGGTCCACTCCGGCCGCGTGCGGGCAATTTCTCAGCGCAAACACCATCCGGCGAGGGCGATTGCGGCGGCCGCCACCGTGGGAGCGCCAGCGGGGCGATGCCTTTGTGGAAGATGCCATTGGGGAAATTGCGCGGGTTCGAAGCCCATCCGATCTAGCGGCGGTCGTCAGGCTGTTCATGGCCTATGCCGCCGCGCTTGACATTGATCTGTCCTATCAGGCCTTCGCCGGCGAGCTGGCGGCAATGCCCGGCAAATATGCGCCGCCGCAAGGCACCTTGCTTCTGGCGCGCGACCGGCGATGGCGGTTCGGTCGGCTGCATTGCCCTGCGGTCGATCGGCCGCGGGTCGGGCGAGATGAATTCGAAGCCAGGCGTCAGGATGACCGTAACGATGCTCGCTCCGAGCGCACCGATAGGGCCGTTCTTGATTCGATTTCTGTTTCGCAAAATGGCACGCGGGCAATCGACGCAGATGGGGCGCTGCGTCAGCGCAATTTCGTTTATTGCCCTTTGGCAAGGACGAAGGCTGTTGCCATGGGAAGGAACGACGAGGGTGCTCAAATGTTCGCCGCCGAATACGAGGCGGCCCACAGCTTTGGCTTCGGCGCGTTCTTCGTGAATGCGATCAGCCGCTCGGCGACTTCCATGCTTTGAGCAAGACGCAACCAGCGTTGCTCCATATCGAGAAAATCACGGCGCAGCTGGGAATCGGTTTCAAGCACGGCTCGCCGGGCGCAGTCTTCCGCGTGCGCGAGACATTCCCGGATCTGTTCGCTGATGTTTTGCAGCACGGCACGCCCCGTGGTCACCGGGCGACCCGCTTCAATTCTGCTCCAAGAAATTAACGGCGTCTATCGGCTAATTGAGAACGTCAATAGATCGCATTGTGGCGACGCGATCACACGATCAAAAGTGACTGCAATGAAGTTCGGCATAGGGGCCAGTACCACCGGTACTGGCCCCTATGCCCCCAAAGGGGCGAGTACCCTCTACCGCGGAAAGAACATATTGCGAACCTAGAACATATCGTGTACATTGCTGCCTTCACCACCCGGGGTGGCCGGAAGGGACCGCCGAGGGAACCAAGCGGCCGCTTGCGGGGTGAAGGGGGAAGACGGGCGCTTTTCCTGCGCCTTCCGTGTCCTCCGAATCCCGGCCATAAGGAGCACACGACATGAGTGCAGCGCTTCGTCTCGTTGAAGGATCGTCCATGGATAAATCGAAGGCTCTTGACGCCGCGCTATCCCAGATCGAGCGCAATTTCGGCAAGGGCTCGATCATGCGGCTTGGCAAGAACATGCAGTCGATGGATGTGGAGACCGTGTCCACCGGTTCGCTGGGCCTCGATATCGCGCTCGGTGTCGGCGGCTTGCCGCGCGGCCGGGTGATCGAGATTTACGGGCCGGAATCGTCGGGCAAAACCACGCTGGCGCTGCATTGCGTGGCCGAGGCGCAGAAGAAAGGCGGTATCTGTGCCTTCATCGACGCCGAACATGCGCTCGATCCGGTCTATGCGCGCAAGCTCGGCGTCAATGTCGACGATCTTCTGATCTCGCAGCCCGACGCCGGCGAGCAGGCGCTGGAAATCGCCGATACCTTGGTGCGCTCCGGCGCGGTCGATGTGCTGGTCATCGATTCGGTTGCGGCTTTGGTGCCGCGCGCCGAGCTCGAAGGCGAGATGGGCGACAGCCAGCCGGGGCTGCAGGCGCGGCTGATGAGCCAGGCGCTGCGCAAGCTCACCGCCTCGATCAATCGCTCCAATACGATGGTGATCTTCATCAACCAGATCCGCATGAAGATCGGCGTCATGTATGGCTCGCCGGAGACCACAACCGGCGGTCATGCGCTCAAATTCTACGCCTCAGTCCGTCTCGACATCCGCCGCATCGGCGCGATCAAGGAGCGCGACGAGGTGGTCGGCAATCAAACGCGCGTCAAGGTGGTCAAGAACAAGCTTGCGCCGCCATTCAAGCAGGTCGAGTTCGACATCATGTACGGCGAAGGCGTGTCCAAGGTCGGCGAATTGATCGACCTCGGTGTCAAAGCCGGCGTTGTGGAAAAATCCGGCGCCTGGTTCTCCTATGACAGCCAGCGCATCGGCCAGGGCCGCGAAAATGCCAAGGCCTTTCTGAAAGGAAATCCCGACATCGCCGCCAAGATCGAGACGGCGATCCGGCAGAATGCCGGCCTGATTGCGGAAAAGATTCTCGCCGGCGAAGAAGGCGGCGCCGAGGACGACGCGGCGGAAGGCTAGCTCCATATTCCGGGCAAGCTTGGCCCGTGGGCTTGCTCCGAGGATGGGCACGGGCTTCCAATCAGGACATGCGCATGCGCAAAAAAGACATGCGCAAAAGTCAGTAAGCGTAGCGTAGGCGCGTTTCCCGGGCGCGGCGACACCGGTGCGCCGCAGTCCCGGGACCTGCACAAATCCTTCTCTCTAGCCTCACGGCTCACGAACGGCGCTTAGGCGCCGCGGCGTTCGGCAGTCCAGGTGCCGGAGCAGGCGCCGCCAGTCCAGTGGCCGCCGCCGGCATCGCCGGCAAGCCGGCCGGAGCCGGTGGCGCTCTTGCCGGCGGCGCTCACCGTGACGGTGATGGCGCCGGTTTCGGCGACCTTGCCGGTGATAGTGAAGGCGGTGTCGCCGGCATTGACGAGCTGGCCATTGGAAATGCGGATCGGATAGCGATAGCCGCGATCACAATCGCCCTTTTCGGTGACGATGGAAACGCTCCACAGGCCATCATAGCGCGGCACCGCGAAGCTCGCGCTCGAGGCGAGAGTTGCGGCGACCAGCGCGCCAAAGGCGCCAAGCAGCTTTCTCGAATTGATCATAGCGGCCGTCCCTGTCGGTTGTCGCGGGCAAAAGCCGCCCGCCGATTTGCAAGTGACGCAGAAGAGGAAGCGAGCGAGCCTCTTGCAGCCCGCGCCCCCATTTGTCGTGCCGAAGCGGGGAGCCGTTCTAAGGACCAAAAGTTCAAATCCAGTTGATGTTTGTCGCTAAATTGCCGCAATTTTGGCCCTTCCGACCGGCGAAATAAAATTCTTATTGATCTATAATAGCTTAGGCGGCACTTTGCGACTCGACAATTTCCGTTTTTGACACCGCCTTGGCCGCTGCAGGGTCGGCGGACAATTCGCTTGGCGCGCGCCAGTCAACCTTCTTGTCGTAGTTCACCTGCGGGTCGGCTACCGTTTCAAATCGGCCCATCGGCCCGCCCCCCGCGGCGGGCGGCACAAAGCGCATGCAGAAGCCGCTTTCCCGCGCAATGCCGAATGGGTCGCGATATTTGATTAGACCAAAGAAATAGACCTGCATGGTCTTGGCCTGGATGCGGTCCACTTCCTCTCTGGTTATGGGTTCGTTGCGCTTGCACTCGCAGGACACGCCATAGGCCGGAATTGTCTTGGGGCCGAAAATCACCACGCATTGCTGCTGCGCATCGAAGTCACCGGGGGTCGGGTAACGCCGCCCTTCCATCAAGCGAATTTCCACCGTGGCGATGTCGATGATCGCGGGCTGCTTGCCGACATTGATGACCTGGAATGTCGCAGTCGGGTGGTGCACGCCCAGACCGCTCGGCAAGATGCTGACATCGATGACATTAATCGACGGAAACGGCCGCTCAATGTCGGTGAGCGCCTTCTCCGCGATGGCGGCGCAATCTTGCGCTGCCTTGGCGGCGTTGGCGGTCGCGCGTTGCGCTCGGAACAGCAAAAGACATTGACCTATCCCCACCAGCAGCAAGCCGCCTGCAAATATCAACAAGAGCAAATTGAAGTAGCGGCTGCCAGGCGCGGCGGGATGGCGCGCTTCATATTGTTCGACAGCCGCATTGACGCCGTCGGTGATTGCCTTTGAGATTTGCTCCGGGGTCAGGGGATTGATGGGGGCAGCGGCCGGGCTCTGCACTTGTGGCGCATTGAAGGCGCGGTTCGGCGGCCGGTATTGGGGTTGCGGCTGCTGCGCCAGCGCCGACGAATAGGCGATGACGACGAATAGGATCGCCACACCCGCGATTCCCTGAGACCAACGCAACATCCACGCAATGGCGTTCTGAAAACGCCCCCAATCCTTCTGTTCCATATTTGAACTGAAATTTCATGACATAACAACAGCAGTTATTGTGAGAAAGCTGAATCCTTCCCACGGGACCTGGTGCTGGGGCAGCAATTGCGAGCTTTATGCGAACAGGGAAACGGCTCGCGGCGGCATGCGTGCGGCCCAAATTAATGCGTGCCGTTTTTGGCCCCCGGTATCGGGGCACCAGGCGCCGGCTGCGTCGCTGGCGGGCTCGAACCGGCTGGATCGGACATCACCAGCCGATAGCCGACGCCAAGCTCGGTGAGCAGGATCCGCGGTTGGGTCGGATCGGCCTCGATCTTGCGGCGGAGCTTGCGCACGAAAATGCGCAAGTAATGGGTGTCGTCGACATGCTCATTGCCCCAGACTTCGCGTAGCAGAAACTGGTGCGTGACGACATTGCCGGAATGCTGCGCTAATATTTGCAGTAGCCGGTATTCCTTGGGCGTGAGCGCCACACGCTGCTCGTTGATGAAGACGGCGCGTGCGGCGAAATCGATCGAGAGCGGACCAAATTTTACCACGGGCTCACCGCGCGAGACGCGTAGTTGCCGGCGCATCGCCGAATGGGCGCGCGCGAGCAGCTCGGCCATGCCGAACGGCTTGACCACATAATCGTCGGCGCCCAGTTCAAGGAGCCGGACCTTCTCCGCCTCACTGGCGCGCACCGAGAGCACGATGAGCGGCACGGTCGACCAGGCGCGCAGCCGCTCGAGCACGTCGGCGCCGTCCATGTCCGGCAGATTGAGATCAAGAATCACGAGGTCGGAGGGCTTCAGCGTCGCCGCGCGCAAGGCTTCGGCGCCGGTTTCCGCCTCCTGCACGGTGAAGCCGTCAAGCTCGAAGCCGGTGCGCAGGAAACGCCGGATCTGCAGCTCGTCATCGACCACCAGAACACTCGAGGGAATTTCACTCATCGGCAGCAATCTCCATTATGGCTGCGGAAGGCGCTTCCATTTCCCCGGCCTCGCCTGGCAGCGGCAGATAAATCGAAACCGTGGTGCCGCGATCGACACCCTCGCTTTCAACTTCGATCTTGCCGCCATTGGCGGAAATGAAGGCATTGGCGATCCAAAGGCCAAGGCCCGAACCGGACGTGGTCGCGGCGTGCCGCGGTCCGCGAAAGAAGCGGTCGCCGACTTGGCGCAGTTCCTCGCGGGTCAGGCCGGCGCCGCCGTCATGGACCGACAACACGACGAATTGCCGGTGCGGTCGCGCGGCAATCCGGATCGGAGAAGTATCGGCAGAATATTTCGCGGCATTGTCAAGAATCTGCACCAGCGCCTGTTCGACCTGTGTCGGATCGGCGCGCACAATCGGCAGATTGGAATCAAGATCGAACGTCACCCGGCGCCCGGCAAGCCGGCGTTTGCGATGCTCGATGGCGGCATTGACGATGTCGACCGGCTCGATCCACTGCAATTTCGGCCGTACCTGGTGGCTTGAAATCGTAGTCGCGTCCAACAGATTCTGGATATCATTGTTCAGCCGTTCGGCTTCGTCGCGCAACACTCCGGTGAGCGCATTGAGCCTGGGATCGCGCATCACCGCCGGCGCGTTCGACAAAATGGTGGCGGCGCCCAGCAGTGACGCTAGCGGCGTGCGCAATTCGTGCGAGACCGAGCCGATCAACGCCTCGCGCAGAAGCTCGCTCTCCGAGCGCATCCTGGCGTCATTGAGCGCGCGCGCGACGTCGAGCCGCTCGAGCGTGGCGGCAGCATCGGCGAGTGCATCGTCGATGCGCTGGCGCATGTCGGCGAGCGCCTCGCCGGTGACCGTGCCGAGATCGACAGCGACGCTGCCGAAATCCGGCGTCTTGGGTGATACCCGCCGCACCAGCCAGATATTGCCCTTGCCGTCGTCGATGGTGCGTTCGCCGCCTTCGGCTTGTTCGAGGCGCTTGACCTCGTCGAGCACGCGCTCAGGCACGCCATCGGTCGCGCCGGCATCGGCGGCCCCGAGCAACACGACCTTGCGCTGCACCAGGTTGGCGAGGTGATCCTGAATGGCGATGAAGATATCGGCGGCGCTCGGCGCAGCGGCAAGCCGTCGCGAAAAGGCATAGAGATCGCTCATCTCGCGCTCGCGCTTGCGCGCGATCGTGGTGTGCCGCTTGGCCTGGGTGGCGAGGTGCGAGACGAAGACCGCGACCACCATGAACAAGAGGAGATTGAGGATCTCCTGCGGCTCGGCGACTTTGAACGTATAAAGCTGCGCGAAATAGATGTATCCCGACATCAGCACGCCGGCGACGGCCGCGACCAGCGCCGGGATCACGCCGTATTGGTAGCCGGCAATCATCACCGGCAGGAGATAGAGCATTGCGCCGCGGAGAATGCCGACGTAATGGCGCAAAAACATCGCGACGGCCGTCGTCGCAAGCACCAGCAGAATTGCAATGACGACGCCGCGCCCCTGCTGCCACATTTGGCGCCACATCAGCTCAAATCCGGTTTTCACATTGCGCGACTTCAATTGCACTGCAGCGGCGCTTCAGGTGCCCCATTGCCACCCCGGTCTTGCCGCCTCGATACTACCGGCTGTGCTGGTCCGGCCGGGTTGCCGGCGGCCAGGAACATAGGGTGCGATCCGGGCGCAGGCTATTGGTTTCGCGCAATAGCGCGGCTTTCGCCGCCTCTATGCGTACAAATCTTCGTAATCGCGCACCGAAATTTATCCAAAATTTACGCGCAGCAATTGGCACGGTCTTGCAAAGGCGAAATTATCAGTTCCAGTGAACGCTCAACGCGACCTGCTGCTCAATTTCCTGCCGCAATTGCCAGGCTAGTCAACGACGAGCCGCCAGCGGGAAGGAACGCACCATCTTCAGCTTCCCCCTGTCGGTGCGGCCCCCGGCGCCTGTCTGCGCCGGGGGCGACTCTTCTGTCGTGGCTATTTGCTGCGCACGACCTCGCTGTATTGCGGCGCCTCTTTGAGGAAGCCGCGGTCGAGCATCCAGTCGACCTTTTCCTGGAATTCGTTGCGCTGATAGGTCTTCACCCCGATCAATTCGGGCATAAGCCCGCTGCTGCGCTGTTCGGGCGCCAGATCGCGCAAGACCTCTTGCCGCGAGCGATCTTCGTTTTCGCGCAGCCAGGCGATGGCGCGATTGAGCGCGCGGCGCAATTTCTCCGCGGTCTCGTCGTCGATACCGTCACCGGCGACGATGCCGCCGCGCCAGCGCAGATCGGCGATCTTGCGCGCGCCCGCTGCCAGCGCCCGGCTGACCAGCGGCTCCATCAGCGCCGCGGCCTGTACCCCGCCGCTGAGCAACGCCGCGAGCCGATCATTGGCGTGGACCAGCGTGATCTCCTCAAACGGCACGCCCGCTGCCTCGAGCGCTTCGATTGCCGCATAGAACGTACCAGCATGCCAGGTGACTGCGATCGGCACATTGCGCAGCTCGGCGAGCGATTGGACTTTCGAATCCCTGCTCACCATCAGCGCGCCGGTGCGCACCGTCGTATCGAGGCCGATGATCTTCCCGCCGCCGAGCTCATGCACGCGCTCAATCGCCCCCCATTCGCATACCGGATAGACTTCGAGCGCGCCGTTCTGTAGCTGCGATTCTTTCCAGCGCTTGGAAAAATCCTGCACGCGCCCGGCGGCGCCTTTGGGATTGTCCTCGAAATATTCGACGGCAAGACCTTCGTCGGCAAAGAAGCCTTGCTCGACCGCGACCCGCCATGGGCGATCGTGGGCATTGCTGTCGCTCTGCAAACGAATGGTTCGCGTCATGTTGCTCTCCTTGCTACCGGGCAGCGAACAGATCGCCGCGACGACAAGGCTAGACAAAGGCGCCGTTGCGTTCAACGCGACTCATGCGGTCTATGCACGGCTGCACTCAGCGCGATGATGGTCTGCAGCCTTGCTCGTCTTGCTCATCGCGCCCAACCGGCAGGCCGTGACCTGCCTCGTCATAGCCGTGGCGGCTCGAATAGAACAGCAAGGCCATCAGCCCGGCGCCGACCAAGACGGAGAAAAACACGCCGAGCATCATCGCGACATAACCGGCCGCCGGCATCGGCGTATCGCTCGTGGCCAGCCAGGCGTTCGCCGCGAACCAGATCGCACCCGCCAGAATCGCGAACAGCGGCACCACCAGCACCAGCATGCCGATAACTCCTGCTCGGCCGTTCGACGGTCTCATTTTGCGTGCTCGCTTCGCTCGACCCAGGCTAAGTAAGACCGACCGAGGACGATCGCCAGCGTGGAACCCGCGGAATTCGCGCGCTTGAGCGGTGTTTTGTCTCTGCCTAGATGTCCTGGGCCGACGTTGCACGGAGCTGGGTTTGGTGACGATAGGTGGAAGTGCAAAGGACGACATCAAGGAAAGGGGAATTCGCCATGTCAATCGCTGAGAGCAGAGAAGGCCAGATCGACAGTCGGAGGCTAATTTTTCCGGGACTTGCCGCGCTCTATGACGCGGTTGCACCGTATAGTTATGCGATCATCCGCTTCATCGCCGGCGCGGTTCTGATCTATCACGGCTATGGGAAGCTGTTCGGCGGCGCAATCCAAGGCGTCGCTGATCATGTCGTGACACCGCTCGGTCTGCCGCTGCCGCTGGCCTGGGCTTATTTCCTCGGTATTCTGGAATTTTTTGGCGGTGCAGCATTGGCAGTCGGCTTTTTGACGCGGCCGATCGCGCTGATGCTCACGGTCGAGTTCCTGATCATCACTTTCTGGCACCTTCCCAATGGCTACAGCTTTTCGAGCCCGCGCGGCGGCTTCGAGTATCCGCTGGTGCTGCTGGTGATTTATGCCGCGATCTTCTTCCGCGGCGCGGGCCGCGCGTCGATCGACCGGATGCTCGGCAAGGAGTTCTGAACCGCTTGGGCAAATTTTTGTCCGGACGGCGGTGCAGCCCGCAATGCTGCACCGCTCATTCGGGATTCTCGCAAATGCGGAATGTGCAGTGAATGATGCCCGCCTGCGGTGCAGCAGGGCATGCTGCGCCGCGCTCGGGTTGCCCCCTACTTCTAGGCCGCACCGGTTGCCAAGGAGCCATTTACGCGGCCTTTTAGGCCGCCATGGCCGCCTTCAGATTGGCGTCAATCTTGTCGAGGAAGCCTGTGGTGGTGAGCCACTTCTGATCCGGGCCGATCAGAAGTGCGAGGTCCTTGGTCATGAAGCCTGATTCAACCGTACCGACCGTCACTCTTTCCAACGTGGCGGCAAATTTGGCGAGCTCGGCATTGTTGTCGAGCTTGGCGCGGTGCGCGAGCCCGCGCGTCCAGGCGAAAATCGAGGCGATCGAATTAGTCGAGGTCTCACGGCCCTTCTGATGCTCGCGATAGTGCCGCGTCACCGTGCCATGGGCGGCTTCGGCTTCCACCACCTTGCCGTCCGGCGTGGTCAGCACCGACGTCATCAGGCCAAGCGAGCCATAGCCCTGCGCCACGGTGTCCGACTGCACGTCGCCGTCGTAGTTCTTGCAGGCCCACACATAGCCGCCTGACCATTTCAGCGCCGCCGCCACCATGTCGTCGATCAAGCGATGCTCGTAGGTGAGCTTCTTCTCGGCGAATTTGTCCTTGAACTCCCTGTCGAACACCTCCTGGAAAATGTCCTTGAAGCGTCCGTCATAGACTTTGACGATGGTGTTCTTGGTCGAGAGATAGAGCGGGTATTCGCGGCTGAGCGCATAATTCATCGAGGCGCGCGCGAAGTCGCGGATCGAGTCGTCCAGATTATACATCGACATGGCGACGCCGGCGCCGGGGAACTGAAACACCTCGCGCCTGATCTCCTTGCCGTCGTCGCCCACAAAGCTCAGATACAGCTTGCCCTTGCCCGGCACCTTGAAATCGGTGGCGCGATACTGATCGCCATAGGCGTGGCGGCCGATGATGATCGGCTTGGTCCAGCCCGGCACCAGACGGGGCACGTTCCTGCAGATGATCGGCTCGCGGAAGATCACGCCGCCGAGAATGTTGCGGATGGTGCCGTTCGGCGAGCGATACATTTCGTGCAGGTTGAATTCCTTCACCCGCGCTTCGTCCGGCGTGATGGTGGCGCATTTGACCGCGACGCCGACCTTCTTGGTCGCCTCCGCCGCGTCGATGGTGATCTGATCGCGGGTCTCATCGCGCTTGTGGATGCCGAGATCGAAATACATCAAATTGATGTCGAGATAGGGATAGATCAGCTTCTCCTTGATGTATTGCCAGATGATCCGGGTCATCTCATCGCCATCCATCTCGACCACCGGATTGGCCACCTTGATTTTCGCCATGTGAGTACAGTCCTTCTTAGTCAAAGCCCATCTGAGTCAAAGCTCGCGACGAGCCTTTCGAGTTAAGTCCAATGCAGCGCGGAATGGGAGAGGGACGCGGCGGGGAGGATGCGCGTCGGATGACCCGCTCCCCGCGGTTCCGGCGGCGTCGCTATAGCATCCGTCGCGTCGCTGAGAAAGCGGCCTGTGCGGGGTCTGTCGTTTCGGGGCCGGCCCAGCGAGGCGCCTGCAATCCCCTCCTTGAAGTGTTTGGCCGTTCGTGAACACCTCCCGTCCCATGACTATGGATTCCGGGCTGCGCGTTTGGCGCGCCTCCCGGGCAATGACGAACGAGGCGCAATGCCGGGTTCAGGCACCGACAAAACCAAGCGTTGGATTGAGCAGCCGGGACCGGTCGTCGTACTGGTCGAGCCGCAACTTGGCGAGAATATCGGCGCAACGGCCCGCGCCATGGCGAATTTCGGGCTCTCGCAGCTGCGGCTGGTGAAGCCGCGCCAAGGCTGGCCCAACGACAAAGCACGAATGATGGCGGCCGGCGCCGACCGCAATCTCGATGGTGTGAGACTCTACGAAAGCCTCGATGCGGCGATCGCCGACTGCAGCTTTGTTCTGGCGACGACCGCGCGCGCGCACGACCAGGCCAAGCCGGTCGTCGGCGCGGCCGAAGCGGCCGAGCTGATTGCGCCGCGCATCGCGGCGGGCGAGACAGTCGCAATCGCGTTCGGCCGCGAGCGCAATGGGCTGGAAAATGCCGAAGTCGCGCTCGCCGATCGTATTGTCACGCTCCCGGTCAATCCGGCCTTTGCCTCGCTCAATCTCGCGCAATCGGTGGTGATCATCGCCTATGAATGGTTCAAGCTCGCGAGCGGAGGAAAATTACCCTTTGGCATGCCGCAGAAGTCGCGCCCCGCGCCGAAGCAGCAGCTGCTCGCCTTCTTCGCCGCGCTCGAACGCGAATTGGAAAAGGTCGAATTCTTCCGTCCGCCCGGCAAGCGCGAGACCATGCAGATCAATCTCCGCAACATTTTTACGCGCATGCAGCCGACCCAGCAGGACATTCAGACCTTGCACGGCGTCATCATGGCGATTGCGGAAGGACGCAAGGGTCCGGCACGCGGCGGCGTGCTTGACGGCGAGGAAGCCGAGATGCTGCGCACGCTCTTGGCCGAGCACGGCTCGGGCCGCGTGCCGAAGGAGCGTGGCCCGGTCCGTGGCCTGGCGCGGCTCCTGCGCCGCAACCCGACCGAGGCCGAGCGGGCGCTTTGGCAGGCGCTGACCAACGACCGCCGCTTTGCCGGCCGTGGATTCAAGCGTCAGACTCCGGTCGGCCAGCATATTTGTGATTTCGTCTCATTTCCGCTCCGATTCGTCATCGATCTCATTCCGATCGAGGAGAGCGCGGCTGCGGCCAAGACTCGGACCGAAAGGCGCAATTGGCTGACCGCGCGCGGTTACCGGGTGGTCGAAGTCTGTGCTGGCGACGTCGAGAACGATGTCGGAGGGGTACTGGAGCGCCTTCAGGCAATGATTGTGGACGCCACCCGCTGAGGCCTGCCTTGCGCCAGATCAGGATTATGCATCACTGGATCTGGGACGACAGGATGCCGATCCGCATGCTGCCGGGCGCGGCCTGGCGTCGACGCGATGCTAGCCTTTGAGCACTTTGAGCACAGCGGCGGCGCCGGCGCGCAGCATCGCCAGATCGCTCGAGACGGCGAGAAACTTGACGCCGCGCTTGGCGAACGCCGCAGCGCGCTCCGCCGAATGACAATAGGCCCCCGGGATTTTCTTCGCCCTCTGCGCGCCAGCAATCATGGTGTCGAGGTGGCCTTCCACCTCCTTCGATAGCGGGTCGAGGCTCTTGCCGTCGGAAAGCGCGATCGACAGGTCCGATGGGCCGAGAAAGAAGCCGTCGATCCCCGGCGTGTTGATGATCGCCTCGAAATTTTGCAGCGCTGTTCGCGTCTCGATCATTGCCAGCGTAACGATGTGATCATTAGCTTCGCGCAGATACACGGACTGATCCGACAGGCTGGCGAAAGTGGTGGCGCGATGCGGGCCCCAGCTGCGCTCGCCGATCGGCGGAAATTTGGCGGCGGCGGCGAAGGCGCGCGCATCGGCGGGCGTGTTGATCATCGGCGCGATGATGCCCTCGGCACCGAAGTCGAGCGCGCGGCTCACCAGGGCAAAATCGTTGAGCGGAACGCGCACAATCGGCGCGCCGCCGCCCTGGCGAATGGCGGCGATGCCATTGAGAATTCCGCCGACATCCCACAGCCCGTGCTGGCTTTCGATGGTCACCGCGGCGAAGCCGTCGCGGGCCAGCATTTCGGCGACAATCGGGTAGGGCATGCCGCACCAGCCGGTGAATATGGTCTCGCCGGCGCGCAGCCGGGGCGCGAGCGTGAATGCGGGAATGGTCATGAGAATTTCCTTGGAATTTTCCTTGGACGTAAATTTTTCCGCAAGTTGATGCGACCCCAAGTAAGGCGCTAGCGGCCGGCCTTGATGTCGGCAATGGCGCGCGCCATCAATTCATTCGCGGTGCGGCTGATCTGGTGATCGGATTGGACGACGCCTTTGGCGTCAAAATCCTTGCGAATTTTTCGGATGACATCGTGGTCGCCGGCTTCCTCGAAGTCGGCCATCACGACGGCGAGAGCGTAGCTGTCGGCCTCGGCGCCGGAAAGCCCGAGCTTTTCCGCCGCCCACAGGCCCAGCATCTTGTTGCGCCGCGCGGTGGCCTTGAACTTGAGTTCCTCATCGTGCGCAAACTGCTTTTCGAAGGCTTCCTCGCGCCGGTCGAATGTGGTCATAGCCGTCGCCTTTGTCTGCGTGGAACAGCGCCAATCGGAGTGGAGACCGATGCCGCCTTGCATAACGGGGGTGACCCGTCAAGGCAACCGTCATCCGGCCCACAGAAGGCGTTGCGATTGTGCGCGCGCGGGTCTATGTCGATTGTACTCCGCGCCGCCTTCGGCTAGCTTCGTGTCGCGGAGGGGGCGCTGCGTTGAGTCGCGCGTGCGTTAGTCATGAGCGAGCCCTTGCCGCCGCCGCGGGCCTGACAGCTGAAATGGAGCCACGGCATCATGGATTTCACAAAACCCCGGTACACTCCGATGAGCCGCCGTCGCCGTATTTATGAGGGCAAGGCGAAGGTCCTCTACGAGGGACCCGAGCCTGGAACGTTGATCCAGCACTTCAAGGATGACGCCACCGCCTTCAATGCAAAAAAACATCAGGTGATCGAAGGCAAAGGAGTGCTCAACAATCGCATCTCCGAATACGTCTTCCAACACCTCAACGATATCGGCGTGCCGACGCATTTCATCCGCCGGCTCAACATGCGCGAACAACTAATTCGCGAAGTCGAGATCATTCCGCTCGAAATCGTGGTGCGCAATATTGCCGCCGGCTCCCTGTCGCAGCGCCTCGGCATCGAGGAGGGCACGCAGCTGCCGCGCTCGATCATCGAGTTCTACTACAAGAACGATCAGCTCAACGATCCGATGGTGTCGGAGGAGCACATCACGGCCTTTGGTTGGGCGACGCCGCAGGAGATCGACGACATCATGTCGCTGGCGATCCGCGTCAACGACTTCCTGTCGGGGCTTTTCCTTGGCGTCGGCATTCGCCTGGTCGACTTCAAGATGGAGACCGGTCGGCTGTGGGAGAACGATCTGATGCGGATCGTGGTGGCCGACGAGATTTCGCCGGACTCGTGCCGGCTGTGTGATATCAAGTCGAACGAGAAGCTCGACAAGGATCGCTTCCGCCGTGATCTCGGCGGGCTGCTCGAGGCCTATACCGAAGTGGCCAAGCGGCTCGGCATCATGAGCGAAGGCGAGCGGCCGCAGGGCTCCGGACCCGTCCTGGTCAAAGGTTGAACATTTAAGCGAGCGAGGCGTGGGCGTCCCAATGATCAAAACCGGGTGAAGCCCGGATATGTTGGCGGTGTTCGAGATTCTTTCGCCATCTAAGATCGCTCGCCGTATTATCGAAATTCCCGCTCTCGGCATTGCGCTACCCTTATCTGAGCTTTACCGCAGTACTGGGCTCGGCCGGCCCCGGCCAGCGCGGACGTTGCGGTTCAGTCGGGCCCGGGATGGTTGCAGGCGCCCCGATTCATCCATATTGAAGAGGTGAATCCGGAGCTCCAACCATGAAAGCCCGCGTTACTGTCACCCTGAAATCGGGGATTTTGGACCCGCAGGGCAAGGCCATTGAAGGGGCGCTGAAATCACTCGGGGTGAGCGGGGTCGCGAGCGTCCGGCAAGGCAAAGTCTTCGACATCGAGATCGAGGGGACCGATCGCGCCGGCGCCGAAGCGGCGCTGAAGGCGGCGGCGGAAAAGCTCTTGGCCAATACGGTGATCGAAAACTATCGCGTCGAGGTCAATGGATAGCTCGAAGGGCCGCGATGAAATCAGCCGTCCTCGTTTTCCCCGGAATTAATCGCGAGCGCGATATGGCGCGCGCGCTGCACCTAATTTCCGGGCGTGAGCCGGCCATGGTCTGGCATGCCGATACGGCGCTGCCGGCGGGCACCGATCTCGTCGTCATTCCCGGCGGCTTTTCCTATGGCGACTATCTGCGCTGCGGCGCGATCGCCGCCCGCGCGCCGATCATGGACGCGGTACGTGGCTTTGCGCAAAGCGGTGGGCTCGTGCTTGCGGTTTGCAATGGCTTTCAGATCGCCTGCGAGGCCGGGTTGCTGCCGGGCGTGCTGATGCGCAATTCCCAGCTGCGCTTCATCTGCCGCGATGTCTATCTGCGGGTCGAGCGCTCGGATACACCGTTCACGCGCGGCTATAATGCCGGGCAAGTGATCCGCGTGCCGGTCGCGCACGGCGAGGGCAACTACATTGCCGACGGGCAGACCATCGCACGGCTCGAAGGTGAGGGGCGGGTGCTGTTCCGCTACTCCTCGCCCGACGGCATGATCGACCCGAACTGGAATCACAATGGCGCCATGAACGCCATTGCCGGCATCATCAACGAGCGCGGCAATGTGCTCGGCATGATGCCGCATCCGGAAAATCATGTGGAGCCGTCGATGGGCTGCACCGACGGCCGCGGCCTGTTCGCGGGACTGGTCGATCATTTCAAGCTCGCGGCCTAAGCGTCGATGATCGGATTTGGGCTCGATCTTGCCGGCTATACGACCGGCAAAACAGCGCTGGCGGTCATTGAAATCGAGGGGCGACGTGCCAGAGCGACATTGCTTCGGGGCTCGCCTTTATCGGCAAAACGCGCCAGCGACGACGACCTGAAACAAATCTTGAAAGCAGAAGTTGCGGCATTGAACCGCTGCCTGAAAATCGGACCTCTGGCGGTCGATATTCCGATTGATCTTCAACATCTCGGCAATCCGGACCGTGCCGAATACATCTGGCAGCTGACACGTCGCCCGATTGATCGGGCTGTAGGAGCTATGCCGGCCCTTGCAGATCGCATAGGCGCGCCGGTCGCGCGTTTTGCAGCAATCATGCACGAGGGCAAATTTGGAGACTTGCTGGGCGAAAGGCTATTTGAAGCGTATCCCGCGGGCACGCTTAAGGTGCTCAAGATCGAAGCGGGACAATACAAAGGGGACAAAGGTGCTGATGCCCTTAATTCCCTCTGTAGAACCCTTAAAGTCGAGCCCCAAGTGGAAAGCGATGATGATATCGATGCCATAATTTGCGCAGTCACGGCGGCCGTGCCCGCCGATGCTGTGTGTGCCGAACGTATATTGAGGGTTCAGGGCGCAATGCCCAAAGGCTTCCGCATTGCGAAGTCTCTCTCTTTCGATCAGATCGTTACGTCGGTGGCTCAATTCGAGGATTGGATGGCGAGCAAAGAGGTGTCCGTGTGATCTCCAACGAGCCTGTCGTCACGCCCGAACTCGCTGCCGAACACGGCCTCAAGCCCGACGAATACGAGCGCATCGTAAAACTCATCGGCCGTGTCCCGACATTCACCGAGCTCGGCATTTTTTCGGCGATGTGGAACGAGCATTGCTCCTACAAGTCTTCGCGCATTCATCTGCGCACCTTGCCGTTCAAGACGCCCCTGGTGATCCAAGGCCCCGGGGAGAATGCCGGCGTGGTCGATATCGGCGATGGCCTCGCCGTCGTCTTCAAGATGGAGAGCCACAATCACCCCAGTTTTATCGAGCCCTATCAGGGCGCAGCGACAGGCGTCGGCGGCATCTTGCGCGACGTGTTTACCATGGGCGCGCGGCCGATCGCCTGTCTCAACGCGCTGTCGTTCGGCGATCCGAAAAATCCCAGGACACGGGCGCTGGTCGCCGGCGTCGTCGCCGGTATCGGCGGTTACGGCAATTCGTTCGGCGTGCCCACGGTCGGCGGGGAGGTGCGCTTTCACCGCCGCTATGACGGCAATATCCTGGTCAATGCCATGGCGGTCGGACTCGCCGAAAAGGATCAGATTTTTTATTCGGCGGCCTCAGGCGTGGGCATGCCGATCGTCTATCTCGGCTCGAAGACCGGCCGCGACGGCATTCACGGCGCCACCATGGCGTCAGCCGAATTCGGCGCCGACGCCGAGGAGAAGCGGCCGACCGTGCAGGTCGGCGATCCGTTCTCCGAAAAGCTTCTGCTCGAGGCCTGTCTCGAGATCATGGCCAAGGGCTGCGTCATTGCCATTCAAGACATGGGAGCGGCGGGGCTGACCTGCTCGGCGGTGGAAATGGGCGCCAAAGGCGATCTCGGCGTCACGCTCGATCTCGATAAGGTGCCGTGCCGCGAGAGCGGCATGAGCGCTTACGAGATGATGCTGTCGGAGAGCCAGGAGCGCATGCTCATGGTGCTCAAGCCGGAAAAAGAGCAGGAAGCGGAAGAGATCTTCCGCAAATGGGGCTTGGATTTCGCCATAGTCGGCGAGACTACGCCGACCAAGCGCTTCCTCGTCCGCCACGGCGGCGCCGTGATGGCCGATCTGCCGATCAAGGAGCTCGGCGATCAGGCGCCGCTCTATGAACGCCCCTATGTCGAGCACGCCAAGCTTCCGATCATTGATGCGGTCTCGATCAAGCCGCCGATGCGTATCGCCGACGCACTGGAAAAGCTGATCGGCTCGCCTGATCTGTGCTCTAAGCGCTGGGTCTGGGAGCAATATGACCATGTCATTCTTGGCAACACGGTGCAGCGCCCGGGCGGCGATGCCGCGGTGGTGCGGATCAACGAAGGCCCGAAGGCGCTTGCGCTGACGTCTGACGTAACGCCACGTTATTGCGAGGCCGATCCGTACGAAGGCGGCAAGCAGGCCGTCGCCGAAGCGTGCCGCAACCTCTCAGCAGTCGGCGCCACGCCGATTGCGTGCACCGACAATCTAAATTTCGGCAATCCCGAGCGGCCGGAAATCATGGGCCAGTTGGTCGGCTGCATCCGCGGTATCGCCGAAGCAACGCGCGCGCTCGGCTGTCCGGTCGTGTCGGGCAATGTCTCGCTCTACAACGAGACCAACGGTCGGGCGATCCCGCCGACGCCGACCATCGGCGCCGTGGGCGTGACCGATTTCAGGAACACCATGACGCTCGCCTTCAAGGCCGAAGGCGAGGCCATCCTGCTCCTTGGCAAGACCCGGGGCTGGCTCGGGCAGTCGCTTTACTTGCGCGAAATCTGCGGCCGTGAGGAGGGAGCACCGCCCCCGGTGGATCTGCGCGCCGAGGAAAATTTAGGTGCGCTGGTTCGATATCTCATCGGCAGCGTAGACAGGAGTTATGTCACGGCTGTGCACGATGTATCCGATGGTGGTCTCCTGGTTGCGCTCGCCGAAATGGCCATGGCGTCCGATATTGGCGCCGTGCTCGTCGAGCCGCAGCCGGAAATTCCCGCGCATGCTTTCTGGTTTGGCGAGGACCAGGGCCGCTACGTGATCACTGTTCGTCCGAGCCTGGTCGACGAGGTTGTGCGCGTGATCGAGAATGCGCATGTCGGCCTGCACCGGCTCGGCACTACCGGCGGCCGCGTGCTAGCGGTTGCCGGCGAGCGGCCGCTTCCAGTGCACGAGCTCAAGCGTCGCTTCGAAGGTTGGCTGCCGGCCTATATGGCCGGCCACGAATAATCAGCGGCTCGCGCGGGCCAGCGCCTGATAGCATTCGGGCGACAACTGCGGCGCGTGACCGGCGAGGCAGGTGAGAATCCGCCCACCGCCCGCCGGGACGCCGCTGCACAGGGACTGCTGCTCGGCACGGCACAAGGCGAGGATGGCGAGGGCCTCGCGCGGCCGCATGGGTGGTATTGGGCCGAGCGGTGCCGCAGCCGGAAGGGACGTGGCGGCGGCGGCCGTGGAGGGTGGCGAAGCCGCGGACGGCTTGGCTGCTCCGCCACCAATCGCCGCCACCGCACCTTGGCAGACCGAAGAGAGCTTTGCCGCATTGCGCTGCAGGCATTGCAGCGCCTCGGCGCCACCAGGCTGCACGCCCGAGCAATTCGCCATGAAGTCCGACCGGCAGGCCGCACGAATGGCCGCCTTTTGCGCTTCGGTCGGGAGCACAGGAGCGGCGGTTGTCGACGGCGCCGCGCTCGGCCGCTCCGCGGCAGCCGGCTTTTTGGCCGGGACGGTAGGCTTGGCGGCTGCGTTAGCCGCCGGTTTGGCGTCGGGACTGCCCGCAGGCGCGCCGGCCGCGGCAGGCGCGGCAGGAAGGTTTTGGACCGCCGCCTGGCAGGATGGCGACAGGTTGCTCGCATTGGCCTGCAGGCAGAGCAGGAGCTCGGGATTGCTCGGCTGGATCCAGGAGCAGTGGCTCGTGAAATCGTTGAGTGTGCAGGCCTGTTGGACCGCTTTGAGCTGGCTCTCCGGTGTCGCCGTAGAGGCCGCCGGCTTGGCTGAAGCATCGGCAGGAGAGGGCGCGCTCTGCGCCGCAGTTGGCCCGGGACTTCCAGGCGCCGGATTTGAGGAGGCGGCGGCCGGCGCTCCCGCCGGCTTGGCGGTAGCCGCTGGTGCTGCGATCGCACTGACGGCGGTCCGGCAGGACGTGGACAGCTTATCGAGATTGCGGGTCAGGCATTCCAGTGCGTCCTTGCCGCCGGGCGTGACACCGGAGCAATGCGCCATGAAGTCGGACCGGCAGGATTGCCGCACCGCGCTGATCTGCTCCGCCGATGGCTGTTGCGCATAGGCTGTGCCGACCAGCGGCAAGATCAGGCCCGCAATCATGCCAATGGTGTCTCTCGCTCGCCTCGAATTCACGGCATTACATCCTTTTTGCCGGCATCGCCCGCTTGCGGCGCTAGAATGCAGTGACAAGGCGAGGTTGCCTAGTGCAATGTTACTGCAGTGAATCGGCGGGCCGTGAGACCGCCTGCCGCAGCCAAGCGTAGGTCCATGCCATGCCCATGGCGGCGAATGACATCGAACGATTGATTCGGGCGCGCATTCCCGACGCCGAGGTCACAATTCGCGATCTCGCCGGCGACGGCGACCACTATGCCGCAACCGTGATCGCAGAGTCCTTTCGCGGCAAGTCGCGCGTGCAGCAGCATCAGATCGTGTATGACGCGCTCAAAGCCGAGATGGGCGGCAAGCTGCATGCGCTGGCGCTGCAGACCGGAACGCCGGATAAGTAAGGGTCTGGTCGCCGTTCTCTGCATGGGCGCCGCGCTGGAACATCCGTACTTGCGGCGGCGCAGTGAGCAGCCCGTCCTTGCCCGCAAGGCGATTTCAGCACCATCCGGGTGTCGGCCCGGATTGGGCGCCCGGTCGGCCCCTTGTTGACCTCTTGGGCTTTGCAGGGGTTTTGCAGTACATATATTGGCAAGCAATGAGGGCGAGATTCGGCGCGGGAAGTTTGTGCCCGCGGCGTCAACAAGGATGACCGCGATATGTCCATCGATCAGTTCATCGATAACGAAGTGAAGACCAACGACGTCGTGCTCTTCATGAAGGGTACGCCGCAATTCCCGATGTGCGGTTTTTCCGGCCAGGTCGTGCAGATCCTTGACTATCTCGGGGTTCCCTATAAGGGCCTCAACGTTCTGGAGAACGACGAGCTGCGCCAGGGCATCAAGACATATTCGAACTGGCCGACGATTCCGCAGCTTTATGTCAAAGGCGAATTCGTGGGCGGCTGCGACATCATCCGCGAAATGTTCCAAGCCGGCGAGTTGCAGTCGCTGTTCAAGGACAAGGGCGTCCCGGTCAAGACGCCGGCCGCCGCTTCATAAACCGGACGCACGGGCGGATTTCCTCCCAGTGCCACTGCCGGGCGCGCGTCGCCATGCTGTGGCAAGCGCACTCGCAAGCTCAGCGACCGCACCTTCGGACAGTTTCGCCTTGGTCGCGCCACGGTCGCCCCGGGCGGTTGGAACAGGCGCGAACGGTCGTCACGATCGCAACCCGAAGAAGTCAATCAGCGCGAGTAATATTCGATGACGAGGTGGGGCTCCATCATCACCGGATAGGGGACATCGCTCGGATTAGGGATGCGCGTGAGCTTCGCGGTCTGCTTGGAATGATCGACTTCGATATAATCGGGCACGTCGCGCTCGGCGAGCGCGTTGGCTTCCAGCACCAGGGCCAGTTGCTTCGATTTCTCTCTGACTTCGATCAGGTCGCCGACCTTCACTTTGAAGCTCGCCACCGTCACGCGCCGGCCGTTCACCTTGACATGGCCGTGGCTGATGAATTGCCGCGCCGCGAACATTGTCGGTACGAATTTGGCGCGATAGACGATGGTGTCGAGCCGGCGCTCGAGCAGCCCGATCATATGATCGCCGGTATCGCCTTTTAGCCGGCGGGCCTCGTCATAGAGGCCGCGGAAGTGCCGCTCCGAAATATTGGCGTAGTAACCCTTCAGCTTCTGCTTGGCGCGCAGCTGCACACCATAGTCCGAGAGCTTGCCCTTGCGGCGCTGGCCGTGCTGGCCCGGACCGTATTCGCGCTTGTTGATCGGCGATTTCGGCCGGCCCCAGATGTTCTCACCCATCCGGCGGTCGATCTTGTACTTGGCCTGGTGGCGCTTGGTCATTCGCGTCCTCGTATCGTAAGTGAATTTATGAGGATCGCGCCCTCCTTCTGTTCCCGCCCATGGCGAGGAACCGACAGGTTTGGCGCCGAAGCGCCGGCCCAAACCGCGGGTCGCGAAACACTGCGCGGGCCTTTCGGCCCGCGAGTGCGACGGTTTTTAAGTGGAAACCGGCCAAGTGTCAAACCAAGTATCAAACCGCGCGCCCGACCCCGTGACGGCCCTCTCAGGCGCCTATGCGGCGGCGAAGTGCCGGCGGCGCATTGGCCTTAGCACCGCCACCGCGAGCAGCGCGGTCAGAACATCGAGAACGGCAACGACAATGAATACGGTCGTCCAGCTTCCGGTCGCCTGTTTGAGATAGGCCGCCGCGGGACCCCCTAGGATCGAACCGACTCCCTGGGCGATATAGAGAAAGCCGTAATTCGTCGCCGCGTATTGCGGACCGAACGTATCGGTGAGCGTCGAGGGGAACAGCGAGAAGATTTCGCCCCAGCCGAAGAACACCAGACCCGTCAACACCACGAACATTGCCGGCTGATCGATGTAATAGAACAGGATCAGGATGGCGAGCGCTTCGAGCGAAAAGGCGAGCGCCATCGTGCCTTCACGGCCGATATGGTCTGACACCCAGCCGAAGAACGGCCGGGTCAGGCCGTTAGTGACGCGCGAGAGCGTCAGCGACAGTGGCAGCGCCGCCATGCCGAGCACCATCGCATCAGCGACGCCATATTCTTTGGCAAAGGGGCCGACATTGGATGTGACCATGAGCCCGGATGTCGACATCATGCTCATCATCACGAACAGCAAATAAAAGATCGGGTTTTTGAGCATCTCGGCCGGCGAGTAGCTGCGCGCGCTTTGCTGCGTGCTGACGGCGGCGGTCGCGGCAGCCTGCGCATTCTGCGGCGGCACCCGCAGGCCCAGCGCGGCCGCAATTCCGATCGCGCCTTGGATGACGCCCCAGACGACAAGCGTGTGTTGGTAGCCCGAGCTCTTGATCATGCTGTCGATGGGGAAGCTAGTGAAAAACGCGCCGAAGCCATAGCCTGCCGCGGCAAGCCCGGCGGCAAGTCCCCGCCGGTCCGGAAACCAGCGCACCATCAGGCCGATGATACCGACATAGATGATGCCAGTGCCGAAACCGCCGATGACGCCGTAAGTGAAATAGAGCGCCCACAGATTGCTCACATAGGCGGAAAGAACCCAGCTGCCGCCCGACAGCAGCGCGCCGAGCGAAATAAGCGCACGCGGACCGAACCGATCGACCAGATAGGCCTGAAACGGCGAGAACCAGGTCTGCAAAATGATCAGGAGCGAAAACGTCCATTGCAACTCGGCCAGTGTCGTGCCGAGTTGTTTGTTCAGCGAACCGGTGAACAAGGTCCAGGTATATTGCGGGCTGGAGATTGCCATCATGGCGATCACGCCAAGGACGAGCTGTATCCAGCGGTTCGACTGCCAAGCTGTGCGCTCGGCGGGCACGGCGATGGTCATGGTTTCCGCCTCCCCAGTTGGCCTCCACAGTCTGCCACTCGCCGCCAGCGCGGTAAACTCGCGCCAAGCTGATATTCACGGCAGCCTTGATACGATATTGGGCAGAATCGGCGGCCGCTGAGTGATCAGCGGGTCGCCGGAGCGAGAGTTTTTCCTGAACTTATGCCAAAACGCGCCAGAACACGTTCAGGCGCTCGGCCTGATGTGAAAATGGCGCGCGTTGTGCCGCCATTGCCGGCGGGCGCGGCGTGCACGCTGCCGAGCAGATCGACGACGCGGCGCGCGATCGCAGGCGCCGGGTCGATGAATTTGACCGGCCAGGGGCTCAAATCGCGCAGCCGCTCAATCAGCAGCGGATAATGCGTGCAGGCGAGCACGATCGTATCGGTGCGCCCGCTGTCCTCGCGAAAGCAGGGCAGGATCTCCTCGCGCAAGGCGTCGTCGCCGATCGGCGAGCCGTTGAGCTCGGCTTCAGCATAGGCGGCGAGCTGTTTCGAGCCGACCAGCGTCACCTCGCAGCCTTGCGCGTAGTCGCGAATGAGCGCCCGGGTATATTCACGCTTCACCGTTGCCTCGGTGCCGAGTACGGAGACGCGGCGTGTGACCGAACCGGCGCAAGCTGGCTTGATCGCGGGCACGGTGCCGACGAAAGGCAGGGTGAATGCCTTGCGCAGGTGCGGCAGCACAATCGTCGAGGCGGTGTTGCAGGCAATGACGACAAGATCGGGCCGATGCGCCTTGATCAGTTCATCCATTAGCGCGACGACGCGCGCTACCAGGCTTGCTTCTTTCATGCCGCCGTAGGGGAACGCGGCATCATCGGCGACATAGAGAAAATCCGTACCCGGGCACACCGCCGCGACCTCGCGATACACGGTGAGGCCACCGAGGCCAGAATCGAAGACCATGACCGTTTGAGGTGACGCCATTACGCGACAAGTGACGGAGTGGATATCTGAAACCGCCGGATCAGGTTTAGGCTTTGAGATTTTCGACCAGCCGCGGTCCTTCCTTTGGATTGGCGGCCCTTTGCTCCTGCCGCTTGGGCTGCTCCGGCAGCGGCGCGACCAGACCGCTCACCGCGGTAAAGGTCATGATGAGGATCGCCGCAAGATTGCCATCATGGAATTTTGCGAAGGCAACCGCGCCCATCAAATAGGCCCAGAACGGAAAGGCGATGGTCGAGACCACCGCATTGGTGATCCAGGCGTCGCCGTCCTCGCGCACATACCAGCAAAACAGCGGCGTCAGAATGAGCCCGACGAGCAGGGCGCCGGTGGCGATGCTGGTGACCGAGAAGCCGGCCATGCTGGCATTGTCGCCGCCGGCCACCATGGCCTGCGCAAGAATGGCATTTACCAGCATGAAGAAGCCCAACACCTCGCCTGGAATATATTTGACGGTGCGGGTGAGAAAATCATCGCCGGGCTCAAGTTCGGCCACGACGCTCCTTGCTCTCGCGGCGGTTTGAAATATGCCGCCGAAATCGGACGCCTGTGCGTCGCCTGTTTCCACGAGTCTTGGTTTGCGAACCAGACGGCCCATAGCCCTCTCCCCGATGAGTCGCTGAAAGCGTATGTCAGACCGCTGAGTCGGACAAGCGCGGCGTTAGCGAAAATCAGGCGCCAGAAGGCTTCACCCGCGGCCTTCACGCGCGGCCAAAAACGCGGCGGAAGATCTCGTCGACATGCGCGAAATGGAAATCGAGATCGAAATGGCGCTTAAGCTCCATTTCGCTCAGATATTTGCCTACGTCTCTGTCGGCCTTTAGCAGTGCGAAGAAGTCGCCTTCGCCGGACCACGCTTTCATGGCATTGCGCTGCACCAGGCGATAGGCGTCTTCGCGCGTTGCACCTTTCTGCGTGAGCGCCAGCAATATGCGCTGCGAGTGAACCAGCCCGCCCAGACGGTCGAGATTCTTGCGCATATTGTCCGGATAGACGACGAGCTTGTCGATGATGCCGGTGAGCCGCGCCAGGGCAAAATCGAGCGTCACCGTCGCGTCGGGGCCGATCATGCGCTCGACCGAGGAGTGCGAGATGTCGCGCTCGTGCCAGAGCGTCACGTCCTCAAGCGCCGGTGTCACATAGGCGCGCACCATGCGGGCGAGTCCGACCAGATTCTCCGACAGGACCGGGTTGCGCTTATGCGGCATGGCCGAGGAGCCCTTTTGGCCCTCCGAGAAGAACTCCTCGGCTTCGAGCACTTCGGTGCGCTGCAGATGCCGGATCTCGGTGGCCAGCCGCTCGACCGAAGCGGCGACGACACCGAGCGTAGCGAAATACATGGCGTGGCGGTCGCGCGGAATGATCTGGGTCGAGATCGGCTCGACGGAGAGGCCCATTTTCTGCGCGACATAGGCTTCGACCCGCGGATCGACCTGCGCGAACGTGCCCACGGCGCCGGAGATCGCGCAGGTCGCGACCTCCTTGCGCGCCAGTTGCAGGCGCTCCTTGGCGCGGGAAAATTCAGCGAAGGCGACGGCAAGCTTGAGTCCAAACGTCGTGGGCTCGGCATGGATGCCGTGCGAACGGCCGATAGTCGGCGTGAATTTGAATTCCCGAGCGCGTCGCTCGAGCGTCGCCTGCAGCGCCTCCACGTCGGCAATGAGCAGATCGGCCGCGCGCACGAGCTGGACGTTCAAACAAGTGTCGAGCACGTCCGACGAGGTCATGCCTTGATGCACGAAGCGCGCGTCCGGCCCGACGATCTCGGCGAGATGTGTGAGGAAGGCGATCACGTCGTGCTTGGTCTCGCGCTCGATTGCGTCGATCCGCGCAAGATCGAATTGCGCGGCTTGGCCCTTCTCCCAGATCGTCTTCGCCGCCGCTTTCGGGATCATGCCGATCTCGGCCATGGCGGAAGCCGCATGCGCCTCGATCTCGAACCAGACGCGAAAGCGCGTCTGTGGCGACCAGATGACCGCCATCTGCGGACGGGTGTAGCGGGGAATCGTCACGCTGCTTCTCCCCGCGCCAGCGCGGCGGCATTGCGGATCGCGGCAATATTGGCGCGATAGGAATCCGGATTGCGGTCCCTGAACACCGCGGAGCCGGCGACGAACGCGTTGGCGCCTGCGCGCGCGGCCTCTGACGCAATCTCGGGCGTGATGCCGCCGTCGATCTCGATGTCGATCGGGCGACCGCCGATCATGACGCGCAGATTACGCACTTTCGCAAGGGCCTCGGGAATGAATTTTTGCCCGCCGAAGCCCGGATTGACCGACATGACGAGGATGACGTCGACCAGCGGAATGACATGCTCGATGCTGCCCTCGGGCGTGCCGGGATTCATGGTGACGCCAACCCGCTTGCCGAGCGCACGGATCGCCTGCAGCGAGCGGTGGATATGCGGCCCGGCTTCCACGTGCACAGTGATGGTATCAGCGCCGGCTTTGGCGAAGGCTTCGAGGTAGGGATCGCATGGCGCGATCATCAGGTGCACGTCAAGCGGCTTTGTGGTGTAAGGCCGGATCGCTTTGACGATGTCCGGGCCGATCGAAATATTCGGCACGAAATGCCCGTCCATGACATCGACATGGATCCAGTCGGCGCCGGCTGCGTCGATCGCACGTACTTCTTCGCCGAGCTTGGCGAAGTCGGCGGACAGAATCGACGGAGCGATGATCAAAGGGCGCGTCATGCGCGTTCGCCTATCACGCCGCTCGGGACGAAGGCAAACTGCGCCTCGCTAACTCGCAAGGGGCCGGCAAATCTTGCCGGCCGAGACCGGGGCCGGCAAATCTGGGCCGGGCAGCGCGCCGCGCTGCGCACGAAAAATCCTTTCCTTGCTTGAACTTGGCTGACGGCCCGGAACTTGCGTGGGCAAGTGCGGGACGTGCGTCGATCCGGTCTTAAAGCGTTCAGGAGTAAGCCATGTCACTGTCGGTCAATTCATCCGCAAACAATCCCTATCTGCAGTCCCTGCTGCAACAGTTCTCGACCGCCTCCCCGGGGCAATCCGACCCGCTCTCCGCATTGTTCGCAGCGCTGGATCAGTCGTCCGCGCCGGCGGGTGGGACGGCAGATGCCTCGAACGGCGCGGCCGCCACGGCCTCCGCAACAGGGAGCGGCGCGCAGCTCAGTCCGCAGACGCTTCAGGCTCTGTTTCAGCTGCAGGCGAATGATGGGCAATCGCAAGCGGGCGGCGTGGATGATTCCGACGATGCGGGCCAAACGCAGCAGCCCCAGATCAGCCGCGGACATCATCATCACCGGCACGGCGGCGGCGGACTGGAAGGCCTTTTGCAGATGCTGGATGCCTCGGCCAGCGGCGCCACCAGCCAGACCACGACCAACAGCAATGGCTCCTCGACCATCGCCATCGATTATAGCGACGGATCAAGCATTGCGATGACGACGCCGGCCGCCGGCACCGCCTCATCGTTGTCATCGAGCGGCAGCGGTACGCCGGATAATTCCGGCACCACCGGTGCTGCGGCAATCGCCGGCAACAATCTGCTCGAACAGCTGATCGCGATGCAGGCGCAACTGCTGAATACGAGCACGCCACAGAGCATCGTCTCGGTCTAGGCCTTTCATCTGCCGCCCCGACGGCTTACCTGAGCTGACAGGTTTGATGCGAGCAGCTCGGCAGGAGAGCGCTGTGGCGCGCATGGATGTGGTCGTGTTGGGAGCCGGCATAGTCGGCACGTCGGTGGCGCTGCATCTGGTCAAGAGGGGCCTGGCGGTGGCGCTTATCGACCGCTATGGGCCGGGCGAGGCGACGTCTTACGGCAATGCCGGCATCATCGAAGGTAATACGATTTTCCCGCCGGCCTTTCCGTCCGATTGGCGCGAGCTGTTGCGTATTGCGTTTAAACGCTCGCCGCAGGCGAACTATCATGTAACCTTTCTGGTGACGATTGCGCCGTGGCTCATAGCCTTTCACGCCGCCTCGCGCGCCGAGCGGTTGATGGAAACCGCGCAGCTGATGCGGCCGCTGTTCGCGCGGGCGGTCGTCGAGCACGAGACGCTCGCGGCCGAGGCCGCAGCCGAGCGCTATTTCCTCCGTACCGGCTGGCTCAAGCTGTACCGCAGCGACCGCAGCTTCGCCGGCGTCGCGCGCGAACTCGACCTCGCGACTAAACTCGGCATCGCCAATGTGCCGCTCGAAGTCGAGGCCGCGCTGGCGCTCGAGCCCTCGCTCGCGCCGCTCTTCCGCCATGCCGTACATTGGACCGGCGCGGTGAGCGTCAGCAATCCTTTGGCGCTGACGCGCGCCTATGCCGCTCGCTTCACCGCGCTTGGCGGATTGAGCTTCAGCGGTAACGCCCGCACGCTGCGTCGCAATGGCGCACACTGGCGCGTCGAGACCGCCGCCGGGCCGCTCGACGCCGACGCGGCCGTGCTCGCACTCGGGCCGTGGCTGCCGGATCTGCTCGATCCGCTTGGCATCAAGCTGCCACTCGCCGTCAAACGCGGCTATCATCGGCACTTTCGTCCGCAGGGAAATGCTGCGCTCGCCCGCCCGGTGCTCGATGCCGACATCGGCTATGTGCTGGCGCCGATGGAGCAGGGCATTCGGCTCACCACTGGCGTTGAATTCGCTCCGCGCGATGCCAAGCCGACCCCTGCGCAGCTTCACCGTGTGCTGCCGGCCGCCCGTCGTCTGTTTCAGCTCGGTGAGCCAGTCGAAGCGGAGCCCTGGATGGGCGCGCGGCCATGCTTTCCCGATTCGCGGCCGGTGATCGGGCGTGCGCCGGGCCAAGACGGGCTATGGCTCGCCTGCGGGCACGCGCATTGGGGGCTGACGCTTGGTCCGGCAAGCGGACGTCTCATCGCCGAAATGATCACCGGCGCCGAGCCATTTTGCGATCCAAAGCCTTACGCGGCGGAGCGGTTTTTGCAGTAGGAGGCGAGCAGGGAATGGCGAATGGCGAGCTACGCTCCCTCTTTTCGCGACTCGCCGTCACCATTCGCCCCTCAGGTCACTCGCTAATCGTCTTGACGACGCTCGACTGCGGCCGGGTGTTGTTCGAGGACGAATATTTGTCCTGCGCCCTGACCATGTCGTCATATTTGGCGAGCGTGGTCACCGGCGCAGCCGGCACCATGTGCACGATCTTGTAGCCGGCCGCTTTGAGCTGCTGCAGCAGTGCCGGCAATGCCTCGGCAGTGCCGTGCTGGAAATCGTGCATCAGCACGATGCCCTTGCCGTTCTTTTCCAGCTTGGTCATCACCGATTTGATCACATCGTCCGGCTTGTGGATCTTGAAGTCGAACGAGTCGATGTCCGTCGAGAAGGTCGCGATATTGCGCGTGCCGAGATAGGCAATGAGGTCCGGCGGCTGTTGCAAGTCGGGAAAGCGGAAGAAGGGTGCCACGGGCCCGCCCGCCGCCGCCATGGCAACAGCGCTGATGCCCATTTCGATCTCATCCTTCGCCTTCTCGATATCCTTGGCATAGGGATTCTTGGCGAGATCCTTGTGCGACCATGTATGGGTGCCGACCGTCATGCCGTTCTCCACCAGGAGCCGGGTGAGGTCAGGCCGCCAGGTCGCGTGCTCGCCGATCTCGAAGAACGTCGCCTTGATGCAGTTATCCTGCCGCGCCTTGAGCACCATCGGCGTGTTTTCCGGCCAGGGACCATCGTCGAAAGTGAGAACGACTTCCTTGTCGCGCAAGAAATCGTACTGCTTGAAGTGCTCGGTGCCGAAGGCGGGGCCGCCGGTCGTGTCGATCTGCACGACCCGCGACAATCCGATAGCGGCCGGATTGCTGCAGGGCGGAATTGCCGTCGCGGCGTGAGGGTTGGGGCTCGGTGCCGGTGCTGGAGCCGGGGCCGGAGCCGGTTTGTTCTGGGCGACTTGCACAGGCGCCGGCGTCGGACGTGGTGCCGTTACCGTGTCGGACACTTGGGTGACAGGCGCCGCAACTGGCCGCGCCGGCGTGGCCGGCGGCGTCGAAACTGAGGCCGCGGCGGGCATGCTGGTGCCTTTCGCGGGCGAGATGACATGGGTGGCAAGAGCAAGAAGCGAGGTCGGGCCGGCCTCTTTCTGCGCTGCGACGACGCCGAAGGCCGCGAGGCCCAGCGTCACCAGCGCCCCGATGACAATGACGAGGACGCGCATCGTTACCTCCGCTACAAAGCAACAGGGAGACGAGGTCTCCGAAGTGAATGCGCAATCGGGCGGCAAGTCAATTAAAACAAAGCATTAGCAACGCAAAGTAGTTGATTGTGAGTTCCGGTCGGGGTAGCCGTTTGAAATCGCCGAGAAATCCAGAGGAGAAATTTTCGCGCTGGGATCAATATTATCCCCCGGCGGCAACGGATGCGTCGCCAAAGCGTCATTTGCACACTGAGATTGATTCCGTCTTGGTTGCAAACACGTGGGATGGCAAGACGGTGTGGCATCAGCGTCGCCGGCAATCGACGCTGCTCTGGGCTCCTAAAGCTGGGCAAATTTGTCCTGCCAGCTTGGTACGGCGCCTGGCAGCGGCAATGCCTTGGCCGTAAAAACGCCGCGTGCGATGGCGCGGGCCACTACATTAGCGGCGACCGCGCCCAGTTTGGCAAGGCTGCCGGGTTCGTCCGACAATGGCCGCCGCCCCGTCGAAGCGGCGAAAAGGACGTCGCCGTCGAGCGGGCTGTGCACGGGATAGATCGCGCGCGACAGGCCGGACTGCGCCATTACCGCCAGGCGCTTGGCTTGGGCTTTGGTCAAGCGCACATCGGTGGCGACGACGACAAGCGTCGTGCTTTCGCGCATGCTGCCCTTGATGACCGGCTCCAGCGCCTGCAGCGAAAAATTTTGCGGAAGACCGCGAGCGCCGAATTCGCCGTTCACCTCGAACGGGGCCGCCCAAAACCACGGCCCGTCGCCGACGATGACGCTGCCGGCCGCGTTCACCGCCGCGAGCGCGCCGACAATGCAACCGTCGGGCATTCTTTCCGAGGCGGAACCGATGCCGCCCTTGCAGTTTACCGTGGTTGCGCCCATGCCGGCACCGACGCTGCCGAGCGCGAAATCGTGGGCGGCGCTGGCGGCTGCGGCATAGCCGAGCTCGCGATAAGGCGGGAAGCGCCCCCAATTCTTGTCGCCGGCATTGAGCAGATCGAACAAGATCGCCGCCGGTACGATCGGCACCCGCGCGGTTCGCACCACAAAGCCACGGTTCTGTTCCTTCAGCCAGGCCTGCACCCCCGACGCCGCATCGAGGCCGAAGGCCGAGCCGCCGGACAAGGTGATGGCGTCGACACCTGACACCGTTTGTGCCGGATCGAGCAGAGCGGTTTCGCGCGTGCCCGGGCCGCCACCGCGCAGATCGATCGAGCCGACCGCCGGCGCGTCAAAGATGACCGCCGTGACGCCCGAGCCCAGGCGCATGTCCTCGGCGTGGCCGATTCTTATTCCGGGGACGTCGGTAATCAGGTTGCGCATGAGTTATTCTAGCTGGTCATCCGCGCGAAGCGAAGCAATCAGGCTTTGTGCCGCCGCCTGCTTCGTTGCTTGCGCTCCTCGCAACGACGTGACCGCCGCCGCCTTGCAATCGCCACCCGGCTCGGTGCATGTGGCGCGCCATGAACGTCACCATCGCCACTGCGCTGGTCGCAGGCATGCTGAGCTTTCTGTCACCTTGCGTGCTGCCGCTGGTGCCGCCCTATCTCGTTTATCTCACCGGCACCTCGATCGAGCGCCTCGCCGATGCCGAGCCGGCAATCCGGGTCAAGCGCCAGACCATTCTCGCGGCCGTTCTTTTCGTGCTCGGCTTTTCGACAGTCTTTGTCGCGCTGGGCGCCGGCGCCAGCGCCGTCGGCGCGCTTTTGCGCGCCTATTCCGGTCCGCTCGGTATTGTCGCCGGCATCATCATCATCATCATGGGCCTGCACTTCTTGGGCCTCACCCCTATTGCCTGGCTGATGCGGGAAAAGCGGCTGACGGTCGCTAAGCCCGTCGGCCTCTGGGGCGCCTATCTGATGGGTGTCGCCTTCGCCTTTGGCTGGACGCCGTGCATCGGCCCGATCCTCGCTGCGATCCTGGCGATCGCCGCGTCGGAAGAAACCATCGCCCGAGGCGCGGGCATGCTTGCCATCTATTCGCTCGGGCTCGGCGTGCCGTTCGTCGTCGCGGCACTGGCGGTCGGGCCCTTCGCCGCGTTTCTATCACGCTTCAAGAGGCGGCTCGGACTCGTCGAAAAAGCCATGGGTGGTCTGCTCGTGTTGACCGGCATCGCCTTTCTCACCGGCACTGTCGGCGCCGTCAGCAATTGGCTGCTCGATGCATTCCCGGCTCTCGGGACAATCGGCTAGCGGCTTTTCCAATTCGATGGAATTGGAAACCGCTTTGCCTTTTTATTTTATCGCATCTTTAATGGAAAACCCTGTCCACTTCCGGAAGAGGCACACGCGGCGTGGTCGCGCAGTTAAAGAGTCTGGGCGGGTCGAGAGGGCTCGAATGACTTGAGTCTGAGAATGCTCAGTGATCCAACAAATCGATTCTCGATCCAGCTCTGAATATTCGCAGCAGACAGTATCGCTACCACGCCAATCGCAGCTCCGCAAAGAGCATCGGCGAGATAATGATTGCCGCTCGGGACGGACGAAACGAGCATCACGACATCAAGGGCGGCGATTGGCCAGAATAGCAGTTTGTTCCACCGCAACGCATATGGCACGAGGATTGCCACCGCGGCATGAAGCGATGGAAAGCTGATGATCCCGTTGAGTGCTTCGAAGTCGATCATTCTGAGCTCTCCCGCCCGCAAAGCCAACATGATCCCCGCACTCGTGCGTCCGATACTGGGTAGATTGGCAAAGTGGGCGCCGCTCGCCAGGACCGGCATCGGGCCTAATGTTGGGATGACAACGCTTATCCCCTCGGCAATGGTGGACGCGCATACGAAGCTTACAAAAAAACAATCGAGCTCGCGCATGCGCGTTGTCACCGCAAGCAGAAACACTGTTCCGACGAGCTGGGTTGTGAATGTCGCATAAGCGCCATCAAGAATGGCCGCCAATAACGGACAGCGGTCAAGCCTTGCCATAACGCTTGACCAGTCGAAGCCGAACTGCCTGTCGATCCAAATGATTTCGGCGTCTCGCAGCGGCAGATCAATGGCAGCGCCGGCATAGCTCAGGCAGGCCAAACTGAGCCCGATCACGATCGTGGCGACCGCTGCCTCGAGCACGCACTGGAAGCGGACGGCACGGGGGACCGCAAGTCGGGCCCATAATGCAATCAGAAATGCCGCGCAAACGAACAGCGGGACTCGCTCGAGAATGCCGGCCCGAATGTCCAGCAATGCACTTGCGCTGATCGCAAGCGCATAAAGTATCGCCGCGACGACGAGGCTCGAACGCAGTCTAACTGAGCGCAGCGTTTTGATAGCAGTTAGGCCAGGCAATTTCTTCGAGCGCGACGGCAATGGTCAGAACCAAATGACTTGAACTACGAGCGCATGCCGTGCCTTCTGAGCTTGGCAGCGGCAATCAAAGCCACAACGAAGAGACAGTATTTTGGGTTCCGGGCACCTTGCGGCGTGGAGAGCGGCGATCATGCCGCCGCTTGCGATGATGATCCACCGCTTGTGGCGCCGGATCGCGTCCCCTTGCCGCGGCGTCCTCGGCCGTCACCAGTTCCACCGCTGCGTTGACGAAAGGCCAAACGGCTCGGATCGGCCTGGTCGATCGCCTATTTCCTGATGCAGCGGCTTACACCGCGGCGGCGCGCGACTACTGCGCAAGAATCGCGGCCGGCCCGTCGGAAGCGACGGCTCGGATATGGCGGGCCGCTCAATGCGGGGCCCGCTTTGCAGTGTGAGGCCGTTGCCGGCGTCTTTGCCTCCGCCGACGCCGCTGAAGACATTGCCGCCTTCACCGAAAAACGCACTGCAGTGTTCCGCGGGTGCTGACGCGGTCTGCACATGGCTCGTCGACGCTGCCAGGATTTGCTCACGCGCCAGCCGGCGTCCGCCGCGCATCGTCACGCGTGCGACCGGCAAATACGGCGCGCGAAGGGCTGATCGTTGCCGCGGAAGTGGTGGGGCGCTTCCACAGCGAAATGGTCTCGACAATGATCTTGATTCCGGCCAGCAGACTCTCGATCTCGCGGTGTACGCGCTCGGTCTCGAATTTGATGAATTCGTCGAGCTTCTGCAGTTCGGCGGCCAAACCTTCGAGTTCGCCGATCGAATTCGACGTCAGCCGGGTGATGGACGAACGGATTCGTTCTGCATCCATCTCGATCTTCGGCTTGGCCTTCTGCTCCGGTTCGGCAAAAGGTTTCTGAGCAACGACCTCGGAATTTTCGTTCGATCGCATGGGAGCGGTTTGGTCGGATGGCTCAGAGGGTGACATATTCATTCTGACTGCTCCTTACACACGCCGTCACCGGCTGGCGCCTTTGCGCGGCCCAGCCGGAGAAGCGGCTCAATCACGGAATTGTGGGGAGGGGCGCGATTGAGCCGCCAGGGTCGCGGGTCCGGCTCGGCAACCCCGCGCCCAGACCATCACGCTCGGTTTAACTACGCCCTAAGAACAGATGGCCGCTTTGTGATCTTTATCGGGTGCTTCTTGGATCAATGGAACTAGCGACAGTGTCTGCGGCTACCAACACATGACATGCTGGGCACAGCGCCACACTGCGCGGCTCATGTCGGCAATGCGTCGCATTGCCGACATTCAGCAACAGGAACTGCTTGTGACCGAAATTGCCTGTGACCGAGATAAAGTGGCAACCACTACATCTTCGTGCAGTCCGAATTCGGGCACTGCACATAAGTCACCCGCCCGTTCGCATCCTTCTTCCACAGATACATCACGTAATCGATCTTGGTGAGGTCGCCTTTCTTGTCGAACGAAATGTCGCCGAGCGCGGTCTTGAACACCATGCCGGAATGCATTTTTTCGGCGACTTTCTTCGGATCGAGCGATTGCGCCGCTTCGGCGGCTTGTTTGAAGATCTGCACGCCCGCATAGCTGTAGAGCGTATAGGCCTCCGGCTCGAAATTCTTCGCGCGGAATTCGGCGACGATGGCCTTGGCGTCCGGATTGTTGCGCGGATCGGGCCCGTAGGTCATCAGCGTGCCCTCGACACCCGGGCCGCCGACCGCCGCAAATTCATCCGACGTGATGCCGTCGCCGCCCATCAGCGGCGCGGTGACGCCCTGGTCGCGCATCTGCCGCACGATCAGGCCGCCCTCGGTATAGAGGCCGCCGAAATAGACGAGGTCGGCGTCGGACTGTTTGATCTTGGAAACCAGCGCCGAATAATCCTTCTCGCCGGTATTGATGCCCTCATAGAGAACTTCCTTCATGCCGCCGGCATTGATCGTCTTCTTGGTCTCGTCGGCGAGCCCCTTGCCGTAAGTGGTCTTGTCATGGACCACCGCAATCTTCTTGCCCTTGAAGTGCGCGAGAATGTAGGCGCCGGCGACCTTGCCCTGCTGATCGTCGCGGCCGCAGTCGCGGAAGATGTTCCACATGCCGCGCTCGGTCACCAAAGGATTGGTCGATGCCGGTGAAATCTCGACGATGCCGTTCTCCTGATAGACCTCGGAAGCGGGAATGGTGACGCCCGAATTGTAGTGGCCGATGACGAATTTCACGCCATTGGCGGCAAAATCATTCGCGATCGAAACGCCCTGCTTGGGGTCGGAGACGTCGTCGCCATAAGACAGCACGATCTTCTGGCCGAGAATGCCGCCCTTGGCATTGATGTCGGCGGCGGCCTGGTCGACGCCGTTTTTCATCTGTGCGCCGGTCGCGGCATTCGGGCCGGTAATGGGCCCACCCATGCCGAATTTGACCTGCGCCTGTGCCGTTCCCGCGGCCAAAGCTACGGACGCTATGCCGAAAGCGAGCCTGATGATCCTATTCATGCGTGTTCCCCTCACTGGACCTGCCGGCATTGAAGGATGGCGAATGTTACGTCAGGGCGATTTGCGACGCCAGCGCAGGAAGCCGGCCGGTTCGTTGAGCCAGCGATATTGGCTGACCATCTGCGCAGCGCGGGTGGCGCGGAAGCCCAACAGGCCAAAGATCATACAAACGGCCGTATCGACCAGATAATAATGCGCCGACAACAGCGTGCCGTTGAACACGCTGAAATGAATGAAGCGCACGGCGACGCCGAGCAGGAAGCTATAGGCCACGACCTGCCACCAGGGCCGCCAGGTCCGCGCGATGGCGCGGCCGGCCAGCGCTGAGGCTCCGCCGCCGAGCACGATGCTGACGAGAAGAAAGATCGGCAGCGAATTCTCGTCGATGAGTTGGACAATCATCTCCGTCTCATCTCATTTCTCTGCCGCCCTCGAGATAAGCCGATTTGACTTCAGGCCGCGCCAGCAAATCGCTGCCGCTTCCCGAGAGCGTGATGACGCCGTTGACCATGACGTAGCCGCGGTGTGCCAGCGTGAGCGCGTGATAGGCGTTCTGTTCCACCAGAAATACCGTGAGGCCGCTTTGCGCGTTGAGCGTTTTGATGGCCTCGAAAATCTGCCGCACCACAAGCGGCGCCAGGCCCAGCGACGGCTCGTCGAGGAGGAGGAGGCGCGGCCGCGCCATGAGTGCCCGTGCGATCGCCAGCATCTGCTGTTCGCCGCCCGAGAGCGTGCCTCCGCGCTGGATCAGGCGTTCCTTCAGCCGTGGAAACAACGCCAGCACGCGATCAAGATCGGCGGCGAATTGTGAAGCATCGGCGCAGATCGCGCCCATCTGTAGATTTTCCAGGACCGTCATGCGGGGAAAAATGCGCCGGCCCTCGGGCGCCTGCGCCAGCCGCAAATGCGCGATCTCATGCGTCGGCAGATGCGTAATGTCGCGCCCGGCGAATTCGATCGAGCCCTCGCGGGCGCGCGGATTGCCGCAGATCGTCATCATCAGGGTCGATTTGCCGGCGCCGTTGGCGCCGATCAGGGCGACGATCTCGCCTTCATTGACTTCGAGATCAACGCCTTTGAGCGCCATCACGCGGCCGTAGAATGTCTTGACGCCGCGAACGCAGAGCAAGGCCGCACTCATAGCCCGACCTCGGCTTCCACTTTGGCGACGTCTTTGTCGGCGACGCCAAGATAGGCGGCGATCACTTTGGTATCGTCGCGCACCTGCGTCGGCGTGCCCTCGGCGATCTTGACGCCGTAGTCGAGCACGACGATGCGGTCGGAAATCTCCATGACCACCGACATGTCGTGCTCGATGAGCAGGATCGAGACTGCGCAATCATCGCGGATCGACAACAGCAGCGCGTTGAGCTCGGCGCTTTCGTGCGGATTGAGTCCGGCCGCCGGCTCGTCAAGGCAGAGCAGCACCGGATCGGTGCACATCGCGCGGACGATTTCGAGCCGCCGCTGGTCCCCATAGGGGAGGTCGCCGGCCGGATCGTCGGCGCGGGCAAGCAGGCCGACGCGGCCGAGCCAATGGCGCGCTTTGTCGATTGCGGCACGCTCGGCCGAGCGATAGGAGGAGAGGCCGAAAATGCCGAGAAGCGTATAACCCGAGGCGAACATCAGCGGGTTGTGCTGCGCGACCAGAAGGTTTTCCAGAACCGTCATGCCGGGAAACAGCCGCATGTTCTGGAAGGTGCGCGCCACCCGCGCTTGATCGGCGACGAGAAAATCCGGCATGCGCTCGAGCTGATAGAGCGCGCCGTCCGTGCGGCGCGTGCTGCGCCGACCACTGGCGGTGAGCGCGTCGAGCTCGCTCCACAGCGCCGGATTGCCGTGGCAGAGCCCAATGCGGCCGCAATGCGGCTTGTAGAAGCCGGTGATGCAGTTGAACACTGTGGTCTTGCCGGCGCCATTCGGTCCGATCAGTGCGGTGATGTCGCCTCGGCGCGCCTCGAACGACAGATCGTCTACCGCGACAAGCCCGCCGAACCGCATCGTCAGATGTTCGACGCGCAGCAGGATGTCGCGGTTGCCTGCCATCAGACCTGTCCTTCTTTGACCAGCGTCTCTTTGACCAGATCAGCGGCGATGCTTTTGCGCTCTTTGAGGAATACCGAGGGCGCGCGCCGCGTGATCAGCCCGCGCGGCCGCCAGCGCATCATCAGCACCATGCCCAGCCCGAACAGCAGCATGCGATATTGCGTCGGATCAAAATCGCGGCCGAAAATGTCTTTGAGGAAATCGAGTTGGCGCAGGATCTCGGTGCCGCCGATCATCAGAATCGCGGCGATGGCGACGCCGATCTGGCTGCCCATGCCGCCGAGCACGACGATGCCGAGGATGGTCGCCGATTCCAGGAAGGTGAAGGATTCCGGCGAAATGAATGCCTGTCGCGCGGCGAAGAACGAGCCGGCAAATCCCGCGAACATGGCGCCGATGGCGAAAGCCGTCAGTTTCGTATTGGTGGTATTGATGCCGAGCGCGCGGCAGGCGATCTCGTCTTCGCGCAGCGCCTCCCAGGCGCGGCCAACCGGCAGCCGGCGCAGCCGCACGGTGACAAAGGCGGTAAGCAGCGCCAGCCCCAGGATCAGGTAGTACAAGAAGATCGTGCGATAGATCGGGAAGAATTCGAGGCCGAAGGTGGCGGCGAAGCCATTATCGTCGGCATTGAAAGGAATACCGAAGAAGGTCGGCCGTGGAATGCCGCCGATTCCGGCATAGCCATTGGTCAGCGCCACCCAGTTGATCAGGATCATGCGGATGATTTCGCCGAAAGCGAGCGTGACGATGGCGAGATAGTCGCCGCGCAGCCGCAAGACGGGGAAGCCGAGCAGCAGGCCCCAGAACGATGCCAGACAGCCGGCGAGCGGCAGCAAGATCCAAAACGACAGGCCAAAGGCTTTGGCGAGCAGCGCGTAGGAATAAGCGCCGACTGCATAGAAGGCGACATAGCCAAGATCGAGGAGCCCGGCGAGACCGACCACGATGTTCAGTCCCCAGCCGAGCATCACATAGATCAGGATCTGAATGCCGAAATTGTCGATCCATTTCACCGCGCCGGTGCGGCCGTAGAGCGCGAGGACAACAAGCGGATAAGCAATGACAAAGCCGATGCCGAAGGGGATGAACCATTTTCCCGCGCTGGCGCGCCAGTCGAAGCGTGTCGGCACCGCCGCGGCGACCGGTCGGGCCGCGCGCCGCTCGAGCCGCGATTCAAGCAGAAGCGAATAGGCGAGGCGCAGCAGACCGATTGCAGCCGTCAGTGCAAACAGCAACGGAAAGCGCGTCTGCAGGATCAGCTGATTGCGGATGTCGGTAACGGTCTGAAAGCCGAGCAGCGGCAGCAGCAATCCGAAAGCGATCAACGTCGTTAGTGCGGCATCGCGTAGCCCGCGCATGACCT
Source organism: Hyphomicrobiaceae bacterium (assembly GCA_021324465.1). Classification (GTDB taxonomy): domain Bacteria; phylum Pseudomonadota; class Alphaproteobacteria; order Rhizobiales; family Xanthobacteraceae; genus BOG-931. The sequence continues at coordinate 59,001 of JAJPJB010000041.1, forward strand.
GGGAGCGCCAATCCGGCGCGGCGGCCTGCATCGTTAGACCTTTTCGACATCCGGCCGGCCGAATAGGCCTTGCGGCAGGAAGATCAAGGTGATCGCCAGGATCGAAAAGGCGGCGACGTCCTTGTAGTCGATCGAGACGTAGCCCGACCACAGCGTCTCGATCAGGCCAACCAGCAGTCCGCCCACGACCGCTCCGGGAAGCGAGCCGATGCCGCCGAGCACCGCGGCGGTGAACGCTTTCACGCCGGGAATAAATCCATCGGAAAAGCTCAACACGCCGTAATTCATCAGATACATGGTGCCGGCAATCGCGGCGAGCGCGGCGGCAATGACAAACGTCATGGCAATGGTGCCGTTGACATCGACGCCGACCAGGGCCGCCATCTTCTGATCCTGCTCGCAGGCGCGCATGTTGCGGCCAAGCGGTGTCCTGGCGACGACATACCAAAAGAGCAGAAGCAGAGCTGCGGTGACGCTCCAGATGATCAGCTGCTTATAGGACAGCGCGATCGATACCCCCTCCGCGTTGAGCAACAGGTCGCCGCGGACAATCGGCGGGATAGATTTGTTGCGCGGGCCCTGCGCGACCTGGACAAAATTCGACAGAAAGATCGACATGCCGATCGCCGAAATGAGCGGCGCCAGCCGAAACGAGCCGCGCAGCGGCCGATAGGCGACGCGCTCGATGGTCCAGTTCACCAGCGACGTGAACAGCATCGAGACGATCAGCACGATGAAGATCGCGAGCGCAATCGACGTAATGCCGAGCCAGGTGGTGAGAATCAGGAACGCAATCAGCGCGATGAAGGCCTACACCATGAACACATCGCCATGGGCGAAGTTCACCATGCCGATAATGCCGTAGACCATCGTGTAGCCGATGGCGATCAGGCCATAGATGGAACCGAGCGTGATGCCGTTGATCAGCTGCTGGACGAAATAGTCCATGCGTCTGCGCGCCTTCCGAATCCCGGCATATTCCCCGCGAAAAACTCTAACAGGGGCCTTTCGGACCGGCAACGCTTAGGCGCGTTAGGTCGCAGGACGGCCTACGGTTCGACCGGCGAGGGCAGGGGGCCGAGATGGATGCCGCATTCGGTCTTGCCAAGCCCGCTCCAGCGGCCGTCGCGCACCGAACCGCCCTGTGCCGGCTTATGCGTGCAGGGCACGCAGCCAACCGAGGTGAAGCCCAGAGATTCCAGGGGATGCCGCGGCAATTTCGCAGCCGCAAATACGGCGTTGAGCTCGGGCCGCGACAGCCGCGCCAGCGGATTAAACTTGATGCGCGGGCCGTCCGTCTCGACAATCGGAAGCTGTGTCCGCTCGCCGCCGTGATAGCGTTTGCGTCCGCTCATCCAGGCATCGAACGCGGCGATCTCTTGGGCCAAAGGGGCAACCTTGTGGATGCTGCAGCAGGCCTCGCGATCACGGAAGGCGAGGTCGTGCTTGGGATCGCGCAGCGCGAGCGCGCTTGGCGAGGGGGTGACGGTGCGGACATCGGTTAGTCCGAGCCGCTTTACCAGCGCGTCACGATAGGCAAGCGTCTCCTTGAACAGCCACAGCGTATCGAGAAACAGTACCGGCAATGACGGGTCAATGTCGGCGACATATTTGAGGAGCACCGCCGACTCGGTGCCAAAGGACGAAACGACCGCAAGCCGCCCAGCATGGGCACGCACCGCCGTCTCGACAATCTCCCGCGGACCGGCATTGGCAAGTTGCTCCGCCAGAGCTGTGACCTTCTCCGCGACCCGTTGCCCCGCTTCGGGCCGTGGCTGCGCGGACGAAACCGGTAGCCCTTCGGAATTGTCGGGATCAAGAAACATTGGCGTCGGTGCCTCTGGGGCGAAATTGGCGCGCTTCCTAGAAGGATTTTCTATATAAACGGCCGTAACGGGGTATTAAAGGGAACAGGCTTCCATATTCAGCGCTGGCCGAGGCATGACCTGCTGGGTTCAGCGGAACTTTTGGCAATGGCGTTTTGGCGTCGCGGAAGCCGCTCTACGCCGTCGTGCATTGCCTGCATTCGAGGTCGGCGGTACGCCAGAGCGCAGCGCCGCGACCGACCGGCGCGAAACCTTGAGGAAACGGCCGCATGAAATCCGAAGACGCAATCAGGACCAAGGGACGGCCGTTCACTGGCGCGGAATATCTCGAGAGCCTGCGCGATGGTCGCGAGGTCTATGTCTATGGCGAGCGCGTCAAGGATGTCACCACGCATCCCGCCTTCCGCAATGCGGCACGCTCAATCGCGCGCCTTTACGACGCGCTGCACGACGAAAAGACCAAACCGGTCCTGACGACGCAGACCGATACCGGCTCCGGCGGCTATACCCACAAATTTTTCCGCGCCGCGCGCTCACGCGAAGAGCTCGTCGCACAGCGCGATGCGATCGCGCATTGGGCGCGCATGTCCTACGGCTGGATGGGGCGCTCGCCGGA
>JAJPJB010000019.1 GCA_021324465.1 Hyphomicrobiaceae bacterium
CGAAATAGGATCGACGAGGGCGTAAAGGGCGTGCTTTTGCCCGGCATGGTTCCGCCGTTATCGGGCCAAATTCATAGTTGCCAACGACAACTATGCTCCGGTTGCTCAGGCCGCGTAACGCGGTTTGATAGACCGATCTAAAGTCCTAGCGTCTTAGCAGCGCTAGGCGGGGTTCGGAGGCACCTGGCAACAGAAGCCTCCACTTTCATTTTGAGGGCAGATAACGGACGGCAGAGGACAGAATCGCTCTGGACCTCTATGATTGCTGTACTATTTCTTTTCTGTCGTCCGTCGTCCGACATCTGTCGTCTGCCATGGCCACCGACCACATCCGTTACGACGTTCTCGCTCAAACTGCCTTGCGCGGCGTGGTGCGGACGGTGCTGGCCGACGTCGCCAAGAAAGGCCTGCCCGGCGAGCATCATTTCAAGATCACCTTCAATACGGCGGCTCCCGGCGTGCGGCTGTCGGAGCGCATGCGCGCGCAATATCCCGAGGCCATGACAATCATCCTGCAGCACCAGTTTTGGGATTTGCATGTCAGTGAGCAGGGATTCGAAGTCGGCCTGTCGTTCGGTGGCGTTCCGGAACGCCTGGCCGTGCCGTTCGAGGCGGTGACCGCGTTTTACGATCCTGCCGTGCAATTCGGCTTCCAGTTCGAGCCCATCGAAGGCGCCTTCGACCGGAGCGCGCCGGAACCGGGACGGGCCGCGGCGCCGGCGCTACCGGCCGCCGCCGACAAGACTGATGCGCTGCCATCCCCGCCAGAATCGACTGAACCGCCCGGCCGCCCCGATGGCGGCGCCGGTGCTGAGGTCGTGCGGCTGGATCGCTTCAGAAAAAAGTGAAGGGGGCCGGCCGGGCGCCTCGGATATCCCGGTTTTCTGGCGGAATTGCAGGGAGTTGAGCGTGTCGGCCGTGGTCGCCGGCAGATGCCGCGCTGCGGCTGTGATCCAGTGACTATGCCGGCTCGTAACAAGAAGAGGTCCAAGTGGACCTAGTGGTATTGACATACCTTCGGATTGGCCCCAGCGCACCATGGTCCCCATCGTTAATCTGCGGAGCGGACGGAAAAGGGCCAAACGCCGCCTGACCGAGCGGAAAGCGGCCAAATGCCGGACTGTCTTTGGCCGATCCAAAGGGCAAGCGAACCAGGATCGGTCCTCGCGCGACAAACTCCATAGCTGCCTCGACCAGCACCGGATCGAAACGGGAGATGGGAAATGAAATCGCCTGTCGTTAAGCGCTCGATCGTGATCGCCGGCCACAAGACCAGCATTAGCCTTGAGGATGCGTTCTGGAAGGCGCTCAAGGAGATCGCGATCGCCCGGGGCGCCACCCTGTCGGACCTAGTGGCTTCGATCGATTCTGAGCGCCAGCACGGCAATCTGTCGTCGGCCATCCGCCTGTTTGTTCTCGACCACTTTCAGTCAAGGTGCACGGGCCATATGGGCGCGAGCGCTGTCACCGCACCCCATGCCATTGTCGGCGGCGCGCCGACCAATCCGGCACCGCGCGAGATGATGCTGGTGCCGCCCGGCGCCGCCCCGGTGATGCGGCCGGAATAGGCGCCTGCACCGCCATTTCGGTCGATGGAAGTGAGCACCTGCCTCAGATGGCAGTGCTCACCATAGATTGCTTGCGCAGCGTACCAGCAAGCAGTCAATAGTGGGTCGGCGCTACGTGCCAGCGTCTGCACGAGGTACGGCCGTGCGATCGTCGAGCAAGCTACCGCCACGGCAGTTTCGTCTCTTAGATCGCAACAATCTTCCCCGGATTGAGAATATCCAGCGGGTCGAGCGCCTGCTTGATCGCGCGCATCGCCGCGAGCGCCGGCGCGCCGTGCTCGGCCAGCAGATACTTCATCTTGCCCTGACCGACGCCGTGCTCGCCGGTGCAGGTGCCGTCCATCGCTAGCGCGCGGTCGACCAGGCGTTCCAAAAAGGCCTTGGCGCGGCTCACTTCGTCGTCATCGGCAAGGTCAACCATCAGCGAGAGATGGAAATTGCCGTCGCCGACATGGCCGAGCACCGGCGCCAGCAGGTGAGCCGCTTCGACATCGCGCTGCGTTTCGGTCACGCATTCGGCAAGGCGCGAGATCGGCACGCAGACGTCGGTGGCCAGCGCCGCCGCGCCGGGACGAAGCTGCTTGACCGCCCAATAGGCGTCGTGCCGCGCCTGCCACAAGCGCGTGCGATCCTCGGCCTTGGTCGCCCAATCGAACGGGCCGCCGCCGAGCTCGCGCGCGATGTCGCCGAAACGTTCCGACTGCTCGGCGACGCCGGCGTCGCTGCCGTGAAACTCGACGAACAGCATCGCCGTCTCCGGCAGCGTCAGATTCGAATATCGATTGCATGCGCGCACCTGCTGCGCGTCGAGCAATTCGATGCGCGCCACCGGAATGCCCGACTGAATCGTAAGGATCGTCGCATTGCATGCCGCTTCCACGCTCGGGAACGGACAGATGCCGGATGCGATCGCCTCCGGGATGCCGGCAAGCCGCAGCGTCAATTCGGTGATGATGCCGAGCGTGCCTTCCGAGCCGACCAACAGCCGCGTGAGATCGTAGCCGGCGGCGGATTTCTTCGCGCGTCGCGCCGTCGCCATCACCTCGCCATTGGCGAGCACCGCTTTGAGCGCCAGCACATTGTCCTTCATGGTGCCGTAGCGCACCGCATTGGTCCCGGAGCAGCGGGTCGCCGCCATGCCGCCGAGCGAGGCGTCGGCGCCCGGATCGATCGGAAAGAACACACCCTTGTCGCGCAGATATTCGTTGAGCTGCTTGCGGGTGATCCCCGGCTCGACCACGCAATCGAGGTCCTCGGCATGCACCGCAAGCACGCGATTCATGTCGCGGAAATCGAGGCAGATGCCGCCGCGCGGCGCATTGACCTGACCTTCGAGCGAGGTGCCGGTGCCGAACGCGATCACCGGCACGCGCTCGGCGGCGGCGAGCCGCACGATGTCCTGCACCTCTTGCGTCGATTGCGGAAACACCACCGCGTCCGGCGGCTGATTGTCGATCCAGGTCGTCGTATTGCCGTGCTGCTCGCGCACCGCCTGCGAGGTGACGAGGCGGTTGCCGTAGCGCGCGGCAAGCGCCGCGATCACCGTATCGGCGGCCTTGCGCTGTTGTTTGGTGCGTGGTGTGGCTTCAAGGAGGGCCATGTTTGGGGCGTTTCCCTTAATTCTTGCGCCGCAGCTGTGGGCGGAGGTGCTTGTGCCGCGGCCAAACTGGCGGTGCGGCGGCGATAAATCAAGTCGGGCAAAAAGCCCGTCGCCCCGACGAAACGCGCCGGCTAACTCTGCCTTGCCGGCGGACAGGAGTTATCTCAGTCGCCGGCGCTTCATCTCAAATGTGTTTGATCTGGCACCGCAGGGGCCGGCCCACCTCTTGCGTGCACCGCATCAAATCCGCCACATTGCCGCAATGCTCGATCGTGTCGACTTCGAACCGGCTTTCTTCGCACCTTTCGTATCCTCGCCGATGCGGGTGGAGGCGGGCTGGATCGACTATAACGGCCATCTCAACATGGCCTATTACAATGTGCTGTTCGACCGCGCGGTCGACGAGGCCTATGAGCTCCTGGGCTGCGGCCTCGATTATCTCAAGACGCGGCGGCATTCCTGCTTCACCGCCGAGGTCCACGTGCGTTACTTGCGCGAGCTCAACGCCGGCGATCCGGTGCGTGTCACCTTTCAGCTGCTCGATTTCGACGCCAAGCGGCTGCATTATTTCGAGCAGCTGTTTCATGCCCGGGAGGGCTGGTTGTCGGCTACCTCGGAGAACATGGCCCTGCATGTCGACATGGAGCAGAAAAAGACCGCGCCATTTCCGAGCAGCATCGCGGCACGTCTCGCGCGCATGAAGGCCGCGCATGCGGCGCTGCCGGTTCCCGACGGCGCCGGCCGGCGCATCGCAATGCGCTGACCGTCTTTGGCGCGGCGCACTGAAGGCGCCAGCCCGGAATCCCCGACCCCAGGTGCCGTCAGGTGCCGGGAGTATGGATCACCGCTTGTGCGCGCTTGCGCGGCCATGACCGCGTGCAAAGCCTCGTAAAAGCCTTGCGCAAATGCCATCTTAAGCGCCATGAGAATCAGTGTTTGCAGTGGCTGAGCGGACCTTGGCCGATCCTCTGAAGCGCAATGTGGAACCTGCCGCGCCGCCGCCCGCCCGCGGCGGGATCGCCGCGCGCGCGCGGGCCGCCGCGGGCGCCGCCGCGCCTTACCTCGCAGGCCTCAATCCGGAACAGCGGCTTGCAGTCGAGACGCTCGACGGTCCGGTTTTGGTGCTGGCCGGCGCCGGCACCGGCAAGACGCGCGTGCTCACGGTGCGCATCGCCCATATCCTCGCCACCGGCCGCGCCCGCCCGGGCGAAATCCTCGCGGTCACCTTCACCAACAAGGCGGCGCGCGAGATGAAGGCGCGCGTCGGCGAGATCGTCGGCCATGTGGTCGAGGGCATGCCCTGGCTCGGCACCTTCCACTCGATCGGCGTGAAGATTCTGCGCCGGCACGCCGAGCTGGTCGGGTTGAAGGCCGATTTCACCATTCTCGACACCGACGATCAGATCCGCCTGCTCAAGCAGCTGCTCGAAGCCGAGAACATCGACGAGAAGCGCTGGCCGGCGCGCGTGCTCGCCATGCTGATCGATGGCTGGAAGAACCGCGGCCTCACGGCGGAGCAGGTGCCCTCGAGCGAGGCCGCCGTCTTCGCCAACGGCAAGGGGCTCAAGCTCTACAAGGCCTATCAGGAGCGCCTGAAGATTCTCAACGCCGCCGATTTCGGCGATCTGCTTCTGGAAAACATCCGGCTGTTCCGCGAGCAGCCTGAAGTGCTGCGGGGTTATCAGGCGCGCTTCAGGTTCGTTCTGGTCGACGAATATCAGGACACCAACGTCGCGCAATATCTCTGGCTGCGACTGTTGGCGCAGCGGAGCCAAACGGTACGCAACGCGATCACTCACCCTCCCCTGGAGGGGGAGGGTGTAGGCGGCCTTCAGTCCCCGTCTTCAGAAACGCCGACGCCAAGCATCGGCTATGCCGCCGAAGACAGTCCGGGGTGGGGTGAGGACGAGGCATCGCCTGCTGCGCCGCCGTCACCCCCTTCCGGCTCGCTGTCGCAAGCCGACCTCCCCCCGGCTGAAGGTGCTCATGCCAAAAACATCTGCTGCGTCGGCGATGACGACCAGTCGATCTACGGCTGGCGCGGCGCCGAGGTCGACAACATTCTTCGCTTCGAGCACGATTTCCCCGGCGCAACCGTGATCCGGCTTGAGCGCAATTACCGCTCGACCGGCCATATCCTCGCCGCCGCCTCGCATCTGATCGCGCACAACGAAGGCCGGCTTGGCAAGACGCTGCGCACCGACGACGAGCTCGGCGAAAAAGTGACCGTCACCGGCGCCTGGGATTCCGAAGAGGAAGCGCGCGCCGTCGGCGAGGAGATCGAACAGCTGCAGCGCTCCGGCCATGCGCTCAACGAGATCGCGATCCTGGTGCGCGCCTCGTTCCAGATGCGCGAATTCGAGGACCGCTTCGTCACGCTGGGCCTGCCCTATCGCGTCATCGGCGGGCCGCGCTTCTACGAGCGCGCCGAGATCCGCGACGCGCTGGCTTATCTGCGGGTGGTCAATTCGCCAGCCGACGATCTTGCCTTCGAGCGTATCGTCAATGTGCCCAAGCGCGGGCTCGGCGACGCCACCGTGCAGATGTTGCACGACCATGCGCGCAAGCGCCGCGTGCCACTCACCGAGGCCGCGCGCGCGGTGATCGAGACCGACGAACTGAAACCTAAGCCGCGCGGTGCGCTGCGCGGGCTCCTCGAAGCGATCGATCGCTGGCGCAAACAGCGCGATGCGCTGCCGCATACCGAGCTCGCCGAGATCATTCTTGACGAGTCTGGTTACACCGAGATGTGGCAGAAGGACCGCTCCGCCGATGCCGCCGGCCGGCTCGAAAACCTCAAGGAGCTCGTGCGCTCCATGGAGGAGTTCGAGAATTTGCAAGGCTTTCTCGAGCACATCTCTCTGGTGATGGACAACGAGAAGGCCGCCGAGGCCGATGCCGTCAATATCATGACGCTACACTCCGCCAAAGGTCTCGAATTCGACACCGTGATCCTGCCCGGCTGGGAGGAAGGCGTGTTTCCCAACCAGCGCACGCTCGACGATCAGGGCCGCTCCGGCCTGGAGGAGGAGCGCCGCCTCGCCCATGTCGGCATCACGCGCGCAAGGAAGCGCGCCAAGATCTATTTCGCCACCAACCGGCGCATGCACGGCCTGTGGCAGACCAACATCCCCTCGCGCTTTCTCGACGAATTACCGGAAGAAAATGTCGAGGTCACCGAGTCGCAAGGCGGCTTCGGCGGCTATGGCGGCTACGGCAGTTCGCGCTTTGACGCGGCGACCTCGTTCGGCTCGAACTACGGCACGCCCGGCTGGCAGCGCGCGCAGGCCACCCGTGCGCAAAGCGGCGGCTTTTCAGATGCGCAGGCCGAATTCGACGCCGATATTGACTATCTCGCCCCAGCGGGGAGAGGTCGATCGGGCGCAGCCCGATCAGGTGAGGGGGCTCGGCGCGGAGGCAGCGACACGCCGCGCCGCATCCCGCTCACCATCGAAGGCGAGGTGGTCGCCAAATCCACCGGCACGGTCTCCGCCTTCACCGTCGGCGACCGCGTCTTCCACCAGAAATTCGGCAATGGCAACATCACTGCGATCGACGGCAACAAGCTGACCATTCAGTTCGACCGCGCCGGCGAGAAGCGGGTGGTGGATAGTTTCGTTGCGCGGGTTTGAGGACGCGTTGAAGTCATCGGATAGTGTTCATATCGACACTTGCTGTGCAGATCGGATCGTACGCCTTATTTCAATTGTGTGGAGCGGCTGTTTCGTGAAGGGGAGGCGATCGAGTGCACCGTTAAATTCACCGACAACGATACGATAAGGCGGCGTGCCGACGCATTGTTTCCGGGTAATGTCGCGGCAGCTCAGACAGCTCGCCTTCGGCAAAATTAATGAATCCTCTGTCAAGCCGAATGGAATGATGTGCTCTTTTGAAAGATGCTTGCTATATGCGCCGCAATAAATGCAGTGCCGGATCGGAGCGTATCTTTTGGGCGGCGTGACAATCTCGATCGGAGCTTCGATAAACGGCATACACGGCCAATCCAATCAGCACGTCGGATGAGTTGAGCCCTTGCGAACCCATCGCTTGTTCGGGAGCCCGTGATGGGTATCGCTTCGCTCCACCCATCCTACTCACCAATTCCAGAAGCCTGGCGGCCGGTAATAGCTGCGCGGCGGCTGTCTATAGCCGTATCCGTAGGAGGGGAACCAATCGCGCTGGCGGCCGTAGCCGTACCCGCCGTACCCATATTCATCGCTGTCGCGTACGATCATGTCGGGCGAGCGCTCGCGATTGGCGAAGCCGCCCTGCGGCTGGTTGCTCAGCACCACGACGAATTCGGTGCGATAATTGGTTTCGCTGCTCAACGGCTCATCCGAGATAGTGATCGAGGATAGCGGCACGGTGGTGGGCGCGATCCGGTCGAGCACTTCCTGCGGGAAGGTGATACGGTCGAGCGCGTCTTTGGCATTGTCGCCGTTGTCGATTGAGACTTCGGTCCAGCGCAGGCCGTCCGCGGTGCGCGCGACCGCGGTGAAGACATGCGTGCCGATCGCCTTGTCGGGATTTTTGATGGTGACCGGAAATTCCAGGCTCGTGTCGTATATCTCGCCGCCGTCCGGCGCCCGCTTGTGTGTGTCGCGCCGCACGTGAAGCTTCTGCGTCGCCCGGCTGATGAAGATCGCGACCGGCGCGCCCGCAAGCCTCGCGTCTAACGCGGCCGCCGCCGCCGTGCTGCGGGTGGCCTCGGCCGTCTTGGCGGTTGCATCGGCGGCGTCGGCGGCGTCCTGCTTCGCCTTGGCGTCGGCTCTGGCGGCGCCGAGCTGCGCCGGCAGCGCCGCGACCTTGGCGGCGGCCTTCTGCCTCATGTCCTGCGCCATTGCGAGGGTCCGGTTCGACCTGGCGGTCGCGATGATCTTCTCGGCGTAAGCGATCTCGGCATCGGCGCGCCTCTTGAGCGACTCGAGATTGCGCGCCGCCGCCGCGGCCGCGGCAGCCTCGCGCTTTGCCGCCGCGGCCGCGGTCTTGGCGGCGGCAGCCGTCTTGTCGGCTTCGTCCGCTTCGCGATCGAGCGCTTGCGCGCGCGCCGGTATGGCGTCGAGCGCATCCTGCCTCGGCACGAACAGGGACGGATGCGAAAACGCGACCGGCTCTGCGTCGCCCGGCGCGATGATTACCCGCATCCCCATCGGCGCCTTGTCGAACACCTTCGCGGCGAAATCGTAAGGCATGCGCACGCAGCCATGCGAGGCCGCGTAGCCGGGCAGGGGGCCGCCATGCAGCGCAATGCCGTTCCAGGTGATGCGCAGCATGTTCGGCATCCAGGCATCGTCATAGAGGGTCGAATGATGATCTTTGTTCTTCTCCACGACGGCAAAGGCTCCGGCCGGCGTCTCGCGTCCGGTCGTGCCGGTCGATACGGGGGCGCGCAGAATCCAGCCGTCGGCGTCGTAGAAGGTGACCTGCTGGCTCTTGATCGACACGATGGCCATGATCGGTTCACCTGCCGGGCGGGGCGCTTTCGCTTCCACAGCCTGTGCGGGCCACGCGTGCCCGGCAGCGGCGTCGGCAGGAGGCGCGGCAATCACGTGCATCAGCGCGAGCGCGAACATCACAACGCCAACGGGCGCCCATCCTGCAAGCGCCCATCCCGGAAGCGCTTCCGGGCGTACGCGGAAGCACACGGCTCGGATGGATGACGCCGGGCTTGATTGATTTTTCATCTATTCCTCGGTGGAAACGAAATTGACGAGACGAAGTTCAAAGATCGGCCGCGAAACCGTGCGACAAAACCGTGACGCAAAACGCTCACGCATGGTAGCGATTCTCACGGTCTGCCGATAGCGACATATGTTAGCCGAACACGATGATCGATCGGCGCGGCATTGGCGAGGCGCAATCTGATGGACTCGCTGCGTAGCGAAGTCACGGGCGGGCCAAAGACGTTCCCACCAGGCGCCCGCGTTTCTCGCGGCGCTCGATGAGGCGATCGTGCGGCTCAGGCGCCAAGGATTTGGTCAAGCACCGAGTTAATGCATCACCACCCGACATAATCCGGCGATCCATGCTGCCCGGCCGAACATGCGCCGTTGCCGCATGGATTGCCGGGGGCACGCCTGGTCAAGCTCCGGCAATGACACTGGCAAAAGGGTGAGCGCGATCTGGAACAGAATCGACTGGCGATCCTTGTTCAAGCAGACGTTTGTTCGTCGGAGCACCCAGCCATGATCCGCAAGCTCGCATCGGGCAAATACCGGCTCTATTCGCGCAAGGTAAATCCAAAGACCGGCCGGCGGCGTAATCTCGGCACGTTCAATTCGCGCGCGGCGGCGCAAAAACACGAGCGCGCCGTGCAGTTTTTCAAGAAGCATTAAAATGCTCGTCCCACCGGGCTTGACCCGGTGGCCCATGCCGAACCGTCGCGACCAAGGCGTCGAGATCGAATGAGCGGACGCGCCGCATGGATTGCCGGATCGAGCCCGGCAATGATGAGGAAAAGCGAGCGTCAGTGCGAGCGCGGCGAAGCAATCTGGTTCTCACAAGCGTCATTGCCGGACCTGATCTGACTTGATCCATCAATCCATGCGGCGGCGAAGCTGGATCAGGCTTTCTGATCCGATTTCAAAGTCGCACGTCGGTGTGGAGCCGCGGCATAGGCGAGCGCAGCGACGCTGTTCTGCGAACGGCTATGCCTGCGGGTGACGATGGGATGTGTGTCGCTTGTTTGACATAATGAGCGGAAGACTGAGCGGGAGACTCGCATGTCGATGCGCGCAAATCCTGACATGCCGGTCCGAGGCAACAGCCTCGACGGGCACGGCGCCACGTAGAGATCTGCCCAAGGCGGACGCTTCACAAAACCGTGTCCAACACTCCTACCGAATCCCGCCGTAATCCGTTCACTATTCGGCCGAAACGCGATTGCGCGCGGTCTTGATTTGAACCAAATACCAAGCAAGAACTTCTTGGTGTTGGGCGACAGCTTCTTCCCCTGGGTATTCACATGCGTCCAGCCATCAACGGTTGCTCTTCCCATCTGTCTGCGCTCATTCTGGTCACCGCCTTCGCCGTGCCTTTCGCCTCGGCGGCGCAGGCCAATATCCTGATCAATATCGACAAGAGCACGCAGCGCATGTCGGTCGATGTCGACGGCGTGCACCGCTACGACTGGCCGGTATCGACCGGCCGGCCCGGCTACGACACGCCGAGCGGCAATTTCAAGCCCAACCGCATGGACGCCGACCACTATTCCCAGGAATGGGACAATGCACCGATGCCGCACGCGATCTTCATCGATCTGGAAGGCCATGCCATCCATGGCTTTTCCGACGTGAAGCATCTCGGCCTGGCGGTGTCGCACGGCTGCATCAGGCTCTCGCCCGATCATGCCGCGACGCTGTTTGACCTCGTGAAATCCGAAGGCATGGCGAACACCAAGGTCGTGATCACCGGCCGCACGCCTGGCGGTGACAACGGCCCGGTGGCGCGCGCGCATCTGCCGATCAACGAGACGATGCGCAACGGCGTGCCGGTAGCGAGCGCGCCGGACCAGAGCCAGCAGGGCTATGGCGAGCAGGGCTACTACGGCCAGCCGCGTTACGGCCAGCAGCCGGGTTACGGCCAGCCGCCCTACGGCCGGCCCGATTATGACCAGGAGCAGACCGCGCAATCTTACGCCCCGCCCGGCTACGGCCGGCCGACCTACGGGCGCTATCCGTTTCCGCCGCAGCCGCAGCCCTATTACGGCCAGCCCTACGGCTATCCGCAGCCCTATTACGGCCAGCCGACCTACCGGCAGTGGTGATCGGCACCCCGTTCACGGCCTGTTGAATGCCGGCTTCGGCGGCGCTCGCAGTCCTGCCGTCGACAATGAATAGTCTTTGGCGTCCGCTGTTCGTTACGGCGGACGCTTTTTTCCCAAGAGGATCCCGCCATGCCGGTCATTCGCTTGTTCGGTTCTGCCGCTTTTGCTGGAATGCTTGCCGTCGCGACCAGCCCGGCCGGCGCCGCCCTGATCACACACAAGGACATTCCGTTGAGCGTCGCCAAGACGCTGGCCGAAGCCACCGTCGCCGCCTGCGCCGCCAAGGGCTATGCGGTCTCCGTCGTCGTGGTCGATCGCGACGGCGAGACCATTGTCGAGATGCGCGGCGATGACGCCTCTCCGCACACCATGGAAAATGCGCGGCGCAAAGCCTATACGGCGATGACCTTCAAACAGACTACGGCCGAATACGCCAAGAAGCTCAATGACGGCAATCCGGTGGTGCGTCAGCAGGTCACGCTGCCGAGTGTGATCGCCATCCCGGGCGGCGTGCCGATCAAGGCCGGCGACACGGTGATTGGCGGCGTCGGGGCCTCCGGCTCGCCCGGCTTCGACGACGATTGCGTGAATGCCGGGTTGGCGCAGGTGAAGGATCAGCTGCAGTAGGCTTGCACTTCGTCATGGTCGGACTTGTTTCGGCCATGCACGTCTTTGCTCCGGCGCCGGACAAGCGCGGGCTTGACGATGGGAGTGAATCGCGCGCGGTTCAGGGTCGGGGCGGGCTTCACTTCGGCTTCTGAAACTTCAGCACGAAATTGTCGACCGGCATGTTCGGCTTGTAGCTTGGGAAGTCGTGCGTGTCGGCCGGATTGCGCCAGAAGTCGCCTTCGCCGACGAGATTGAAGCCGGCCGCCCGCACTTCCTGCTTGAGCGCGTCTTCCTCGATTCGGTGCAGCGTCTTGCCGACGCTGGTGCCTTGACCTGCAAGCGCGGAATGATCGGCGATGACGAGATAGCCGCCGGGCTTGAGCGCGCGGAACAACGCCTTGTCCATGGCGGCGCGATCGACATTCATGTAGGTCGTGTCGTGGTAGTAGAACAGGAAGGTGATCAGATCGAGATCATTCACGCCGGGCGGCAGCGGATCGTCAAACGGCCGCATGTCGGCGACCGTATGCTTCATTGCCGGTGTCGCCATGCGCGCCTCGAACGCGGCCTTCGGCTTGTCGGAAAGATCGATCGGGTTCTGCGCATAGACAATGCCGCTCGGTGCCACCGCGCGCGCCATCAGTTCACTCGAATAGCCGCCGCCGGCGCCCATATCGAGCACTTTCATACCGGGGCGGGGCGCCGCGAATTTGAGAAACGGCAACGGGTCGCGGCGCTTGTCCGCTTGCCGGTCGGTGTCGCTGCGGTCTGGTGCAGCGAGCAGCGAGGCGTAACTGGGCGCGTCTTGCATCTCTTGCGCCTGTGCGTCTCCAACAGCGAACACGGCGAAGCGTGGCATCGGGCCGCAAGCCAGCGCCAGGAAGCAAAGAAGGTAAACAGCCAAGAGTTGTTTGCCGAAATATTTTGTGGTCATTCCATTCTCCCGGGCATGATCCATGCGCGTGCCGTGAACACCGTTTCGCGCGAAGTGCTGTGCAATGGTAGCGGACCTGTTGTGGAAAAGCTGCGAACAATGTGTTGATCGGAATGTGAATATTTTTACGCCGATCGGGAATAACGGCTCCCGCGCCTCTCGTGTGAATTCTGTATAAAGCCTTTGAAAGGTCTTGGACCATCAATGCATTTGGAAACACTGCAGCCGACTTCGGCAACTTCACTGGCCACCCTCGTTACCGATGAGCGGTCGGCGCGGAAGATCGGCGACCTGTTTGCCGAGAGCTTTGAGCCGGATCAGATCGCGGTCAGCCTTGTGGATACCGGGCAGGGCGCCTGGCGGGTCTCGCTGCATTTTCGCGATGCGCCGGACGAGAAGCGCGTGCGTCATCTCGCCGCCGTAGCTGCCGGGCCGGAGGCGGGCCGGGCGCTGCATTTCGAGATGATTGCGGCGAAGAACTGGGTGCGCGAAAGCCTGCTCGGCTTGAAGCCGGTCACGGCCGGGCGCTTTGTCGTGCACGGTGCGCATGACCGCGCCCTTGTACCGCCGAGTAAGATCGGCATCGAGATCGAGGCGGCGCTCGCTTTCGGCACCGGCCATCACGGCACGACGCGCGGTTGTCTGCTGGCGCTCGATCGGCTTTGCAAACCGCTGAACAGCCGGCGCCCCATTTCGTCCCGTCACTTCACGGCGACCGAGAAAAAAATTCTCGACCTCGGCACCGGCACGGGCGTGCTCACCATCGCTGCGGCGCGCGCACTGCATCGGCCGGTGCTTGCCGTCGACATCGACGCCAGTGCGGTTCGCATTGCACGCGGCAATGCGCGGCACAACAAGATTGCCACGCTTGCGTCATTCATGCGCGCCGACGGCTTGGCCGCGCCGCATAGTCGGGCGCATAGGTCCTACGATTTGATCTTGGCCAACATTCTGCTCAAGCCGCTGCAGCGCTTTGCGAGGCCGCTGAGAGCGCTGCTCGCCCCCGGCGGCCGCATAATCCTGTCCGGTATTTTCAACTGGCAGGCCAATGCCGTGCTTGCCGCTTACAAGCCGCTCGCGCTGGAGGGCCGGATTGACGTGGATGGTTGGACCACGCTGGTGCTTAGGCGCGGCTCGCGCTTGTCACGCGTTGCCGGACGCTCGCGCGGTTCATAAATTAGTAAAATGTTCGAAGCGCATTTCCAGACTTTCGAGGACCGCGGCGAGCGCGACGCCAGCGCGCCACGGCTGGCGGCGCTGCGCGCCGAGCTCAAGCGGCGTGGGCTCGACGGTTTCATCGTACCGCGCACCGACCGTTATCAGAACGAATATGTGCCGCCCTGCGCCGAGCGGCTCGCTTGGCTCACTGGATTCACCGGCTCTGCCGGCCTTGCCATCGTGCTGCTTGATCGCGCGGTCATCTTCGTCGACGGGCGCTATCTGGCCCAGGTGCGCGAGGAGGTCGACACGGCGCTGTTTGCGATCGAGCATCTGGTCGAGCATCCGCCGACGCAGTGGATCGAGGAGAATCTTTCGGCGGGCGCAAGGCTCGGCTATTCGCCGTGGCTGCATACGGTCGACGGCGCCGAGCGGCTCGCCAAGGCTTGCGAGGCGGTGAAAGCAAACCTCGTTGCCGTGTCCGACAATCCGCTCGACACGGGTTGGCAGGATCGGCCGCCGCCGCCGCTAGGCGCCGTGGTGCTGCATGAGATGCGCTATGCCGGCGAGGAGGCGGCCGCGAAATTGCAGCGCGTGCGCGCCGATCTTGCCAAAACCGCCGCCGACGTGCTGATCGTGTCCGATCCGCAGTCCGTCTCCTGGCTGTTCAATATCCGCGGTCACGACGTGCCGCATACGCCGCTCGTGCTCGCTTCCGCGGTCGTGCCGCAGGACGGCCGCGCCGCGCTGTATGTCGACGGCCGCAAGCTCAGCAATGACGTGCGGCATCGGCTTGCGGAACTGTCCGACGTGCGTGAAGCGAGCGAGTTCGAGCGCGACCTGGCAACGCTCGGCCGGGCGCGGCTTGCCGTGCGCCTTGATCCGTCGCTCTGCCCTGAAGCGATTGCGCGGCTCGTTGCCGACAATGGCGGCACGGTGGTGCGCGGCGGCGATCCGATCGTGCCGCTGAAAGCTGTGAAAAACGCGGCCGAGATTGCCGGCGCCAAGGCCGCGCAACTGCGCGACGGCGCCGCGGTGACGCGCTTCCTCGCCTGGTTCGATCGCGAGGCGCCGGGCGGCAACTTGACAGAGATCGATGCTGTCGAGGCGCTGGAGAGTTTTCGCCGCGATACCGGCATGCTCAAAGACGTGTCGTTCCCGACTATCGCGGGCGCCGGCCCCGACGGCGCCATTGTGCATTATCGTGTCAGCCGCCGCAGCAACCGCCGCATCGCGCCCGGCGAGCTGTTTCTCGTCGATTCCGGTGGCCAATACGAAGACGGCACCACTGACATCACGCGCACGCTCGCGGTCGGCACGCCGAGCGCCGATATGCGGAAGCACTTCACACTCGTGCTGAAAGGCCATATCGCGATTGCGCGCGCGCTCTTTCCCGATGGTACAACCGGCGCGCAGCTTGATACCTTGGCGCGGCAATTTCTCTGGCGCGACGGCCTCGATTTCGATCATGGCACCGGGCACGGCGTCGGCAGCTACCTGTCGGTGCATGAGGGGCCGGCGCGCATCTCAAAACTCGGCACCGCGGCGCTCAAGCGCGGCATGATTTTGTCGAATGAGCCGGGTTATTACCGTGCCGGCGCCTACGGCATCCGCATTGAGAATCTGGTTCTTGTTGTCGAAGCAGTACAGGTCTCGGATCCGGAAAAGCCGCTCAATGCCTTTGAGACGCTGACCTTGGCGCCAATCGATCTGCGTCTTGTCGATCGCTCATTAATGACGGCCGAGGAAATCGCCTGGCTCGACGGCTATCACGCGCGTGTGCGCGATGAGCTCGCGCCGCAACTCGATGCGCAGACGCAGGCGTGGCTGGTCGCGGCGACAAAGCCGCTCGCTTCCCTGTAGCCGCCTGGGATTGTTTGCGTCGTAGCATCGACTCCCGCCGGCAAGGTTTACCGAGGAACATTACCGCCTTTGGGACGTTTCTTGGCGGAGGATTTCGTCGCGGATGACTTTTGGAACACGTTCGAGTCATAGGTCATAGCGAGAGTGAGGAGTCGCATGCTTTCAACGATACTGATCATTATTCTGATTCTATTGCTGATCGGCGCGTTGCCGGCCTGGCCTTATAGCTCCGGCTGGGGCTATTATCCGGGCGGCGGATTAGGCCTTATTCTGATCGTCGTGATCATTCTGGCGCTCGCCGGACGAATATAGGCGCAGGCACCGATGAGCCGACAGGTGGAGCTCAGCCAACGAGCTTCGCCCATTCGTCTTCGGTGAGCACGGTCACGCCGAGCTTTTTCGCATCGGCAAGCTTTGAGCCGGCGCCCGGTCCGGCGACGACATAGTCGGTCTTTTTCGACACCGAGCCGGACACTTTGGCGCCGAGTCGCTCGGCCGACGCCTTGGCTTCGTCGCGCGTCATGCGTTCCAGCGTGCCGGTGAAAACCACGGTTTTGCCGGCGATCGGCGAATCGCGCCGCGGCTTTTCCGCATCGCGGATTTTCACCTGCGCGGCGAGCCGCTCGATGCGGCGCCGGTTATGCGCCTCGCCGAAATAGTCGCGCAGGCTCTCGATGACCGTGTCGCCTATCTGATCGAGCGCATCCATCTCTTGCCGCGCCTCGTCGTCGCCTCTCGCAAGTTTCAGGCAAGCATCGTGGAACGCCGGCCAGCTGCCGTAGCCGCGCGCCAGCGCGATCGCCGTGGTCTCGCCGACATGGCGGATGCCGAGCGCATAGATGAAGCGCTCGAGCGCAATCTCGCGCCGCGCGGCGATCGCATTGAACAGATTGCGGACGGAAGTCTCGCCAAAACCCTCGACTTCTTCGAGCTTGATCTTTCTGTTGCGCTCTTCGAGCGTGAAAATATCGGCCGGATCCTTGATCCATTCGCGCTCGTAGAACAATTCGATCTGCTTGTCGCCGAGGCCATCAATGTCGAACGCGCGGCGCGACACGAAGTGTTTCAGATGCTCGATGGTCTGGTACGGGCAGGCGAACTCGCCGGTGCAATGGAAGCGGGCGCCTTGGGCGCCGCCCGCGATGATCTCGCGCACGACCTCGGTGTGCAGCGGACATGGGCACTTTTTCGGGAATTCATAGGGCTTGGCGCCACGCGGCCGCTTGTCGGGGATGACGCCGAGCACCTGTGGAATGACATCGCCGGCGCGCTGGATGGTCACCGTGTCGCCGATGCGCACGTCAAGCCGCGCGATCTCCTCGGCATTGTGCAGCGTGGCGTTCTGCACCACGACGCCGCCGACGGTGACCGGATCGAGCTTGGCGACCGGCGTCAGAAAGCCGGTGCGGCCGATCTGGATTTCGATATCGCGGACGACGGTGGTCGCTTTTTCCGCGGGAAACTTGTGCGCGATCGCCCAGCGTGGGGTGCGCGAGACGAAGCCGAGCCGCTCCTGCCAGTCGATACGATCGAGCTTATAGACGACGCCGTCGATATCGTAGTCGAGCGTGGCGCGCTGCGCTTCGATCTCGCTGTGAAACTTGAGCAGTGCGTCTAGCGAGCGGCACGTCTTCGCCAGCGGATTGGTCTTAAAGCCGCATGAGGCGAACCATTTGACCATGCCGGATTGCGTATTCGCCGGCATCTCGCTCATCTCGCCCCAGGCATAGGCGAAGAAGCCGAGCGGCCGCGACGCGGTGATCGATGGATCCTTCTGCCGCAGCGAGCCGGCTGCGGAATTGCGTGGATTGGCAAAGATCTGCCCGCCGGTCTCGGCCTGCCGCTTGTTGAGCGCAAGGAAGGCGCGCTTGGTCATATAGACTTCGCCGCGCACTTCGCAGATTGCCGGGATGTGCTTGCCGTCCAGCCGCTTCGGCACGTCTTCGAGCGTCCTCACATTGGCGGTGACATCTTCGCCCTCGACACCGTCGCCGCGCGTGGCGCCGGTGATGAGCTCGCCCCTTTCATAGCGCAACGACATCGACAGGCCGTCGATCTTTGGCTCGGCTAAAAACGTGAGCTCCTCATCATCCGGCAGGCGCAAAAAACGGCGGATGCGGCCGACGAAGTCGGCCACGTCCTCTTGGGTAAAGGCATTGTCGAGCGAAAGCATCGGCAGGGAGTGCCGCACCTTGGCGAAGCGTGCCGATGGCGCCGCACCGACCCGCTGGGTCAGGCTGTCGAGTGTGCGCAGCTGCGGGAAGCGCGCTTCGATCGCGCCGTACCGCTGCCGCAATGCGTCATAGGCCGCGTCGGAAACAGTCGGCGCGTCTTCCTGATAGTAGCGGCGATCGTGCTCCGCGATTTCGGCTTGCAGCCTCGCGTGTTCAGCCTTCGCCTGCCTTTCGGAAAGTTGCTCGACAGGCGTTTCGGTCTTTTCGCGACGAGCCATCGTGAACTCAACTCGATAATCAACCGGCCGCGCGGATCAGCCGCTCGGCGGCGGCGCGCGCTTCGGCGGTGATTTCGGCGCCGGCGACTATGCGCGCGATCTCTTCGCGGCGGCGCTCTCCTTCGAGCTCGGCGACCCGGGTCGCGACGCGTTTGCCTTTGGCGAGCGCATCCTTGCTGATCAGATAGTGCCGGTCGGCGCGCGCCGCCACCTGCGGGGCATGCGTCACCGCGATGACCTGGACACCCGAGGCGAGGCGGGCAAGTCGCACCCCGATCGCATCGGCCACCGCGCCGCCGACACCGGTATCGATCTCGTCGAACACCAGGGTCGGCGCCGAGCCGCGGTCGGCGAGCACGACCTTGAGCGCCAGCAGAAAACGCGCGAGCTCGCCGCCGGAGGCGACCTTCATCAGCGGCCCCGGCCGTGTGCCGGGATTGGTACGCACCCAGAACTCGACCCGGTCGAGGCCGTGCGGCCCTTCATTCTCGCTGGTGATCTCGGTCGAGAATTGCGCCCGTTCGAGCTTGAGCGGCTTCAGTTCGGCGTTGACCGCCTTGTCGAGCTGCTGCGCGGCGCGGTGGCGCGCCGCCGACAGCGATGCCGCAGCCGCGCGATAGCGGTCGGAAGCCTCCTGTGCCTCGCGCTCGAGCGTCGCCAGCCGCTCGGCGCCGGCGTCGATCAGCGCCAAGTCGGATTCGTAGCGCTGCGCCAGTGCGGCGAGATTATCGACCGGCACATTGTATTTGCGCGCTGCGGCGCGCAGCGCGAACAGGCGCTCCTCGATGCGCTCGAGCTCGCGCGGATCGTAATCGGCGACTTGCAGGGCGTGTTCGAGATGTGCCCGCGCCTCTTCGAGCGCATTGAGCGCGGCGTCGATCGCCTTCACCGCCGGTTCGATCAGGGCCGGCGCCTGCATGACACGGCGTTCCAGCCGCCGCACCGCGGTCGCTAATGGCGGGACCGGCGAATGCGGCCCGCTGACGCTTTCGTGCGTCGAGCGCAAATCCTCGGCGACTTTTTCCGCCTGCATCATCGAAGCACGGCGCTCGGCGAGCGTCGTTTCTTCGCCCGGCTGCGCGGCAAGTCGTCCGAGCTCTTCAACAGCATGGCGCAGCCATTCCGCTTCGCGAGCGGCGCGCTCGACCGCGGCACGATGTTCGGCGACCGCGGCATCGCGCGCGCGCAGCTCAGTCCACAGCCGCGCCACCTCGGCCGCATCGTCCTCGATGCCGCCATAGGCATCGAGCAGCGCCCGATGGGTTGCCGCGTCGACAAAGGCGCGCTCGTCATGCTGGCCGTGAATCTCCACAAGCGCCGCGCCAAGCGCGCGCAGCACCTGGACGCTGACCGGCTGATCGTTGATGAAAGCGCGGGTGCGACCGTCGGCGAACTGCACACGCCTTACGATCAACTCGTCGTCTTCGGCGCCGAGGTCATTCTCCGCAAGCACGCGGCGCGCCGAATGCTTTTGCTCCACGTCAAAGGCGGCGATCACCTGACCTTGCTCGGCGCCCTCGCGCACCAGCGCCACGTCGCCGCGCGCGCCAAGCGCCAGCGCAAAAGCATCGAGCAGGATCGATTTGCCGGCGCCGGTTTCCCCGGTCAGCACGGCGAGGCCGGAGCCGAAATCGATGTCCAGCCGATCGATCAGGACGATGTCGCGAATAGACAGACGCGCCAGCATGGGATGAGAAGGACTCGAGCATGACGGGGAATCATGCCCCCGGGCCGCGGATATTAGCGATTTCCGACGCTGCCGTCAGTCGGCCGCCGCCTATGTGCCTTTGGCGCTCGCGAGACCCATATTGGAGAATGCGCGGCTGATCCAGGAGGATTTGTTCTCGTTGGGCACCTGACCCTGCCGCTTCACCAGATTATAGGCGTCCTTGTACCAGGGGCTGTCGGGGAAATTATGCCCGAGCACGGCGGCGGCGGTCTGCGCCTCGTCGATGATGCCGAGCGCGATGTAGCACTCGGTCAGCCGTTCCAACGCCTCTTCGACGTGACGCGTGGTCTGATATTGCGTCACCACCACTTTGAAGCGGTTGATCGCGCCGACGAAGTCGCGGCGGTCGAGATAATAGCGGCCGACCTGCATCTCCTTGCCGGCGAGCTGATCGCGCGCCATTTCGATCTTCTTCTTGGCGGCGACAGCATATTCGCTGTCCGGATATTTGCGCACGACCTCATTCAGCGCGTCGATCGCCTTGTCGGCGCGCGCCTGATCGCGCGACACGTCGAGAATCTGATCATAATAGGAGGCGCCGATCAGATATTGCGCATAAGCGGCGTCCGGACTTCCCGGATGCAGCGTCACATAACGCTTCGCCGAATTGATGCAGGATTCGTAATCTTCGGCCTGATAATAGGAATAGGCCGACATCAATAGTGCCTTGCGCGCCCAGTCCGAATAAGGGTTTTCGCGGTCGACCTCGTCGAATTTCTTCGCCGCCTCCTTGTAGTCCTGCTTCTTGTTGAGGAGATACAGCCCCTCGTTATAGAGCAGGTCGGCGGGAGTGTCGGGGACGTAGTCTTCGTCCTTGCTGAACAGACTGCAGCCCAGGAGTGGCGCGGCCAGAAGCGTGAGCGCCAGGCAACCGGCCAGGACGCGCGGAGTGGGAGCGGATCGGATCGATCCTGGTAACCGCGGCAACATGAGCGTAAATGCGTCCCCTCGGTGCGTCCGGCTTGTGGCCTTCCTAACGCGGTAAAGCCCCGGCTTCCGGCGCGAGCCCATCCGTAAAGCCCTACGGCAGCCCCAAGAACACCCCAAACAGTAGCGCAATTATGGCCGATAATCGGCCCGGATTAAGGCGCAAAAGCTCGGCAAAGTTAAGCTGTTAGGAGACGTCAGGGCCGTAGGCCGCGGCCGCAAAAGCAGGTATGAGATCGGCATGGCCGCGTGGGCGCCGCGTTTCGGGCGTGTCGACATAGGCCCAGGCGCTGCGGTCCGCCATCAGCGCGCAAAGCACGGCATGATTGAGCTTGTGGCCGCCGCGGACGGAGCGGTAGACGCCAAGCAACGGCGCGCCGGAGAGCGCCAAGTCACCGATCGCGTCGACCGCCTTGTGGCGGACGAACTCATCGGCGAAGCGGATGCCTTCGGCATTGAGCACGCGGTCTTCGGCGACGACGACGGTATTGTCCAAAGAGGCGCCCAGCGCGTAGCCCGCGCTCCACAATTTGGAGACATCGCGCATGAAGCCGAAGGTGCGGGCGCGGGCAAGATCGCGGCGAAACACATCGGGCTCGATATCCAGCGCCAGCGCCTGGCGGCCGATCAGCGGATGATCGAACTCGATCTCGGTCTCGATCCGCAGTCCCCGCAGATGCGGGCGCAACTCGCCGTAGCTATCGCCCTTGCTCACCCGAATCGTCTTGAGCACCTGGATATAACGGCGCTGCGCCGGCAGGGCCACGATGCCCGCCTGATCGATTGCAGCGACAAAAGGAGCGGCGCTGCCGTCCATGATCGGCACTTCCGGGCCGTCCACCTCGACCACCGCATTGTCGACGCCGAGCCCGTGCAGGGCCGCCAGCACATGTTCGGTGGTGGAGATGGCCGGCCCATTATGGTCGCCGAGGACGGTTGCGAATTCGGTCGCCGTTACCGAGCGGAAGTTGGCGCCGATCTCGCGGTCCGGCTGCCCATCGCTGCCGCTCCGCAGGAAGACAATGCCGGTATTGGCTTCGGCAGGATGCAGTGTGAGGCTGGCCGGTGCGCCGGAATGAACGCCAATCCCTGTCACAGTGACATGATGTTGCAGCGTCGTTTGCCTGCCGGCGTGCACGCCTCGCGTCATGCTTCGGTCCCACACCCTTCACGGCCAAACCACGCGGGCCAAGCCCGAACAATATGGCCACCCCAACCTGAGGGAACGCGTGCTTTCGCTTGCTGATTGAGGGCAGTTGCCGCAGGTCGCTCCGCGCTCCACTCCCCAAAAGCGCCGCAGACCCGCCGAACCGTGAGTCCCCCCAACACTCCCCCGAACGACGCGTAAACCTTACCGGCGCCGCAGCATAACGCCAACTCACGCTTTCTTACCGACTGTTACCTTTTTCTAGCCGCACTGTTGGCGGCTCGTCGCCCCAAAGTCGTGCAGCTTAGGGTTCTGGCCTGTAGGCTCGGGACGCAAATCCGGCGCATCGCGCGGCCGAACGTCTGAAAAAATTAATTCAATTCAATGACTTAGTTGGAAAGGCGGTCTGCCGCCGTGACCTAGGATCGGATGCGCGGCGGGAACGTTTGCGCTTTCCCGCCGCCACCATTCACTTTGCTTGCCGGCGCAGGAAGGCGGGTATGTCCAGCTGGTCCTCATCGCCGGAGTTATGCACAGGGGCCTGCCGGCCGTGCTGGTCCAGCCCCGAAGGTGCCGCGCGCTTGGCATATTCCGAGACCGGCTCGGGCCGGGGCTCGGCCGGGCGCGGCATAGCCGGACGTCCCGGGAGCCGTTCGGTCGGTATCGGTCCCGTTACGCGTGGCGCAGGCGCCGCCGGCGGCTCGTCCGCTTCACGACGGCCAAGGCCGACTGAGGCCAGACGCTGTAACAGGGACATGCGCCGCTTCTCGGGGTGGTCATCTTCCGGCATTTCGCCGCGTCGAGCGCGGATTTCGTTTTGCGCTGGGACTGGCAGTTCCTCGATTCGCGGCATCCGCGGCGCCCTGATTCGCTCCGGTTGCGGCGGAATGAACGCGCGCGGCTCTTCGGCCTCGGGTTCGCGAGGAGCCGGTTCCATGAACAATGTGGGCTTCGGCGCGATCGGCCGGATGGTGACGTCCTCGACGGCCGCCGCAATTGCCGCTTTGGCCGCCGATTCGATCGAAGCGTTGAGCGTGGCCGGCGCGGCAGGGGCGATGGAGGGAGCCGGTGCCGTCGTCGCCGGCGTAGCACTGGCGGCCGGCGGCGCGCCGGGAGCCGGGCTTGCGGTCGGCGCAACGGCCGGAGCCGACGTAGCGGCCGCCGCCAGCCGCGGGTCGGCCCGCTCGATGCGTTCGGCAATGCGCTGGTTGTCGGCGCGGATGCGCTGCGCCAAGTCGGCGAGCCGTGTATCGGACGCATGCGATGTGTGGGCTGGCGGCGCCGCATGCGGGATGGACGCATGCGCAGTGTGCGTTGCGCTCGGCAAGCGCTGCGCCAGGGAATCAATGCCGGTGGCAACGACCGAGACGCGGATCATGCCGTCGAGGCTTTCGTCAAACGTGGCGCCGACAATGATATTGGCGTCCTGGTCGACTTCCTCGCGAATGCGGGTGGCCGCCTCGTCGACTTCATAGAGCGTGAGATCGCGGCCGCCGGTGATCGAGATGAGCAAGCCGCGGGCGCCCTTCATCGAGGCATCGTCGATCAGCGGATTGGAAATCGCTGCTTCCGCCGCGGTGAGCGCGCGCTTCTCGCCTTGCGCTTCGCCGGTGCCCATCATCGCCTTGCCCATCTCACGCATGACAGCGCGGACATCGGCGAAGTCGAGATTGATCAGGCCTTCCTTGACCATCAGGTCGGTGATGCAGGCGACGCCGGAATAGAGCACCTGGTCGGCCAGCGCGAAGGCATCGGCAAAGGTCGTTTTCTCATTGGCCACCCGGAACAGGTTCTGGTTGGGAATGATCAAGAGCGTATCGACGCATTTCTGCAATTCGGCGATGCCGCCATCGGCGATGCGCATGCGGCGCTGGCCTTCGAAGTGGAACGGCTTGGTGACGACGCCGACAGTGAGAATGCCGAGTTCGCGCGCGGTCTTTGCAATCACCGGCGCGGCGCCGGTGCCCGTGCCGCCGCCCATGCCGGCGGTGACGAAGACCATGTGCGCGCCGGACAGATGATCGCGAATCTCGTCGATCACCTCTTCCGCCGCGGCGCGGCCGACCTCGGGCTGCGAGCCGGCACCGAGCCCCTCGGTCACCTGCACGCCCATCTGAATGACCCGCTCCGCCTTCGACATCGTAAGCGCCTGCGCGTCGGTATTGGCGACCACGAAGTCGACGCCTTGCAAGCCGGCGGTGATCATATTGTTGACGGCGTTACCGCCCGCGCCGCCGACACCGAATACGGTAATGCGGGGCTTCAGCTCACGGATGTCGGGTATGTTCAGATTGATCGTCATGATTGCCTCTTTCTCGTCGCGCGGGCGCTTTCCGCGCCAAGCCCCCTGCGGTCCGCCACTGACCGCCGCGATTTTCCAGCTTCGCATCTGTGGGCCATCAGAAGCTCTCGCGAAGCCACAGTCCGACGCGAGCGAAATAGCCGCCCGTGCCCATCATCAGTTGCCGCTTGCGGCGCGCCTCGAAGTGCTCGAGATGCGCCGCCTGTGGATAAACCAGGAGACCGGCAGCGACCGCAAAGGCCGAGCCCTTGATCACATCGGGCGCTCCCGCAATGCCGAGCGGCCGGCCGATGCGGACCTGCCGGCCGAGAATCCGCGCCGCCAGATCCGGCAGTCCGGTGAGCTGGCTGCCGCCGCCGGTCAAAATGACATGGCTGCGCGCATCGGGCGCCAACGGGCAATTGGCAAGCCGATCGCGTACCATTTCCAGAATTTCCTCGACGCGCGGCTTGATGATGCTCACCAATGTGGCGCGCGACACCAATTGCGCCTGGTCGCGCTCGTCGTCGCTCAGCGGCGGCACTGTGATCATGTCACGTTCGTCGGACCCTCCGCACATCACACTGCCATAAAGCGTTTTGATTCGCTCGGCGTCGGCCACTCTGGCATTGAGCCCCCGGGCGATGTCCATGGTGACGTGATGGCCGCCGAGCGCAAAACCGTCGGTATGGACCAGCCGGCCGCCCAAAAATGCCGCCAAAGTGGTGGTACCGGCGCCCATATCGACCACGGCGGCGCCAAGATCGGCCTCGTCGTCGGCCAGGACCGCAAGCCCCGCAACATAGGGACTGGCCACCATGGCTTCTACTTCGAGGTGGCAGCGCTCGACAGCGAGCATCAGGTTGCGGGCCGCTGCGATATCCGTGGTGGCGACATGCATGTCGACGCCGAAACGCGAGGCCAGCATGCCGCGCGGGTCGCGAACGCCGCCGACCCCGTCGATCGAGTAGCCCACCGGCAGCGAATGCAAAATGGCGCGCCCATCACGTAGCGAATGGCGGCTGCCGGCGGCCAAGACCCGGGCAATATCGTGCTCCGATACCGCCGAACCGACGATATCGATCTCGGCGGCGAACAGTTCGCTGCACAGGCGCCCTGCGGACAGCGACAGCACCACGGATTCGATTTCAACCCCGGCCATGCGCTCGGCGGCATCGACGGCGTGGCGAATCGCTCCCTCGGCCTGGCCGAGATTGGCGACGCATCCGGCCTTCATGCCGCGTGCCACGGTGTGGCCGAAGCCGACGAGCTCGATGCCATGGCTGCGACGCGTCAAAACCTGCTGCGGGGCGTGTGGCCGCAGCCGCGCGATCATGCAGACGACCTTGCTCGAGCCGACGTCGAGCGCCGCCACCAGCGCGCTCTTGCGTGGCGAGACAGGCTTCATTTTGGGGGTCAGGCCATAGCGGAGCGCGTTCACGCGTCGCCCCCCTTCCTCTTTTTGCTGTTGGCCTTGAGCAATTCGTCACGCGCCGCCGCCGCAGCATCCGACAGCCGCACCGTCACGCGATCCGGCAGCCGCAAATCGATCATTGTGATGTCGCGGGTCGGAAGCTTCTTGTCGCGATCGAGCGCGACCAGTCGGTTGAGCGCGCCCGGCACGTCGGTTTCCGGCAGGCGCACGTCGATGCCGTTGCTCAGCCGCAAATTCCAGCGCCGATCGGCCACCAGAACCGAGGCGCGCAGCACCGCGCGGATGTCAGGATAGCGGTCAAGAAAGGTGAGAAAATCCTTGGCCCGTTTTTCGGCGCCGCGCCCGACCACCAGCGGCAGGCCGAGATAACGATCCTCGACGAACGGCTCGAGCACGGTGCCATCACCGGCGATCACGCTGACATGGCCGTCCTTCTGCCACAGCGCAAAAGCCCGCCGCTCGGTGACCGTGATCTGCAGGCGATCCGGATAGAGCTTCAGAACCGCCGCATCGGCGATCCAGGGGTTGGCCATCAGTCGGGCGCGCGCAGCCTCAGCGTCGAGGAAGAGCAGCGAGGCATTGCCGGTCACGCCGGCGGTGGCCAAAATCTCTTCGCGAGTGACCTCTTTCTCCCCGGTCAGAGAAATGGCGGCGATACGGAAGCCGAGCGAGTTGGCAGCGACGTCACGCGCCTGTTTGAGCCAATCGATGAGCGCGGGGACATGCTGGCCGGCGACCGCGCCGTAGCCCAAGGTTGCAACGAGCAGCAGCAGCGACGCCGCGAGGCCAAATCCCTGCGGCAGCGGCAGGCGTGCGAGGCGCTCGGCCATGCGGATAATCAGGTGCGGATAGGCCAAAATCCAGGGGCGACCCTTGGCGTCATGATGCGCCTGTGGATGATCATGGACGCGCGTCAGGCTCGGCTCGTCAAACGGCGCGCCGGTCGCATCCGCAGTTGATTGCCCCGACCGCCTCAGCGATTGGTCGAGGCGTCCTCCACCATCCATTGCACCAGCTCATCGAAGGTGATGCCCGCGTAGGCGGCAAGCTCCGGTACGAGCGAGGTCTCGGTCATCCCCGGTTGTGTGTTGACCTCAAGGCAGATCAGCGTCCCAGTTCCCCGATCGTCATAGCGAAAGTCTGCACGGCTCACGCCGCGGCAGCCAAGCGCGTTATGGGCAGCCAAGGCGAGTCTGCGGACCTCCTGGTAAACATTCGGTAAAATTGGCGCCGGCAGCAGATGTTTGGAGCCGCCGGCTGCGTATTTCGCTTCATAGTCGTAAAGCGCGTCGCCGGCACGATCTCGATCACATCGAGCGCGCGGTCGCCCATCACCGCGCAGGTCAGCTCCTTGCCCGGCACGTAACGCTCGATCATCACCTTGTCGCCGAACGCCCAGTCGTCGCGAAAGAGCTCCTGCGGCGGATGCGGATGCTCCGCGGTGACAATGAAGACGCCAACGCTCGATCCTTCGGCGATCGGCTTGATCACATATGGCGGGGCCATCAGATGCGCTCTGGCCGCCTCGAAGCGCGACACCACCGTGTCCTCGGCAACCGGAACGTCGCAGGCGCGAAACAGCGCCTTGGCGTAATCCTTCTGCATGGCGAGCGCCGATGCGAGCACGCCGGAATGCGAATAGGGAATGTCGAGGACCTCCAAAAGGCCTTGCAGCGTGCCGTCTTCGCCCGGCCGGCCATGCAGCACGTTGAGCGCGACGTCAGGCTTGGCCGCGGTCAGCACCGTGGCAATGTCGCGCCCGACATCGATTGGCGTGACCCGATAGCCGCGGCGCGTCAGGGCGGCGGCGCAGGCCCGGCCTGAGCGCAGCGACACCTCGCGCTCCGCCGACCAGCCCCCCATCAGAACGGCGACGTGCTTGGCCATGATTGCGCCGGGTTTCCCAACCGCTGATTCGCAAGGATCACCAATAGAATCGACAATTGCGGAAAGGTCGAGGGGCCTGGCGAATGATTGGTCGCAAGCCGCTTTCAGGCCGCTCGGTCATCGGCCCTACGCTGCCTCGGCTATTTGACCATCACCCAGGTCGGCTGCAGGATCGGATAGGCAATCAGCCCGATGATGGCAGTCGCCGCGATCAGCAAGGGATTGCTGATCTTCCAGCGGAACAGGGCGGCAAGCGAAGCCGCGCCGATCAGCGCCGTGAGCCAGTCGCCAATCGCAACCCGGCCCAGCAGGATGCAGGCGCCGAGAATTGTCCCGATCGCCGCGCCATAGGCGCCGCGTACGAAGCCTTGCACGTTCGGATTGGCGCCGTAGCGCGCGAGCAGCGGCGCGGCGACGAGAATGAAGATGAAAGATGGGAAGAAGATGCCGATCGTTGAAACGAGGGAGCCCCAAAAGCCCGCGACCAGATAGCCGACGAAGGTCGCTGTGATCACCACCGGGCCCGGGCTGATCATGCCAACGGCGACGGCGATCAGAAACTGGCGCTCGTCCAGCCAGTTATATTGCTGCACCAGGCCCTGCTGGAGAAACGGCACGATTACCAGGCCGCTGCCGAAGGTGAGCGATCCGGCTTTGAGAAAAAACAGTAGAAGCTTGCCCAAGGTCGAACTTGTCGCGACCGGCGTCAGCACGGCCGGTACGATGGCGGCCTGCAGTCTAGCGCTGGGCGGGCGGCGGAGCAGGTTGCCGTAATAGAGAATGCCGAGAATGCCGGCGCCGATGAACAGGAAAGCCACTTCGGCCTGCAGGATCACGGTGACGACGAGGCAGCCTGCCGCGATCATCCATTGCAGCCAATCTTCCATGCCGAGCTTGGCGAGGCGGTAGCAGGAATGCTGGATCAGCGCGATCACGGCCGGGCTTACGCCGTAGAAGATCGCGGTGACCGGCTTGAGATCGCCGAGATAGACATAAAGCGCACCCAAGGCAGCGACGATCACGAAGTTCGGGAAAATGAACGCCCAGCCGCCGGCCCAGGCGCCCAAGAATCCGCCGCGCAGATAGGAGATGTAAATCCCGACCTGAATCGCCAGCGGCCCGGGCAAGGTCTGGCAGATGGCGATCCCCTCGCGCATCTGTTCTTTGGTGAGCCAGCCGCGCTCGCCGACGACTTCGCGCTCCATCTGGCCGACCAGCGCCACCGGTCCGCCAAACCCAAGAAGCCCAAGACGAAGAAAGTAGACCACTAACTCCGAGAGCGGCGTCGATTTGGCGACTGTTGTGGAAGGGGTATTGCCGTCCATGCGCAATCTCCTCGACAATGCGAGTGCTGCGCAGAGCTTGGACGGCAAACCGTCTGACGGGGAGCCTGCGTTTCCCCGGGCGAGATATTACGTGACCGCCGGGTTTGCGGCAAGACGCTCTGCCTCATCAATCCTGGCGAGGGCGCGATTTCAGCTTCTGCTATTGGCCATTCTGTCCAGGGCGGAGCGCAGTCCTTTGGCGAGCTTGATAGCGTCGTCGTTCGCCCAGAAATGCATGAAGAACAGCCGCGGCTGTTCGTCGAGCATGTGGCTGTGCAAGGCTGTAACTTCGATGCTGCTGGCGCGCAATTCCTTGATGACAGCATTCACTTCGTCGGCCGTGAGCACGAAATCGCCGCTGATCGCTGCCTTGCCGCCGCCGGTCGCCTGAAAGCCGATACCGGTCGCTACGCCCAAGGGGCCGGGTGGCGTGAGCGGCGTTCCGCTCATCGTAATCGTATCGCGGCGCGGAACGCCAAACTGATAGACGCCATCATTAGCCTGGCCCTTGGTGCCGATGATCTGATCGAGCCGCGCCGTATCGAGATCGACGGTGGGTGGAGGCGAGGTCGCCGCCGGCGGCGCGAGCGGCGTTTTGCTTTCCGCCAGCCCGCTCCGAATAGCCGCTGCCATGTTCAGCGGATCGCCCATGGCGCCGAGATGCATGTAATAGGTCGCTGGATTGGCGCGCAAGAGATGATTGTGGACGGCGGTAATGCCGATCCCACTCGCGGTCAGCTTCGACATCACCGGGTTGATCTCGCTCTCCAGCAGCACCACGTCGCCCATCACCATGGCTTCGCCATGCATCGGCTTGAACGCGACCCAGCCGCCGAGCGCGAGTGCCGGCTTGATGGTTACCCCATCGAGCGTGACCGTCAGGTCGGTCCGCGGAAAGCCGTAGCGATGCGCGTCGCCGGATGCCACCGCGGCTTTTCTGCCGATGGCCTCGTCGACCCTTGGCCAATCAATCGCTTGGTTCGTACTTTGGCTCATGCTTTGGCTGCGGGCCGATACGACCAAAGCCGGGATCACAGCACCAAACAACAGCGCAGCAACAAGACGCATCACGTCCTCCTTCGTTCGGGCTCGCGGTCTTACTCGCGGCCCTGTCTGCGCCCCTCACCGCATTCAGAACCGATCGTTCGATCCGATCACTTCTTTCCGCAACTCTTCATGCAACGCTCGTACTCCGTCTGGCAGGTCGGCCCCGAATAGTTGGCATCACAGAGACGTCGTTGGTCGCTGCATTGCTTGCAACTGTTCGACTGCGCTCTCGCGCTTTCGGCCACGGTCCAGCTCGCCACGGCCGTCACGATAATGATTGCCACGATCCGCATTTTCTTCTCTCCCGGTCTGCCTCCAACCAACACGCAAGCGCGCTCGCCGGCGGCTTCGCTGTGCCCGTGAGCCTGTCTCAGCTTCGGGCCTGAGTGGGCGGCGTCTTTGTTGGCCAATTGTGGGTCTCCGCTTGCAGCGACCGACACCAGGTGTAAAGGGCGTCGTACATCACCATGCCGTGCGCCAGCATCTCGTGGTCGTTCTGAAAGTTGGCGGAAAGCCCGAGCGAGATTGCAAACAGGCCGCCGCATTGCGGCGCCAGATCGTGGCGCGACGTGTCGGCGCCGCGCACTATAGTCGCGAGCTGATCGAGCGCGCGATCCTCGATGCCGAAGATTCTCAGGATCGTATCGAACGAGCAGCGCTCGCCTTCGTGCGCGAAACGGGCGCCTTCGATGTCGTAAGCGATCGCTCCGGTCTTGGCCGCGACCGGAAAAACATCGCCCGTCGGCACATACAAAAACTCGGCTTGCGGATCGATGAAGCGGCGAATGAGCCACGGGCAGGCTATGCGGTCGATCTTTGGCCGCTCGCGCGTCACCCATCTGTTGATCGGATCAGGCCAGCGCAGCCGGGTCGGCAGCCGTCGCTTCATCCAGCCGGCAATGCCCTCGTCGAGGTAGAAACCGCGGCGCCCCGCGCTGCGCAGCGCCGCGGCCGCATCCTGGCTGACACTTTGACCTTGCGTGCAATAGGCAATGACTGTTCTGCCGGCAGGCAGGGCGTCCAGCCATTGCGGATCGTTCTCCGGATCGCGACGCACCGCGCCGATGATGAGGCGATCGTCGGAGTCGAAGTCGTCGCTACGGCGAACATCGACCAGAATTGGCGCGAGGGCCGTGCCCAGGCGCGTATAGAGCTGATCGGGCGAAATCGAGTGAAAAGCTTTTCCGTCCATGCGCAATCTCCTCGGCAAGCGAGTGTTGCGCAGAGCTTGGACGGGAACCGTCTGAAGGGGAGTCTGCATATCCCCTTGCGAGGGACTCTAGATCGGTGAATCTGCGGCCGCAAGTGGAAAAAGCAGGTTTTCGCCGGCACCGGCGAGAACTTCGCGCGAGGGCGGCACGAGAGTCTCAGCTCGGGGTTCCGATCCGTTTGATCTCCCATTCGAGATCGACGCCGCAACTTTCCTTCACGCGTCGGCGCACGGTTTCGCCCAGAGTCTCGATTTCGGCGGCGCTGGCATTGCCGAGATTGATCAAAAAGTTGCAATGCATCTGCGAGACCTGCGCATCGCCGACGCGCAAGCCCCGGCAGCCGGCGGCATCGATCAGCTCCCAGGCTTTGTGGCCGGTTGGATTCTTGAAGGTCGAGCCGCCGGTGCGGCTCTTGATCGGCTGCGTCGCTTCACGCGATTCGGTGATCTTCTCCATCTCGGCGGCGATCGCGGCGGAATCGCCGCGCTCGCCGGCAAATATGGCTTGCGTGAAAATGTAATCGTCCGGCGCACCACAATGACGATAGCTGTAATGCATGTCGGCGTTGCTCAGCACATGGATGCGCCCCCGGCGATCGACCGCGCGGGCCTCGATCAAGGCGTCCTTGGTCTCGCGCCCGTAGGCGCCGCCATTCATGCGTAGCGCGCCGCCGACAGCGCCGGGAATGCCACGCATGAAGGACAGGCCGGCAAGGCCGGCTTCCTGCGCCGCGCGCGCGATTTTGACGTCGGGCACCGCAGCGCCGGCGCGAAGGCGCATGCCTTCGACTGCGATTTCGCCAAAGCCGCGGCCGAGTCTGATCACGGCGCCCGCGATGCCGCCGTCGCGCACGATCAGATTGGAGCCGAGGCCGATTACCGTGACGGCGATATCGGCTGGCAGATTTTTCAGAAAGTAGGCGAGATCGGCTTCATCCTCCGGCATGAACAAAAGCTGCGCCGGCCCGCCGACGCGAAACCAGGTCAGCTCCGCCAAAGGCTGGTTGGCGAGGAGCCTTCCGCGCAGCTGCGGCATATGCTTTTTGATATCGGGGACCAAGTCGGCGAACGGCATCAGCTGCTTCCGGCGCTCGCCAGTTCGCCCGGCAGCGCATAGGCCCATTGTGTGATCGAGCCGGCGCCGAGGCAGACGACATAATCGCCGGGCTGCGCCATGCCGGCGATCAGTAAAGCGAGCCGTTCGGGATTCTCGAGCGGCACCACCTGACGATGGCCGTGGGTGCGCAAACCCTGTACGAGCGATTCGCGATCGGCGCCGGGAATCGGCGCTTCGCCTGCCGAATAGACATTGGCGACGATCACCACATCGGCATCGTTGAAGCAGGTGCAGAATTCCTCGAACAGTGACGCGAGCCGCGTATAGCGATGCGGCTGTACCACGGCAATCACCTGTCCCTTGGTTGATTCACGCGCCGCTTTGAGCACAGCGGCGATCTCGACCGGATGATGGCCGTAATCATCGACGATGGTGACACCGTTCCAAAGCCCGGTGCGGGTGAAGCGGCGCCGTACGCCGCCGAATTTGGCCAGCGCATCGCGGATCACGTCGTCGGCAACGCCCAGCTCGTGGGCGACAGCGACGGCGGCGGTGGCATTGAGCGCATTGTGCCGCCCCGGCATCGGCAGCGCGAGATTCCTGATTTCATGCGGCGGCCGGCCGCCGCGCTCATTGAGCACGATCGTGAACAGTGAGGTACCGCCTGCATGCGAAACATCGAGCAGCCGCACATCGGCCTGCGGATTTTCCCCGTAAGTGATGATGCGGTGATCCTGAATGTGACCGACGAGCTTCTGCACCACGGGGTGATCGGTGCACATCACCGAGAAACCGTAGAACGGCACGTTCTCGACAAAGGCGCGAAACGCGTCCTGCACGGCCTCGAACGTCTTGAAGTGATCGAGATGCTCCGGATCGACATTGGTGACGATGGCGATATCGGCCGGCAATTTCAGGAACGTGCCGTCCGACTCGTCGGCCTCGACCACCATCCACTCGCCGGCGCCGAGCCGGGCATTGGTGCCATAGGCATTGATGATGCCGCCATTGATGACGGTCGGATCGAAGCCGCCGGCATCGAGCAGTGCCGCCACCATCGACGTCGTCGTGGTCTTGCCGTGCGTGCCGGCAATGGCGACGCAGCTTTTCAGCCGCATCAGTTCGGCGAGCATCTCGGCGCGCCGCACCACCGGCAGGCGCTGCGTGCGCGCCGCAACGAGTTCCGGATTGTCGGACCTGATCGCGGAGGAGACCACGACCACGCGCGCGCCATCCAGATTCTCGGCGGCATGCCCGATCGCGACCCTTACGCCCTTGTCGCGCAGCCGTTTGACATTGGCGCTGTCGGTCTGGTCCGAGCCCTGCACGGTATGGCCGAGATTGAGCAGCACTTCGGCAATGCCGCTCATGCCGATGCCGCCGATGCCGATGAAATGCACCGGCCCGATATCGCGCGGCAGTTTCATGCATGCTCCCCGAAGCGGTTGGCCAGGCGGCAAAATTACTGGTTTGCGCGCCGCGCCGCTACCTGCAGCACGAGATCCGCGAGCCGTTCGGCGGCGTCGAGGCGGCCCATCGATTGTGCCGCCGCCGCCATGGCGACAAGGCGTTGCGGCTTGCCGGCAAGAACCGCGATCTCATTGGCGAGCCGGTGCGGGGTAAAATCATCCTGCCGTAGCCGGAGCGCGCCGCCGGCGCGCTCCAGCACCCCGGCATTGGCGAATTGATCCTGGTCAAGCGCATGCGGCAGTGGCACCAGGATCGACGGCCGGCCGATCGCGGCAAGCTCGGCCACGGTTGAGGCGCCCGAGCGCGCGATCACGAGATGGCAGGCGGCGAGGCGCGCCGGCAGATCGGCGAAGAAAGGCGCGATCTCGGCGGCGACGGAGAGAGTGGCGTAGGCCTCGCTGACGCGGCCGAGATCTTCTTCGCGCGCTTGCTGGACGATGGCCAAACGCGCGCGCAGCGCGGGATCAAGCCGCGCGATCGACGCCGGCACGATGTCCGCCATGATGCGCGCCCCCTGACTGCCGCCGACAACAAGCAGGCGCAGCGGATCGCCCGGCGCCGGATAGGGCGTGCCGGCGGCGGCGATGACGGCCGGCCGAAGCGGATTACCTGTAACGGTCGCCTTCGCGGCGAGCGCCGGAACTGCGGCAAACATGTCCGGAAAGGTCGTAGCGATCGCCATAACACGCGGCGCGAGCAGCCGGTTGGCGCGTCCCATCACGGCATTGGCTTCGTGGATCAGACTTGGCACACCGTACCAGGCCGCGGCCAGCACAGGGGGAATGGTCGGATAGCCGCCGAAGCCGATCACGGCCGCCGGTCTGAGTCGGCCGATCAGCCGGCGCGCTTGGTTGAGTCCGAGGCCAAGCGTGGCAAG
This sequence comes from Hyphomicrobiaceae bacterium, assembly GCA_021324465.1. GTDB lineage: Bacteria > Pseudomonadota > Alphaproteobacteria > Rhizobiales > Xanthobacteraceae > BOG-931. The sequence goes on from JAJPJB010000019.1 coordinate 34,342, forward strand.
AGCCTTGGCGACCGCGATCGGATTGTTGGAATGAAATGTCGCGCTCGACACCACATGAACCGCGTCGTCCGCGAAGGCGCTGCCAAAGCGTGCCGCACGTCGGTCGGTAACGAGATGAACGGCTATGCCGCGCGTCTTCAGCACCGCGGCCAGTGCTTCTGCCGGAAACAGATGACCGCCTGTGCCGCCGGCGGCGACCAGCACAGGCGCGTCCATCAGGCTTCACTCACCGATGCATGACCAATGGCCAGCAGTTTTTCGCCGCCAAGCCGCGCGCGCGGGCGTTCGCGTGTCAGGGCCATCAGCATGCCCATGCCATAGGCGAGCGAGATCAGCGAGGAGCCGCCGTAGGAGACGAAGGGCAGGGTCATGCCCTTGGCCGGCATCAGATGCAGGTTGACTGCCATATTGATGGTCGATTGCAGCCCAAACAGCATGGCCAAACCCGCCGACGCGAAACGGATGAAAGGATCCTCGGTGCGCGTCGCCCGGATCAGCGCGCGAATGACAATGAAAGCAAACAGGGCGACCAGAATGAGGCAGAGCACGACGCCAAATTCCTCGCCAGCGACGGCGAAGATGAAATCGGTGTGACCCTCGGGCAGGATGCGCTTGATCGTGCCTTCGCCCGGGCCGCGGCCGAACCAACCGCCGCGCAAGAAGGATTCTGTCGCAAGGTCGACATTGAAGGTGTCGCCGGAACTCGGATCGAGAAAGCGGTTGATGCGCTGCGCCACGTGCGGCACGGTGAAGAAGGCTGTGATCAGGCCGACGCCCGCCGCGCCGGCAAGTCCGATCACCCAGATGAAGCGCATGCCCGCCATGTAGAACAGCGCGCCCCAGACCAGCGAGATCAGCATGGTCTGGCCGAAGTCGGGCTGCATGACGAGCAGCGCGACGACGATGATGAGCAGCGCAAGCGCGATGGAGTTTGCGGGCATTTCCGGCCGTCGCGCCGTCTCGCCGAACAGCCAGGCTATCAGCACGACGAATGCGGGCTTTAGGAATTCCGACGGTTGGATGTTGACGCCGAGGATCACCAGCCAGCGCCGCGCGCCCTTGATCTCGGCCCCGAAATAGGGCGTCGCCGCAGTCAGTGCGAGGCTCACGACGAACACAATCAGCGCGGTTTTTCGAATGTCATGTGGCGAGAGAAACGAGGTCGCCGTCAGCACCGCGGCGGCCGGGATGAGGTACAGCACCTGGCGATTGACGAAGTGGAACGGATCGAGCCCGATCCGCGTCGCCACCGGCGGGCTTGCCGCCAGGCACAGCACGATGCCGCCGAGCATCAGCGCGCCCAGCGCCGCCAGGGTCAGCCGGTCGACCGTCCACCACCATTCCGAAAACGGCGTCGGTTGCGCGCG
>JAJPJB010000054.1 GCA_021324465.1 Hyphomicrobiaceae bacterium
AGCTCCATCGCCTCAATTGCGGACAATGCCCACCCCTTGCGCGCAATTTCCTCCTGATGCAGGCCGACATGCATATTGGCCGGCACCGCGACATCCATCATTTTCGGATTTGGCAATTTCAGATTGTTCATCAGCTCGGCATATTCATCCATCGACTTTACTTGCAGTCGCGGATTGAACAGCTTTTCCTCGCCGATGGTTGTCACCGTCTCGCCCTTGTAGTCGTGCGCGGGAAATACCAGCGTCGCATCCGGCAACCTCAACAGCTTGTTGAAAATAGAATCATATTGTGCGCGCGGATCGCCGTTCTGAAAGTCGGTGCGGCCGGTGCCACGGATCAAAAGCGTGTCGCCGGTGAAGACGCGGTCGGGCAGCAGAAAGGAATAGCTGTCGTCGGTGTGGCCGGGCGTATAGAGCACGTCAAGCCGGATGCCCTCGATCTCGATGCGATCACCTTCGGTGACGCGCATTGAGACCACGTCGGCGTGGGTCTGCTCGCCCATCACCGTAACGCAATGCGTGCGATCGCGCAGCGCGCCGAGCCCGGTTATGTGATCGGCATGCAGATGCGTGTCGATCGCCTTGACAAGCTTCAGATCGAGCTCGCGGATGAGCTGCAGATAGCGATCGACCTTTTCCAGGACCGGATCGATGATCAACGCCTCGCCGCCGGGGCGGCTGGCCAGCAGATAGGTATAGGTTCCCGACGTGGAGTCAAAGAGCTGGCGGAAAATCATGAGCCTTCCTCCAGCGTGTTCGGTGCCGACATATTATTACACGACTTGGAGGTCCGATGAAATATGCCGCCTTATCGAGGAGGCTAAAGGAAAATCTCTGTCAGGCGAGGAAGGGGGTTCTCCAGTGCGGTCGCCGGGCACCAGTGGAGCACTCCGCTTGTCACGGCGAACTGCGACGATCACAAGCCTGCCGACAGCCTTGGACGTCGTGACGGCAATGCATGCGGACGGCCTCGATTGCGGCGAGGGCTATCGGCCGCACGACGCGCCGCGTGTCATCCGTTATCGCGCTCGATGGGCAGATCGGGCCGCGCGCCCCATTCTGCCCATGATCCGTCGTAAAGGCCCTTCGATTCCTTCCCGAGGGCGTCAAGCGCGAAGGTCAGAACCGCGGCGGTGACGCCGGAGCCGCAGCTGGTGATGATCGGCTTGTCGAGATCGACGCCGGCGGCGATGAAAGCGGCCGCTATCTTTTCGCGGGAGGCGAGCCGGCCGTTTTCGAGCAGGCGGTCGAACGGCACATTGAATGAACCCGGCATATGCCCCGAGCGCAGGCCCGGCCGGGGCTCGGGCGCGCGGCCGGCAAAGCGCTCGGCGGAGCGCGCATCGACGATCTGTGCGCTGCGGTCGGCCTGCGCCAGGCGCACGTCGTCGAGCAGCGCGACCGCGCCGACGTTCATCTCGGCTGTGAATTTTTTTGCGGCGCGCTTGGTCGGGCTGGTGACAACCGGCCGGCCTTCCGCTTTCCATTTCGGCAAGCCGCCGTCGAGAATGTAGACCGATCGCGCGCCGAAAACGCGAAACGTCCACCACACGCGGGCCGAGGAAAATAGCGGACTGTTGTCATAGACCACGACGGTGTCGCCGTCGCCGATACCAAGCGCGCCGACGGCGTCGCTGAACTGAGCCGGCCCCGGCAGCATATGCGGCAGGTCGGTCGAATGGTCGCTGATCGCCTCTATGTCGAAGAACACGGCGCCGGGAATATGGCCGCTGTTATATTCGGCCAAGGCATCGCGCTTGTGCATCGGCAGAAAATATGTCGCGTCGACCGGGATGAGCGACTGATCATTCAGGCGCTCGGCGAGCCAGTCCGTCGCGACCAGCCAGCGGCTTGTCGGCGACGGCGGCGGGGTATTGTCATTGCGCAGCATGCTGATGGCCTAACGCGAGTCCTGGCGCCAAGTTCACTCGTAGGGAACCGGGATGTTCGACTTGCGCTCGAGCCACGCCGGCACCGGCAGGTTCTTCTCACGCAAAAACGCCGGATTGAACAGTTTCGACTGATAGCGCGTGCCGTAGTCGGCGAGGATAGTCACGATGGTGTGGCCGGGCCCGACCTCATTGGCGAGCCGAACCGCGCCGGCGATGTTGATGCCGGACGAGCCGCCAAGACAAAGGCCTTCATGCTCGAGCAGATCGAAAATATACGGCACGGCTTCTGCGTCGGAAATCTGATAGGCGACATCAATCGGCGCGTCTTCGAGATTCTTGGTGATGCGCCCCTGACCGATGCCTTCGGTGATGGAGGAGCCCTCCGACTTCAAAACGCCGGTCGTGTAGTAGCTGTAAAGTGCGGCCCCCATCGGGTCGGCGAGCGCAATGCGGACATTCTTGTTGCGCTCCTTGAGCGCGATGCCGACCCCCGCCAGCGTGCCGCCGGTGCCGACGGCGCAGGCGAAGCCGTCGACCTTGCCGTCGGTCTGGTGCCAGATTTCCGGACCGGTTGTTTCGACATGCCCTTGTCGGTTGGCGACATTGTCGAACTGATTGGCCCAGATCGCGCCGGCCTTTTCGCTTTTGGCGAGCTGTGCGGCGAGCCGGCCGGACACCTTTACGTAATTGTTCGGATTCGAATAAGGCACTGCCGGCACTTCGATGAGTTCGGCGCCGCACAGCCGCAGCGTGTCCTTCTTCTCCTGGCTTTGCGTCTCCGGGATCACGATCACGCAGCGAAAGCCCATCGCATTGCCGACCAGCGCCAATCCAATGCCGGTATTGCCAGCCGTGCCCTCGACAATGATGCCGCCCGGCCGCAGCTCGCCGCGCTTGACCGCGTCCTGGATGATGAACAAGGCCGCGCGATCCTTGACCGATTGGCCCGGATTCATGAATTCGGCCTTGCCCAGGATGTTGCAGCCGGTCGCCTCGGACAGGCGCTTGAGTTTGATCAGTGGCGTATCGCCGATCGCTTCGATGATTCCGTTACGTATCTGCATTGTTATGTTTTCCGGGGACGGCGACCCTAAAGGACTGTCACATTGTAAACAAGACCGATGCAATCTCTCCCGGTCCACGCAACACAATTGAAACTACACTGCAGCATGGGCGGTAGGTCCCGTGACCAATTCACAAATTGTTTCCGACCAATAAGTTATCTCGGCCAGCCCTGCTTCTGCCAGCGGCGCAATCGGTTGAGCGCAATGAATCTCGACGTCAATACCCTTTTCCTCGTGACCATTTATGTCGAAGCGATCCTCGGATTGCTGCTGTTGTTTGCCTGGGTGCAGAACACCGCGATCACCGCCGTGGCCTGGTGGGGATTTGCCGATCTGTTGCGGGCCGCCTCGATCGCGCTGTTCGGCACGTATGGCCTCGCGCCCGATCTCATCTCGATCGACTTCGCCAATGCGCTGCTGTTCACCGCCTTCGCGCTGACCTGGACCGGCGCGCGGGTGTTCGATCAGCGCCGGCCGCAACCCATTCTTCTGTTCGGCGGCGCGGCCGTCTGGCTGGTCGCCTCGCACATCTCGGTCGTCGCCGCATCCTTCGATCTGCGGGTGCTGCTCAGCTCGAGCATCATCACCGCCTATACCTGGGCCACCGCATACGAGTTCTGGCGCGGGCGCAGCGAACCCTTGGTATCGCGCTGGCCGGCGATTTTCATGCTGTTTGCGCATGGCGCGCTCTATCTGTTGCGCACGCCGCTTGGCGCCATGCTGCAGTGGGCGCCAGCGCAGGACCAGATGTTCCAGAGCGTGTGGCTCACCGTGCTGAGCTTCGAGGCGCTGCTCTTTACGATTTCCATTGCCTTCATTTTGCTGGCCATGGCCAAGGAGCGTACCGAGTACCGGCACCGCACCGCGGCCCTGGTCGACCCACTCACCGGCATCCCCAACCGCCGCGCCTTCCTGGCCGACAGCGAAATGCAGCTCAAGCGCCAAGCGAGCGATCCGCGTCCGCTGGCTGTGTTGCTGCTCGATCTCGATAATTTCAAGTCGATCAATGATCGCTTCGGCCACGCGATGGGCGACCGCGTGCTGCAGGTCTTTGCCGACGTCGCCGGCAATTGCATGCGACGCAACGATCTGTTCGGCCGGCTTGGCGGCGAAGAGTTTGCCGCACTCCTGGTCGACGCGCCGCGCGATCGGGCGCTCGCCGTGGCCGAAGAGATCCGCAGGTCTTTCGCCGCAGCTTCGCGCGAGATCGATGGCCGTCCCGTCGTCGCCACCGTGAGCATCGGCATCGTCATCAGCTATGACGCGGTGCTCGATGTCGCAGCGCTCTTGGCGCAGGCGGATCATGCGCTCTATCGCGCCAAGGACAACGGCCGCAACCGCGTCGAGCTTGCCTCGATCGAGCTCATTCTCGACCGCGCCAAGCGCGCGGCCGATGCGGCCGCCGGCATCCGCCGCAGCGCGCGCTCGGCGGCTTAGGCGGCAAGCTCCGGTACCGCGCCGCCGATGGGCTTCGGCCCATTGCGTGAGGGGCTGCGAATGCCTTGCCTCAGCGCGCGAAATGATGATCAAACGCTCTCCCCAACGTCACGGAGTCCCCAACGTCACGGAGAACGTAGATGAAGCGCAGCACTGAGCGTATCCTCACGACGCATGTTGGCAGTCTAATCCGGCCGCCCGAGCTGCAAGAGTTCCTGCGCTTAAAGCAGGCAGGCAAACCTTATGATCAAGCCGGCTATGATGCCTGCCTGAAGAGAGCCGTCGCCGACGTGGTGCGCCAGCAGGCGGCGGTCGGCGTCGACGTGATCAGCGACGGCGAATTCGGCAAGTCGATCAGCTGGTCGCAATATGCGCTCGAGCGCCTGAGCGGTTTTGAGCGGCGTCCGATCAAGCCGGGCAGCAAAAATCCGTTCATGCGCGGCGTCGACCGCGAAAAATTTGCTGAATTCTATGCCGAGCTCGATGCGCGCGAGCAGGTGGCGACCACGACGGAAGCGGTTTGCGTCGGCCCGATCAGCTATACCGGGCAGGCCGAATTGCAGCGCGACATCGATAATTTCAAAGCGGCGCTGGCAGGCGTAAAGGTGGAGGAAGCATTCCTGCCAGTTGCCGCGCCGGCGAGCGTCATTCCGGACCGCAAGAATGAATATTACAAGAGCGAAGAAGAACTGATCCGCGCCATTGGCGCGGCGATGCGCACCGAATATAAGATGATCATCGATGCCGGCTTTGTGCTGCAGCTCGACGATGCGCGCGCCGCGGTTACCTATGACCGCATGGTGCCGCCGAAAAGTTTTGCCGACTACCGCAACTGGCTGCAGCTGCAGGTCGAGGTGCTCAACGAAGCGATCGCCGGCCTGCCCGTCGAGTGCATCCGCTATCACGTGTGCTGGGGCAGCTGGCCCGGGCCGCATGCCTCGGACGTGCCGCTCAAGGACATCGTCGATCTGCTGCTTCGCATGAAGGTCGGCGCGCTGGTGATCGAAAATGCCAATCCGCGCCACGAGCATGAATGGCGGGTGTGGGAGAGCGCCAAACTGCCCGAGGGCAGGGTGCTCATTCCGGGTGTGATCAGCCATGCCACCAATGTCGTCGAGCATCCCGAGCTTGTCGCTGAGCGCATCGTACGGCTCGCCAAGCTCGTCGGGCGCGAGAACATCATCGCCGGCACCGATTGCGGCTTTGCGCAGGGGCCGTTCTACCGGCGCGTCCATCCAAGCATCATGTGGGCCAAGCTCGAGGCGCTCGCGCAAGGCGCGCGGCTCGCCAGCAAGGAGCTCTGGAGCTGAACCGCGCAGGACCGTTCGTTCCCGCGCAAGCGGCAATCCGATGGCCCGCTCGGGCCTGTCAAACGGCAGCTATGTCGCAGCGCAACAACGTCTATTCGGCGGCGGCGGACATAGCTTTCGCATATCGGAAAAGCCCAGCGCTACGTTTCGGGGTCCCGGCGCCTTACTTCTGTCCTTCGATTTGAGCTGGCAGGGCGGCGTCGCGTGCGGGTGCAAGGCGGGCGGAGGATTGCTACCTTAGCTGAAAGCCGCCGGCAAACCCCGCAAACCGCTTTGGAGGAGAGTCATGCTCGACGTCACCAAGCCAAAAACCGCGCCGTTCGATACCGCGCGGCTCGACCGTCTGATGGACGAGGAGGCTTTCGATGTTCTTTTGGTCACGACGAAGCATAATGTGCAGTACATGCTTGGCGGCCATCGTGCCTTTTTCTTCGAATCCATGGATGCGATGGGCTTGAGCCGCTACCTGCCGGTGCTGGTTTACGCCAAAGGCGCGCCGGACAAGGTCGGCTTCTTCGGTCACCGCATGGAGGGCTTTCAGCATCAGAATAAGCCGTTCTGGGTATCCGAGGTGAACACAAAGAGCTCAGGCTCCGTCGATGTGATGGAGCGGGCGATCGAGTATGCAAAGAAGCTTGCACCCAAGACGAAGCGCATTGGTGCCGAGCTCGCCTTCCTGCCGGTCGATTCCTATGACGTGGTGCGCAGGGCCTTCCCCAACAGCGAAGTCAAAGACGCGCTGTTCGTGCTTGAGCGGCTGCGGGCGGTCAAGACGCCGCGCGAACTGGAAATGCTCAAGATCGCTTCCGATGCGGTGATCGACTCGATGGCAGCGATATTCAAAAATTTCGGGCCGGGCGCCAGCAAAGCGGAGATGACCGAAGCGCTGCGGCGGGAGGAGACGTCGCGCGGTCTCACCTTCGACTATTTGCTCATCACGGTGAATTCGAGCTTGAACCGCGCCCCGTCGGAGGAGCGCTGGGAAAAGGGCGGCGTCTTGTCGCTCGATTCCGGCGGCAATTATCACGGCTATATCGGCGACGTCTGCCGTATGGGCGTGGCCGGCGAGCCCGACCAAGAACTCGTCGATCTGCTGGCGGAGATCGAAAGCATCCAGCAGGTCTCCATGCAAGCGGTAAAGCCCGGTGTGCCCGGCAGAGCGATCTATGCCGCGACCGACGGGCTGCTGCAAAAATCCAAGCTGCACAACCATATCGAATTTCTCGCTCACGGCATGGGGCTGGTGAGCCACGAAGCGCCGCGGCTTACCAATTCAGGGCCCGTGCCCTATGACGCTTATGACGCCGACCGGCCGCTGGAGGTCGGCATGGTGGTGTCGGTCGAGACCACGCTCAAACATCCGCGCCGCGGCTTCATCAAGCTTGAGGACACCGTCGCCGTCACGCCGACAGGGTATGAGGTCTACGGCGACCGCATTCGCGGCTGGAACAGGGCGGGCAAAGCGGTGTAGGCTGTTTGGCGCTTGGTTGGCCGTGGCGGTTCCTCGTTCTAATGAAGGTAGCCGAGTAAAGGGATGCCGATCTGAAAGCGTAATAGTTTTGCGACTGCATGGTGCCGCATGACAGGGGGGTGGTGATGCGCAGTGCAATGCTCTTGCTGAGAACGGCGGCCGCAGTTGTTTGTCTGGCCGCCTTGAGCGCGCAACTTTCAGCAAAGGATAAGCCAGCGCCGGCGGCGGCAAACAAATCTAGCGGCGACGCGAGTGTGAACAGGCCGGCAAGCGCCGCGCCGGTCGACGCGTCCGGCTGGAGCGGCCAGTCCGGCAGTTCCGGCGATCCGACGATGACGGCTGACGCCATCAAGCTCGCCACGGCGAATTTCAAGAAATGCATCGAGAACGAATGGCCGGAAGCGCAGCGGCGCGGGGTGACCAGAGCCACGTTCGACGCTTACACGGCAAAGCTGACCCCGGACCTGCAGATCATGGATCTGCTCGACGATCAGCCGGAATTCGCCAAGCCGATCTGGGAGTATGTCGACTCCATCGTCACCGACGAGCGCATCGCGCAGGGCAAGGCGGCGCTCGACCAATACCGCGAAACGTTCGACGCCGTGGAGAAAGCCACAGGTGTCGACCGCAGTGTGATCGCGGCGATCTGGGGCGTCGAAACAAATTACGGCAAAGCGCGCGACACTCGTCCCGTGATCCGCTCAACTGCGACGCTCGCCTGCATCGGCCGGCGACAGGGCTATTTCCGCGAGGAATTCGTCACGGCGCTGGAAATTCTGCAGCAGGGCGATATTGCACCGGAGCGCTTCAACGGTAACTGGGTTGGCGCGTTCGGCGGCACGCAATTCATGCCGACGACTTACAAGCGCTTTGCGGTGGACTTCGACAATGACGGCAAGCGCAACATCGTGGACTCGGTTGCCGACATGCTCGGCTCGACCGCAAAGGCCCTCAAAGCCTTCGGCTGGAGCACGGGCCAAGCCTGGGGCTACGAGATCGCACTGCCGCAGAACTTCAATTACTTCCTTGCCAGTGGTCCGGCGCGCACGGTCGGCAGGTGGGGCGGCATCGGCGTCACTCTCGTCGACGGCAAGCCCTTGCCGCAGGACAAATCCATTGCCGCCGTGCTGCTGCCGGCCGGCGCTGAGGGACCCGCGTTCCTTGCGCTCGGAAACTATCAGGTGCTGCTGAATTACAATCCAGCCGAACCCTATGCGCTCGCGGTGGCGGCCTTGTCCGACCGCTTGCGTGGCGGCGGCCCGTTTGTCCACACCTGGCCGCACGACGCCCGGATGCTGACCGCCGCCGAACGTTTCGAGCTGCAGGACCTGCTGCTGCGCCGGGGCCTCCTGTTCAGGGCGCCGAGCGGCCGTTTCGATCAGGCGACACGCTATGCCGTTCAGAAATTCCAGTCCTCGAACGGAATGACGCCCGACGGTTTCGCCACGGCGACCGTGCTGGAGCGTTTGCGCATGTAACCGCCCTGTTGGGCGCGCTTTGGTCAAGCCGATCGCCGGGCGAGGAGAACGCGGATTGAAGACGCGCACCATTCTCGTTGCGGTCTCGACTGCCGTCCTGATGGCCGTGCCGCCTGTGCGTCTGGCGCGGGAGCCGCATCCGGCGCGCTTCGATCGGCTCGCCCCGATCGCCGAGCTTGCGCCGGCCGATGCCGCAGTTGCCGAGAAGCTGCGCGACCTGCTCGGCTTCGGTGCCGGGCGTCTGGTGCAAAGCGCGCCGGATCGCGCTTCGGTCGCCGCCTTCTATCATCTGCGCGGCTTCGCGCCGCTGTGGATCGCGGACGGCGCAGCGAGCGCACGCGCCCTTGCCGCGAGCAAATATCTGGGTAGCGTCGACAGTGAAGGTCTCGATCCTGACGATTATGCGCCGATCGAGGTGCCTGCTGGCAGCGATGCCGCGACGCTCGCTGCGACCGAGCTGAAATTTACCGTCACGATCTTGAACTATGCGCGCGATGCGCAGAACGGCCGCATGCCATTTGCGCGCGTCAGCGCCGATATCGATTATCCACGCAGCATGGCCAGCGCTCGCGAGATTCTTGGAGCGATGGCGCAAACCGAAGACGCTGCAAAAACACTGGCCGCGTTCAACCCGCCGCAGCAGGGCTATCGGGCCTTGCGTGCGAAACTTGCCGAACTGCGCGCCGGCGGGTGGAACGAGGAGGCGGGTGCGGCGCCTTTTTCGGCGCCGCATACGATCCTTGGGCCGACGGATATTATCGTCGCCAATATGGAGCGCTGGCGCTGGCTGCCGCGTGATCTCGGCAGCGACTATGTCATGGTCAATATTCCCGATTATGCACTGGTCCTGACACACGACGGCGCGCCGGTGTTCCGCACCAAGGTCGTTGTCGGCGCGCCGGATCTGCCGACGCCGCTCCTCAGCGCCGCGATGACCTCGATCACCGTCAACCCGATCTGGAACGTTCCGCCCGCTCTGGTGGAGAATGAATATCTGCCGGCGCTTGAGCGCGATCCGGGTCTGGCCGCGCGCATGGACCTCAAGATCGAGCAGGGTGCCAACGGCAGGATTCGCATTTGGCAGCCGCCGGGCGACCTCAATGTGCTCGGCCGCATCCGCTTCAATTTCCCGAACAAGTTTTTGGTCTATCAGCACGACACCAACGAGCAATTTTTGTTCGATCAAGCCGCGCCGGACTCCAGCCACGGCTGCATGCGGGTGGAGAATCCCTTCGCCTATGCCGCGGCGCTGCTCGCGCTCGTATCGCCGCGGGACGGCTACGCGCGGGATCGGTTGCGCGGCTTGATCGGCGATCATGAAGTGGATATCGCGCTGCCGAAGCCTATCCCGGTGCATCTGACGTATCAGACCGCCTTTGTCGACGAGCTCGGCGATCTGGTCTTTCGCGATGACATCTACGCGCTGGATTCGCGCACGCTCGGGGCGCTCAAGGCGGCGCGAGCAGCTGCGCGCCGTCACGGCGCAGTGACCTGGTCGACCTCGCAAACCATCGCGCAATCGAAGGCTGTGACGCCGTGATGTCGATCTGGGAGTGAAGCGCCGGTGGTTGGCCATTACCACGCAGCGGTGCCGATTTTTGTTGATCTGGCTTTGGAAAGGCGCGAGACTTTGTGCCGCGAAGGGCATCCCGAAATTTCAGTACCGAGGGTAGTGCGGAAACAGCTGTAGAGCAGTTGTAACTCCTAGGGGCGACATGTCGAAGAGCCTCCCTTGGCAAGGGAATGCCGCGCGGGCGCTGCGCGCGGCCGGTTTCGTTTGTTTGGCGGGTGTGCTTCTCACTTTCTCCCTCGCCGCGACGATAAGCGTGACGACGCCGGCGCTGGCGCAAGCCTCGGCCTGGACTCCACCTATTGCGGCCGACAGTGGGATATTGCTCCCGCCGGCAAAGAAAGGCGCGCCGCCAAAGCTTAAGACGTCAAAGTGCCCTACTTGTCAGAAGATACTCGACGACCTGCAGGAGGCCCTGCAGGATTGGTGGGTATTGGAGTGGGAAACAGGCTCGCGCGACCACAACAAGTGGCAAAATCCACCCAGCGACGCCGCTCAATCCGCCATCGACAAGGGTCTCGCGGATGCCTCAGAACAAATGACGGACGCAACCGCCAACCTCGGTGGTGAGAAAGCACGAAACGCCGCACGGGACGCGCACAGGCAAAAGGTCAATAAAGGCAACGCGAAGACTGGCAACAAGCCGGACCCAGACGCAGGTGACAAGGACAAGCTTGCGCAGCGGATCAAAGACCTGGTTACCAAGTACGAAAATTGCGAGCGTCACCCGCCGCCCGAATGTCAGCCGCCACCGCCGAGCAACACGACGCCGAGCACGCCGCAGCCACCAAAGCAACCTGACAACCCGCCGCCTCCGCCGCCGCCCCCGGTGATCAAGCCCAACGTGAAGCTGCCGGAGGTGCCCGATTGCTTCCCAACGCCGAAGGCGAAGGCGGACAAGATCCAAGAACTGAATGACCTCATTGCCAAGCTGAAAGGGGACTACGACAAGCTTGGCAAGCCGATCAGAGCCGACGATCCGACCAGACTTGGACCGCCGGATCCGGACGATCCCGCCGCCAAGCAAGCCCAAGCGAACATTGACGCAGCGAACGAATTGCTGAAGAAGGCTCAAAAAGCCAAGGACGATGGCTGTCCGCCGCCGAAAAAATCCGAGAACAAGAACGATACCGGCACCGGCGATAATGCGCAGAACCCCAATATCAGTCTTCCCTGGAGGCCACCGCTTTATCCCCCAATCGTGCCGAAACAGCCGGCCTATTCGGGGAAGAGTCCGTATTCCTATAAGAGTCCATACGCCTACGACACGCCTACTCCCTATGTAGAACAGCCGTTGCTCCCGCCGCGAGAGGTCTCCCGCTACCGACTCGACAGCGACGAGGCAAAACCGGGAGATGGCTGCAATGTTGGACCGTCGAACATCCGCTTATCTCTCGCACCTTATATCAACGCGGTTTTGCGCCTCGATGACCTAGAGAGCCGCCGAGGTCTGTTTCTTCTGCATTGGTATGTTCTTCCTGACAAACTGAAGGCGGCAGGTATCTTTCTCTATCTGGACACGCTTGCTGTGTTTGCTTCCGAGGAGGCCCGACTGCGCGCGGCAATCGCAGAGGACGAGTGGAAGCTTGAGGATCATTCGACGTTCGATATTCTTCGACGCGAGTTCGGAAACCCGCCTGTGGCGGTTCCCAATCCCGACCTGTCTCAGCCGTTCAAGACCCAGGCAAACACCGACGCACCGAGCACGCCCTCCGAAAAAACGACGAGCGCCGGCGGCAATTCGACGGCGTCCAGCGCGCAGCCGAAGGCGCCGTCCGACATCTCGGCATCGCCAGGTTCGCCGGTGCCATCGCCGCCCACGAGCCAAGCGCCGCCGAGCGATTCCGGCACGCCCGGCGGGCCTTCCGAACAGACCTATGTGCCAATGCGACCGAAAGTCTACGGTGACACTCCCTCCGGACAACCCGGTCCCGAGGAGCCGGGTGTTGTCGTGGCGCTGATAACGGACACCTCGAATCTGCCGCGGAAGAATCAACCACGGCCACAGACCGGATCGGGTGACGATCCCGTCATCGGCATCACCGGTGGATTTGACGCCAAGCTCAAATGGAGCGACGCGTCGTCGCTGGGCTTGAAACCGGACAAGGACGGCGTGATCAATCTGTCCTTGCTCCGAATGCAAAGCGCCGGGACATTCAACCTGTGGACCGATCAGACGTGCTGCAAAATGGACTACAAGTCCGACGGCGGCACACAGCGCATCATCAATTCCCCAAGCTCTTTCCATATTCCGAGCTTCGGCAACATGCCCGCCTATACGGTGCTGCGGAACAGCTTCCAGGCGCCGTACGCTGTCCCGCTGCAAAATCTCCCCGGTACGAATGATGCATGCCTGATGGTCTTCCCGGCGCCGTGGGGCGCATTTTATGCGCCGCCGCCGGCGCATGCGGATTTGCCGGGCACCGCGATCCGGCTTGCTCCGCCGCCGCAGCCGGGAGGCAGCCGATGAGCCGCATCTTTGCATCATTGCTCGGCTTGGCATTGCTCAGTTCGGCCATCCTCGCGCATGCGCAAGAGGCGATGCTGGCGCCGCCGAACAATCATTATTTCACCGGCAAGGGCTCCTGGGGCCAGCCGTTCGCCGATCAATGGGGCTTGCAGCGGATCGGTTTCGATGACTCGCCTAATTCAGCCTGGCGTCTGATCAAGGCCAACGCGCAGCCCGTGGTTGTCGGTGTGATCGACACCGGCCTGGACTGGAATCATCAGAATATCGACCCGGACAATATTTGGACCAATCCGGGTGAGAACGCCGACAACAATCTCGACAACGACCACAACGGCTATGTCGGCGATGTCATCGGCTGGAATTTTGTCGATCGCAACAACAAGCCGTGGGATTTCGACGGGCACGGCACATTGGTGGCAGGTATCATTGCCGGCAGCTGGAAGGACGCAAGCGGCATGGCCGGCGTCAATCCATTTGCCAAGCTGATGATCCTGAAAGCGATCAACAATTTCGGCCACACTCGCACATCTTACATTGCCGAGGCGCTGATCTATGCCGCCAATAACGGCGCCCGCGTTGTCAACCTCAGCGTCGGCGGCAAGGAGAAGATCAACGCGTTGGAACAAGCCGCGCTGGACTATGCCTATGCCAAGGGCGTCGTCATCGTGGTCGCGGCGGGCAATGACGCGGCCGACATCAGCCAGTACGGCATCGCCAGTTCCGACAAAGTGTTGACCGTCGCCGCGAGCGGGCTCGACGATCAGCGCGCCAATTTTTCGAACTGGGGCAAGATCGCGGTTACCGCGCCCGGCGTCGACATTTTGAGCCTGCGCGCGCGCCGCACCGATGTTATGCTCAGCTTCGCCAGCAGCAAATACACCGCAGGCCAAGCCTATGTCGGCGACGACAAGCGCCACTATCGTGCCAGCGGCACGTCGTTCGCCGCGCCGTTTGTCACCGGTCTTGCTTCGCTGATGATCGCCAATGACCCGAGCCTGACCAACAAACAGGTGATGAACATCATCAAGAGCACTGCGCGCGATGTCGGCACGCCGGGCGTCGATCAATATACCGGCTACGGCATCATCGACGCAGTCGCGGCGCTGAAGGCGCCCAAGGATTATTATCTGCTCGCGGGCATCAGCAACGTCGAAGTCGTGAAAAAGGGCGGCGCCCAGGCGGTGCGCGTGCACGGCACGGCCGACGCCAATGCGCTCAAATCGGCGCGGCTGGAAGTCGGCGCGGGCGAGGCGCCGACCACCTGGAAGGCGGCCGGCGCGGTGCAAAGGAGCGCCGGCCCCGACACCGTGCTGGGCGATATCCCGGCCTCTGCCTTCCAGGGCGCGCCGCTCTGGCAGATCCGCGTCGTGGTCACCCATGACAGCGGTGCGACACGCGAAGCGAGGTTCAGGCTCAGCCTGAACTGAAGGGCGGAGCCGATCTGAGCGCGAGAAGCAATCCGCTCATTTCGCGCGGACGAGGCAGCGGAGCGCGGGCAAGCCCTCATGATTTCTGATTTTTTTGCTGGAGAACCGCCTGGGGATAACCCGGCCGGAAGACCCGCAAATCCGCGGCATTTATGTCACACGTCGCGACAATGTGGAACTCTTACCAGCTTCTGCGATTGTGCCGGTTTTTTCCCTCGATAAGCTTTGCTGAAGACGGCCCGGGAGACGGGCGGGCCGCGTTTGTCGAGGCGCGAGACGCACCAGGTGAAGTGACGCCGGCGCCTTTAAGGGTTTGGGGGTGGCAAATGCGTAAATTGCTGGTCGCCGCGGCAGTGCTTTCCGCGTTCGCCTGGTCGGGCGTGGCCCGGGCCATTGTCGTCGATACCAATCCAAAGACGCCGGCCGGTCCGGAGACGCCCGGAACGAGCGTCCACATCACGCTCAAGGACGACAAGGGCAAGACCGTCACCACAAAGACGGTCAAAGTCGACAAAGGCGGTCACGCCAAAGTCGATATCACCGACGAGGAGAAAAAGAAGGCCAAGACCGTCGTCATAACAAGCACCGACAAAGGCAAGACCTACAGGACCGAGGTCGGCATCGACGTGTTCATGCTGGGCGGCGAGATCGCCCTGACGGCAGTCGGCGGCGGCGCGGCGGCAGTATCGCAAGCGTCGACCCGTAACTTTACTGAAAACCGCGCGTTCCGGATGGTCGATTACAGCTTCTTCCAGTTTGGCTTCCTCGGTGGGGAGAGCTGGACCAAGACCAATGCTGATTCCTTTGGTCCGGGAATCAGCCCCGGCGGCACGTTCTTTCCGCACACGTTTTCCAATCCCGTCTTCGGGCTCAGTGCCGGATATTTCGTGCCGGTGTATCCGGGCGTCGCTGCCGGGCCGGTGGTGAACTTCGTCACCGGAGACCTGAGCTCGTCGTCGGTGTCGCTAACGACACCGTCCGGCATTGTCAGCACTTCGGCTGTCAGACGGGACTGGGCTTTCGATGCAATGGGCCGCCTCTACATCAACAGCATCATGACGCCGTTTGGCTTGAATGTGTTCGTGGAGGGCGGTGCGGAATTTGCCAGATACAACGCCTCGATGACGAATGTCGGCGTCGAGGTGTTCCAAGGCTCGACCAGCACCACAAGCGCGATCGTCGGCGGCGGCATTCAGTTTCCGTTCTGCCCGCTGCTTGTGCCAAGCATGAATAGCGGCGTCTGCCCGCTCCAGGGCTCTTTCGAATATGACCACGTCTTCGTAGATAAGACGTTCTTCGTAGGATGGACGCCGCTGTCGGCCGCCACTGCGTCAGTCAAAGGCGAAGATAGAGCGATGGGCGGACTGATCTTTTTGGCGCCGTCTGGTATAACTTGGGGCGGTCGTCCTGTGCCAAACTGGGGCTGGTGAGGAGATACCGACCCACGATCCAACATGCATTCGATGTTGCGGCGGCCGTCTATGTTGAAGATTCTACTTGCCGGACGGGACAAGCCCAAATCCCTCAACAGACAGTCGTAGGAATGGCGTGCGGATTCTAATTTGGTTCGCGTCGTTCGCCGCAGCATTGGCGGTATCAGCTTGCGTGCAAATGGACGCTGATCATTTCAGCACGACCTACCTCGACCGCTTTGCCACGCCCAACCCGACGCTCGCCGCATTCACCGAATGTCATGGCTTTGGGTGCCTGGCCATCTCGCGCGTCTCGTTGAGCAAGGATGCGTGGCAGCGCGTCGTGGCAATCTTCAAACCGCCTGCCAAGGATGCACCGGCCGAGCGGCAGCGCATCGCCCGCGCCGTGGCACTGATGCAAGTTCTGGTGGGAGATCAGACCGGCACGTCCGCGCATCAATGGACGCACAAGGATTTGCAGATTCTGCCCAACAAAGGCGACTTGTCGCAGCTCGATTGTATCGACGAGGCGGTCAATACCTGGACCTATATGACGCTGATGGAGCGCGCCGGCCTGTTCCGCTTCCATCGAGTGGCGCGGCTCTCCCATGCCGGCACGCTGACGGATGTCCGCAACACGGCCGTATTGCAGGAAAAGGGCGGCGCCTATTTTGCCATCGATCCAAGCCTGGTCGATGTGGGCGTGCCGCCGCCGGTTATGCCTTTGACGACCTGGCTGGACCACTGGCCACCTGACCTTCCGCCGGGCGACGCGCACTCCTGACCGCGCTTAGGAGCAACATCCGTAACTGAACCGGAATAGGCTCGCTTGACGCGGGGGGCGAAAAGGGTTTACCTGGTTGCCGGATGCGAACTAAAGTTCGTATTCCGAACTAAGCACGATGGCCGAACCAATGCCAGTAGAAAGGACGCGCCGAAGCGTGGGGCGGACGGCCGGCGCGGGCAAAAACAACGACAAGAACACCGTCGCCTCGCTGGCCAAGGGCTTCCGCATTCTCGAAGCCTTTTCGGCGCGGCAACCCGAGCTGACGCTGGCGGAAGTTGCGCGCAAAGCCGGCGTCGACAACGCTACCGCCTTTCGCTTTCTCAATACGCTCGTGCAAACCGGGTATGTCGAGCGCGTGCCGGACGCAAAACTGTTTCGGCTGACCACCAAGGTTCTGGACCTCGGCTTCAACGCCATCGCTCATTCCGATCTGCGGACGCAAGCCCGGCCGATCCTGCGCAGCCTCGTCGGTGCGATCAACGAGGCCGCCTCGATCGGCGTTCTCGACGGCTCGAACATTCTCTACATCGAGCGCATTCAGGCGGGCCTCGCCCGGCTCGGCGTCGACACCCGGATCGGCAGTCGCGTTCCGGCTTATGCGACTGCGATCGGACACGCTGTTCTCGCCTGGCTGCCGCGCGCCGCGCAGATCGCGGTGCTCGAAGGCCAGCCGCGCCCAAAGCTCACCGCCACAACGCTCACCGATTTGGATGCGCTGTTGGGCCGTCTCGTTCAGGTCAAGAAACGCGGCTATGCCGTTTCAAATCAGGAAACCGTGCCCGGCCTTTATGTTCTTGCCGCGCCGATTCTCGATGGCGACGGCGTGCCGCTTGCCGGCATCAGCATTGCTGCGCCCGCGATCCAAACATCACTGAAGAATTTTGAAGCAGCCGGCGCTCAGCCGATCATGGAGGCGGGCAGGGCGCTGTCGCGCGCGCTGCAAGCCAGCGGCGGCTTTGTGCATCAGCAATCGGCTTGAAACAGACAAAGAGCGCAACAGGAGGCGAGTTTGAATACCATCAATTACAACGGGATCATTCCCGCCATCGCGGTGCCGTTCACGCGCGACTTCAGCGTCGACGAGCCGGAGCTGCGCCGCTTTGCGCAGTGGCTCGCCGCACAGCCCGGCGTTGGCGCGCTGATGACCAACGGCCACACCGGCGAAGTCTTTTCGCTCACGCCGCGCGAGCGTGCCGAAGTGACCCGCATCACGGCAAGCGCGGTTGCCGGGCAGTGCGCGGTGATTTCCTCGATTGTCTGCGAGGGGATCAAGGATGCGATCGAGCAGGCGCAATGGGCCAAGGATGCGGGCGCCGTCGGGCTCGACATCATGCCGCCGCATCATTGGCTGCGCTTTGGTTTTCTACCGGAGCATTGTCTCGACTATTTCAATGCCATCGGCGAGGCGGTCAATCTGCCGCTGATCGTCCACATCTATCCGGCCTGGACGCGCGGCTCCTATCCGACCGCGCTGCTTGCACAGCTTGCGAAGCTGCCGCATGTCGCCGCCTTCAAGATGGGCGAACGCGAGATGAACAAATATGCGCGCGACATTGCGGCGATCCGCGCGGCGGATCCAGGCAAGGCGCTGTTGACCTGCCATGACGAATATCTGCTCGCCTCGATGGTGCAGGGAATCGACGGCGCGCTGGTCGGTTTTGCTTCGCTCGTACCGGGGCTGATCTATGACTTGCTCAAGGCGGTCAAAGCCGGCGATCTCAACGAAGCAATGCGCATACAGGCCCTGATCACGCCGCTGAAAGACGCGGTCTATGGCGCGGGCGAACCGACCGGCGAAGCGCATGGCCGCATGAAGGCGGCGATGGCACTTGCGGGCATATTGCGCGACGGCACCGTGCGTCCGCCGACACAGGCGCCAAGCGCCGCCGAGGTCGAGACCATCCGCCGGGCGCTCGCGCATGCCGGCCTGCTCAAGCGCGCCGCGGCTTAGCCACATAGCGTATCATGTCAGAGCATGCGGCGATGGCTCAGCTTGGGGAACGAACGGATGCGCGCGCCGGCCGGCGGCGCGCCGTCGTTACCGGCAGCGCCTCCGGCATCGGCAAAGCCATCGCCCTGCGTCTTGCCTCGGATGGTTGGAACGTTGTCGGGCTCGACAGAATCCGCAGCGATGAAGATGCCTATCGCGCCGTCACCGTCGATCTCACCGATGCCGATGCGCTCGCAGGAGCGCTTGCCGACATTGGCGCGACGGACGCGCTCGTGCATGCGGCAGGTTTCATGCGCACTGCGTCGCTCGACCGGCTCGATGCCGACGACGGTCAAGCGATGTGGCAAATCCATATCGGAGCTGCGGCCGCGCTCGCCAGCCGGCTGGCGCCGACAATGCGCGAGGGCGGCCGTATCGTGCTGATCGGCAGCCGCACCGCGTCGGGGGTGGCCGGCCGCAGCCAATATGCCGCGGCGAAGGCGGCAATGGTCGGCATGGCGCGCTCGTGGGCCGCCGAACTTGCGCCCAGAGGCATCACTGTCAATGTCGTTGCGCCCGCCGCCACCGAGACGCCGCTGCTCGGCGATCCGGCGCGCGCTGCGACACCGCCGAAAAAGCCGCCGATCGGGCGCTATGTGCGCGCCGAAGAAGTCGCCGCGCTCACCGCGTTCCTGCTGAGCCCGGAGGCCGCCGCGATTACCGGTCAGCAAATCCTCATTTGCGGCGGCAGTTCGCTGTGAAACCGGGAGCATCCATGTCCGTCCGTATTCTGGAACTGCGTGAAATCACCAAGCCGATCTCGTCGCCGATCCGCAACGCCTATATCGATTTCACCAAAATGACGGCCAGCCTCGTCGCCGTTGTCACCAACGTCGTGCGTAACGGGCGCCGCGTTGTCGGCTATGGCTTTAATTCCAACGGCCGCTACGGCCAAGGCGGGCTGATCCGCGAGCGTTTTGCGGATCGCATTCTCCAAGCGGATCCAAAGAGCCTACTCGACGACAGCGGCGGCAATCTCGACCCGCATCGCATTTGGGCGGTGATGATGGCGAACGAGAAGCCGGGCGGCCACGGCGAACGCTCCGTCGCGGTCGGCACGATCGATATGGCGGTGTGGGACGCCACGGCAAAGATTGCCGACCGGCCGCTGTTTCAGTTGCTCGCCGAGCGGCACGGCCGCACGGCCGATCCGCGGGTCTTCGTCTATGCAGCGGGCGGCTATTATTATCCGGGCAAGGATCGCGACGGCTTGCGCGCCGAAATGCGCTCTTATCTCGAGCGCGGCTATACTGTCGTCAAAATGAAAATCGGCGGCGCGCCGATCGACGAGGATCGCCAGCGGATCGAGGCGGTGCTCAAAGAGATCGGCCGTGATGCGCAGCTCGCGGTCGATGCCAATGGACGCTTCGACCTCGATACCGCGATCGCCTATGCCAAAATGCTGCGCGATTATCCGCTGTTCTGGTACGAGGAAGCCGGCGATCCGCTCGATTATCAACTCCAGGCCACGCTTACCGAATATTATCCCGGCCCGATGGCAACCGGCGAAAATCTGTTCAGCCATCAGGATGCACGCAATCTCATTCGCTATGGCGGCATGCGGCCGGATCGCGACTGGCTGCAATTCGATTGCGCGCTGTCCTACGGCCTTGTCGAATACGAGCGCACGCTGCGAGTGCTCGACACCTATGGCTGGTCGCGCCGCCGCTGCATCCCGCATGGCGGTCATCAGATGTCGCTCAATATCGCAGCCGGCCTGGGACTCGGCGGCAACGAAAGCTATCCCGATCTATTCCAGCCTTACGGCGGCTTCCCCGACAGCGTGAAGGTCGTCGACGGCCATATCACCATGCCGGAACTTCCCGGCATCGGCTTCGAAGGCAAAAGCGATCTCTACGAGGAAATGCGTGCGCTCGCTGCGTGATGCGCACAGCGAAAAAAGGAGAAGATGATGAACAGGCGTGACTTTGTCAAAGGCGCCGCCACTGCGACGGCCATCACGGCGCTTGCGCGGCCGCCGGCCATTGCGCAAGCAGCGTGGCCCGCCAGGGGTAGGACCATCAGAGTCATTGTGCCGTGGCCGCCCGGCGCCGCCAATGACGCGCTCGGCCGCCTGGTCGCGCAACGCCTTCAGGATAAATTCGGCGCTGCCACAATCGTCGAGAACCGCACCGGCGGTTCCGGCCTTATCGGCACCAAATATGTCATTGACGCCGAGCCCGACGGCTACACGTTTCTTGCGAGCGCCTTCAACACCGCGGTAATGCCGCTGGTGCTGAAATCCGCCGATTTCAATCCTGAGACTGATCTGGAAGTCATAGCGCGCACCGGGATCGCGCCGCTCGTCTGTGTGATGACGGCAGAGCGACCGGAGAAAACGGTGGCTGAGGTCGTCAGCGCCGCCAAGGCGGACCCCGAAAAATGGAATTTCGCCATCTCCGCGACCGGCTCGGCCGGACATCTGGCGACGATCGACTTTCTGCAGCGCACCGGCGCCAATATTCCGATGGTGGCCTATCGCGGCACACAGCCGGCTCTGCTCGATCTGATGGCCGGTGCGGTACAGCTGCTGATCGACACGAGCTTTGCGCTGATCCCGGCGGCGAAGGATGGAACCAAGGCACGGGCGCTCGGTATCGCCGCTGCCAAGCGCTCGGTGCTGGCGCCCGACATTCCTACCATGGCGGAGGCCGGCGTTCCAAACTTCGAGTTCCAGTCATGGTATGCGATCTGGGCGCCCAAGGGCACGCCCAATGAGATCAAGATGACCGTGCACGACCTCATTCAGGACACGATGCGCGATCCTGCCGTCGTGAAATCGCTGAGGACCACGCTGCTCGAGCCGGTGACGGAGAGCATCGATCAGAGCAAGGCTTTTATCGCCAGCGAGATCGTGCGCGCGCGCAAGCTGTTGCAAAGCGTCAACTTTCAGCCGGCGTGAACCGATCAGGATTGGGAGAGGAGTGGCGGGGCCAAGGCGTTCGACACGTCATCCGATGATTGGACCTCCTATACTCGGAACAGGTCTTGCGGGCCCGCGCGTCGCTCGGCTCCGAAATGACAGCCCGTGTGGCCCCGGCCCCGGGGGCATGGTGTGAGGGCCGGGGCCACCGGCGCGGCGGGATGGATGGGGCCATCGCCGGGCGCCGTCGATTCAACGCTGCCGATTAGGCAATGTTGCGTACCAATGTCGAGTGTCAGTGCTCCGGCGAATTTGCGGGTCTTCGGATCGCGCACGGGAGCGCTCTCCGTTTCGACGGAACCGGAAAGCGCTCCGGAAGCTTTTGTTTTGTCGCATTTTCTTACGGAAAACCGGGTCCCACTTTTCCGGAGAATGCTCTAACCCGCCCGGCATTGCGCGAGGCGCTTGGCCCGAACGCTCTGGCTGCCGCATTTGCGGCAGCGCAGCCGTTTGACAAAGCTCGCGATCGGGGCGCCGGCAGCGATGCCGCGGCGGGACAAATCCAACGCAGTGAGACGGCCGATATGCCGGCAGCGCAGGCATTGCACCACGATTTCATCGGGCGATGCAGCGCGCAATTGCCCTGCCGCCTCGCGCTGCTTGACTCGCGAAACATTGGCGAGCCGCGACGCTTTGCGTGCCCAGTCTGGGGCGGACACGACAACTCCTACACGACATAAATGCGCACCTGAAAATAAACCCGGCGCGAGACGAAAGCGAGTGCTGCAAGGCAGGCTCGGGCGGGCCGAACCCTCCACCACGCGGTCGTTACCCATGTGTCCGGAACGGACATTGCCGAAGTGGCTCCCCGGGCCGGATTCGAACCAGCGACCAACCGGTTAACAGCCGGTTGCTCTACCGCTGAGCTACCGGGGAATAACCTGCTCAGGCGTGGACTGCGCATATAACAAAGGGCGCCGGGCTTTGAAAGCGCAGAAAACGCGTGCAAATTCCGGCTTCAAGCCGGCGCGTTTGGGCGCGAGCACAGGCTGGAGGCCACGCCCGGAATTGAACCGGGGTACACGGTTTTGCAGACCGTTGCGTAACCACTCCGCCACGTGGCCTTAACCCAGCGAGCCGTAGGTAACTGCACTGAATGCATTAGGCAATGCCTCCTCGCGCGCCGTGTACCCTCTGCATGCTCGTACCGTTCAAGTGCCGGGTAGGGCAGGGCAGGCACTGCTTGCCTTTTACGCGACGCTGTCGCAAAACCCCCCGAGCTTGATCCGGAACCCTTCCCGTAAGGCATGATCCGAGAGCGGGGCACCCGGTTTTCGCAAAGGATCATGCTCCAAAGCCGACCTTTGCCGACCAATCGGGGATTGCCACGCATGTTCGACGCCGCCACGGCCCGCCGGATGATGGTGGACGGGCAGATTCGTACTGCCGACGTCACCAATCCCGGCCTGATCGCAGCCATGCTGACGGTGCCGCGTGAGCGCTTTGTCCCGCCGCAATTCGTCGATCGCGCCTATCTCGACGGCGAGGTTCCGATCGGCGAGGGACGCGTGCTGCTTAAGCCGATGGTGCTGGCCAAACTCATTCAAGCGGCCCAGCTCGGTGGCGGCGATCACGTGCTCGATGTCGGCTGCGGCACCGGGTATTCTTCGGCCATACTGGCGCAGCTGGCGGGTTCCGTCATTGCGCTTGAAGAGGACTTAAAGCTCGCCCGCTCGGCGGAGCAGGCGCTGGCGGCGGTCGGGGCGGGCAACGTCACCGTGGTCGCCGGGCCCCTGACCACGGGCTGGCCCGCCGCCGCGCCTTACGATTTCATCATGCTCAATGGTGCCACCGAGATTGCCCCTGAATCGCTTGGCGCGCTGCTCAAGCCGACCGGTCGGCTTGCCTGTATCTTGCGCGGCGGCCCGGCCGGCAAAGCCATGCTCTATCGACCGATCGAGGGCCATCTTGTCGGCCGGCCGATCTTCGATGCGGCCGCCGCCGTTCTGCCCGGTTTTGTGGCGCCCAAAACCTTCGCGTTCTGATCGGCTGCCAGTTCCTACCCCCCCGTTCCGCCCCGCCCGAAGCTGGCGATACAGGACCATCCGTCTGGGCTCGCGGACCGCAGACGCCCTTTTCGAACATTCCACGACGAAGAAAGTGCGGAAATACGGGGCAAAAGGTCACCTGTGGCGCTTATGTGCCACGGGAGGGAATTCTACCTGTCATCCCCAGGGAAAGGGTTTCCCCTACGGCTGCAAAAGCTTAAGTTCGAGTTTCCAGCTTCTCGCGCGGCATCCCCGGGCGAGGCAGCGGGCATGTGTTCGGGGATCCACCGCAAGGGGCGTGGTGGAGGGACTTGGGAGCCGTCTGCGTTATGGGTGGACGAAGACTGCGGGCGTATTTGCACCGCGCAGGCAGCCTTGCCGCAGCCGGCACATTGCTCGTGGCCGGATGCACGCTCGCGTCGGCGGACACGATCGAATGGGCGCTGGTCCAGGCCTATCAGAACAATCCGTCGCTGAATGCGCAGCGCGCCGCCTTGCGCGCCACCGATGAGAACGTGCCGCAGGCGTTGTCCGGCTTCCGGCCGAAAATCAGCGCCACCGTCTCGGCCGGACCGAGCTACACGAATCAGACAACCAAGCTGGTTTCCCAGTCGACTTT
This sequence comes from Hyphomicrobiaceae bacterium, assembly GCA_021324465.1. GTDB lineage: Bacteria > Pseudomonadota > Alphaproteobacteria > Rhizobiales > Xanthobacteraceae > BOG-931. Next base: position 23,839 of record JAJPJB010000054.1, read on the forward strand.
TCCCAACACTGTCACCTATCAGACGCTTGCCGAGGATACTGTCCCGCGCAGCGTCGGCGTCACCGCGACGCAAACGATCTTTAACGGCAATCAGACCGCCAATCGAGTGCGTCAGGCCGAAAGCCAGGTGATGGGCGCCCGCGAGACGTTGCGCGTCACTGAGCAACAGGTGCTGCTTGACGCCGCCACCGCCTATATGGATCTGCTGCGCGACACGGCGACGCTGCAATTGCAGCGCAGCAACGTCGAGGTGTTGACCGAACAGCTCAAACAGACGCGCGACCGCTTCAATGTCGGCGAAGTGACGCGCACCGACGTCGCGCAGGCCGAATCGCGGCTTGCCGCCGGGCGCTCACAACTGCTCGCCGCGCAGTCGCAATTCGTCACGTCACAGGCGCAATATCGGCGCGTCATCGGCGTCGATCCCGGCAAGCTCGCCCCCGGCACGCCGGTCGATCGGCTGTCGCCGCCGACGCTGAGCGGGGCGATCGCGCAGGGGCAGGCGCAGAGCCCGTCGGTGCTTGCCGCCGCTTACGGCGTCGATATCGCCGAACTGACAGTGAAGATCAGCGAAAGCAATCTCTATCCAAATCTCGGCATTCAAGCGACCGTGCAAAAGTCCTGGGACTCGACAATCCAGACTCCCAAATTGTTCCAGGCCCAGGTGCTCGGCACGCTGACCGTTCCGATCTACCAAGGCGGCGCCGAATATTCGGCGATCCGGCAGTCGAAGGAATCGCTTGGGCAGCAGCGCCTCGCGCTCGACGTCAATCGCGATCAGGCGCGCGAGACCGTCGTGCAGTATTGGGGCCAATTGGATGCGGCGAAGGCGCAGATCGAGGCGACGACCGCGCAGGTCAATGCCGCCGAGATTGCGCTCAATGGCGTGCGCGAAGAAGCGCGCGTCGGCCAGCGTACCACCCTCGACGTGCTTAATGCGCAGCAGGAACTGGTCAATGCACGTGTCGCGCTTGTTCAGGCGCAGCACGACCGAGTCGTCGCATCCTACGGACTCCTTGCCGCCGTTGGCGGGCTGTCAATGCAGCATCTGGGCCTCGACGTGACGATTTACGATCCGCAAATTCATTATCAGCAAATCCGCGACGCGTGGATCGGCGTGCGTACGCCGGACGGCAGATGAGCGGGCTTCCGCCCGTATCTTGTTCCATCCTGAAACAGTGGAAATCTCGCGGCGGTCCTTGCGGCGTGTGTCCACAGATCCCAGCATGATCGCGTCTTGCCTTCGACTTTTGCCATGACATACTCGCGCCCGCCGATGCATAGTGGTGTTGATATGATTCGCTGGCATGATTCGCCGGCCGTGGCGGCGAAGGGGTAACCGTGCGGCGACCATTGGGGCGGCGGCTAAAGCGGGCGGTCTTTGGGGCGCCTGAAAAGCAGGCTCAGGGCAGTCGCGCGCATAGGGAAGAGAGCAGGCGAGGACGTGCATGACGCAACCGGCGAGGTCGCAGGAACCGTCGATGGAGGAGATTCTTGCCTCCATCCGGCGCATTATCGCCGACGACGATGCCACCAAATCGGCACAGCGCGCGCCCGCGCCGCCGCGCGTCGAGACACCTCCGCCACCGCCTCCGCCGCCCGTTTTCGCGGCGCCGCCGCCTCCACCGCCCCGTGTTGAGGCGCCGCCTCCACCGCCTCCACCGCCTCCACCGCC
>JAJPJB010000083.1 GCA_021324465.1 Hyphomicrobiaceae bacterium
CATACCGCCGGTGACGCCCGCACCGGTGTCGCCGCCATGCAGGCTTTCATCGCGCTCACTTATGCCGCGCTGTGCATTGCCGGCCAAGCGCGGTACATCCGGTCCGCCACCGAGCGGCTGTCAAGCGAGATTGAGCGGCAGATTCTTCCCGATGGCGGCCATATCAGCCGCGATCCCGGCGCGGTGATCGACATTCTGCTGGAATTCCTGCCGCTGCGTCAGGCTTTCGCGGCGCGCAACATCGCGCCGCCGCAAGCGCTGCTCAATGCCATCGACCGCATGATGCCGATGCTGCGCTTCTTTCGCCATTCCGAAGGCACTTTTGCGCATTTCAACGGCATGGGCGCAACGCCGGCGGATCGCTTGTCGACACTGCTTGCCTATGACGAAACCCACGGCACGCCATTCGCCAATGCGCCGCATTCGGGCTATCAACGGCTCGAGGCCGGCGGCGCCGTGCTCTTGATGGATACCGGCCGCGCGCCGCCAATCGAAATGAGTCTTGAAGCGCATGCCGGGTGCTTGTCGTTCGAGTTTTCGACACCGAAGCAGGCACTCCTGGTCGTCAATTGCGGCGTCCCGGCCTCCGGCCGAGAAAGTTGGCGTCAAGTCGCGCGCGCGACCGCCGCGCACTCTACGGTCACGTTTAACAACACATCGTCGGCCCGGTTCGTCGAAGCGGCGACCTTTAAGCGGATGCTTGGCGGCTCGCCGATGCTCGGCGGGCCGAGACATGTCGTGACCACGCGCGAGGAAGGGTCTGACGGAACCGTTTTGCGTACCGCCCATGACGGCTATGCCGACCGTTTCGACATCGTGCATGAACGGGTGCTCATGCTTGCGTTCGACGGCTTGCGGCTCGATGGCGAGGACGTCTTTCTCGATGCCGGCGGTGAACCGCAGGTGCGCAGCACCCAAGACGAATTTGCCGTACGCTTTCATCTGCATCCGACGGTCAAGGCTACACGCTTGAGCGATGGCCATGGGGTCATGCTGATGATGCCGAACCGCGACGTATGGACCTTCAGCGCGCACGAGGATCAGGTGGAACTCGAAGACAGCGTGTATCTTGCCGGCAGCGAAGGCCCGCGCCGCACGACCCAGCTCGTCATTCGCGGTCGCGCGCGCACGGCCTCACGCGTCTTGTGGAGTTTTCAGCGGGCGCCAACAGGCGCGCTCGCCAGTACGAACGCCGCGCGCCGTGCGCGTGAAGAAGAACCGCGGCTGCCGCTGTGATATCTTAAGGAACATCATGACCGAACATCTTCGCCGCGCTTCGCGCGCCCTCATTTCCGTCTCCGACAAGACCGGCGTGGTCGAGTTCGCGCGTGCGCTCGCTGATTTCGGCATCGAACTGGTCTCGACCGGCGGCACGCGCAAAGCGTTGAGCGATGCCGGGCTGAAAGTGCTCGACGTCAGTGACCTCACCGGCTTTCCGGAAATGATGGACGGGCGCGTCAAGACGCTGCATCCGGCGGTGCATGGGGGCCTGCTGGCCGTGCGCGGCAATTCCGAGCATGTCAAGGCGATGCAGACGCAGCATATCCGCCCGATCGATATTCTGGTGGTCAATCTCTATCCCTTCGAACAGACGGTCGCCGGCAAGGCGGATTTCGCGACCTGTATCGAGAATATCGATATCGGCGGGCCGGCGATGATCCGCGCCGCGGCCAAAAACCATCAAGATGTCGCGGTTTTGGTCGATGCGAAGGATTACGCGGCAGTGCTCGATGAACTCGCCAATCACCAGGGCATGACAACATTGATGCTGCGGCGGCGCTTGGCGGCAAAAGCCTATGCGCGCACTGCTGCTTACGATGCGGCGATTAGCGATTGGTTCGCCGAACAGCTCGGCCAGACAACGCCCGATTATCGCGCGTTTGGCGGGCGGCTGATCGAGGCGTTACGTTACGGCGAGAACCCGCACCAAACTGCGGCCTTCTATCGCACGCCGGACATTCGCTTTGGCGTTGCGACGGCGCGTCAGGTGCAGGGCAAGCAGCTCTCCTACAACAACATCAACGATACCGACGCAGCCTATGAATGCGTCGCCGAATTTGATCCTGCGCGCACCGCCGCCTGCGTCATCGTCAAGCACGCCAACCCATGCGGCGTGGCGGAGGGTGAAAGTCTCCTCGAGGCCTATCGCAAGGCGCTCGCCTGTGACACGACATCGGCGTTCGGCGGCATTGTCGCGCTCAATCGCACGCTTGATGCCGACGCCGCGCGCGCGATCACCGAAATCTTCACCGAAGTCATCGTTGCGCCGGATGCGACGGACGAGGCGATAGCCATTGTGGGCGCCAAGAAGAATCTGCGGCTCCTTCTCGCCGGCGGCTTGCCCGATCCGCGCGCTTCCGGTCTCACCGCCAAAACTGTCGCCGGCGGACTGCTGGTGCAATCGCGCGACAATGCCGTGGTCGACGACATGGATTTGCGGCCGGTGACCAAGCGCGCCCCGAGCAATGCCGAATTGCGCGACCTGCGGTTTGCCTTCCGCGTCGCCAAACACGTCAAATCGAACACGATCGTTTATGCCAAGGATCTGGCGACAGTGGGCATCGGCGCGGGTCAGATGAGTCGTGTCGATTCCGCGCGCATCGCCGCGCGCAAGGCGCAGGATGCCGCGGAGGAAACGGGCCGCAAGGAGCCGGCGACCAAAGGTTCGGTGGTGGCTTCCGACGCCTTCTTTCCGTTTGCCGATGGCCTCCTGGTCGCAATCGAGGCCGGCGCCACGGCCGTCATTCAGCCCGGCGGATCAATGCGCGACAGCGAGGTGATCGAAGCCGCCGACGCGCATGGCATCGCGATGGTGCTGACCGGAACGCGGCATTTTCGACATTGAGTCACTCCATTCCCCGTCGGGACGAAGTGGCAAACCGGGAACCCATAATCACAGTGCAGAACCTGCACTGCTAGCAATGCCCATGGATTTGGGGCTTCTCACCTCGTTCGGCCCGGGACGACGGAGCATCCGTTACACGGACGCCGTAATCCACTGCTCGAGCTTCTGCTTCGGCGCGGCGCCGATCTGGCGCGACGCGAGTTGCCCGTTCTTGAACAGCATCAGGGTCGGAATCGACATGATGCCGTATTTCGCGGCGGTGCCGGGATTCTCGTCCACGTTGAGCTTGACGATCTTGACCTTGCCGTTGAGCGAATTGGAAATCTCTTCCAGCGCCGGCGCGATCATGCGGCAAGGACCGCACCATTCTGCCCAAAAATCCACGACCACGGGCTCGCTCGCCTTGAGCACGTCCGCCTCGAAGGTGGCATCCGTTGTTTTCGCGACCATGAAACACCTCATCTTTTGGGAATCGGCAGCCCGGGGCAAACGAACGTATGGACGGGCTTGCCGGGCGTCAAGGCAGCTTCACCGCAGCGTGAGGACGCCACTGCCGCAGTGTGCCCGTCTTAGGTTGAGTTTTTGCAAAGCTCGGACCTAAGCGCTGCCTCCAGCGCCTCATCCATCGCGCGAGCCCGGATCTCCAGCAGGACCGGGCCCTTCGTGAAAACCAGCGCGGCCCGCACAATTTTGGAGGGATAAAGCTGGTTGAGCACGGCCCGGTACAGGGCGAGCTGAGCGACGTACTGAGGCGGTATCTGATCGGGCCGCTCCGGCACGACGTTATCCGTCTTGTAATCGGCGATGAAGACGGCCCTATCGTTGACCGACAGTCGATCCACTTGACCAGAAACTGCGAGCCCCTCGCCGCCTGGCAGGCGGCCAACAATAGGCACCTCGGCGCGGCTTCCCGGCGTGAAAATCTCGGCAAAATTGTTGTCGTCGAGAATAGTGCGGACTTGGCGGGTGATCTCGACCCGCTCCGCTTCCGAGAAATTCGTTGCGGCGCGTGCTAGATAGCGGGCGATTGCCTCCGCGCGCTGCGCGGGCGGGATATCGGGCAGGCTTTGCATCAGCCGATGCACGATGCGGCCGCGTTCGAGGGCCTTTTGGCGTTCGACGGCGGACCTCCCAGTGGGCGCAAAGCGCTCGGCTTCGTTGGCGAAGGCTGCGGCGGGTGAGAGTGTCCTTGCTCGCGTCGTTTCGGGGACGGCCGGCCGGCGCAGCCAGGACGGCAACTCGGGCGCGGCGGATTTTGGCTCGGTGTCGCCCTGCGCGGCCTTCTCGGAAGGCGCCGCTTTTGCTTCCGGGCTGCGAAAGCGCCAGACCTTATCCTCGCCTTCGCGCTCCTCGACCAAGAACGGCTCAAGCGGCGCGCGCGCAAGGTCATACCAGCAGCCGTCGGGCCGCTTTCTTTCGCCCTCGGCGCCGCAGATGATCAGCCGGTCGGCAGCCCGCGTCATGGCCACATAGAGCAGCCGGCGATATTCGTCCGCTGCCTCGCGCTGCGCCTGCGCCCGGGCCGCGGCAACCGCGGGCGGATCGTTCGCTTTGCGGTTGACCCAGACCAACGCATTGCCGTCGAGCTGCAGAAGGCGCGGTGGCTTCGGGCCGGCAGGCGGCGTCATCGTGTCGGCGATGATCACGATCGGCGCTTCGAGGCCCTTGGCGCCGTGCACCGTCATGACGCGTACTTCGTCGCGCGCCATTTCCATGTCGCGCTTCACTTCGGCGCGCGCCTGGCGCAGCCACGCCAAGAAGCCCTGCAGCGACGGCGTCTCGCGGCGCTCATATTCGAGCGCGAGGTTGAGGAATTCATCGAGAGCGTCGTTGGCTTCGGCACCAAGCCGGCTGAGGAAATGCCGACGTGCGCCGCCGGCGCCGAGAAGCTTTGCATAGAACGCAAACGGTGTTTCACGACGCGCGTCCTGGCTCAACCTATCGAGGCGCGCATGCGCGTCGGCGGCGAACAGATCGCCATGCCGCGCCTTGCGCGCCAGCGCCGCGCGCAGTGAGGTTCGGCCGCGATCATGAGCGACGGCGAACAGTTCGTCCTCCGAAAAACCGAACAGCGGACTGCGCAACACAGCCGCGAGCGCCAGGTCGTCTTGCGGCAGCAGCAAAGCATCCGCAAGGGCCATCAGATCCATCACTGCGATATGCTCCGTGAGCATCAGGCGATCGGCGCCCGCGACCTCGACATCCTCATGCTTGAGCGCGCGGATAATCGATTCGAACAGCTGACCGCGCTGCCGCACCAGGATCAGAATGTCGCCGTAGCGCGCGGGACGGCGCGCAATGCCGACCGGCGTTTGGTTGTCGACCAGCCGTCGCACTGTGCCGGCTATGCGCCGCGCCAATTTCACGCGCGGGCTGGTTTCGCTGATGATGTCGAACGGCGCATCCCAGCCCTCGATCTCACTACGTTCGTCGGGCTCGATTGGATCCCAGATCTCGACCAGACTCGACGGCGCATCGGGCAAGGCGATATGCGGCGGGAAACCGCCCGTGTCCGATGAAACGCTCGCGGCGACGAGCTTGTCCTTGAAGACTGCATCGACGGCGGCCAGCACGTTTTGACCGGAGCGAAATGAATGCTTGAATTCGCGAAACACGAATTTGAGACCGCCATGGCCATGCGCGCGTTCGAAATAGTGCCGCATGGCGGCAAATTCGCGCGGCGCGGCATTTTGAAACGAATAGATCGATTGCTTCTCGTCGCCGACGGCAAAAATCGTGCGAGTGCCAAAATGCGCTCCGGCGCCGGCGGTGAATTCAGCCACAAGCCGCCGCACGATCTCCCATTGCTTATGACTCGTGTCCTGCGCCTCGTCGATCAGGAGATGATCGATGCCGAGATCGAGCTTGTAGTGCACCCAGGCGGCATCGACATTGGTGAGGAGGTCGAGCGTCTTGTCGATCAGATCGTCGTAATCGAGAAGGCCGCGGCGCGCTTTTTCGTTGTGGTAGCGCGTCAGGACGGCGTGGACGACCGTCAGCAGCGCGGCAGAACGGTCGCGACAGTCTACCGCACGCAGCCGGTCGAGCAGCGCGCAAACTCGCTGCTGCTCGGCGGTGAAACGCTCGACCAGGGCGGCATCTTTGATCGCCTTGGTCAGAATAGTTTTCCGCGGCGCGCGGTCCGCGGTGCAGAAGATATCGAGATAGGTCTCGACCTGATCACTGCGCGACAGCGAGGGGAGCAGCGCGAAGCGGCGCGCCTGTTCGCGATCGTTCTTGCCCCCCTGGCTCAAAAGCGCGGCAAGCTCGGTCCACTGCTCCCGCTTGATCGACGAGGCTGCAAAGAACTCCTCCTCGATATCGCTGCGGTTCTCCGATGGATCGACGCCGAGCGAACGCGACAGCGCGGCAATAGCGGCCTCGACGCCGCCCTCTTTGATCACCCAGCGCATCACCGCATCGCGGCGACCGATCGCGGCGCGAACGACATCGCGGAAGGTCTGATCGGCGGCTGCCGCCATGGCTAGCGCTAAGGCGCGGCCAAGCGGACCGTCCGGCTCACGCGCGCCCTCGAGCAGCACGTGTAGAGTCAATTGTTCAAGCAGCTGTGTCTGCTGGATCTCGTCGAGCACAGTGAAGCGCGCGGCGACATTCGCTTCAAAAGGAAAGCGATGCAAAAGTTGGGTGCAGAAGGCGTGGATCGTCTGCACTTTGAGCCCGCCGGGCGTCTCGATGGCCTGGGCGAATAAGCGCCGCGCCAGCACGCGCCGCCGCCCGTCGATCGGCAGCCCCGCGCCCTCGCTGATCGCCTTGTCAAGCGCCGCATCGCCGAGCGTCGTCCATTGCGCGAGCGTATCGAAGACCCGCTTCGCCATATTGGCGGCGGCCGCCTTGGTGAAGGTGATGCAGAGAATTTTCTCCGGCGCGACGCCGTTCAGCAGCAGATTGACGACGCGCTGCGCCAGCACATGGGTCTTGCCCGATCCGGCATTGGCCGCGACCCAGGCAGAGACATCCGGGTCGGCGACCGCGCGCTGCGATTCGCGGACCTGCGTGGGAATTGCGTCCGGCGTCCTCATTCGCTGCCCCAGACGTCGTCATCAAGCCCGCTCGACCACTCCTTTACGCGGGCAAGGTGGTCGTAATCGCCGTATTGCGTCTTCCACATCGGATGGACAAGCGAGCGGTAAGGCTCGGTGTCGCTGTCGAAGCGGCTCGCAAGCGCAGCAAGCTTTTGCAGCGCCCGATCGGCATGGCTGTCGGGCGAACCTTCCCTGAACGAGATCGGCTCATATTTGCCGGGCGGCTCGCCGCCCTTGAGCAGCACATAGGCGATTTCCGCAACGGATGCGCCGGGTGGAATGGATTTGAAGCCCCCATGGCGCAGCATCGCGGCTTCAAGCGTGAGCTGGGGCGCCAGCCCCGTGCGCACTTGCTTTTCGCTGCGCGCTGAACCGGTCTTATAGTCCAGAATGGCATAGCGGCCGTCCGACAGCCGCTCGATGCGATCGGCGATGCCGCGCAGCTTGAACGTGCCATCAGCAAGCGCAATGTCGACCTCGCCGCGTATTTCCGCCTCGATTGCGGCGATCGAAGCGCGACGCTCCGCATCCCAGCGGGCGAACCAATGCGCGATGCGCAAGAAACGCGGCCACCAGAACGCGCGCGCTTCCGGAAAGTCGGCGAGCGCTGCGAAATGCGGCTCACCCAGCGCAATGAGCTCCTCCACCGGATTCGGCGGAAAATCTTTCGCATGGCGCCGGCTGAACTCGCCGATGGCGGCATGAATAATGGTGCCGCGCTCGGCGGCGCCCGGCGCGGCGTCGACCGGGTCCAGCACGCGCATGCGCAGGATGTGCCTGGCATAGATCGTATAGGGATCGCGCAGCCAATCTTCGATCTCCGTCACCGACAGACTTTTCGGCCGCGCTGCGCGTGGCGGCTTTGGCGCCGGCTGTGGCGCGGACGCGATGTGATCCGGCCGGTCGAGCTCGCGCGCCCAAGCGAGATATTTCTTGCCGCGCTCGACCGCCAATCTCCAGCGAGACCCTGCAACCGCGGCTAGCCGCTGCATGAAGCGCGACGGCACCGTCGGCGCACCGGCGATTTTGGCAGCATGGGTCAGGATCACATCGCGCGCGCCGAGCAGTTGCGCAAAATCATGCGCGGACAGGCCGATCCGACGCTCCGGCAGGTCGAGACCGAGTTCAAGCCGCATCGGCCGGCTGAGCCACGCGTCGGTATTGCTCTCCGGCGGCCAAGTCCCTTCGACCAGGCCACCGAGCACAACGCGATCGGCTTCGGTCAGACGCGCTTCGAGCGGCCCAAGGATGCGCACGCGCAGATCCGGCTGCGGCGGTCGCCGCACGACGCGATCGGCAAGAGCTGCTGAAAACAACTCCACATAGTCGGTCTTATCGACGGCCAGACGCGCAGCCGTATCGCTCGCTGCGAGCTCGTCGAGCGCTTCGGCAAGCTTTGCGCCATCATGGCCGGCGAAGGCCGCAGCTCCATCGCCTTGCTGCGATAGTGCCGCCAGCACGTCGCGGTGACGCTTTGCAAACTCGCTGAGCGGCCGCGGCTCACGTCCAATCGATTCGAGCGGCGCAAGTGCGACAGCAAGGTGAGCGACCAAATCTGTCGCCCCGTTCAGCTCACGATCCGTCATTTCGGTTCGCGGATCGGAAGCATGCAAGTCGACCTTTTCGCCGCGGCGGAATTTCACGAGCTGTGCCCGGAACGTCGCCAGCGCCTCGGCCAGCCCGCCGCAGCCAGCGCGCGGCCGCGGCCCGCGCAAAATGGCCCGCTCGAGCGAGGCAACGGCGCATTCATCAATGCCAAGCCGCAGCAACGGGTGCTTGAGCAAAGCAAGCAGCGTTACCGGCTCCACGCCGCCAAGTGCAGTCGCCGCCGCGAGCCTTGCAAAAATTCCGGCTTGCGTATCGACAAGCGCATCGCCGCCGGAATTTTCAGCGACAATATTCCAGCGTGCAAGCGCGGCAACAACGCGCCGTCCAAGCGCGCGGTCCGGCGTGACCAGCGCTGCGCTCTTGCCCTCATGCACGGCCTCGCGGACCGCGGTTGCGATGGCGAGTGCTTCCTCCTCCGGATTGGCGGCCTCAATTACGGTCAGCGTCCGCAAGGCCGCATCGACATGTGCTTCGAAATCCACCGCGGCCGATTTTTGCCGCCACAGGTCGGTGACCGCGGCGGGCCGCAGCGCCTCTGAAATCAGGCGCTCGCGGCCGCGCGGTCGCGCCAAGGGCACGACCTCGGCGCGACTGATGCCGATGCGTGTCAATAGCGCCTGCATGGAGAATTGCGGATGGCCAGGCGCCGGCGCGATTTTTTTTCTCTCGTCGCCCGCGATCAGATTCCACGATTCCTCGTCAAGATCAGTATCGAGCCCGGGCAGCACCACGGCGCCGTGCGGCAGACGCGCGATGGTGGCGATCAGCTCTGCCGTTGCAGGAATGGATGCCGTCGAGCCTGCGGCAATCACCGGCCCATCGGTTTTGCGGGCGAGACGTGCAGCTTCCGCCTTGATCAGGCGGTCGCGACGCTCGGCCGGCTCGATGCAGTTGCGCTCGCGCAGGACATCCGGCCAGCGGCGATGCGCGATCTGCAGGAAGCGCAATGTGAGCTGCCAATAGACGTCGAACTTGTCGGGCACCAGCTCGTCAAGCCGCTCCCAAGCCACGCCACGCATCGTCATGTCGTCGATCAGGCGGGCGAGATCGTCGGCTAGCGCGCAAGCCGAGGTCGGCGTCTGCGCGACCAGGGGCGAGCCGCTTACGCCGTGCAACTCGGCCGAGGTCGCCCATTTGCTCACGAGCTGCGCCAACAAGAGCCGGCGTTCCAGTCCGCCGAGCGCCTCGGGCAGCGCCAGGGCTTCCGCCGCGATGCCGCCAGCCGCCACTTCGGCGAACGCAATCTCGTCTTCGTCGATATCGCCGATCGGGATGATACGCGGCAGGACCACCGCGCCGTCTTTCAGGCGGGCGAGAAAGGCATCGCGCAGCAATCCGCAGGCACGGCGGGTCGGCAGATAAATCGTCATTGGGGCAAGCGCGAGCGGATCGCCGTCGCAGCGAAACCCCAGCGCGCCGCTGTGCAAGGCTTCGATCAGCGTCGGCAGGAACGGCGCGGATGCTGGAATGGTAAAAACGCGTGGTGCCATCGATTGGTCGCGTAGCCGCTGTCGCCATTCCCGTGAACGCGAGAAGCCATAATTCCAGGCCCAGCAGATTCTGGTCGACTACGAATTATAGGTTCGAATTATAGGATCCCGCTCGGTGCGGGAACGGCGAAGCTTAGGCGAAGTTTAGGCGAAGTTTGCATGGGTCTGGCCGGCTCTAATGCGCTGCCGCGAGCGCCGCTTCCGCTGCAGCAACCGCCTCGGGCGTACCCACATGCATCCACACGCCCTCAAGACGCAGGCCGAACAGTCGGTCTCTCTCGCCGGCGCGGTCGAACAGCAGCGTAAGCGGGAACGCGCCTTTCGGCGCGCCGACAAAGAGCGACGGCGAAAGAACGGCGGCTCCGGCATAGATGAACGGCACGACGTCATTCTCGGCGCGGCGGCGCAGGCGTCCGTCGGGCAGCATTATGTAGTCGCCGCGTCCTGAATAGCCGATGCTGCCCGTGGTCGGGGCCAACAGCAAAAGCGCGTCCATGCGGGCAGAATCGAAGGCTTCGCCGAGGCGAGCGAAATTGGGCCGGACGCCGTCGAGCCAGAGCGTATCAGAGTTGACCAGAAAGAACGGCGCGTCGCCAAGCTGTGACAGCGCCTTGGCGATGCCGCCGCCGGTGCCTAGGAGCTCTGCGCGCTCGTCAGAAATCACGATCTGCGGCCGACGCCGTGGCGCGAGATGCTTTTCCAGAGTGTCGGCGAGATGGTGCACATTGACCACGGCGCGCTCGACGCCGGCATCGGCCAGGCGATCGAGGCCGTAGTCGATCAGCGCCTTGCCGCCGACGGCGACCAGCGGTTTTGGAATCTGGCCGTTATACGGGCGCATGCGCGTTCCAAGCCCAGCGGCGAGCACGATCGCCCTCTTCGGCATCATGGCATTCCCCAGCCCGGCCATTTATCGCGGTCCGACTCGCCGCATCATAGCCGATTTGGCGGCGGGATATTGGCGGCATACCAGGCCTTTAGGGCAGCGAGCGCGGGATGCGCCAGCGAGCGCTGCAAATAGTCCCATAGGCGCGGCAGGTGACGCAGATATTGCGGCTTGCCGTCGCGGCGATTAAGGCGCGCGAATATGCCGAGAATCTTGGTCGCGCGTTGCGCGGCAAGCGTTGCATAAAGCAGCGTGAATTGCGCGGTGTCGAACGACGGGCCCGCGTTGCGGCGCGCCCGTACATATTGCGTCAAAAGAGACATTTCGAGTGTTTCCGGCACATCGACACGTGCGTCTTGCAGGAGCGAAGCGACGTCGTAGGCGGCAGGACCGATCAGGCTGTCCTGAAAATCGAGGATGCCGACGCGTGCAATGTCGTCGCGGTCGGCGAGCCACAGCAGATTGGGCGAATGATAGTCGCGCAGCACCCAGGTCGGCGGCGCGTCGATCGCCGGTTGCAGCGCCTCGCGCCAGAGCGCGGTGAATTCCCTGCGCATGCCGGGTTTGACCGCTGCATCGGCCAGGTACCAGTCGAGCAGCAGCTCGGCCTCGATCAGAAGCGCCTGCATGTCATAGCGCGGCAGACGATATTCGAGATGCGAGGCGACCGGCAGCACCTCCGGCAGTCGCCGGCTGTGCAGCGCAGCGAGAAGATCGACGGCCGCGGCATAGCGCGCCGCGATTGGCGTCGGCGGCTCACCCGTGACGATGCGCTCCTCACCAAGATCTTCCATGATCAGTAGACCGTGATCGAGGTCGGCATGAAAAATCTCCGGTGCCGAGAGCCCTTGCGCGCGCAGCGCCGCCGCTAGCGCCACATAGGGCGCGATGTCTTCGGCAAGGTGCGCGATGGCGCTATAAGGCTTGCCGTCGCGCACCGGCGGGCCGTCCGGCCGGCGCGGGGCGTTCATCAAAATCGTCGTTTCATCATCACGCCTCAGACGCTCGAAAATCCGCGTCGACGCATCGCCCTGCATGCGTGTACGAAGCGCCCCGCCGAAGCCAGACGCATCGAGAAAAGAGCGCACGGCCGCGATGCGCTCCGCGCGTGGCGCAAAACTGCCATAGCCGCTGTAGCGCACGTTGCGCACGTCCCGACCGAGCTGCGGTGCAAGCGTAAAGGTGATGTCGAGCCGATCGGGCGGCAGAAAGCCCGCGGCGCGGTCCGGCCATTCCATCAGCACGACCGCCCCTTCAGCCAGATCCTCGAAGCCGAGTTCGGCGAGCTCGGCCGCACCCGAAAGCCGATAGAGGTCGGCATGAACCAGCGTGAACCGCGGCAAATCGTAGGTTTGGATGAGCGTAAATGTCGGGCTTGGCACTTCGATCGTTTCATCACCGGCAAGATAGCGGATCATAGCGCGCGCGAAGGTCGTCTTCCCGGCGCCGAGATCGCCCGACAGGGTGATGAGGTCGCCTGGCTCGAGTGCGGCGGCGATATCGACCATGAAATGCCAGGTCGCCTGCTCATTCGCTAACGTCGCGGTAAAGCTTGCGCCACCTCCGGTGGTCAAAAGCATGCGCCGGTCCGTATCTCGATATCGCGCTCGAGCATGATCTCTTTTCCCAATGAGCGCTACTCGGCCGCGGTAAGGGCAGCTGCCGTGCCCAGCGGGAATGTGCAGGTGACGGTGGTTCCACGTCCCACGACCGAAGCGATGTTCACGGTTCCGCCGTGCAGCTCGACAAAGGAGCGCACCAGCGAGAGGCCAATGCCGGGCCCGCGATGGGCCGAGCCGAGCGAATGAGTTTCGAACCAGTCGAACACCTTCTCCAGCACATCGGGTGGAATCCCGGGGCCCTGATCAGTGACGGAAAAGAGCACGGCGTCGGAACGCCGCTCGGCTGTCAGTGTAACTGTCCCGCCCGGCGGCGAAAAGCTTACGGCATTGGCCAACAGGTTGAACAGAATCTGACGCACCCGCAGCTTATCGGCGACGAAGCCGCCGATATTATCGGCCGCCATGATGTCGAGTCTGAGGCTTCCGTTTCTCAGCCGGTCCTGCACGCCCTCGGCGGCGGCCGCCATGGTCTCGCGAATATCGACCGGCCCGAGGTTGAGTTGCATGCGGCCGGCATCGATTGTTGCAAGGTCAAGGATATTGTTGATCAGCGCAAGCAGCGTATTGGTCGATACCGTGATATAATCAAGATACTCGCGCTGTTTTTCGCCAAGCGGCCCGGTAGTCGGATCGCTGAGCAAATGCACGAAGCCAATGATATTGGTCAGCGGCGAGCGCAGCTCATAAGATACGTGATGGACGAAATCGATCTTGATCTTGTCAGCGTCCTCTAAGGCTTCGTTGCGCTCGCGCAGCGCACGCTCGACATTGACCGAGTCGGTGACATCGTGGAACGTCACCAGCGTGGCCCCGTCGGGGAGCGGCACGGTAGTCGAATCCACGACGCTGCCGTCGCGGCGCTCGATGCGGCCGGTGGTTGGTTCGCGGCTGTCGATTGCGGTGACCACGTCGCGCAGAGCGCGCCAGGCCGGCGCATCGCCGTGCAGTGGCTGGCATAGCGCCGTGATGCGCTCGATATGCGGGCGCTCGACAAGGGCTCCCGCCGAGAGCTTCCACATCCGGGCGAAGGCGGCATTGTGCAGCCGCAGCCGGCCGTCGCTGCCGAACACGGCGACGCCTTCGGCAAGATTGTCCAGCGTTTCGCCTTGAACTCGGATCAATTCCTCAAAGCGCCGCTCCAGATCGAGCCGCTCGGTAACATCATGGAACAAATAGGTGACGCCGCCGTCGGGGTTGGGGGTCGTGACCACGCGCAATGTGCGCCCGCCGGGCAAATGCCAAGTGTATTCCTTGGCTTCGATGGCGCGATACGCCTCGTGCAGCTGCGCCTTCCACTGCCGAAAATCCTGCTCTTCTGGCAATTTGCGCGCCGTCCGCAGCACGTCGATGACCGCTGAATCCGTTGGCCCCTGATCGAGGAACGCCGCATCGAGGTCCCACAGCCCGCGATAGGCGGCATTGTAGAATGTCAGCCGGTGATCGGGACCGAACATGGCGACACCGGTCGAAAGCTGATCGAGCGTGCGACGATGGGCATCGGCAAGCCGCGCGAGTGCGCTGCGCATCATGTCCGCTTCGGTGACATCAAACGCGATACCGGTGCTGCCCGAGTCCGCGCGCAAGTCCATGACGTCGAAGGTCCGCCGCGTTCCGGCAGCAATGGCGCGGACGCGCCCGCCAAAACTGCCAACATTCATGCGCGCCTGCGCAATGGTTTCGCGCACGGCGTTGTCGAGGAGTTCGAGCCGTCGCTTTAAGGCATCGGCGGGATTTTTGGCCTCCACGGCGCGCGCATAGGCGGAATTGACGAAGATCAGCTGTCCGCTCGCATCGCGCGCCCATACCGGGCAATCGAGCTTGTCGATCAGCGCCCGCAGCGGCGCCGTTTCAGCCGCCAATCGTTCGTAGCGGGAGACAATCTCGACCAGTTCGCGCTTGATGCCGCTTGCGTCCTTCAGACGCAGCACCGCCCGCCCGCCAATGGCGCGGCCAATCGCTTCGATCGGCTGACCCGACAAGGTGGTGAGCGTCATGGAGAACGCTTCGCCGCTGGTGCGCAATCCCTCGACGGCGCGTTCCATCGCGCGCGCTTTGCCGGCGTCGAGCCAGCTGCCGAAGGCCAGGAGGCGGTGTGATGCAGATGCGCCTACCGCGCTTGGATCGCCCTCCACCGTTGGCTCGTCGGAGTCGACTGGCCAAACCACCACCACTTGCGGCTCCGAGCGCATCAGCGCATGGGCGCGGTCGAGCTCCTCGCGCAAACTGGCAATCTCCTCACGCGACCAGGCCTCGAGCCGTGCGGCGCGCGCGCGTGTGCGCACCAGCATGATCGCAGTGACGACGGCAAACAGCACGACGCCGCAGACCAGCGCGATGAACGCCAACTGATGCTGATCGATGCTGTTTTGCGCGGTGAGAACCAATTCATGGAGGGCCAGCGAGGAACGGTCGGCGGCGCCGGCAGAAAGCGGCGAGGAGACGCCAATTGCCGCAAGGAATCCGCTTCCTCGCGCGTGCCGCCGCTGCGCCCTGCTCCGGCCCGTCCGGATCGTGTCCGGCATGCCCCTTCGCCTCTACTGGCTGGCACCCGCCATACCGCCAGCGATCCGTCGCGGGGCGAGCCCGCGAATCGCTTGACTTTACTCTCAAGGTGAATCGTGCCGAAAGAGTCCAGATCGTGAACGATGCTGCCTCAGCCGCGTACGGCGGCTTTCGCCGCTGGCTTGCCTAGAGCTTGCGCATCGCGCGCCAGGTCTTCGAGGTTGATGCGGGATAGTGCGACGCCGAATTCCTGCTCGGCGTGCGCCATGGCCGGCAGCACAATCTTGGTCAAAAGGTCAGAGCCGCCGTGTGGCTCGGCCGCCTCCTCGACGGTGCCGGCCGCGCGCAAAATATCATTGGCGGTCACGCGCCGGCGGTCGCGTGCGAGCTCATAACCGCCACGCGGCCCACGAATGCCTTTAAGAATTCCGCAACGCACAAGCGCCTGCAGGACAGGTTCGAGGTGGCGCGGCGGCAGACCGTGTCGGGCGGCGAGCGTCTTCGCAGAGACAGGCTGGCCATGCGTCTGCAGGGCCACATCAATCACTGCAGCAATAGCGAGAACTCCTTTGCGCGGGAGCAGAGGCATCGATGGGGAACGTCGCTGGGCGGAAAATTGTTTCGATAGCTTCGACTAAGCTGGTACTATATTACAACTGACCCGCGGTCCAGATGAACTGCAATTTAGTCGCGCTTGTCGACAGTGTTTGTTGTCGTACCGGTGGAACCGAAGCCGGATGCGTTTCGCTCAGTCAGGTCTAGACTGGCACATTCAACAAGAGTCGCCTGTATAATTGGCGCAACGACTAGCTGCGCAATGCGCGCGCCACGCTGAATGACGAACGGCTTGGTGCCGAGATTTACAAGAATGACTTGTATTTCTCCACGGTAATCGGCATCGATCGTTCCGGGCGCGTTGAGTACGGTCACGCCTTCACGGATAGCAAGTCCCGACCGCGGTCTGACCTGTGCCTCATAGCCTGGCGGCACCGCGATCGCGACGCCTGTCGGAATGAGCGCGCGGCTTCCGGGCGCTATCTCGATCGGCGCCTCGGTGGGGACAGCGGCATGCAGATCGAGACCTGCTGCGAGCTTGCTTTGATAGGTCGGCAACGGCAGATCGGCCCCGTGCGGCAGGCGCATGATGCTCAGCGTGATGGTCAAGGTCACGGTCCTGCGGCGTCAAGATCCTTCAACGACCGGGCAATGCGCTGCACGAGCATGCGCGCGACATCGCCCTTGGACTGCGGCGGCCAATTCTCCACCCCGCCGGCGCTGACCAGATGAACCGTGTTGCTGTCGCCGCCCATAACACCCGTTTCAGGCGAGACGTCATTGGCCACGATCCAGTCGCAGCCTTTCTTCGCGAGCTTTGCCCGGGCATTCGCAATCACATCATGGGTCTCAGCCGCGAATCCGATGACAAGGCGCGGTCGGTTCGCCTGCCGATGGGCAATGGTGGACAGAATGTCGGGGTTTTCGACAAGCTTCAGCGCCGGGCTCCGGTCCTGCTGCTTCTTGATCTTATGGTCGCTTGGCTGTTCAGCGCGCCAATCGGCGACGGCGGCGGCGAAGATTGCGACGTCCGCCGGCAACGCGCGTTCGACCGCTTGGAGCATCTGCCGCGCGGTTTCGATCTTGACGACATCGACCCCGGGCGGATCGGGCAGACTGACTGGGCCGCTCACCAGCACGACGTCGGCGCCGGCCGCGGCGGCCGCCGCGGCGATGGCGTGGCCCTGCTTGCCCGAAGAGCGGTTGGCGATGAAGCGCACCGGGTCGATGGGCTCATTTGTGGGACCGGACGTGACCAGCACACGTCGGCCGGTCAGCAATCGGGTACCGTGCAGGACCAGCTCGGCGGCGGCAACGATCTCGAGCGGCTCAGCCATGCGGCCGACGCCACCTTCACCGCGCTCGGCCATTTCGCCGACATTGGGACCGACGACGTGAACACCGTCGGTCGTAAGCTGCGCCAGGTTGCGTTGGGTCGCCTTGGCAGCCCACATTTGCGGATTCATCGCCGGCGCGATCAGGATCGGCTTATCGGTCGCTAAAAGGACCGCGCTTGCGAGATCGTCGGCGTGGCCGCCGGCCATTTTCGCCAGCAAATCGGCGGTCGCGGGCGCCACCACGATGAGATCGGTGTCGCGGGCGAGGCGAATGTGGCCGACATCGAATTCGCTTTTGGGATCGAACAGATCGGTGTGGACATGATTGCCGCACAGCGCGCCGGCAGCCAGCGGCGTGACGAAATGCTGCGCGGCCGCGGTCAGAATGCAGCGCACAAGGATGCTGCGGTCTTGCAGTCGGCGAATAAGATCGAGCGATTTGTAGGCGGCAATGCCACCACCGACGATGAGAACGAGGCGATGGCGGTCGGCCGCTTCGGAGCGGAGCCCTGGTTCGGCCCGGCTCCCAGTCGAAGCGCGCCGCGGCTCAGCAAGCGCTGGATTCGGCGGATTGATCAGGTCGCGCGCGTCGCACACCGTTTCCTGGGCCGCTTCGCGCAGGATCATGCGAATCTCGTCTTCCATCGAACGGCCATGCCGGGCGGCGCGCAGCCGCAGCAGCCGTTTCAGCGTGTCGTCGAGCTGGCGGACGGTGAGACTGGCCATGACAATAGTCCTAACCTGCGCAAAAGGAATAGCAGACCTATGATTGCATCGCAATCACTGCAATCAAAGCCGCATGCCAATGATCACCGCCAGCAGCGCCGCAATCACCCACAGCGCGGCCACCAGCCAATAGCCGCGTCGCCGCTCGGTCTTGTCGAGTTCGGCGATGGTCTGCGGCGACAGAACCAGGCCATCGCGGGTGATCTCATCGAGCTGGTCGAGCACCCGGGCGCCCCGCATGAGCAGCCCCGGCGCGCTGCCCACAAAGCGGCCGATCTCGGCGGCGCCTTCGGCCGCGGTTTCCAGGCGCCCGACCAGGCCGAGATTGCGCGCCATCCATTCGCGCACCACAGGCTCCGCCGTGCTCCACATGTCGAGCTTGGGGTCCATCGCGCGGGCCACGCCTTCGACGACGACCATGGTCTTCTGCAGCAGCAACAGTTCCGGCCGCGTGCGCATGTCAAACAGGCCGGTCACTTCGAACAACAGCGACAGCAGCTTCGCCATCGAAATATCTTCGGCGGTGCGATTATGGATCGGCTCGCCGATGGCGCGGATCGCTTGCGCAAAGCTTTCGACAGAGTGATGCCGTGGCACATAGCCGGCTTCGAAATGGATCTCCGCGGTCCGATGATAATCGCGGGTAATGAAACCGTGCAGAATTTCGGCGAGGAACAACCGCTCCTTGACGCCCAGCCGACCCATGATCCCGAAGTCAACGGCGATCAGGCGGCCCTCTTCATCGACAAACAGATTGCCCGGATGCATGTCGGCATGGAAAAAACCGTCGCGCAGGGCGTGGCGGAGAAAAGTCTGAATGAGGTTGCGGCCAAGCCGGCGCAAATCATGGCCTCGGGCCTGCAGCCGCGCGCGGTCGGACAGCGGCACCCCTTCGATCCATTCGAGTGTCAGCACTTCCTTGGTGGTGCGATCCCAGTCAACTGCCGGCACCCGGAAATCTGGATCGTCCTTGGTGTTCTCCGCCATTTCCGATAGCGCCGCCGCCTCGAGGCGAAAATCCATCTCGAGCAGGACGGTACGGCGCAGCGTGTCGACGACTTCGACCAGCCGCAGCCGTTGCGCCTCCGCCGACACGCGTTCGGCGCGCTCCGCCGCATAGGTAAATGCGGCGAGATCGGCATGAAAGCGCTGCTCGATGCCGGGCCGCAGCACTTTGACGGCGACCGGGCGCGGCTCGTCTCGCCCCGCAACCGTCGCGCGATGCACCTGCGCGATCGAAGCCGCGGCAATCGCCGGGCCGAAACTCAGATAGACCGCACTGAGCGGCTTTTCGAAGGAGGCTGCGACAGCCGCCTCGGCCGCTTCTTGCGCAAACGGCGGCATCTGATCCTGCAGCCGCTCGAGGTCGCGCGCCAGTCGGTCGCCGACGACATCGGGTCGGGTCGCCAGGAACTGGCCAAGCTTCACATAGCTCGGGCCGAGCCGCGCCAATGCCGCCGAGAGGCGCACGTCAGTGCCGTCTTTGGCCGGCCGCTCGAACATGCGCGCGAGCCGCAGCAGCGGCCGCGCCGGTACCGGGACCATGGTCGGCTCGATCACGCCAAGCACGCCTTCGCGCGCAAACACAAAGCCGGCGCGGGCCAGACGGATCAGATGCGCGGGTGCGGAGATCACAAACGCCAGCCGGAATGCAGCGTGACGATGCCGCCGCTCATGGGCTGCATCGAAACGCGCGCAAAACCAGCGCCTCGCAGCATCGCGGCGAAGCTTTCCGGTTTCGGAAAGCGGCGGATCGATTCGACCAGATACCGGTAGGACCGGGCATCGCCAGCGACGATGCGGCCGAGCGCGGGAATGACATTGAAGGAATAGAGATCATACAGCCGGTCAAGACCCGGCACATCGACCGCAGAGAATTCGAGGCAGAAAAAACGGCCGGCGATCCTGAGCACGCGAAATGCTTCGGCCAGGGCGCGCTCGATGCGCGGCACGTTGCGGATGCCGAACGCGATCGTAGCGGCATCAAAGCTCTTGTCGGCGAACGGCAAAGACTCGGCGTTGGCTTCCGCAAAGCTCACAACATCGTCGAGCCCCTTCGCGGCCACGCGGGCGCGGCCGACCTCTAGCATATGCCCGTTGATATCGCTGATCGTCGCGCGCGTTTCCGGCCCGCCGGCAGCGATCACGCGCAGCGCAATGTCGCCAGTACCGCCGGCGATATCGAGAAGCGCAAACGGCCGCTGCTTGGGTGGATTGACGGCGGTCACCAGCGCATTCTTCCAGACCCGATGCAGGCCGAGCGACATCAGGTCGTTCATCAGGTCGTAGCGCGGCGCGACGCTGTGGAACACGTCGTCAACAAGCGTCTGCTTCTCGCGCAGCGGTATCCGCCGATAGCCGAAATCGGCCTGCTGCTGATCGGAATGGGCCATGGTGCGTCCTTCGAGGCCGACGATAGCGCGGCGCGCGCCGCGGCGCTACAAAGCCGGGCCGGCATGGTTTAAGCCACGCTTCCCGGGGGCGTGCAGCCGGATCGCCAAACACGTCATAGCGGGGCCCCTCATGACGTTCGAGTTTCCGCGTATCGTTCCGAAACTTCGGATACTTTCGTTGGACAAAGCAAAGCCAAGGAATTCGATGTGGATGATCTGGGATTCAATGTCGGCTGGGACATCGTTTCGAGTCCGGTGCTCCGGCCTATATGCAAGTCTTCCGCAACGGCCTTGTTTTTCATCGCGAGCAACGCAACGCCGGGCTCGCATGTCTACGGGTTACTCGCATGTCTACGGGTTATATGACGGGCGTCTGGGCTTGGCGGAAGGCCTGTCGCCAAAATCGCGCAGGCTGACCGCAGCAGGAATGGGGCATGACCGAACTGACTGTCGGTGATCCGTTCGGCAACCGCATCACCTTCGGTGAGCGCACCGAGACGGCGGCCGCATGAGGCGCTAGATGCCCGAGCTTCCCGAAGTCGAAACGGTGCGCCGCGGCCTCGAGCCGGCCATGGACGGTGAACACTTCGTCAAAGTCGAAGTGCATCGCGCCGATCTGCGCTGGCCGTTGCCGAAGGACTTTGCGGCGCGACTGACCGGCAAGACCGTGACCGGCCTGGGCCGGCGTGCCAAATATCTGCTCGCCGATCTCTCCTCGGGCGACGTGCTGCTCATGCATCTCGGCATGTCCGGGTCGTTTCACGTCTTTGCCGAAAAGGACAAGCATCTCGGCCGTTACTACCACGAGCGGCGGAAGCACGTCGCGCACGACCACGTCGTGTTTTATATGTCGTCCGGCGTCACAGTGACTTTCAATGATCCCCGCCGGTTTGGATCAATGAAGCTCGTGTCGCGCAGAAATCTCGATTCTGAGCCGCTGTTGAAGGGGCTGGGTCCGGAACCCCTCGGCAATGAATTCGACAGCGCGATATTGGCGCGCATCTGCAAGGGTAAAAAAACAAGCCTCAAGGCGGCGCTGCTCGATCAGCGTGTGGTCGCTGGTCTGGGCAACATCTATGTCTGCGAGGCGCTGCATCGTGCGCGGCTGTCGCCCCAACGGCAGGCTTCGACCATCGCGGACAGAAAAGGACAGCCAAATGAGCGCGCGGTGCGGCTGGTTGATGGGATCAAGTCGGTGCTGCAGGCCGCCATCAAGGACGGCGGCTCCTCACTGCGCGACCACCGGCTCACCGACGGCGAACTCGGCATGTTCCAGCATAATTTCCGCGTCTATGACCGCGAGGGCCAGCCGTGCCGCACGCCGGACTGTCGCGGCACCGTCAAACGCATCGTGCAAAGCGGCCGCTCGACGTTTTATTGTCCGGTGTGCCAGAAGTGATCCGGGAGACGCATTCATGAGCGCGGAAAAGAGCCATCAGAATATCATCGTCGAGCAGCACGACAAAGTCGGCCTGATCCGGCTCAATCGCCCGCAGGCGCTCAATGCGCTCAATGCCGCGCTTATGGAAGAGCTCGCACGCGCTGTTGATGAATTTGAGCTCGACGACACGATCGCCTGCATGGTGATCACCGGGTCCGACAAGGCTTTCGCCGCGGGGGCCGATATCAAGGAGATGGCGGATAAGGGATTCAGGGATGTGTTTCTCGGCGATTTTGCCGCAGACTGGCACCGTGTCGCGGCGGCGCGCAAGCCGATCGTCGGCGCGGTGGCCGGCTTTGCACTCGGCGGCGGCTGCGAGCTTGCCATGCAATGCGATGTGATCGTTGCCGCCGACAACGCCAAGTTCGGCCAGCCGGAAATCAAGCTCGGTATCATTCCTGGCATCGGCGGCACGCAGCGGCTGACCCATGCCGTGGGCAAGGCCAAGGCGATGGACCTGATCTTGACCGGGCGGATGATGGATGCCGCCGAAGCCGAGCGCGCCGGCCTCGTTGCGCGTGTCGTGCCGGTGCAAAATCTCCTCGACGAGGCGCTGAAGATCGCAGCGACAATCGCTTCGATGTCGCTGCCTTCGGTGCTCGCAGCCAAAGAGGCTGTCAACCGCGCCCTGGAGACGCCGCTTGCCGAGGGCGTGCGTTTTGAGCGGCGGATCTTCCATTCCTTATTCGCGACGCATGATCAGAAAGAGGGCATGCGCGCCTTTGTCGAAAAGCGCGCGCCGAAATTTTTGAACGAGTGAGGCGAACTACGTGCGCACACAGAACTACTTGCGCACACAAATGACGCGCAAGACCAACTGATCGGTCGCGGCAACGCCCGTTTGAGCAGGCGTTATCCCGTGCGCCAGCAGAAATGCACGCACGTCGCCCGCGGGGATCAGTGTCGCCCGTGGCATCGCCGCCGTTGCGCCGGCCATCATCGGCGATCTGATCTCGACCACACCGGCCAGCTGTCCCTGGCCATCGACGGCGGCGGCGCCGGAAAATCCAGGCGGCGGCGCCGGATTAAGGCCCCGCTCGGCGAGTTGCGCGTCGACCCGCGTCGCTGAACTGTCGCTTGCCTGTGCGATCGGATCGGCAACACCCATGAGCGTCAGGGCGGCCCCCGAGTCGGCGGTGTTGGCGGCGAGCGGCATTGGAGCGAGGTTACGTGCCCCGTAAAGCTTGAGAAGCGCCAGACCGCTGGCCTGGTCCGCAGCGACCCGGTCAGCATGGCCGAAGCCCGGTATCGTGATGGATCGGCAATCGTCAGCAATCTGCGCACTTGTCAGCAGATCGCCGCGGCTGCTCACCACAATGGCGCTGCCATATTCAACGCCCCGCCTTCGTCCGCTCGGCGGGGCAGTTGGGTCTGGAAAGCCTTCGAAAGTGTCGGCGACCGCCAGCGCAATCGGCGCCATAATGCCTTCGATCGCCTGGTCGTAGAGGATGGTTACGCCGCGCAGTTCGCCGCCGCTCGACTGCACCCGCTCGACGAATTTCTTCAATCTCTGCTCGCCGGTGATGAGGAAGGAATTCGATTCGAGCACGCTCGAGCCGATGGCGCGCTTTGCGACCTTCTTCTCCTGGTCGAACAGCGCCGATAGCGAGGCCTCGTGCAGACGAAATGTCTCGATCTGGACCTGACCCTGCGCCGAGCTCCAGCGGCTGCCGGTGCGCGTCGTGCTTGTCTTCGGCACCAGCCTTTCGGGCACCCCAAGGCGGGCGCCGGTTGCGCTGTCGTCAATCAGTTGCCAGCCGACCGCGGCCTGCGGCGCTTTGGCAGCCTCGGCGAGCGCGGCGCGCTCTTGCTCGGTCAAACTGCCAGTCTCCTTGCCATTGTTGCGCCGCTGGAAGGCTTTGATCTGGTCGAGCAAATGCGCATTGATTTCCTCAACGCTCATCTCACCGTAGCCGCCAAGCCAGACGATATCGGCCTGGATCGCCAAGCGCCGCGATTCCGGAAGGCCGTTATTTGACGCGGCCCCGCGGGTGTTTTCGCTCGGGCTCGGCTTTGCATGAGCTTTCGCATGCGCTGCGCCGGACTTCGTCGGCTTCGCGGCGGCCGGCAGTATGGCGGCCAAGCTGCCTGCCAGAACCAGCCCGAGGCTGATCTTCCATAATATCCTCGCCCGCATGGGAACAACCCAACACGCCAACTCAAACCTAGATCAACACAGAGGGAAGTCCAGGCATGTCCGGCTTCCGCCGGTCGCCGCTGCGCCTTTTGTCACCTATATTGGCGGCATGCTGGCCGCCGAGCTGAGTGCCGAAGAACTTGAACGCTACGCCCGCCATATCGTGCTGCGCGAGGTGGGCGGACCGGGACAGGCCGCGCTCCGCCGCGCTCGCGTGCTGGTGGTGGGTGCCGGCGGCCTGGGCGCGCCGGCGCTGCTCTATCTGGCCGCGGCCGGCGTCGGAACCCTTGGAGTGATCGACGACGATGTGGTGGCGCTTTCGAATCTGCAGCGTCAAGTGATCCACGGCACGACCGAGCTCGGCACGCCCAAGGTGGAAAGTGCGGCGGCCGCAATCCGCAGGCTTAATCCGCATGTCGCCGTCGAGCAGCACGGCTTCAGGCTCAACGCGCAAAACGCGCTCGAACTGATCAAGGATTATGACGTGGTTGCCGACGGTTCGGACAATTTCACCACGCGCTATCTGGTCGCCGATGCATGCTACTTCGCGAAGAAGCCGCTGGTGACGGCTGCGCTCGGCACGTTCGACGCGACGCTCACGACAATTCGTGCCCACGAGCGCGGTTCGGACGGCAGGCCCAATCCGACCTATCGCTGCCTTTTTCCGGAGCCGCCGCCTCCCGGCACGGTGCCGGCCTGCGCCGAAGCCGGCATTCTTGGCGCGCTTGCCGGTGTGATCGGCTCCATGGTGGCGCTCGAAGTGATCCGCGAGATTGTCGGCTTCGGCGAAAACCTGGTCGGCCGTCTCGTTATGTTCGATGCGCGGGCCGTGCGCTTTGAGACACTGAGCTATGGCTGGGATCCCGCCAATCCGCTCTCAGGCGAGCAACCGACCATCCACGATTTGTCGATCCATCAGTAACTTCGGCGCGAGCGGCAAAGCGCCGATACAATCAGGCTTCGTGGCTTGAGCGCGCTTGTTTTGCTTCGATTGCAATCACGCTCAAGGTGCTACTTGCTCCAGGTCGCCATGATGGTCGAGCCCTTGAGCACCGACCATTTGTTTTCGCCGGCCCTGACCACCGTGAAACAGTTGGCGCCGGCGCCTTTCCATGCGGTGCAAAAACCGTCTTTCGACAGTTTCCAGGTGCCCTCGCCCTTGGAGCCGCGGCCGCCCGCCGGCACCCGAGCCATTTTGCCGTCAGGCGTAAACGTCATCTTGAATTTCACGTTCGAGTTGGTCGTCGCCGTGAACGGCTGGCCGTTGAAGAAAGTCGATTGGATCGCCTCCGGCGCCAGCCTTTCCGGCGGCGCGGCGAAAGCGGACGTAATGAGGAATGAGACGACGGCGCCCCCCACAGCGCCTGTCAGAACACCCGTTCTGTGGGCATGCATCGTGATCCCCCCGAAGCTCGTGCATCTCCCGGCCAGCATAAGTCAACGGGCCTGCCGATGATACGTGCGGTTCGGCCTCATATCGGTCGCCGAGGCGACGCGGTTGGTCATGTTAAAGAAGGCGGCAACCGCGGCAATGTCCCAGATATCGCGGTCGGTAAAACCGGCGCTGCGCAACCGTGCTCGATCGTCCTCTTCAACGAGCCAAGGCTCGGCCGTGAGCTTCACCGCGAAGTCGAGCATGGCGCGCTCTCGTTTGCTCAGGCGCGCCGCGCGATAATTCATCACCATCAATTCGCCCAGCAGCGGATCGCCTGAGAGCTCGCGTACGGCCGCGCCATGCGCGACAAGGCAGTAGTAGCAGCGATTTTGCGCTGAAACCGCCACGGCGATCATTTCGCGCTCGAGCTTGCTCAGGCCCGACTGCGCCAGCATCAGATCGTTGTACATAGCGACAAAGGCCGACAGCTTCTCCATGTCGAAGGCATAGGCCTTGAGCACATTCGGCACGAAGCCAAGCCTCTCCTGACATTTGGCGAAATAGGCCGCTATATGCGGCGTCAGCGGTTGCGCCGGCAGATCGAGCGCCGTGATCGCGTTATCGTCATCCGCCGCCGCGCTGGGTCGCGCTGGTTTCGGAGTTTTTTGCACTGCGGTCTCGTTGCGGCTGGTCATGCTGCCCTCTTCAATGCTTTTCGTTTTGTGGACGGCTGGGCACGACTATATCAAATACATGATCAAATACATGCGATTATGGCCGCGCACCGTCGCGCCCTAGTGTATAGAAAGTGTTATGCGGGCAGGCGGCCGAATCGGGGGGCCGAATCGAGGGGATTATGAACATCCAGGATCTTCTCCCCAGTGATCTCCCCGACGGGCTCGGTTCCGCAAGCGACGATTACGCGAATGTTGCCCTCATCGCGGACGCCGGCGGCCTGTTGAAACGGCGCAATGCCGACATTCCCGACGATTTTCTCGCCAAGCTGTTCGGCCTTGCCGTGCCTGAGGATATCGAACGCTATACGGCCGACGAGCTTGCCGACATTGCCGAGCGCTCATGGGCGTTTCTTTTGGAACGAAAGCCGGGCGTGCCGAAGCTGCGGTTCGAGCCGGCTCACGCCAAGCGCGGCATTGCGGTGCTCGAAATCGTCAACGACGATATGCCGTTCCTGGTCGATTCCGTTATCGGCGAGATCAACCAGCGCGGCCTCGATATCCGGCTTTTCGTCCATCCGGTCTTTGTCGTCGAGCGCGATCTGTCCGGCAGGCTCGTCAACTTCAAGGGTGCGCGCACGGTCGGCGGTCATCGCGAAAGCTTCATCCATATTCATGTGGACGGCATGGAGGACGCGGCGCAGCGCGGCGAAATCGTCCGCGAGCTCGAGAGCATTTTGGCCGATGTGCGTGTTGCCGTGCAGGATTGGCAGGCGATGCTGGCACGCATTCGCAGTATCATCGCCGATCTGCGCACCAACCCGCCGCCGCTGCCGGTCGATGAGATCGCCGAGGCGATCCAGTTCATGGAATGGATCGAGGATGACAATTTCACGCTGCTCGGTGCACGCGACTATTCCTTCAATGAGAGCGGCGATTCGCTGGAGCCGGCCTTCGAAACCGGTCTCGGACTGTTGCGCTCGCGCGACGTGCGACTGTTGCAGCGTTGGAATCAACCGCTCGCCATCACGCCCGAGATCCGCGCCTTTCTCGAACAGCCGCGGCTGCTGATCGTCACCAAGGCGGCCATCCGTTCGCGCGTGCATCGGCGCGTCTATCTCGATTATATCGGGCTCAAGCGGTTCGACCGCTCCGGCAAGCTGATCGGCGAACGGCGCATTTGCGGGCTCTTCACCTCGACCGCCTATACGCGCCCCGCCCGCACCATTCCCTATTTGCGGCGCAAAGTCGACAGCATCATCCGCCGCGCCGGATTCGATCCGGCAAGCCATTCCGGAAAAGCGCTGGTCAATGTGCTGGAAACCTATCCGCGCGACGATCTGTTTCAGATCGACGAAGACACGCTCTATCAGTTCGCACTTGCGATCCTTCAGCTCGACGAGCGGCCGCGCGTGCGCGTGCTGCCGCGCCGCGATCGTTTCGACCGATTCGTCTCGGCGATCGTCTATGTGCCGCGCGACCGCTACGACGGCCGTATTCGAGCGGCAGTCGGCAATTATTTGGCCAAGGCCTTCAACGGGCGGATCAGCGCCTTTCATCCATTCTTTCCGGAAGGGCCGCTGGTGCGCGTGCATTTCATCATTGGGCGCAATCCGGGAGCGGCGCCAAACCCGGATCGCGCCACGCTCGATCGTGCTGTCGAGGGGATCGTGCGCAGCTGGATCGACGGGCTGTACGAAGCGCTAGTCGCCGACCCCGATCCAGCGCGCGGCCGTACGCTGCTTGCGCGTTATCGCGAGGCCTTCCCGATCGACTATCGTGAAGTCTATTCGCCCGACACAGCGCGGACCGACATCGGCCTCATCGAGGGGCTGACCGCGGAGCGTCCGCTCGGCGTCGCGCTCTATCGCAACGACGGCGGGGCTTTGCAGAGTGCCGGGCTGAAAGTGTTCAGCCACGGCCGGCCGATTCCCTTGTCGGAGCGCGTTCCGGTCCTGGAAAACATGGGTTTCCGCGTCGTCGACGAGCGCACCTATCACATTCAGCCCAAAGAACGCACCGACGTCTGGTTTCACGACATGACGCTGGAAAGCGCGCTTAGCCAGGACTTCGACCTTGCCGCGCTGAAGGACCGGCTTGAGGCTTGTTTTCTGGCCGTGATGGGCGGGAGGGCCGAGAGCGACGGCTACAACGCGCTGGTCCTGGCGGCGGGTCTTGGTTGGCGCGATGTCGCGCTGATCCGCACGATTTCGCGCTTCCTGCGCCAGATCCGCGTGCCATTTTCGCAGGATTACATGTGGGCGACATTGCGCAAATATCCGCAAGCTGCCGCGCGGCTGGTGTCGCTGTTTTGGACGCGCTTCAATCCGCATCTTGACATTTCGTCCGACGAGCGTCGCCGCCGCGAAGCCGGCGTTGCCGCCGAGATCGAGAGGGCGTTGCAGGCTGTCGAAGGCCTCGATGAGGATCGCATCCTGCGCTGTTTCATTAACGCCGTACAGGCGGCGGTCCGGACCAATTTCTATCAGCTCGATAGCGGCGGATGCGTCAAAGAGCCGATTGCGATCAAATTTGCCAGCCGCAAAGTGGACGGCATGCCGCTGCCGCGGCCGCTCTATGAAGTCTTCATCTATTCGCCGCGGCTCGAAGCCGTGCATCTGCGCTTCGGCAAGGTGGCGCGCGGCGGCATCCGCTGGTCCGACCGGCCGCAGGATTTTCGCACCGAAATCCTGGGCTTGGTGAAAGCACAGAACGTCAAAAACGCCGTGATCGTGCCGGTCGGCGCCAAGGGTGGATTCGTTCCCAAACATTTGCCGTCTGGCGCTTCGCGCGAGGCCATTCAGGCCGAAGGTGTCGCCGCCTACAGGCTCTTTATCGGGACGCTGCTCGACATCACGGACAATATCGGCACCGGCACGAAGGGCGTCATTCCGCCGACGAATGTCGTGCGCCATGACGGTGATGATCCCTATCTGGTCGTCGCCGCCGACAAGGGCACTGCAACATTTTCCGACATTGCCAATGCGCTCGCGATCGCACACGATTTCTGGCTCGGTGACGCCTTTGCCTCCGGCGGCTCGGCCGGTTACGACCACAAGAAGATCGGCATCACCGCCCGTGGCGCCTGGGAATCGGTAAAGCGGCATTTTCGCGAGATCGACATCGATATCGGCGCCACGCCGTTCACCGTTGCAGGCGTCGGCGACATGTCCGGCGACGTGTTCGGCAACGGTCTCCTGCGCGAGAAGACCGCCAAACTCGTCGCCGCCTTCGATCACCGCGATATCTTCATCGATCCGGATCCCGATCCGGATAAGACTTTCGCCGAACGCAAGCGGCTGTTCGAATTGCCGCGCTCGACCTGGCAGGATTTCAACAAGACGCTGATCTCAGAAGGCGGCGGCGTCTATCCGCGCAGTGCCAAAGAAATTCGTCTCTCTACACAGGCGCAAAAATTGCTCGGCGTCGGCGAGCGCCTCACTCCGCAAGAGCTCATTCGCGCCATCCTGAAGGCGCCGATCGATCTCATCTTCTTTGGTGGCATCGGCACCTATATCCGCGCTGCCGATGAACCCGACGACACAGTCGGCGATCGCGCCAACGATGCCGTTCGCGTGGCCGCCAAGGATCTGCGCTGCAAGGTGATTGGCGAGGGCGCCAATCTCGGCATGACACAGCGCGGCCGCATCGAGGCGGCGTTCGGCGGTATCCGCCTCAATACCGATGCCATCGATAATTCCGCCGGCGTGAACACCTCCGATATGGAGGTCAATATCAAGATCGCGCTCAGCATTCCGCTGCGTGACGGTCGGCTCGCGATGAATGCGCGCGACGAGCTGTTGGCCGGCATGACGGACGAAGTGGCAAGCCTGGTGCTGCGTAATAATTATCTGCAGCCACTTGCGCTCTCGCTCGCGCAGCGCCGCGGCATGGAGGATTTCGGCTTCCTGCAGCGGCTGATCCAGACGCTGGAGACGCGCGGCGTACTCGACCGCGCGGTCGAGTTTCTGCCCGATGATATGCAGCTGACCGAGCGCCGCCGTCGCTCGCAGCCGTTCACGCGGCCGGAACTGTCCGTCCTGCTCGCTTACGCCAAGCTCAGCCTGTACGAGGATCTGCTCGAGTCGACGGTGCCCGACGACCCGTATTTGGCCCGTGAACTGGCGCGCTATTTTCCCAACGCCATCACCGAACTTTATCCCGACGCGCTCGAACATCATCGCCTGCGTCGCGAGATCATCGCCACCCAGCTCGCCAATTCCATGATCAATCGCGGCGGGCCGTCACTGATCATCCGCGTTTCCGATCAGACCGGAGCCGCGCCGCCCGCCATTGCTGCGGCTTTCGCCGCCGTGCGCGACAGCTACGGCATGACGGCGCTCAATGCCGCGATCGACGGCCTGGACAACAGGATCTCGGGCAAGCTCCAGCTCGAACTCTATGCGGCCGTGCAGAATCTTCTGCTTGATCGTATCGTCTGGTTCCTGCGCAATGTCGATCTGTCGAAAGGCCTGGCCGGCATAGTGACCCACTTTCGCGAGGGCATTGCCGCTGTGACCGCCGCCCTGGACGCAGCCCTATCGCCGGCACTTCTGGGCGCACGCGCGGCGCGGCGGCAGGAACTCATCGCGGCCGGCCTGCCCGACGCCTTGGCCAGTCGCGTCGCGGACCTGCGGGCGCTTGCCGCCGCGCCGGATATCGTGCTGGTTGCCGATCGAACCGGCCAACACGTCGCGGCGGTGGCGGCGACCTATTTTGCCGCCGGCGCCTTCTTTCGCCTCGATCGCATCACCGCTGCCGCCGACAATATTCCCATTGCCGATTACTTCGATCGTCTGGCGCTGGACCGCGCCCGCGACTCCATCGGCGATGCCGAGCGGCGGCTCGCGGCGGCCATGGTCGGTAACGGCCTTGCCGGCGCCGGCGCAGTCGAGGCCTGGGCTGCGCCGCGTCGGCACGAGGTCGAGCGCATCCGCCTCGCGATCCACGAGATCGCAAATTCGGGTCTCACCCTGTCGAAGCTCTCTGTTGCCGCCAGCCTGCTTGGCGATTTGGTGAAGAACTAAGCTTACCGCCAAGCTCGTGCCGGGAAAGACAAGATAGCGAGCAAAGAGAAACAAAAAAGAACCCCAAGCTGATACGCCGCTTGGGGCTCTTAAGTTGTTGCCTCAACTCAGGCTTATCTGACCGGGCGGTGGGGTGTCGGGGGATGGGGAACCGCCCGGTCTGGCCTAGTGACGCTCACATAGCGAGCGCTCACCACGAATACAACGCAGATCACGCATTAGTGTTTGCTATTTCTGCTGCGGCAAAATGCGCGCCTCCGTGACGGTGAAGGAACAGAATGCAGTGCAACAGAGAAATCCACTATGAGCCGCGATTGCACTGCGGGATTACGTGAGATTACGTAATTGTCATAAAGCTGAAATGTCAGCGTTGTGCGGGCTACTAGCGCACCATTAAAAAATTTCTTCGGCGGCGCCGTAGCGATGCAGATCGGTGCCATGTAGGTCGAGCCAAACCTTCGCTTTTTCGTGCTCCGGACAAAGGCGCTCCACGAGTCGCCAGAATTTAGGCGAATGATTCATCTCGATCAGGTGCGCCACTTCGTGCGCCGCGAGATAATCGAGCACATAGCCTGGCGCCAGGATGAGCCGCCACGAGAACGACAGCACGCCTGTGGTCGAGCATGAGCCCCAGCGGCTCGACTGATCGCGGACGGTGACTCGCTGAAACCGAAGGCCGAGCTGGTCTGCGAAGCGGCGGCTCGCCGCCTGAAGGTCGCGCTTGGCTTCGCGGCGGAGAAAGTCGCCGATCCGCCGGCCGATATGGGGCGCGTGCCCCGCAACACAGAGCAGCGCCTCGCCACTTCCATTGATCTCGGTCCACACCGTGCCGCGGGCGGCACTTCTGTGGGTGATCCGGTGCGGCACGCCGCGCAACGGCAGCACGAGGCCGTCGGCGAAAGGCGCGACCTCGGGCAAGCGGCCAAGGCGAGCTGCGATCCAGCCGCCGTGCTTTTGCGCAAAGGCGCCGGCTTCCCTCAGCGTGCCACGCGGCGGAATTGTCAAAATCACTTCACGGGTGGTCGCCTGGATGCGCAGCGTGTAGCGCCGTGCCTGGCGGTGCCGCCGCAGCCGCACCGGATAGACCGCTCCGTCAAACACAATTTCGATGGTCTGCGGTTCGCTCGGGCGGCGATAAAGCAGCGCATGTTGCGCCCTCGGCTGCGACATTGCGGGATCACTCCAGCACTGCAAGCATGTTTGCGGCGTGAATCGCCGCCGATAATGCCATATCGCAGCGCCGGCGGGGAGACTGCCTAAGCGGTGTGAAGCGCAGCGCCGTTGCTCGAGCGGCGTTTGCCCACCCCGATGCGCGACAACAGGCTCTTGTCGCTCATCGACAGGATGAAATCGGCAATGCGGGGTGCAATCTCGGCGCGGAACCGCGACCCGTTGAACACGCCATAATGGCCGACGCCGTGTTGCAGCCAATGCGCCTGCCGGTCCGCCGGAATATTGACGCAGAGCCGGTGTGCGGCCTCGGTCTGGCCGACGCCGGAAATGTCGTCGAACTCACCTTCGATCGTCAGCAGCGCGACGCGCTTGATCCGGCTCGGATCGACCAGACGCCCGCGGTGGGTCATCTCGCCTTTTGGCAATTGATGCTTGACGAAGACCGTGTCGACCGTCTGCAAATAGAACTCGGCCGCGAGATCCATGACGGCAAGATATTCGTCATAGAACTCCTTGTGCTTCTGCGCCGAGTCGCCGTCGCCTCTGACCAGATTGAGAAACAACTGCTTGTGCGCCTCGATATGGCGATCGAGATTCATGCTGACAAAGCCGTTGAGCTGCAAGAAGCCCGGATAGACGTCGCGCATGAAGCCTGGATTCGGGAACGGCACCTTGGTGATCACGTGCGTGCGGAACCAGTCGATGCCGCGCTTTTCGGCGAGCTCGTTGACCGCGGTCGGATTGATGCGCGTGTCGATCGGCCCACCCATCAAGGTCATCGTTGGCGGCACATAGGGGTCATTGTCGGCTTCCATCAGCGCGACCGCGGCCAGCACCGGCACCGAGGGCTGGCATACGGCAACGATATTGGTCTCGCCGCCAAGGGCATGAAGAATGGAAATCACGTAGTCGATATAGTCGTCGAGATCGAACGGTCCTGCCGCAATCGGCACCATGCGCGCGTCCACCCACTCGGTGATGTAGACGTCATGGTTGGGCAGAAAGGCCTCGACCGTCCCGCGCAAGAGCGTAGCAAAATGGCCCGACATTGGCGCCACGATGAGCAGTTTCGGCTGCGGCCGGCGCGGCGAATGTTCGAAGGTGCGCTCGAAATGCAAGAGCTTGCAGAACGGCCGCTCCCAGACCGTCGAGACACGAACCGGCACGCGTTCACCGCCGACCATGGTCGAGTCGATGCGCCATTCCGGGCGGCCGTAACGCCGTGTCGAGCGCTCGAACAATTCGCAGGCCGCGGCGATCGATTTGCCGTATGTCGTGTAGGAGAGCGGGTTGATCGGGTTCTTGAAGAACAGGCGCGTCGCATCCGCCCAGGCCCGGGACGGGTTGAGGGCGGCATGGCTCATCTCGTAAAACCAATAAAGCGGCGTGGACACGAGGACGCCGTGGTCGCCGCCCGCTACGGCAGGCGCGCCGCCAAACTCTCCGATCGCCATCGATGAACCTTGCCCGGCTTGCTGCAGCGCAGCATTGTGAACGGCATATGTCGGATCGTCAATATACAACTCAAATTTTCCTTATTGGTTACGAACAGGAGTCGACGCCTTGCTGGCATTTACAACGCACATAGCGCCCATGCGGAGCGCGTCATGGTCGTTCGGACATTATTCACCGCTCTGCATCAGCGAACCGTGGCGGCGAGCGCTCTTGAGGAGCTTGAGGAAGCCGAATAATGCCGCGGCGAACAGCACCGCATTGAGCTCGAGCGCATCGATCATCAGGTCGGGGCGAAAGACCTTGTCGATCAGGAGCGCACGCATTCCTTCAAATACATAGGTAGGCGGCAATGCCCATGCCACTGGTTGCAGCCAGCCCGGCAATGTCGTCACCGGGTAGTAGACGCAGGTCAGCGGCATGAACAGGAACATGATCGACCAGGCGAGATTCTCAGCGCCCATGCCGTTGCGCAAAAGCAGGCCGGAGACAAAGATGCCGATCGCCCAGCTGGTCAGCATCAGGTTGAAAAAGAAAGCGACCAGCGCCAAGCCCAGGCCGTAGAGATTGAAGCCGAAGAAGGCAATGGCCAGCAGCGTGACCGGGATCAGCCCCACGGATAGTCGCACCACGCTCATCACCATCAGCGCCGCAATGAATTCGTGCGGGCGCAGCGGGCTCATCATCAGGTTGCCGATATTGCGCGACCACATTTCCTCGAGAAACGAGATCGAAAAGCCGAGCTGACCGCGAAACAGGATGTCCCACAGCAGGACCGCGCCGATAAACGTGCCTCCGGCACGGGCGAAGAATCCGGCATTGGTTGCGACGTAATATTGGAGAAAGCCCCAGGTCACCATCTGCACGGTTGGCCAATAAACGAGATCGATGAGGCGTGGCCAGGACGAGCGCAGGAGGTACCAGTAGCGCAGCATCATCGCCGCAATGCGCCGCAGCGAGCCGTGCGTCCATCCCCCAATTGCCGGCAGCGCCGCGCTGTCGACGCGATCGGTCATTGCGCCGCCTCCCGCTGAATGCCGCTGCCGCGCGCCACATCAAGAAACACTTCTTCGAGCGTGCGGCGGCCGTAGTGCGCCAAAAGTTTTGGCGGCGTATCGTCGTCCTCGATGCGACCGCGCTTCATGATGATCACACGCTCGCACAGCCGCTCGACCTCGAGCATGTTGTGGGAGGCGAGCAGCACGGTGGCGCGTCGCTCGCGGCAATAGCGCTCGAGATGGCCACGCACCCAATCGGCGGTGTCGGGATCAAGCGACGCGGTGGGTTCGTCGAGCAGCAACACGTCCGGATTGTTGATCAGCGCCTTGGCGAGCGCCACGCGGGTCTTCTGGCCGGCCGAAAGTTTTCCGGTCGGACGATCGAGCAGATCGGCAAGATCAAGCTGGCGTGCGAGCTCGGCAAGGCGTCCGCGCAGGTCCTCGACCCCGTACAGCATGCCGAACACGGTCAAGTTCTGACGGACGGTGAGCCGCATCGGCACTTCGACATAGGGGCTTTCGAAATTCATGCGATGCAGCACGCGATAGCGCTCTTTGGGCATTTCGGCCCCGAGCACGGTCACGCGGCCCGATGTGGGCAGAACCAGTCCCATAATGGTCGCGATGGTGGTGGTCTTGCCGGCGCCGTTGCCGCCGAGGAGCCCCGTCACCGAGCCCGGCTTCAGCGTGAACGAAATGCCGTCGACCGCCGCGACAGTCTTGTAGATTTTGACGAGGCGATCGACCGAAATCGGGGGTGGGCTTGCCAGCATCGCGCACATTTGGCGCGGCCAGGCGCCGGAGGCAAGGGGAACGAAGGCCAGCAATGGTGCAGGGCATGGCCGCTGTTCGCGCTCTGGTCTGCACGCATTGGAGATGGCAGAACCGCACCGGGGAGGGCCTCGACATATGAGCACTATCACGCTGGCACAGGCGGAGCGCATTATCGATGCGGCCATAGCGCTTGGCGCGGAGCTGAATTGCCGGCCGATCAGCGTCATCGTCGTCGAGCCCGGCTGCAAGGTGAAGGCCTTCAAAAAAGAGGATGGCGCGTCCATGATTCGCTTCGAAATGGCGTTTGGAAAAGCTTACGCCGCGCTCTCGCTCGGTCGCAGCTCGAAGCTCGTGCGCGAGCGCGCGGTGGAGCGGCCGATTTTCATGCGCTACCTGATCGCGGCGAGCGGCGAGCAGATATTTCCTGAGGGCGGCGGCATGCTGATCCGTGACGAGGCCGGCGAAGTGATCGGCGCGGTCGGCGTGACCGGCGATACCGAAGATCGCGACGAGGAGCTCGCGATTCACGGCATTCATGCAGCAGGGCTCAAGACGGACGAGGACTGCCGCGGCATGGGCCGGCGCATCGGTCTGCTACCGAAGCCATAGTTTTGCAGCCAACAAGAAAAGAGAAGATATGAAAATCGGGCTTTTTGATCATGTCGAGCACGGCCAGCGGCCGCTCGCCACTCTGTTTGACGAGCGGTTGCGCTTTATCGAGGCGGCCGACGCGGCGGGCTTTTATTGCCTGCATGTCGCCGAACATCATGCCACGCCGCTCAGCATGGTGCCGGTGCCCGGCGTCTATCTCGGCGCGGTGGCGCGGGCGACCAAGCGGATGCGGCTCGGGCCGCTGGTTTATCTTTTGCCGCTCTATTCGCCCCTGCGGCTGATCGAGGAAATCTGCATGCTCGATCATTTGAGCTCCGGGCGACTCGATGTCGGCGTCGGCCGCGGCGTCTCGCCCTATGAGCTGAAATTCCACAAGGTGGAGCACGACCAATCG
This sequence comes from Hyphomicrobiaceae bacterium, assembly GCA_021324465.1. GTDB lineage: Bacteria > Pseudomonadota > Alphaproteobacteria > Rhizobiales > Xanthobacteraceae > BOG-931. The sequence goes on from JAJPJB010000083.1 coordinate 36,065, forward strand.
CGCGACATCTTCATCGACGCGTTCAAATGCGTCAGCGCCGGTTTGATCACGGATAAGCTGAGCTACAGCGGCGTGCATTTCACTTACGAGAATGTGCCGATCGCGTTGCGCCCGCTGCAGCAGCCGCATCCGCCGTTCTGGTACGGCTCCTCCAACGAGATCGGCTCGACCTGGGCCGGCGAGCAGGGCCTGCACTTCGTCACGTTGGGACCGATGGCGACTGCCAAGGCCAATATCACAGCCTACAAGGCCGCGCTTGCCAAGCGCGGCGCGCCGGCGCAACCCAAGCCGGAATTTCCCGGCGGCGTGGCGATTGGCGTGCAGCGGCACATTTTCGTCGCCGACACGGATGCGCAGGCGCGTCGCTTCGGCAAGCCGGCGATGGACGTCCATCTCGCCCATCTGAACTGGCTGCGCACCATGCACGGCCAGAGTGGACCGACGTCGCGGCTCAATGTGCCGCGTGGCGCCGATTTCGAGGCTTGTGTCGCCGACCGCACGGTGATCGCCGGCTCGCCGCAGACCGTGCGCGCGGAGATCGAGCGGCAGGCCGAGGAGCTGGGAATCAATTATCTTTTGACGTATCTATTCCTCGGCACGATGTCGCTGCCCGAGGCGCTGCGCTCGCTGCAGCTTTTCAGCACCGAAGTGATGCCGCATCTGGCGAAGTTGTGACGCCGCACCGCGCATTGACGCGAAGATATTTTCGGGGCGGCCAGCAATGAGGAAGATCACTTTCCGGTTTCGTCGATCGCCCGCTTCTGATCCGCGCGCAGCGCGTCCGGATGCGGCATGGCGATGACGTTGTAGCCGGAATCGACGAAGTGGATTTCGCCGGTGACGCCGGTCGAGAGATCGGACAAAAGATAAAGCCCGGCGCCGCCGAGCTCGTCGAGCGTTACGCCGCGATGCAGCGGCGAATGACGCTGCTGGAAAGCGAACATCGTGCGCGCGTCGCCGATACCGGCGCCCGCCAAGGTGCGGATTGGGCCCGAGGAGATCGCATTGACGCGAATGGCGCTGCCACCGAAATCGACGGCAAGATAGCGGACCGAAGCTTCGAGCGCTGCCTTGGCGACGCCCATGGCGTTGTAATTCGGCATCGCCCGCTCTCCGCCATTATAGGTGAGCGTCAGCATGGCGCCGCCGTTCGGCATCATCGCGGCGGCGCGCTTGGCCACCTCGGTGAATGAGAAACACGAGATCAGCATGGTGCGCAGAAAATTCTCGCGCGTCGTGTCGGCATAGCGTCCGGTCAGCTGATTCTTGTCGGAAAACGCGATGGCATGGACCAAAAAATCGAGTGTGCCCCAGGTGCGGGCGAGTTCGGCAAAGACCGCGTCGACGGAAGCGATATCTTCCACATCGCATGGCAGCACCAGATCGGCATCGACCGACGCCGCGAGCGGCTTCACCCGCTTGCCGAGTGCGTCGCCCTGATAGGTGAAAGCAAGCTTGGCATCATGCGCGGCGAGCGTTCGGGCAATGCCCCAGGCGATCGAATGATCGTTGGCGACCCCCATGATCAGGCCGCGCTTTCCCTGCATCAGTCCCGGCATCAGGCGACCACCTTAGGCATCCACGTGCTTGAACACGACGGAGGCATTGGTGCCGCCAAAGCCGAACGAATTGGACAAGACGCAGCCGAGCCGCACATTGTCCTGGCGCGCGCGCGCGATGGGCATGTCGGCAAAGGCGGGATCGAGATTCTCGATATTGGCGCTTTCGCAGATGAAGCCCGAATTCATCATCAACAGCGAATAGATCGCCTCTTGCGCGCCGGCGGCGCCGAGCGAATGGCCGGTGAGCGATTGGTCGCCGAAATCGGCGGACATTTCGCGCCGAACACTTCGCGGATCGCCTCGATCTCCTTGAGATCGCCGATCGGCGTCGAGGTCGCATGCGGATTGATGTAATCGACCGGCGGTTTGACGCCTTCGAGCGCCATTTTCATGCACCGCACAGCGCCTTCGCCCGAAGGCGCCACCATGTCGGCGCCATCGGAGGTCGCGCCATAACCGGCAACTTCGGCGTAAATCTTGGCGCCGCGCGCCTTGGCATGGTCGAGCTCTTCCAGCACCAGCACACCCGCGCCGCCCGCTATGACGAAGCCGTCACGGTCGGCATCATAGGCGCGCGAGGCTTTGTCCGGCGTCTGATTGAAGCTCGAGGACATCGCGCCCATGGCGTCGAACAGCACGGACAGCGTCCAGTCCAGTTCTTCGCAGCCGCCGGCAAAAATAATATCCTGCTTGCCCATTTGAATGGTCTCATAGGCATTGCCGATGCAATGGTTCGATGTCGCGCAGGCGGACGAGATCGAGTAGTTCACACCCTTGATCTTGAACCAGGTCGCAAGCGTGGCAGAGGCGGTGGAGGACATCGCCTTGGGCACTGCAAACGGCCCGACGCGCCTGGGACCCTTGCTGCGGGCGATGTCGGCGCTCTCGACGATGGTCCGCGTCGAGGGGCCGCCTGAGCCCATGATGATGCCGGTGCGCGGGTGCGAGATCTCGGCTTCTTCCAGTCCGGCATCGCGGATCGCCTGTTCCATGGCGACGTGATTCCAGGCGGCGCCGCCGCCGAGAAAGCGCATCGCCCGGCGATCGACGGCTTCGCCGGCATCAAGCGTCGGCGCGCCATGGACCTGGCAGCGAAAGCCGAGCTCGGCATATTTGTCGGCGCGCACAATGCCGGATTTTGCCTCGCGCAGCGACGCCAAGACTTCCTGCGTATTGTTGCCGATGGATGAGACGATGCCCATCCCGGTGACAACGACGCGTTTCATATGTCCCTCGTTTGATTGTCAGTTTGTGCATGACCCTATCCAACAGCGGCCCCGATTGGCGGGATCATGCTTGAGCGCGAGCTGATCAGGCTCCGCTCGGTTGGACCTCGGGATCGCGGAACAAACCGACCTTAAGATCAAGCGCGCGATAGATCACCGAGCCGTCGGCCGAGAGCCAGCCATCGGCGATGCCGAGCACGAGCTTCGAGCGCATCACACGCTTGATGTCGATGCCATAAACGATGTTCTTCATCGTCGGCAGCACTTGACCGGAAAATTTCAATTCGCCCATACCAAGCGCCCGGCCCTTGCCGGACGAGCCGAGCCAGCCGAGAAAGAAACCGAGCAGTTGCCACAGCGCATCGAGCCCCAGGCAGCCTGGCATGACCGGGTCGCCCTTGAAGTGGCAGGGAAAGAACCAGAGATCGGGCTTGAGGTCGAGCACCGCCCGCACCAGACCTTTGCCATATTGCCCGCCGACTTCGGCAATTTCGGAAATCCGATCAAACATGAGCATGGGCGGCAACGGCAGCTGCGGGCCCTCGCTAAAGAGCTCGCCTCGACCGCAGGCCAGCAGGTCCTCATAGTCGAAATTCGAACGCCGCTCCTGCATGCGTCACCAACTCCGCCGCTCTCGGGCGATCTCTTATTTACCTAACATATTGGGTGAATGCGGCAAAGCCATACCCGGCCCGCCACTGGCGCAGTGGACATTTCACCGCGCCGGGGGCAAAGCAGTGTCTGCCGCGCCCGGTGTCCACAGTTGCGGTAACGCCCGGCCGATGTATATAGTTTTGATTGCAAGAGCAATTGTCGGCCCCTCGCGCGGGCCATGGACGGAAGATGACAGAGACGCGTCGTGTCAATGCAGGCTTGGCGGCCGCCTTTGGGCCGATTTCGGCAACCGCGCGGCCTGGCGCGCTCCCTGCGCGGACCGATCATGCTGACCTGACGGGTTGTCCCTGGCATGACGTCAAGGCAAAGTTGCGGGACGTCGGCTTGCGTCCGACCCGTCAGCGCATGGCCCTGGGCTGGATCCTGTTCGCCAAGGGCGACCGGCATGTTACTGCGGAAATGCTCTACGAGGAGGCGACCCGCGCCAAGGTCCCGGTGTCGCTGGCGACGGTCTATAACACGCTCCATCAGTTCACCGAGGTCGGGTTGCTGCGGCAGGTCGCCGTCGACGGCTCCAAAGCCTATTTCGACACCAACAATTCCGAACACCACCATTTCTTCATCGAGGATCGAAACGATCTGTTGGATATTCCGACCTCCGACGTGATCGTCGGCAAGGCGCCGGTCCCGCCCGAGGGTTACGAGATCGCCCGCATCGATGTCGTGGTGCGGCTGCGGCGTAAGCAGGGCTGAGACAGTCATTCCGGCTACGAGAGCGGGAATACTCAACTGAAATTGGGCACCGACACTGCTTGGCGCCGGAGCTTCTCCGGCCCTGGCCGTAACGAGGGAGTGCGGGCTTTCGGAGCGCGGGCTTGCCGCTTTCTCGGCACCCCGCAATGACCAAGACTCACTCGATCTTCTCGTTTGGATAAACGCCCCACAGCTCGTTCTGCTCGATCCAGCCGTCAAAGCCGTCGCCGGAAATCTCGCACCAGATGCCATTGCAGTGCTTGACTGCGCCGAGCACGCCGACCTGCAAGCGCGCCGTGATGGTGCTTTTCTCGTCGGGCTTGGCGTAGAGCGGCGCCAGATCTGTCTTGGTCTTCAATTGCACCGACGCCATGCGCTTGCCGGAGAGCAGCGAGTGATAGACCCAGCCTTCCGAGCCGTCGCAATCGCGGATGCGGCGCCAGTTTTCGAACTCGGCGGTGATTTCGACCGGCCAGCCGACCCGAGTGTAGATCCACGACACGTCATGGTCCTTGTCCGGGCCGCCGCGCACGGTGACCCGGTCGGCCTTGAGGCTTACAAAGCGCGGAACCGGCAATCCGCTTGGTGTGCCGTCGGCACCGGCCCGCGCCGGCGTCGCCGCGGCGCAGGTCAATGCGAAGAGGAGCGCGATCGCGCCCCGCGTCAAAGCCATCGCCAGTTGTGCTGGTCGCAAATCCGTCACCAAGCGCCCGTCCCTGTCGTCAATGCAAAGCGCCGGGAACCCCGGCCCGCTTTGTGGGAGCGCGGCCATCTGGTAGAGAGATTTTCGAAAAACCGTCTCCCGATGCCAGTTTCGGCGAGCGGAGTTAATGACACCTGAACGGGAGGACGCGGCCGCAGCGCCGCTTCAAAACCCTGAATTTGCAAGCGGAATTGTAGCAGCTAGTATTTAGCCCTTCGCGCAAGAGGCCGCTCGATGGCATTGCCCAAAAAGCCGCTGGTCGTCGTCACCCGCCGGCTGCCGGACAGCATCGAAATGCGCATGCGCGAATTGTTCGATGCGCGGCTGAATTCCGATGACGTGCCGATGAGCCGCGACAAGCTCATCGAAGCGGTCAAGACCGCCGATGTGCTGGTGCCGACGGTGACCGATCACATCGACAAGTCGGTGCTCAGCCAAACCGGCGAGCGGCTGAAGCTGATCGCCAATTTCGGCAACGGCGTCGATAATATCGATGTGGCGACCGCGGTGCATCGCGGCATTACGGTCACCAATACGCCGGGCGTCCTCACCGAGGACACCGCCGACATGACCATGGCGCTCATCTTGGCGGTGCCGCGGCGCTTGGCCGAAGGCGCGCAAGTGCTCACCGGTGACCGCGAATGGAGCGGCTGGAGCCCGACCTGGATGCTCGGTCATCGCATTTGGGGCAAGCGGCTCGGCATTATCGGGCTCGGCCGGATCGGCCAAGCGGTGGCGCGCCGCGCGCAGGCCTTCGGGCTGAAGATCCACTATCACGACCGCCGCCGCGTCGCGCCGGCCATCGAAGAAGCGCTGCATGCCACATACTGGGAGAGCCTCGATCAGATGCTCGCCCGCATGGACATCATCTCCGTCAATTGTCCCCATACGCCGGCAACCTACCACCTGCTCTCGGCGCGCCGGCTCAAACTCATTCGTCCGGACGCCTATATCGTCAACACGGCACGCGGCGAGGTCATCGATGAGAATGCATTGGCGCGGCTGATCGAGGCCGAAGAGATTGCTGGAGCCGGTCTCGACGTGTTCGAGCACGAGCCCGCGGTCAGTCCCAAGCTCATCAAGCTCGCCCGCGCCGGCAAGGTCGTGCTGCTGCCGCATCTGGCCTCCGCGACGCTCGAGGGCCGCATCGATATGGGTGAGAAAGTGATTGTGAACATCAAGACGTTTCTCGACGGGCATCGGCCGCCCGATCGCGTTTTGCCTTCCATGCTTTGAGTGAAATTTTAATTTCGAGCGATGCGAAACATCAGAACAGCTCGCGCGCATCGCTTTTGCGCTTTTGCGCTCGCCTGCACGCTGCTGTGGCCCATTCTGGCGCGGGCGCAGGAGAGCAATCCCGAAATTCCGCCGGCCCAGGCCGTGCTTGCGCACAACGGCATGGTGGTGGCACAGGAGGCGCGCGCCGCGCGCATCGGCGCCGACATTCTGCAAAAAGGCGGCAATGCGGTGGATGCGGCGGTGGCGGTCGGCTTTGCCATGGCCGTCACTTATCCGCGCGCCGGCAATATCGGCGGCGGCGGCTTCATGCTGATTCACCTCGCCAACGGTGACGATAGCAGCATCGATTATCGCGAGACCGCGCCGGCGCGCATCAACGCCAAAAGCTTCCTCGACGCACAAGGCAATGCCGATCCGCAAAAATCGCGCGACTCCGCGCTTGCCATCGGCGTGCCGGGCACTGTCGCCGGCCTGGCGCTGGCCGAAGAGAGATACGGCTCCGGCCATTTCACGCTTGCCGAGTTGATGGCGCCGGCGATCGCCATGGCGCGCGATGGCATCACCTTTGGCGACGATCGCGCCGAGGCGCTGCCGAACGAGCGATTGCGGCTTGCGCGCTGGCCGGCGACACGAAAGATCTTCTTCAAGTCCGATGGCAGTCCTTTGTCCCCCGGTGATCGCTTCGTTCAAAGCGATCTCGCCGACACGCTGGAGGTTATCGCGCGCGAAGGGCCGGTCGGCTTCTACGAGGGCACAATCGCCGACGAGATCGCCGCCGCCGTGCAGGCGGCGGGCGGTGTGATGACGGCTGAAGATTTGCACGACTACCGCGCCATCGAACGCAAGCCGGTGCGCGGCACCTATCGCGGCTACGACATCGTGTCGATGCCGCCGCCGTCTTCCGGCGGCGTCGAGCTGATCGAGATGCTCAACATTCTCGAAGGATACGAGCTTGCCACCGCCGATCCGGCCGAAGAACTGCATCTGTTGGTCGAAGCGATGAAGCGGGCCTACGCCGACCGCACGCTGTTTCTTGGCGATCCGGACAAAGTGCAAAATCCGGTCGAGCGGCTGACGTCGAAAGATTACGCGGCGCTGTGGCGCGCGACCATCAATCTCGCGCGCGCCACCCCGGCGGGCGCCATCCGCGCCGGCGGGCAAGCGCAGGATGAAGGCCGCAACACCACGCATTTCTCCGTCGTCGACCATTTCGGCAATGCGGTCGCAAACACTTATACGCTCAATTTCAGTTATGGCGTCGGCTTGGTCGCCGAAGGCACCGGTGTTCTGCTCAACAACGAGCTCGACGATTTCGCCGCCAAGCCCGAATCGCCGAACGCCTATGGTCTGCTCGGCGCCGAGGCCAATGAGCCGGCGCCCGGCAAGCGGCCGCTCTCCTCGATGACGCCGACCATCGTGCTCAAGGACGGCAAGCCGTTTCTGATCACCGGCTCGCCGGGGGGCAGCCGCATTATCACCACTGTCCTGCAAATCGTGGTCGACGTGATCGATCGCGGCATGGATATCGCGAGCGCCGTTTCGGCGCCCCGCATTCATAATCAATGGATGCCCGATCAAGTCTATGCCGAGCCCGGGCTCGCGCCTGAACTCATCGACGCCTTGCAGGCGCGCGGCGACACGGTCGTGCCGACCCGGCCTTTCACCTCAGCCAATTCGATCATGATCACGCCCAAGGGTATCATCGGCGCCGCCGATCCGCGCACCCGCGGCGGCCTGGCGGCGGGCCAATGATCAAGTCTCCTCTGACGACGGGTTCGCCCGCAGCACGGTCGAAGCCAACAGCACGATGGCAAACCCGCACAGCGCAACCGGCGCCAGCCCGGCAAGCGGCGTGTGCGTCATATCCCAAAGCCAGCCGCCGACGACCGACAGCACCATGGCGATGCTGTAGCTGATCGTGAACATCCCGGCCGAGGTACGATGCACGTCGTCGGGCGCGCCGAGCACCGAGGGCAGGGCGAGCGCGAGAATCAGCGTCACGGCGGTGACAAAGCCGAGCAGGCCGGACCAGAACACGATCCAGAAACCGCTCATGGTCATCATGCCGATGACGCTGAGGATGGCGAGCCCGCCGGTGACCCGATAGGCCCACGGCTGCTTCACCAGGCGGCCGGCGAGACCGAGCATCACAAAGCTCGCCGGCAATTGACAGAAGTTGAGCGCGGTGAGCGAGGGGCCGATCAGATCGGCGCGGCCTGCCGCGGTGACATAATCCGGCAGGAACGCGTTGGTGACGAAATACATCGAATTGACGCCGCCCAGGATCAGGCCGAGCCGCCAGATCAAAGGCTGCCGCCAGTACGGCCACCAGCGGCGTCCCGCGATCGCCGTGGCATTGGTCGCGCCATTGCGCCGCGACAGACAGGCCGCGACCAGAGCTGCCGTCAAAAGGACGGGCAGCGACCAGACGACAAAATTTCCGCGCCAGCTGCCGCCGACCAGCGGCAGTACCAGCGGAATGGTCAGCGCGACCGCGAGCGTTTCGCCGATCAGAAGGCCATTGGTGTAGACCGCGGTGGCAAAGCCAATGCGCGCCGGAAACCAGGCGCGCACCAGAGGCGGCAGCGCCGGCTGCATGATCGACACGCCGGCCGCCATGACGATGGTCGCGGCGTAGAGCGAGATGGCGCTCGGATAGGCGGCGCGCGCCGCCGAGCCGAAGGCGTTGAGCAGCAGGCCGACGATCAGCGCCGGCACGGTGCCAAAGCGCGCAATCAAGAGCGCGCCCGGCACCGCGGCGATGGCGAACAGCATCGGCGGCAGGCTCGAGAGCCAGCCAATGTCGGTCTCGGACAGATTGAGATCCGCGTGCAACAGCGGCACGACCGGCGGCACCGCCAAGACAGTGAAGCGCAGACACGCCCCGGCGAGCCAGAGCAATGTCAGCAGGATGAAAGGTCGGCGAATGATGGCTCTCTTTCGCGCCGCTCTGGCGCTTGGCTTTTGGTTTTCGTCGGGCGTCTTCCTATGAACACTGCCTATAACGCATTCGCGCCGGAAAGCGAGCCGCCCGCGCTCGACGCGCGCGTCACGCGCGATCCCCTCTTGCAATCCGCGCATAGACCGCGCCCAGCGCCATCAGCATCGCGGTTGCCAAAAACACCGCGCGCATGCCGATATGGCCGCCGACAAAGCCGCCCATCAGCGGGCCGGCGACCTGGCCGGCGAACTGCGATGACGTCGCGAAGCCGAGCACCCGCCCGACGATTGCATCGGGAACGCTGTGGCGGATGATGCTGGTGACGCAGGGCATCAACCCGCCAAGCGCGAGCCCCAACAGAAAACGCAGCGCGACGAGCTGCCAGCCCGCGGTGACAAAGGCCTGCGGGATCAGCAGCAGCGCGGACACGACCAGCGCGCCGATGATCACCTGCCAATGGCCGACGCGATCGGCGAGCTTGCCGAGCCGGGACGCCGACAGAATGCTGCCGAGGGCCGCCGCCGACATCGCAAGCCCTGCAACCATGGTCACGCGCACGGGCTCGACGAGCTGACCGACATAGATCGTGATGATCGGCTCGATCGACATATTGGCGAACATCAAGAGCGTTCCCGTCGCCAGCATGGCGATGACCGGCCGCCTGTCGGGAATTTGCGACCAGCCAAGATCGGCGGACGTTTTTTTCGTCAGCGTCGTGCGCTTTTCCTCCTTGATCAGGAACGTGGTGCCGAGGAACGTGAGAAAGATCACGCCGCCGGCGATCCAGAACGTCGCGCGGATGCCGATGAGCGGCGGCAGCGCGCCGCCGATCAGCGGTCCGACCAGATTGCCCGCCATGATGCCCGAAGCGAGCATGCCGAGCGCCCAGCCGGAGCGCCGCTTCGGCGTCTGCGTCGCGACCAATATGGTCGAGCCCGAGGCATAGCCGCCGGCAAAACCCGCGAACAGGCGCAGGCCGACGAGCTCGAACACATTGTGCGCCATGCCCATCAGTGATTGCGCGATCGCCATGCCGAGGCTGGCGCGCACCAGCATCAGCTTGATGCCGTAACGGTCGGCGAGGCGGCCCCACAGCGGCGCAACCAGCGCCGCGGCAAAGAAAGTCCCGGCATAAGCCACGCCCGCCCACTCCGCGACCGCCGCCGGATCGCCAACACCGAGCTCGCCGACATAGAGCGGCAGAAACGGCAGGAGCAGCGTCATCGCGACAATGGTCGTGAACGAGCCGACCAGGCAAACGGCGAGATTTCTGCGCCAATATTTCTCTTCCTGCTCCATGCCTTCATATACCTCGATATCTCAGTGCGCGTGGAGCTCGCGCTGTTGCGGGCGGGTATTGCGTGTATCCGGGGGGCGCGCGGGCGCCGCCTCGCAACCCCGTATCCCGGGCGCAGCGCAGCACGGAGCGAATGCGCAGCGGTGCGCTGCCGACCCGGGACCGTCACAGGCTCCGCGCTCTTGGCACGCGCGCCGCTTGGGAAGACCCGGATCAGCGGTGCACCGCTCCGCTTCGCTGCGCGCTGCACCGCGTCCGGGGAACGCGAAGGCTTCAGCGCAGTCTGTAGAGCGCGTGCTGCCGGTTACGCGTATACGGCCGCACTTCCTTCGGCCAGCGGCCCGCTTCGCTCGCTCTCGCCCATTCCGGGCTGACGAGAACATGCGAACCGTCGATCTCGTAGACTGCGCTGTAACGCGGGCCGTTATGCGCCACCTTCTTTTCTTCGCCGCCCATGCTGAGCGCAAACGGCTCACCCTGCAGGCGCGCGACCGCATGCACGCCCGGCACTTTCAGGAGATTGGGCACATGCTCGGTATCGTAGACTTCGTTGAACAGGGCCTCCTTGTCCGGATCGACATCCATGGAGGCGACGAACAGATATTTGGATTTGATCGGCATTGGCGTTTTCCTTCCTTGGGCTCTTATTTATTTTCCCGGGCGCAGCGCGGAGCGAAGCGAAGTGATGCGCAGCAGACCGGGGATCGTCACGAACTCAGAGCAGGCCCGCGCGGAGCGTGCGAAGGTCCCGGATCTGCGGTGCATCACCATAGCGTGTCGAAGACGCGTGAACGCGCTTATGGTGCTGCACCGCGTCCGGGAAACGTCATGTTCATCCCCGCAGCGGCGACAGATCGATCGGGCCGTTGAATAGATCGCCGATCCGCGTCAGCGCTTGCTGCGCGCGCGCCTCGCTCCAGCCGCCGTGCCTGGCATTGAGCAGAAATTTCTGCTCGATGTCGGTGCGCGTAAGCGGCTCCTGCGCGCCGCCGCGCATATGCGGCTGGCGCTCTTCGACGACCGAACCGTCGCGCAGCGTGGCGCGGATATGGCCGGTGAAATTTTTCGGATAGGGATTTTGCGGATCGATCCGGTAGCGCACCTTGCTGGCGATCGCGAGCACGGCGGGATCCCTTACCGCCGCATCGGAGAAATCGCTCAATCCGACATTGCCGCGCAGGAAGCCGGCAGCAACGCAGTACGGCGTCGAGAATTTTCCGGCGTAGCCGTTGGCCGGGCGCTGCTTAAAGGCAAGCGGCTCCCACAGCCGATGCACGGTGCCCTCGCCGACATCGCAGATCATCTCGACAACGTCCTCGGCCTTGACGCGCTTGGCGAGCCGCCGCGCACAATCGATGTAGGGATGCGTCATGGTCCCGCAGGGATATGGCTTGAAGGCGAGCGTCTCGGCTAGCCAATGCGCGCCGAAGTCGCCGACCAGCGCGTCGTAATCGCCTTTGGTCGTATTGGCGAAGCCGTGAAACAAGCCGTGCACGCCTTCGAACACGGTGCGCGGCCCCAAGAAGCCCGCTCGGCCCAGGAGGGCCGCGCGGATGCCCGACTGCGCCGCCCAGCCGGCATGCAGCCGCTTGGTCCAGGCACCTTCGGCGAGATATTCGATGATGCCGGACGCCAAGGAGCCGACAGTGCCAAGCGCATCGACCAATTGCCTTTCGTTGAGCTTGAGCGCGGCGCCGACGCTGGCGGCGGCGCCGACCGCGCCGAACACCGCGGTCGGGTGAAATCCGGCCTTGTGGGTCAGTGTCGGCGCAACCGTCGAGAGCCGGCACATGGTCTCGACGCCGACGGCGATGCCGAGCAGCGCAGCGTCGCCGGACAGCCCATGCCGCTCGCAGGCGGCGAGCACCGCCGGCACGATCACTGCGCCTGAGTGAACCGGACCGCCTTCGAACGTGTCGTCGAAATCTTCGCCGTGGATCGCGGTGCCGTTGACGAGCGCCGCCGCCGCGGTGCTCAAGGTGCGCGCATGGCCGATCGCCGTGCAGGGGCCGTCGTCCTCGCAGGCGGCGAGCGTTGATTTGACATAGTCCTCGTTGCGCGCAGTGACGGCGAGGCCGATCACGTCGATGACCAGCGCGATGCATTTGTCGCGCACGGCCCGCGGCAGCTTCGACGAATCAAGCGCGCAGATTTTCTGCGCCAGATGCTCGGCAACGGCGATTTGGGGCAGGTCAGATGCGGGCATGGCGGGGCTGGGCATGCGAAACAGCGCGGGTGCCGAGCGTTACGCCGAAATCGCGACTTTGCCCAGGGCGGCGCCGGCATGGTGAAAAGGTGATGAAGATCAGTAGCTTGTTACCGCTTTGACTGTGGCCGCAAATCCACAGGTCGGCGAAAATCCCGTTCCAAAGCGAGAAAATCATGCACTTTCATGCAGATCGTCCAGGGAAGCGCTGTATATTGGCGGCTCGGGGTGACGGAGATCATTATGAGAAAAATTCTTTGGCCCAGCGTTGCCGTATTCGCATTCGTCGGGGCTGCGAACGCAGCGGATTTGCCGCCGGCACCGCGCTATCCCATCAAGGCGCCGGCAGCCGTCGCCCCGGCCTGGGACTGGACCGGCTTTTATCTCGGCGGCTATTGGGGCAACTCGATCAATCAATCGAGCGCGCATACGCCTGGTGCAACCTTACCCGGAACCGGAACGAAAGCTGGCACGGTCGATCTCAATGATGGCGGCTGGACCGGCGGCGGCACCGTTGGCGCCAACTGGCAATTCGCCCCATCATGGCTTGTCGGCATTGAAGGCGACTTCGGCGAACTGGGCGGCAGGCGCCTATTCGGTGATTTCGATGACAGTACTCCCGCTAACCTCACCGCCGGCACCAAGAACAGTTGGTATGCTACCGCGCGTGGGCGCTTTGGCTACGTCACCGGCCCGGGAGTGATCTACGTTACCGGTGGTGCCGGTTGGGTGCACGTCACCGATACGTTCGGTGCTCCGGCCGGGCCAACGCAGAGCACAACCACTGCGATCGGCGCGGCGATTGGCGGCGGCATCGAAGTCAAGCTGTCGCGCAATTGGTCGGAGAAAACGGAATATCTCTATATCAATGGCGGCGGGGATCATACTTTCGCAGGAAATCCTCTTAGCCTTGGCGGAACGCCCGTGGTCTTCAATCACAACTACCAGATCATCAAGACCGGCTTGAATTACCGCTTCGACGGGGCGTGGGACGGCCTGCCGTTCTTCAACGGCGCGCCGATGCCCTCGCCGCACAATTGGAATGGCTTCTATGTCGGCGGCAATGCCGGCGTCGGCTCGTCCTTGATTCAAACAGCGGCACCGCTTGCGCCATACGTCGGCAACGAGGATGTCAATGGCGTCGGCTTCGTCGGCGGTGGGCAGATCGGTTACAATTATATGCTGTGGGACAAATATCTGCTCGGCGTTGAAGGTGACTTCAATGCCTTCTCAATGAGCCACGGTGTCACAGACTGGAACGATCCCGCAGTGACGTTCACTGAGAAGACGTCCTGGTACGCCACCATTCGCGGCCGCGTCGGCACCACGACCGGCCCGGCGCTGCTCTACTTTACCGGCGGCGTCGCCTTCGTGAATTTCCAGGATGGTATCGTGCCGAATCCGGCATTGGGCGTAACCGGTGGCATCAGCAGCAAGACCAGCGCCGGTTGGACCTTCGGCGGCGGCACCGAGCTGGCGCTCGACGCGCATTGGACAGCGAAGCTCGAGTCGCTCTACATCGATGCGGGCACCAGCACGCACCAGAGTTACACGCCGCCACCGCCGAGCTCAGTTCAGTTCAAGGAGCGCTTTGGCGTGGTGCGCGCCGGCCTGAACTACTCGTTCAACTGACGTAATCACGAACGAAATTAAAGCGGCCGGGCCCATCGCCCGGCCGCTTTGATTCTCGTGCTCCGTTTCCCGGGCGCAGCGCAGCCTCCATCCGCGTTTCCCGGGCGCAGCGCAGCACGAAGTGGTGCGCTGCCGACCCGGGACCGTCACAGGCTCAGCGCTTTTGGTACGCGCGCCGCGTGCGCAGACCCCGGAA
>JAJPJB010000070.1 GCA_021324465.1 Hyphomicrobiaceae bacterium
CTCGTCGTCGGCGCCGACGAGGAAGTCTTTGAGATGAACAACGGCTGCATCTGCTGCACCGTGCGCGGCGATCTGGTGCGCATTCTTGACGGGCTGATGCGGCGCAAAGGCAAATTCGACGCCATCATCGTGGAGACCACGGGGCTAGCCGATCCGGCGCCGGTGGCGCAGACTTTTTTCATCGACGAGAATGTCGGCCGCAAGACCAAGCTCGACGCGGTGGTAACCGTCGCCGACGCCAAATGGCTCAAGGACCGGCTGAAGGACGCGCCCGAGGCCAAGAATCAAATCGCCTTCGCCGACGTGATCCTGATCAACAAGACCGATCTGGTGTCGCGCGACGAGCTGGAAGAGGTCGAAGCGCGCATCCGCGGTATCAACCCTTACGCCAAGCTGCACAAGACCGAGCGTGCGAAGATTCCGCTCAACGAGGTTTTAGGTCGCAACGCTTTCGACCTTGATCGCATTCTTGATCTCGAGCCCGAATTTTTGCACGGCGACGGTCATGATCACGGTCACGGGCATGACCATGACCACGACCATCACGATCACAGCGACGGCCACAAGCATGCGCACTCACATGCGCATGGCGGATTGAAGCACTACCATGACGAGGAGATGCAATCGATTTCGCTGCACACCGACAAGCCGCTCGATCCAGACAAATTCTTTCCCTGGGTGCAGGACCTGGTGCAGAAGGAGGGTCCGAACATTTTGCGCTGCAAGGGCATTCTCTCCTTCAAGGAAGACGATAAGCGCTTCGTGTTCCAGGGCGTGCATATGATCCTCGACGGCGATCATCAGCGGCCGTGGCTGGCCAACGAGAAGCGCGAAAGCCGCATCGTCTTCATCGGTCGCAATCTGCCTGGCAAGAAGATCACCGAAGGTTTTGCGAGCTGCATTGCCTGATCCAACCCAACCCCCTGCAGGTGGAGGTCGGTTCGCGAAGCGAACCGGGTGGGGCAAGGCCGCCTCGCCCGACCCTCGCTCGCCTTCGGCGAGCGGCGCTTTCCTTCGGGGCAGAGCTTATAGAGTGAGCCACTTGCGTCATGACCGACACCCGCCCTGGCACGCCTTCGGTGATTGACCGCACACGCGGCGTCGCGGTGCAGGGCGCGGTCGTCGCCGTCCATTTTCTCGACCGCACTGCTGTATTTGTGCTCGGCGAGGAAACGCTCGTGCTCGCGCCGCCCGACGGCGAGCCGCGGCGCGTGAACGTCCACGCTGGCGCGATCCTGTCGAGCGCGGCCGATGGCAATCGTCTCGTCTCCGGTGGCGATGACGGCAAGGTGATGGAGACCGGCGCGAATGGTGAAAGCCGCACCTTGGCGTCCGATCCGAAGCATCGCTGGATCGATCATGTCGCGCTCGGCCCCGACGGCGCGGTCGCCTTCTCGGCCGGCAAGACGGCCTTCGTGCAGGGCAAGGACAAGAGGAGCAAGGCGCTGCGCCAGTTCGAGGCGCCCTCGACGGTGGGCGGGCTCGCCTTTGTGCCGAAAGGCTTCCGCCTTGCCATCGCCCATTACAATGGCGCCACGCTGTGGTTTCCGAACGCCGCTGGGGCAGATCCGGAGCGGCTCGAATGGAAAGGCTCACATCTCGGCGCGACCGTGAGCCCGGACGGCCGTTTTCTCATCACCACCATGAAGGAGCCGATGCTGCACGGCTGGCGGCTCGCCGATCGGGGGCACATGCGCATGTCGGGCTATGTCGCGCGCGTCACCTCGGTCGACTGGACCGTCGGCGGGCGCTTCCTCGCCACATCGGGCGCCACGCAAGTCATCCTCTGGCCGTTCCAGGGCAAGGAAGGTCCGATGGGCAAGCAGCCGCAGCTGTTGGCGCCGTCCGAGTACCGCGTCGAAGTTGTCGCCTGCCATCCCAAGCAGGACATCGTTGCTGCCGGCTATGCCGACGGCATGGTGCTGTTGGTGCGCGTCGAAGACGGCGCCGTGATTTTGGCGAAGCACCCGGGGGATTCGCCCATAAGCGCGCTTGCCTGGAGCGCCGACGGACTGTTCCTCGCCTTCGGCACGGAAAGCGGCGAAGCCGGCGTCATCGACCTGCGCTGATTCGGCAGGAACCGCGACTCTTGCCGGCCGTTGTTCTGCATGACCGGATTCATGCAACGAGCCTGTATCGCGGCTTCGCTCGGTTTGGTCGTCGCGGGAACCGCAGTCGCCCAGGCGCAGCAGAGCGGCGGTCCCAATTCGTGCGCCAACAGCGGCGGCAGTTCCGGCGAACTGAGCGACAAGCTCAGCCGATCAAAGGGCGTGATTTGTCCGCCGGACGTCGATCCGGGCATGCAGGCGCCGACGCCGGAGACCGGCAAAATGCCGGTTATCCCGCCGCCCGGCAGCCCAGGCGGAAATCAGAACATGCAGCCGAAATAGACGGCAGTCGAGGAGCCAGGCGACGAAAGCAAATCCGCGACTGCAGCGCCGTCGGATTGCTTCGCTTCGCTGACAACGACGAAGCCTCAGATCACATATTGCCGCAGCGGCGGGAAACCGTTGAAGCCGACCGATGAATAGGTCGCCGTATAGGCGCCGGCCGCCTCGATCAGCACCTTATCGCCAATAGCAAGCGACACCGGCAGCGGATAGGGCGTCTTCTCGTAGAGCACGTCCACGGAATCGCAGGTCGGTCCGGCGATGATGCAGGGCGCCATCTCGTCGCGGTCGTGCGTGGTGCGGATCGGATAGCGGATCGACTCGCCGATGGTCTCGGCCAGCCCGTGGAATTTGCCGATATCGAGATAGACCCAGCGCACCTCTTCCTCCGGGCTGCGCTTGGCGATCAGCACCACTTCGGCCTCGATGATGCCGGCATTGCCGACCAGGCCCCGGCCGGGCTCGACAATCGTGTTGGGCAGGTTGTTGCCGAAATGCTTGCGCAGCGCCTTGAAGATCGCCTTGCCGTAGGATTCGAGCTTTGGCGTCTTGCGCATGTATTTGGCCGGAAAACCGCCGCCGAGATTGACAATGGAAAGATTGAGGCCGCGCTCGGCGCAGGTGCGGAAGATGGCCGCGGTCGAAGCGAGCGCGCGGTCCCAGGCCTCGACATTGTGCTGTTGCGAGCCGACATGGAAGGAAATGCCGTAAGGCACAAGCCCGCTTTTATGCGCAAACTCCAGAATGTCGGCGGCATAAGCCGGCTCGCAGCCGAATTTGCGTGACAGCGGCCATTCGGCGCCCGAGCCGTCGCAATGGATGCGGCAGATTACGCGGCTGCCGGGCGCGGCGCGCGCCACTTTCTCCACCTCCGCCTCGCAATCGACCGCGAACAGTGTGACGCCGAGCGCAAAGGCCGCGGCAATCTCGGTCTCTTTCTTGATGGTGTTGCCGTAGGAAATGCGCTCCGGCGTGGCGCCGGCGGCGATCACCGCATGGGTCTCGGCCAGCGAAGCGACGTCGAAGCAGCAGCCCAGGCCGGTGAGGAGTTTGAGGATTTCCGGCGCCGGATTGGCCTTCACCGCATAGAAGACCTTGGTGTCTGGCAGCGCCTTGGCGAAGCTCAGATAGTTCTCACGGACGATGTCGAGATCGACGACCAGACAGGGTCCGTTGTCAGTGCGACGCTTGAGAAATTCGCGGATGCGTGTGGTCATGCCACGAAAGCTCCCCTATCCGACTGGCGGCGTAGCGGCCGAGGTGAACCTCCTGTGACGCGCGCCGTTCCGCACCAATGCGGAACGCGTTGCGCCGGTGATTGCTGCCTTGGTCCGGATGAGGGAAATCCCGTTCCGCACTGCCGGCAAAGAAGGACAAGCCCTTTCGGTGTCCCCGGCATTCGCGCCGGTAGCAAACCAAAAAAGCCCTTCCGTCGTTGCTTTAAGCCGCGTCGCCCGTGGAGAGCGGGCATTGCCGGTTTCGCCTCCGGCTGCCGGTCGCTGGAGCAAGGAAGACAGCGCAAGATGCTTTGTATGCTCTCGCGATCTTCCTTAGGCGGCTGTCCGGCCTCTTGTCCGGATGCCCACCGACCGACACACGGCCACAGGCACGTGCGAAATTGGGCGAATCTCGCAATAAGCGATTTAGCGCGCGTGCGCAAGAAGTTTTGTTTTAACGATCTGTAAAAATGCGCCGCGGCGGCGGGGACAGCGTGGCCCGCGCAACGTCACTGCGCCGTGAAGGGCTCGACGTGGTGCGCGGCGCGCACGAACTGCACCATCACCACCACGCCGATCAGCATGAACAGCCCGTCGAGCAGGCGGGCACCGAACGTGCCGAGTGCAAGCAGGTTGGCGATCGCCCAGCTGCCGGCGAAGGCCGCGCCGAACACCTCGGCGCTGATCAGGATGGCGGCACTGATCACCGTGAGCACGTTCGGCCACAGGATGCGCCGCGGGCGCCGGATCGGGTTGCTGTTGTCCATGGGGCTGTCCTCGGGGCTGTCCTCGGGGCGGGACTTACTTCTTATGCGAGGCGGGATCAAGGCGAGGCACGCCTCACCTCTCCGCAAGCGGGACAGGTGATGTCACGCCGCGTCGGCCTTCGCCGGCAGCAGCCCTGCCGCGACCAGGGCGGCGCGGATGCGATCGATCTCGGCGCGCGAGAGTTTCACCAGCGGCGGCCGCACCACGGCGCGCGGCAGGCGGCCGAGCAGTACCAGCGCCTCCTTCATGCGGTTGTGCATATCGGCCCAGGGATCGGCATAGAACGCCCGCGCCAGCGGATAGATGCGCTCGTTGAGCGCCCGCGCCGCTGCGAGATCGTTGCGCTGGACGGCTTTGAACAGAGCCGACTGCAGGTCGGCAATCACGCTGCCGGACCCGGACAGGAGCCCGTTGCAGCCCAGCACCAGCGACGACAACAGCCAGGCGCTGTGGGTGGACAGCACATTCACCGGGCGCTTGAGGCTCTGCAAATCGCGGATATGCACCTCGTGCTGCGCCACATTGCCGGCCCAGTCCTTGATGGCGCGGATGCTCGGCACCTCCTCGACCATCTTCAGGAGTGTGTCGCGCGGATAGCCCTGCCCGGTCGCGAGCGGATATTGGAACGCGATCAGCGGCAGGGCGGTCGCATCCGCAATGCGCCTGAAATGCTCGATCGCCATGGCCGGCGACTGGCCGAGCGTGAACGGTGCCGGCGGAAACACGAGCAGCGCCGAGGCGCCGCCCGCCTCCGCCATGCGCGCGATGCGCGCCGCTTCGAGGCTGCCGTCGGCCCAAACGCCGTTGATGAGCGGCAGGCGGCTGCCGATTTCGTCCTGCGCAATGTCGAGAACGCGCCGCTGCTCGTCGAAACTGCACGAGGCCACCTCGGTCGAGTGGGCGTTAATGGTGATGGCGGAGATACCCTCGGTCGCAGCGACGTCGCGCAAATGCGCCCTAAAGCTCCTCTCGTCGATCGAAAGGTCGTCGGCGAAAGGCAATAGGACGGCCGGAATGACGCCATGCGGCACATAATGGGTGTGGCGGGGCATAGGCGGCTCTCTCCTTCTCCGCGGTTGTTTGGCACACCACATATACCACGCCGCCGCCGCCATTTGGTATGACCCCGTTCATGCGCCCAACCACGACCGCAGCAGCCCGAAGCGAAACCGACCTAAATGGCAACGTGTTCTTCGAGGCCTGGACCACGCCCGACGGCGTGCCGCCCTTCGACCGCATCACGCCCGAGCAGATACGTCACGCCTATGCGCGGGCGCTTGCTGAGCATGAGGAGGAGATCGCCGCTATTGTCGCCAACCCGGCGCCGCCGACCTTCGACAACACGATTGGCGCGCTGGAACAAAGCGGCCGCGCGCTCGATCACGTCGACAATGTATTTCATGTGCTGGTGGGCGCCCACAGCAACGATGCCCTGCTCGAGATCGAGCGCGAGTTCTCGCCGCAACTTGCCCGTCACTACAACGCGATTGCCGCCAATGCCGCACTGTTTGAGCGCATCGACGTGCTGATGCGCCAAGTCGATACGCTCGGGCTGAATGCCGAACAGAAGCGGGTGCTCGAGCGCTATCATACCGAGTCCCGCCGCGCCGGCGCGGGGCTCGATGCGCCGGCCAGGGCGCGGCTGGCCGAGATCATCGAACGGCTGGCGTTGCTTGGCACCACATTCAGCCAGAACGTGCTTGCCGACGAGCAGGCTTTCACCCTTGAGCTCAAAGACGAAGCCGAGCTGGCGGGCCTGCCTGATTTTATGCGCGAGGCGCTCAAAGCGGAGGCGCGCGAGCGCGGCCGCGAGGGCTATGTTGTCACGCTGTCGCGCTCCAGCGTCGAACCATTCCTGCAATTTTCCGAGCGGCGTGATCTGCGCGAAAAGGTATTTCGCGGCTTCATCAGCCGCGGCGACAAAGGCGGGCCGACCGACAACAAGGCGATCATCGCCGAGATGGTGCGGCTGCGCGCCGAGCGGGCAAGCCTTCTCGGCTATGCAGACTTTGCCCATTACCGGCTCGACGACGCCATGGCGAAGACGCCGGCCGCGGCACGCAGTCTGCTCGAGACGGTCTGGGCGCACGCGCGTAGGCGCGCGCTTGCCGATCGCGACGCTATGCAGACGCTCGTTGCCGCCGAAGGCGGCAACTTCAAGCTCGAGCCGTGGGACTGGCGCTATTACGCGGAGAAGCGGCGGCGGCAGACCTGCAATTTCGACGAGGCGGCAATCAAGCCCTATCTCAGCCTCGACCGCATGATCGAGGCGGCGTTCTACACGGCGGAGCGCCTGTTCGGCCTGACCTTCGTGCCGCGCCGGGACGTGCCGACCTGGCATCCCGATGTGCGGGTCTGGCAGGTGCGGGGCAGCGACGGCCGCGAGGTCGGGCTGTTCTTCGGTGACTATTTCGCCCGATCCTCAAAGCGCAGCGGCGCCTGGATGACCGCGATCCGCGACCAAGAAAAGCTTGCCGGCAACATCAAGCCGCTGATCGTCAATGTCTGCAATTTCGCCAAAGGCGCGGACGGCGAGCCGACGCTGCTCAGCTTCATCGATGCACGTACTCTCTTCCACGAATTCGGCCACGCGCTGCATGGCCTGCTCTCGTCCGTGACCTATCCGAAAATCGCCGGCACCAATGTCGCCACCGATTTTGTCGAACTGCCGTCGCAGCTTTACGAACATTGGCTGGAACGGCCGGAAGTGCTGCGGCGCTTCGCGCGGCATTACAGGACCGGCGAGCCGATGCCCGAAGAGCTCCTGGAACGGGTCCTTGCCGCGCGCAACTTCGACAACGGCTTCAGCACGGTCGAATACGTTGCCTCGGCGATCGTCGATCTCGAATTCCACTCGCTGGCATCGCCGCCGGAGCTCGCTGCTGCGGCCGACAGCGATGCATTCGAGAAAGACGCGCTCGCCCGCCTCGCCATGCCCGGCGAAATTGCGATGCGGCATCGGCCGCCGCACTTCGCCCATATCTTCTCGGGCGGCGGCTATGCCGGGGCCTATTACAGCTATATGTGGTCCGAAGTGCTCGATGCCGATGCCTTCGCCGCCTTCGAGGAGACCGGCGACATCTTTGATCCCGCGACCGCGAAGCGTCTGCTCGACACGATCTATGCCGCGGGCGGTTCGCAGGACCCGGCCGAAGCCTACAAGGCGTTTCGCGGACGCCTGCCGAGCGCGCATGCACTTCTGCGCAAGCGCGGCTTCATCGAAGCGGCGGCAGCCAACGAACCGACATGACCGATCTGTACACCGCCGGCCACCGCCACGGCGTCGTATGCGCGCCGCACGCCTCCGCCGTCGAAGCCGGCCGCCAAATGCTCGCCGAGGGCGGCAATGCGATCGAGGCAATGCTGGCCATGGCGGCGGCCATCGCCGCCGTCTATCCGCACATGAACCATATCGGCGGCGACGGCTTTTGGCTCATTCGCGAGCGACTGGGACGTGTACGCGCGATCATGGCGGCGGGGCCTGCAGGCCTGCAGGCCAAGCCCGAGCTCTATCGCGACCATGAAACAATCCCGCCGCGCGGGCCGCTCGCGGCGCTGACCGTGCCTGGCGCAGTCGGTGGCTGGGCCCTGGCGCTGGAGGCGGCCAGGGCCAATGACGGCAAATTGCCGCTTGCCGTCCTGTTTGCGCCGGCGATGGCGCATGCTAGCAAAGGCTATGCGGTCAGCCGCAGCCAGGCGCGGTTGACCGCCGAGCATCTTGCCGAACTGAAAGATCTTTCCGGCGGCTTTGCCGGAACCTTTCTGGTCGATGGCAAGCCGCCGACCGCCGGCACGCTCTTGAAGCAGGAGGCATTCGCGGCGACGCTCGAGCAGCTCGCCCATGCCGGGCTCGCCGATTTCTATCGTGGCGACGTCGCGCGCGAGATCGCCGCCGACCTCGAACGCATCGGCAGTCCGCTTACCCGCCACGATCTCGAACGCTATGGCGCCACGCTTGCCGAGCCGCTGCGCCTCGAACTGCCCTGGGGCACGCTCTACAATACCGACGCGCCGACCCAGGGCGTCGTCTCGCTGATGATCTTGGCTGTGTTTGCGCGGCTGAACGTCAGCGAAGCGGAAAGCTTCGATCACATTCACGGCCTGGTCGAAGCGACCAAACGGGCCTTGCGGCTGCGTGACCGCGTCGTCACCGATCCGGCATTTTTGCCCTACGCGCTCAGCCGCGCACTCGATGAGCGCTTCATCACCGACGAAGTGATGAAGATCGACCGCCGCAAGGCCGCGCCCTGGCCGATGGGCAGCGCAGGCGGCGACACGATCTGGATGGGCGCCGCCGATAGGTCCGGTCTGGCCGTCTCCTATATCCAATCGCTCTACTGGGAATTCGGCTCAGGCTGCGTACTGCCGAGGACCGGCGTCTTGATGCAGAACCGCGGCGCAAGCTTTTCGCTCGCCGCCGGCGCGCTCAATCCGCTTGCGCCGGGGCGCCTGCCGTTCCACACGCTCAACCCGGCGCTGGCGGTGCTCAATGACGGCCGCGTCATCGCCTATGGCACCATGGGCGGCGACGGCCAGCCGCAGACGCAAGCCGCGCTGTTCACGCGCTACGTGCAGTTTCGCACGCCGCTTGCCGAGGCGATCGACCGGCCGCGCTGGCTTCTCGGCCGCACCTGGGGGGCGCCGAAGACGGCGCTGCGGCTCGAATCACGCTTTGACGAAGACCTGCTCGACCGGCTCGCGTCGGCCGGACACGACATTGAGGTCCTGCCCGACCCTTACTCCGACCTCATGGGCCATGCCGGCGCAGTCGTGCTGCACAAGGACGGCACGACCGAAGGCGCGCACGACCCGCGCGCCGACGGCGGCGCGGCGGGGGTGTAGAACGCAATTTCAAAACTTGTTTGCGTAGATCACCACCGGAATAAATAGCACCAGCATCACCACCGCGGTCAGCAGAACGCCGGTCAGATAGCGCGCTTCGGGTTTGAGCGTGAACAGCCCTTGGCTGAGCAGCAGCGCGACGATTCCGCCGGCGATGCCAGCCGCCACCATGGCCAGGCCGGTCGCATAGTTGATCTGATACCAGGCTTCCGGCGACGAGAACGACGTCGCTGTGCGGTAGCCATAGAAGCGGTTCGGCGGCACAAGCTTCAGAAGCAGCGGAATGCCGAGCAGCACGTTCAGCAGCGGCAGGCCGACGAACAAGAAGCGAAGCATCACGGCTCCATGGGAGTTAAACCCAGTCGCGCCATCAGTTCGCGGTCGCGATCGCGGCCTGGATTGGGCGTGGTGAGCAGCTTTGGCCCGTAGAAAATCGAATTGGCGCCGGCGAGGAAGCACAAAGCCTGCGTCTCTTCGCTCATGTTCTCGCGGCCGGCGGAAAGGCGCACCACCGAACGCGGCATGGTGATGCGCGCCACCGCAATAGTGCGCACGAATTCGAACGGATCGAGCGCAGATTGAGCCGCAAGCGGCGTGCCGGCGACCCTGACCAGCATATTGATCGGCACTGACTCCGGATGCACCGGCAGGCTCGCGAGCGTCGCGATCATGCCGACGCGGTCGTCGCGGCTTTCGCCCATGCCGACAATGCCGCCGCAGCAGACATGGATGCCGGCGTCGCGCACATGCGCCAGCGTCCGCAGACGATCCTGATAGGTCCGCGTGGTGATGATGTGGTCGTAGAATTCCGGCGACGTGTCGAGATTGTGATTGTAATAATCGAGACCGGAGGCTTTGAGCCGTCGCGCTTGCGCCGCGGTCAGCATGCCGAGCGTCGCACAAGTCTCGAGCCCGAGCGCCTTGACGGCTTCGACCATGGCGCAGACCGAATCGAGATCGCGGTCTTTGGGCGAGCGCCAAGCCGCACCCATGCAGAAGCGGCTGGCGCCGCATTCTTTTGCCGCCAGCGCCTCGTCAAGCACGGCATCGAGCGTCATCAATTTGTCGGCGCGCACGCCGGTGTCGTAGCGCGCGCTCTGCGGACAATACGCGCAATCCTCCGGGCAGCCGCCGGTCTTGATCGACAGTAACGTCGCAATCTGCACTTCGGTCGGATCGAAATTCTGCCGGTGCACGCTCTGGGCGCGGAAGATCAACTCCGGGAATGGCAGTTCGAACAGCGCCCGCACCTCGCCGCGCGTCCAATCGTGGCGCGGCAAGGACGCGGTCGATGCGTAAGGGGGACTGTCGGCGGCAAGCGTCATGGGATCATGTCTTAGACTGCGTGGCGGGCTACGAAAAGGGCCCGCCGCTGGCGGCCCGCGCTTGGGACTCGTGTTGAGCGAGATTCGGGCTCATATTGCGAGCAAACCGACCGCTTTTCGGGGAACAAACACACTATGGCCAAGGAAAGAGCCGCAGACACCCTGCCCGACCGGCTCTCCAACGATCCGAAGAGCCCTTATTACAATGAGGGACTGCTCCAACGCGACATCGGCGTGCGCTTCAAGGGCATGGAAAAGACCAATGTCGTCGAATATTGCGTGAGCGAAGGCTGGATCCGCGTCGAAGCCGGCAAGACCAAGGACCGCTATGGCAATCCGCTGACCATCAAGCTCACCGGCCCGGTCGAGCCGTATTTCAAGGACGAGAAGTAGAAACCTGCCGTCATGTGATCGCGCCAACGGCAACGATTGTGCTGGCTTTGTACTGAGCAACACGGCGATAGCGGCGGCGCGCCGCCGGCCCAGACATCGCATGAAGCGCTTGCCGTCGCCGGCGCGGGGGGCACGGCGCGCCCCCTTGGCCACCCTGATCTTATTCCGCCGCGACCCGCGTCGCCGGCCCGACTGCTTCGATCTTGGCGGCGCAGTACTTGAACTCCGGAATCTTGCCGAACGGGTCCAGCTTCGGATTGGTGAGCAGGTTTGCCGCCGCTTCGACGTAAGCGAACGGAATGAACACCACGCCATCGGGAATGGCATCGTCCTGCCGCGCCGCCAATTCGACGACGCCGCGCCGCGTCGAGACGCGGATCGTATCGCCGGGCTTGATGCCGAGCCTGGCAATGGTGCCGCGCGACACCGAGGCGACCGCACCCGGCTCGATCGCGTCGAGCGTGGTGGCGCGCCGCGTCATCGCGCCGGTATGCCAGTGTTCGAGCTGGCGGCCGGTGGTGAGAATGAACGGATATTCCTCGTTCGGCGTCTCGTCAGGCGGCGTGAGCTTGGCCGCGACCAGCTTGCCGAAGCCGCCCGGTCGCGGAAAGCCTTTTTCGAACACGACATCGCGGCCGGGCCGGTCCGGCGCGTCGGCCGGATAAGTGACCGCGCTTTCGCGCTCGAGGCGCTCCCAGGAAATATTGTCGAGCGACGGCATCAGCGACGCCATCTCGGCATAGATTTCGTGCGGGCCCCGATAATGCCACGGCAGCCCGATACGGCGGCCGATCTCCTGGATCAGCCACCAGTCCTGCCGCGCCTCGCCCGGCATCGGCAGCGCCTGCCGCCCCATCTGCACTTGGCGATTGGTATTGGTGACAGTGCCGGTCTTCTCCGGCCAGGCGGAAGCGGGCAGCACCACGTCGGCATAGACCGCGGTCTCGGTGAGGAAGAGATCCTGCACGACCAGATGCTCAAGATGCGCCAGCGCCTCGCGCGCATGGTTGAGATCGGGGTCCGACATCGCGGGGTTCTCGCCCATGATGTACATGCCCTTGATCACGTCGGCATGGATCGCATCCATGATCTCGACGACGGTGAGCCCCTTTTTTGGATCGAGCTTCACGCCCCAGGCGTCTTCGTAACGCGCGCGGATCTGCGGGTCTTCGACCGACTTGTAGTCGGGGAAGAACATCGGAATGAGGCCGGCGTCGGACGCGCCCTGCACGTTGTTCTGGCCGCGCAGCGGATGCAGCCCGGTGCCCGGCCGGCCGATCTGACCGGTGATCAGGGAGAGCGCGATCAAACAGCGCGCATTGTCGGTGCCGTGGGTGTGCTGGGAAATGCCCATGCCCCAGAAGATGATCGCCGCTTTGGCGCGGGCGAATTTGCGCGCCACTGTGCGGATCACGTCGGCCTCGACACCGCAGATCGGCGCCATTTCCTCGGCTGTGTAATCCTTGATGCTCTCGGCGAAGGCCGTGAAGCCTTCGACATAAGTTTGGATGTACTGCTCGTCGTAGAGCTTCTCGCTCACGATCGTATTGAGCATGCCGTTGAGCAGCGCCACGTCCGTGCCGCCCTTGAACTGCAGCATGTGCGTGGCGTGGCGCTTGAGCGCTTGCCCGCGCGGATCGGCGACGATCAAGGTCGCCCCGCGCTTGGCGGCCTGCTTGAAGAAGGTCGCGGCGACGGGGTGATTTTCGGTCGGATTGGCGCCGATCACAAAGATGACCTCGGCATTCTTGCATTCATTGAAGCTTGCCGACACCGCGCCGGAGCCGATGCCTTCCATCAGCGCGGCGACGGATGAGGCGTGGCACAGCCGCGTGCAGTGATCGACATTGTTGGTGCCAAAGCCGGTGCGCACGAGCTTCTGGAACAGGTAGGCTTCTTCGTTCGAGCCCTTGGCCGAGCCGAAGCCGGCCAGCGCCTTCGGCCCGTCGCGGTCGCGGATCTTCTTCAATCCCGCAGCGGCGTGATCGAGCGCCTCTTCCCAGGTCGCCTCGCGGAAATGCGTCCAGGGATTGGATGGGTCGATGAATTCGTGCGGTATCTTTGGCACACCGTCCTTGCGGATCATCGGCTTGGTGAGCCGCTGCGGATTGTGCACATAGTCGAAGCCGAAGCGGCCCTTGACGCAGAGCCGGTTCTCGTTGGCCGGGCCGTTCTTGCCGGTAACGTACAGCAGCTTATCGTCCTTGATGTGATAGGTGAGCTGGCAGCCGACGCCGCAATAGGGACACACGCTGTCGACCGAGCGATCGGCCTTGGCCTTGAACACATTGTTCGCATCCACCACGGTCGCCGGCATCAGCGCGCCAGTCGGACAGGCCTGCACGCATTCACCGCAGGCGACGCAGGTCGAGGCGCCCATCGGATCGTCGAAGTCGAACACGATTTTCTCGCCATGGCCGCGGCCGGCCATGCCGATCACGTCATTGACCTGCACTTCGCGGCAGGCGCGGACGCAGAGGTTGCAATGAATGCAGGCGTCGAGGTTGACCGCCATGGCCGGGTGGCTGCGGTCGGGCCCCGGTGTCTCGCGGCGCGGAAAGCGGCCCTGCTTCAGATTCATCCGCGTGACGATCTTCCACAGTTCGGAAGACGGATCGTGCGCGTGTTCCTGGTCGGGCTGATCGGCAAGCAAGACTTCCGCAACCATGCGGCGCGCGGCCTGCGCGCGCTCGCTCTGCGTCTTCACTTTCATGCCGGGCGTCGGCGTGCGGATGCAGCTCGCCGCCAGCACCCGCTCGCCCTCGATCTCGACCATGCAGATGCGGCAATTGCCGTCCGGCCGATAGCCGGGCTGCGGCGAGTAGCACAGATGCGGCAGCTTGATGCCAAGCCGGCGCGCGGCGCGAAAGATGGTCTCGCCTTCGCGAATGTCGATCTCGCGATCGTCGATGGTGAAGGTCTTCTGCTTTTGGGCGGTTGAGTCGTTCATCGCAAGGGTCTTTCGATCACCAATGTCCCAGCGGCTTTTTCAGTTCTTCCGGAAAATATTTTAGCACACAGACCAGCGGATTCGGTGCGGCCTGGCCGAGACCGCAGATGGAAGCATCGCGCATCAAGGCTGATAGTTCATTGAGCAGGGCCTCATCCCACGGCCCCTTCGCCATGAGCTGCGCCGCCTTTTCGGTGCCGACCCGGCAGGGCGTGCACTGGCCGCAGCTCTCATCCTCAAAGAACGTGATCAGGTTCAGCGCCACCGCCTTCATATCGTCCTTGTCGGAGAGGATCACAACCGCATGCGACCCGACGAAACAGCCGTACTTTTCCAGCATGCCGAAATCGAGCGGGATGTCGCCCATCGAGGCCGGCAAGATGCCGCCTGAGGCGCCGCCCGGCAGGTAAGCCTTGAAGGCATGGCCCTCGGCCATGCCGCCGCAAAATTCGTCGATCAGTTCCCGCACCGTGATGCCGGCCGGCGCGAGCTTTACGCCGGGATTCCGGACCCGCCCCGAGACCGAGAAGCTGCGGAAGCCTTTGCGCTCGTGACGGCCCTGCGCGGTCACCCAAGCCGCGCCTTTCTCGACAATGTCGCGGATCCAATAGAGCGTCTCGACATTCTGCTCCAGCGTGGGGCGGCCGAACAAACCGACCTGCGCCACATAGGGCGGCCGATGGCGCGGCAACCCGCGCTTGCCCTCGATCGATTCGATCATCGCCGATTCTTCACCGCAGATATAAGCGCCGGCACCGCGGCGCAGATGAATCCTTGTATGCCTCGACAGTCCCGCCTTCTCGGCCTTGGCAATCTCGTCGATGAGAAGAAGGCGCACCTCCGGATATTCGTCGCGCACATAGAGATACGTGTCGGCGGCTTCGACCACCCAGGCGGCGATCAGCATGCCCTCAATGAAACGATGCGGATCGCGTTCGAGGTAATAGCGATCCTTGAACGTGCCCGGCTCGCCTTCGTCGGCATTGACCGCGAACAGCCGCGGCGCGGGTTCCGCCCGCACCAACGCCCATTTGCGCCCGGTCGGGAAACCGGCGCCGCCCAGGCCGCGCAGCCCGGCATCGCTGACGGCTTTGATGAGCTCATCGCGCGTGCGCGTGCCGGCGAGGCAGGCCTTGAGCAACTCGTAGCCGCCGGTCCGCACATAGGCATCGAAGGCCATGGGCGTCGCATAAGCATGCGGGTGCGCCGGCTTGGCCGCGGCACTCGCCACTTTCTGTTGATCCGCATGGAAGACCTGGACATGGCCGACGGCGCAGACCGGAGCGCGGTCGCAGGCGCCCATGCAAGGCGCCCGGATGACCCGGACATTGGGCCCGAGCTTGCCCGGCAATTCGTCAAGAAGATGCTCGGCGCCGGCGAGCACACAGGATAATGAATCGCAGACCCGCACCGTGACCGGAGGCGGCGGCGCCTCGCCCTCCTTCACCACGTCGAAATGGGCATAGAAGGTCGCGACCTCATAGACCTCGGCAAGCGCCAGCCGCATTTCCTGCGCCAGGGCGGCAAGGTGGGCGGCGGAAATATGGCCGTAGCGATCCTGGATCAGGTGCAGGTGCTCGATCAAAAGGTCGCGCCGACGCTCGCGGTCGCCCAGAAGCGCGCGGATCTCGGCCAAAGCCTGCGGATCGACCTGACGACCCTTGGGGGTTCGCGGCGGGCGGCGTCGCCCGGTGCGATTGGCAGGCGGTTGCGTCAGCGGCGGATCGACAATGCTCATGCTCGTCCTTCTAAAGGGAATAAAACTCGGTTGGAACAGGGCTAAAGCCCTTGCGGCAATAATCCAAGGGGCGTTGATTGATCGGCATTCGCGATCATGGCATTGTGTTTCGTGATCGTTACGCGGCCCATTCCGTCATCCTTGAAGTGGGCCGAGGACCGGCGTGCGGCGGGCGGGGCTTTTGCGCCGCATCATGTCCGGCCGCTTGACATTGCTCGTTATCACCGCCTGACCTCCTGCATAGATGCTTGTGCGGGGCGATGCCTGTGCGCCGCACACCGGCATCTCCAACGCCGGGGGCCACACATTTGCAAGGCGGGAGGCATCGGATTTGCTCGATAAATTGGAATTCTTGCTGGCACTGGCGCGGCAGCGGCACTTCGGCAAGGCCGCCGATGAATGCGGCGTGACGCAGCCGACGCTGTCGGCCGGACTAAAGCAGCTCGAGGAAGCGCTTGGAGTCCTTTTGGTCAAGCGGGGCTCGCGCTTTCAGGGCTTCACGCCCGAGGGCGAGCGGGTGCTTGAATGGGCGCGCCGTATCGTCGGCGACACCCGCGCCATGCGCCAGGAAATCAACGCGCTCCGCCACGGTCTCGCCGGTCAGCTGCGGATCGCTTGCGTGCCGACCGCCGTTGCGGCCGTAGCGGCGCTGACCACGCCATATCATGTCAAGCATCCGAATGTAGAGTTCACGATCGTCACGCGCACATCGACGCAGGTTCTTGCGCTTTTGGAAAACCTCGAAATCGATGCCGGCATTACCTACCTCGACAACGAGCCGCTCGGCCGTTTGAACACGGTGCCGCTCTATCGCGAACGCTTTCATCTGTTGACGGCGGCGCGCGCGAAGCTCGGCGACCGCGATCAGGTGACCTGGTCGGAATTGGCGGACGTTCCGCTGTGTCTGCTCACGGCCGATACGCAGACCCGCAGAATCATCGACGGATTGTTGAAGGGCCCGCAAGCGGAGCGACGGCCGACCTTGGAATCAGATTCGATGATTTTGCTCGCCGCGCATGTGCGCACCGGGCACTGGGCCAGCATTATCCCGGCGCGGATCGCGGACGCGCTCGCCCCGCACAGCGCGATCCGCAGCATTCCGATCATGGCGCCGGAAACCGTCTACACCATCGGCCTTGTCGTCCCGACGCGCGAGCCGATGACGCCGCTGCTTGCGGCGCTGGTGGCTGAAGCGCGGCGCATCGCCGCAACGCCAGCCTGATTCCCGATTTCCGGGCTCTTTCAAAGCACGGCAGCTTTCCCGCGGCGTTCCCATTGATCTGCGCCGTTGATCTGTCCCGCTTCTCAATCGAACCAAAGCTTCGCCAATAGAAATCACCTATGAAGCGATAGAGAGTTGTTGATTGATTCAAAAATTGCGCGTTCGCACTCTGAATTGGCCAGACTCTGGGGCGATCCGACTTGGAAGACCCGCGGGGGGGCGACTAAGCGCGCTAATCCGCAGTCTGCGGACAAGAAGCAATCCGAGGAGCCAGGGAGGAGGCACGAATGGGTTTTTTGGATCGCAGCAACACGATTGCTGGACCCGGCTTTAACCGCTGGATGGTGCCGCCTGCTGCACTCTGCGTGCATCTTTGTATCGGCCAGGCCTATGCGTTCAGCGTGTTCAATCTGCCGATGACAAAGCTCATCGGCATTACGCAATCGGCGCCGAACGACTGGAATCTGCCGGAGCTGGGCTGGATTTTCTCGATCGCCA
This sequence comes from Hyphomicrobiaceae bacterium, assembly GCA_021324465.1. Taxonomy (GTDB): domain Bacteria; phylum Pseudomonadota; class Alphaproteobacteria; order Rhizobiales; family Xanthobacteraceae; genus BOG-931. The sequence continues at coordinate 17,344 of JAJPJB010000070.1, forward strand.
TTTTCTTTCTGGGCGTATCGTCGGCGGTGTTCGGTCGCTGGGTCGAGGAAGGCGGACCACGCCGCGCGATGTTCACTGCGGCCTTGTGCTGGGCCGGCGGCTTCTTCCTTTCCGCGATCGGCGTCTACATTCACAATCTCTGGATCATCTATATCGGCTATGGCGTCATTGGCGGCATCGCGCTCGGCGTCGGCTATATCTCGCCGGTCTCGACCTTGATCAAATGGTTTCCGGACCGGCCCGGCATGGCGACCGGAATGGCCATCATGGGCTTCGGCGGTGGCGCCTTCATTGCCTCCCCGCTGTCGGTCTGGCTGATGAGCAAGTTTTCGTCGCCGACGCATGTCGGCGTCGCCGAGACGTTCATCGTTCTGGGCGCGATCTACTTCGTCTTCATGATGGTCGGCGCGATCATCGTGCGCATCCCGCCGCCCGGCTGGCAGCCGCAGGGCTATACGCCGCCGGTACAGGCCTCGAAGCTGATCACGACCAATGACGTGTTCGTCTACGACGCGCTGAAGACGCCGCAGTTCTGGCTGATCTGGTGGGTGCTGTGCCTCAACGTCACCGCGGGCATCGGCGTTCTCGGCCAGGCCTCAGCGATGAGCCAGGAAATGTTTCCGGGCCGCATCACGCCGGTCGCGGCCGCAGGCTTTGTCGGCCTGATGAGCCTGTTCAATATGGGCGGCCGTTTCTTCTGGGCCTCGACCTCCGACTATATCGGGCGCAAGAACACCTATTTCGTGTTCATGGTGCTCGGCTTCCTGCTCTATTGCACCGTGCCTTATACCGGAGCGGTCGGCAGCGTGGTCGGCTTCGTCTGCGCCTTTCTGGTCATCATCAGCATGTATGGCGGCGGCTTCTCGACGGTGCCGGCCTATCTGAAGGACATGTTCGGCACGCGCTATGTCGGCGCCATTCGTGGTCTGCTGCTGACCGCATGGTCGATGGCGGGCATTTTCGGACCGGTGCTCGTCAACTACATCCGCGAGTACAACGTCACCCACGGTGTGCCGAAGGCCCAGGCCTATAACGTCACCATGTACATCATGGCCGCACTGTTGGTGATCGGCTTCATCTGCAATCTGTTGGTCAAGGCTGTCCATCAGCGCTTCCACATGCGCCCCGACCGCGAGGCGGAGCTGGCGCAGGTGGCTGTTGGGGCGGCCGGCGAACCGGCAGGCGCCTAAGGGGAGAGAACATGGAAGTCTCGCAACACAAAACCGGCACAACCACGTTGCAGCTCGTGCTGGCTTGGGGCTTTGTCGGCATTCCGCTGGCACTGGGTGTGCTGCAAACCCTGATCAACGCTATGAAGCTGTTCCAGTAGAAGAACGGCACTTTTCAAGCGCGACGCCGCTTCCCTTCGCCACAGGGGGAAGCGGCTTTTTTGTTGAAAGCTTGCCCCCGGCCTTCCCCGCCCGAGATAGGACTATATCCCTGAAACAGTTCACGCGCCGGGTCAACCTTGTCAATGGGCAGATAGATATCTTCTATTATCGCTAGACCTGTGGTTGAGTCGCCCCGGGGTCGCCGCAAGGGATTCCATAATCAAGCAAGAGTGCGCGCAGGCGCGCGGTTATCGGGGAGAACTCATGACCACAGTCGAGCAAAGCCTAAGCGGGATGAGCGGCGCGGCCGGCATCCTTGATCGTGAACGAATCATCGCCACTGCGGGATTCAATCGCTGGCTGGTGCCGCCGGCCGCGCTCTGCATCCATCTGTGCATCGGCATGGCCTACGGCTTTTCCGTGTTCTGGCTGCCGCTGTCGCGCGCGATCGGCCTCACCGCGCCGAAGGCCTGCCCGGACATGTCGCTGTTGCAGGAACTGTTCACCACAAGCTGCGACTGGCGCGTCGCCAGCATGGGCTGGATGTTCACACTGTTCTTCGTGCTGCTCGGCGTCTCGGCGGCGATCTGGGGCGGCTGGCTCGAGCGGGTCGGCCCGCGCAAAGCCGGCGTCGTCGCCGCCTGCTGCTGGGCCGGCGGCTTGGTGCTGGGCGCACTGGGCGTTTATGTGCACCAGCTCTGGCTCACCTGGCTTGGCGCCGGCGTGATCGGGGGGATTGGATTGGGCCTCGGTTACATTTCGCCGGTATCGACACTGATCAAATGGTTCCCCGATCACCGCGGCATGGCGACCGGCTTTGCCATCGCCGGCTTCGGCGGCGGCGCCATGATCGGCGCGCCGCTTGCGAACCTCCTGATCAACTATTTCAAGACGCCGACCGATGTCGGCGTCTGGCAGACCTTCCTGGCGATGGCCGCCATCTATTTCTTCTTCATGATGGTCGGGGCCTTCCGCTATCGCCTGCCGCCCGCCGGCTGGCAGCCTGACGGCTGGACGCCACCGAGCGAAGCCAAGTCAATGATCACCCAGCATCAGGTGCACCTGAAGGACGCGCATAAGACGCCGCAGTTCTGGTTGATCTGGGCCGTGCTCTGCCTCAACGTGTCGGCGGGTATCGGCGTGATCGGCATGGCCTCGCCGATGCTGCAGGAAATCTTTGGCGGCAAGCTGATCGGCCATCCGGAGCTCGGCTTCAACGCGCTCAGCGCCGATCAGAAGACCATTATTGCCGGCATCGCCGCCGGCTTCGCCGGATTGCTGTCGCTGTTTAACATCGGCGGTCGCGTATTCTGGGCCTCGCTGTCCGACTATATCGGGCGCAAGAACACCTATTACACGTTCTTCATCCTGGGGATCATTCTCTACGCCTCCGCGCCGATGTTCGCGCAGATGGGCAACAAGGCACTGTTTGTCGCCGCCTTCTGCATCATTCTATCGATGTATGGCGGCGGCTTCGCCACCGTGCCGGCTTATCTGGCCGACATGTTCGGCACGCTGTTTGTCGGCGCCATTCACGGCCGCCTGCTGACGGCATGGTCGACCGCAGGCATCGTCGGCCCGGTGGTGGTGAACTATATCCGCGAGTTCCAGCTCGCCGCCGGCGTGCCGCGTGATCACCTCTACGACTTCACGATGTATATCCTGTGCGCGATGCTGATCGGCGGCCTGATCTGCAACTTCCTGGTCAAGCCGGTCGCCGACAAATGGTATATGAAGCCGGAGGAAGTGGCGGCGCTGCAGGCCGCGCATGCCAAGAGCGATGCCGCGATCAAGCACGGCTCGTTCGGTATCGGCAAAGGCGGTTTCGACCTGCCATCGCTGATCTTCTGGTGCTTTGTCGGCATTCCGCTCGCCTGGGGCGTCTGGAAGACGCTGCAAGCAGCCGCGGCGCTGTTCTGACGTCAGAGGGATTTCGATCGGCATAGGGGCGCGGAGGTTGGTCCTCCGCGTCCCCTGCCACACCACCAGGCATGCGGATCCGCACCGGGCGGTTCGCGCAACAACGCCATCACCCGCTCGCCCGATTGCTGCGTCCGAACATGGACGTTGAGATCGTCGGCATAGCGAACGAACGCGTGTCCGCGCTGCTCCGGACGCCGCCTCGCATCCGGTTCCTGTTCGTCGGCCCGCAGCTTCGCTCCCCGCTTCCTTCACGCCGTCCTCACGGCCCGACGCCCTGCGGTTCGCTTCGTTTGCTATGACCAGCTCACAAGAGGACTGCCACCTCCACGTCAATGCCCATGCCGGGCGCACAAAGGAAACGGTGCGGCCGCAAACCGCGCCGTTCTTGTCTTCCGCCGAGACAGCGGGGTAGACAGGGGATCTTTTTAACGATAAAACTCAAAAATATCGATTTTTTATCCATACATCGAGGAAATGCCTTTGCTGTCCGAGTCCCTTCAGGCAACCACCCTGGCGGAGGCAGCCTTCGCGCGGCTCCGCGAGGACATTCTGGGCGCGAAATTCCGGCCGGGCGAAAAGATGCACGTCGAACGGCTGCGCAGCGAATACGGGCTCGGCGCCACGCCGTTGCGGGAGGCCCTGTCCAAGCTGAGCTCGCTCGACCTCGTGGTCGCTGAGGGCCAGCGCGGCTTTCGTGTCGCGCCGGTGTCCATCGAGAATCTGCTCGACATCACCAAGACCCGCGCCTGGGTCGAAGGCGCGGCGCTGCGGACGGCAATCGCCGCCGGCGATCGGCATTGGGAAGCGCGGATTGTGGCGGCGGCACACCGCCTCAAGACCTGTCCGAAGCGCGATGGCGCAAAGCTCAGCGACGAATGGTACCGCGAGAACCGCGAGTTTCATGACGCGCTCGCGAGCGCCTGCCATTCGCATCAGACCATGGTGTTCCGCGCCCAACTCTACGATCTCAGCGATCGCTACCGCCGTCTCTCGGTTCGCAGCGGATTGTCCGGCCGCGATTTCGATGCCGAGCACCAGCGCATCATGGATGCCGCCCTGGCGCGCGATGCCGATGCCGCAGTTTCCTTTACGGTCGAGCATTTCATCGAGACGACCCGAGTCATCTTGTCCGGCGAGCTAAATGACGAGGCCGAAGTGATGCGCATTGTCGACCGGCTGCGCCGCGACATTCGCGCCGGCACCAAACTCGGCTAGCGCAGGTCGTCAAACCCGGAAGCCGCAGATTCTCCGAGGAAACAGGAACCATGCTGCCGCCCAATGCCAGGATTGTCGACATCAGCCTCGAGCTCGATCCGAAGAATTTCGCCATGCGGACACCAGCCGGATTCAAGAAGGACATGCAATTCGAGATGGAAATCATCAAAGAGCACGACGCCCCGGGCGGCGCCGGCCAGATTGTGCGCGGCATCCACATGCGGCTGCACGCCGGCAGCCACGTTGATGCGCCGGAGCACAATGTGCGCGGCGGCGCTCAGATCCATCAATTGCCGCTGGAATTGTTCGTTGGCGACGCCGTCATCGCCGATCTACGCGACAAAGTGCCGTCGCAGGCGATCGCCGCGGACGATCTGGAAAAGCGCGTCGGCGCAGCACTCAAGAAGGGCGACCGGCTGATGCTGCGCACCGACCTCAACAACGGCTACGACGGCGGCTCCGAAAAATGGATGAAGGAATCGCCCCATCTAACCATCGGCGCGACGATGTGGTGCATCGATAGGGGAGTGGTCATCGTCGGCTACGACTTTTATCACGGCAACGACGAGCCGAAATCGCCACGGGTCTTCCACAACTCGCGCACGCTATCCGAGCACGGCGTCATCACCATGCCGTATCTGAAAAATCTCGACAAGATCGGCAAGGAGCGCTTCATCCTGATCGGCCTGCCGCTAAACCTGATCGGCGCGGAGGCCTCGCCGATCCGCGCCGTCGCGCTGGTGTGACCTTGCAAGATCGGGAGATCGTCTCGTGAAGTTGACAAAGTCCATCGCGGCGGCGGCGCTCCTCCTGCTCGGTTCACAGCCGCTACCGTCGCGCGCCGAGCAATTCCCGTCGCGGCCGATTTCGCTCGTCGTGCCGCTGACGCCGGGCACGACGATCGACGTTCTGGCGCGGCTTTATGCCGATAAGCTTTCGCAGGCCATGGGCCAGACCGTCGTGGTGCTCAACAAGCCGGGGGCCGGCGGCGTTATCGGCGCGGAAGCGGTTGCGAGTGCGGGCGCTGACGGCTACACGCTTCTGTTCGCGAATTCTGGGCATTCAATATTGGGCTTTCTCAACAGGAACCTTCCATTTGATCCGATTCACGACTTTGCCGGCGTTTCGATGGTCGGCGTGGCGCCGGCGATTGTGGTCGTGCCGAGCACGCTCGGGGTGAGCAATCTGAAGGAGTTCATCGCTCTGGCGAGCGCGAAGCCAGGCCAGCTCAATTACGGCTCGGCCGGCATTGGCACCTCCACGCATCTTGCCGGCGCCTATTTTGCCGCGCAGACCAGAATTGACCTCGTGCATGTCCCATACACCGTCAGCACCGCGATCATCTCGGACATGCTCGGCGGCTCCATTCAGGCGTCGTTCGATCCGCTCGCTTTCGTCCTGTCGTTCCTGCAGAACGGCAGTCTGCGCGGGCTCGCAGTCGGCGCCGACGAACCTATCACCGATCCGGTCCAGATCCCGACCGCGTTATCGCAGGGCGTCGATTATCACTATGCCACCTGGTACGGCATTCTAGCGCCGGCGAAGACGCCAAAGCCGGTGCTCAAGACGCTCGCAGACGCCATCGCCAAACTTAGCCAGGACATCGAGCTGCAGCAAAAGATCAAGGCGCAAGGTATCCGCCCCGAAACTATGACCTTGGATGCTTTCGATACATACGTCGACAACGACGTTGCGCGGCTCGAGCCGCTGTTCAAAAGCATCGGCATCAAGCAGTAGCGCCCGATCGCCGTCGCGCCCAGCGCACTGCGGAACTCATCCACGCTGCATCAAGCGGAGACCGGCTCGGCTGCTTCATCCTGCCGCTTTGCGCGCAGCTCGATGCGGCGGCCGTGAAAGGTGATGACGCTGCGCGCCACTTCGCGGCTCAGCTTCTTGTAGCGCTGGAATATCCGCTCGAGATCCGCCGGCTGCAGATTGCGTTCGGCGACATGCATCATCAGCAATTCGCGCGCGGTGGTCCACGAGCAGCCGGCCGCCTTGGCGAGGATGAGGATCATATCCTCGCCCTTATCGAGCAGCGCCCGCTCGACCGCATCGACCGGAAAGCGGCAGAGCTTCGACAGTGCGATCGCGGTGCGGGCAAATTCCTGCTTGCGCGCGGGCGCATGCACATTGGCCTCGGTGAAACGCCGCACATTGAAACAGCGTGTCGCGTCGCGCTCGGCGGTGGCAAAACGGCGGGAGGCTTCGCGGACCTCGCGCTGCATGGCGGTCGCCACGTCATCGATGGTCGAGCGGATCTCGGCCGCCGCTTCGGGATTGGCCTCTTCCAGCTTGGCGCGCACGACAGCGGATGCCGTTTCCAGAAGTTTCAGAAAATATTGCCGCGGTAGATCGCTGCGCCGGCTCAGGGCCAGCGTCAGTCGGCGGTCGCGGCGCGCGCGGTTGGTCAGCTTCTCGTAGCCGGACAGCGAGATGCGCGCGCCTTTATTGCGCACCACCCTGTCGACGACACGGCGGTCGCCGCGCTCGACCAGGACGTCGGTTACCGCCTCGCTCAGCTGCAGGCGCTGCGCGATGGCCAGAAGATGCTCCTGGCTCTTGGTGCTGGCGTTCTCGGCTAGGTCGGCGTCGCTGAGCTGTTGCGAATGACGCAGCACCGGCTCGGCCACCGTGATTTCGTCATCGAAGGCGAGCCGGCGGATGATACCGCGCGGACTGGTGTCGATATGCGCGAGCCGCTTCGCCAGCCGCGCCCGCGCCTTGACCTCGATCTCGCCGACCAGCCGTTGCAGCACGTCGTCGAACAGCGCGATCTGATCGCTGCTGTAGCCGCGCGAGCCGGCCTCGAACAGATCGGTGATACGCTCGAGAATGCGCAGGCGCCGCTTGACGCCGCCGCTTGCGATTGCGGCATTCAGTTCGTCAATCAGTGATTCGCTCGGGCCGGACGGACAATTGGCTTGAACGGACTTTAGCGGCTGCAAAACCTGAAGCATGGGCATGACACAGGATCAGATAGCCGCGGCCATGCTCCGCTTGGAATCCGGCCGGCGGCGAAACTGCCGCCGACCCTAGCGGCAATATGCAAAGATCCACGCCAATAAGTGCAGCGAAAATGACAAAAATTTTAGGCAAGCGGCGCGGACGTGCACCGCCGTAAACACTTCCTTGACCAACTCAAGACGCAGTCCGGCCGCGACAGCGCCGCGGCCGGACTCTGGCATGCCCGGAAAGCGCCGGCTATGCCACCTTTTGCGATAGATGCGGGAACATGGCGCGGCGCGCCTCTTCGTCCATCTCGGTCTTGAACTTGTGGCGGTCCTTGAGCGTAAGCGCCCTTTGCGCGGCCGGGCGCGCGCTGATCTCATCGATCAGTTGCTTCAGCTTCGGAAATTTCTCGAAGGCGCCGTCGCCGAGCACGGTAGGCAGAAGCCGCGCCCAGCCCCAGACATTCATATCGACGATCGTATAGCTGTCGCCAAGCATGTATTTGTTCTTGGCGAGCCGCGCTTCGAGAATGCCGGCATGGCGTTGCGCTTCGAACGCATAGCGATTGATGGCATAGGGAATCTTCTCCGGCGCGTAATTGCGGAAATGCACCGATTGGCCGAAATACGGCCCGACACCGGACGACACAAAGAACATCCACGACAAGAGCTCGCCGCGCGCCTTGTCGGTCTTGGCCGGCAGGAATTTGCCGGTCTTCTCGGCGAGGTAAAGCAGGATGGCGCTGGAATCGAAAACGGTCACGTCGCCGTCGACGATCGCGGGTACCTTGGCGTTTGGATTAATCGCGAGATAATCCGCCTTGTGCTGATCGCCCTTGCGCGTGTCGACTGGGATCGGCTCGTAAGCCAGCCCGGCCTCTTCCAGAAACAGCGCGATCTTGGTCGGATTTGGCGCACCGCTGTAGTAGAATTTGAGCATGGTCTCCTTCCTCCTTGTTCATGGCGGAATTGCGAGAGGCACAACGGCGAGGCAATCCATGGCTGCTTGGCCCACGCCGGACTGCTTCGCTTCGATCACACCGACGGTTAGAACAGCCCGACGATCCTCCCCTCGGAATTGACGTCGATGACGTCGGCGGCCGGCACTTTGGGCAAGCCGGGCATGGTCATGATCTCCCCGCAGATTGCCACGACGAATTCGGCGCCCGCCGACAGCCGCACCTCACGGATCGGAATGATGTGATCGGTCGGCGCGCCCTTGGCATCCGGATTGGTCGAGAAGCTGTATTGGGTCTTGGCCATGCAGATCGGGAACGTGCCGTAGCCCATGGCTTCGAAATTCGCCAGCTGATCGCGCACCGGCTTCTCGACGGCGATGTCCTTGGCGCGATAGATCTCCCTGGCGATGGTGCGAATCTTTTCGAGAAGCGGCATGTCGTCGGGATAGAGAAATTTGAGCTTGCTCTTGCCGCTGTCGCAAACTTTGACCACCGCTTCGGCAACGTTGGCCGCGCCCTTGCCGCCCAAGGCCCAATGATCGGCAATGAAAGCCTGTACGCCGAAAGCCCTGCACTTCTCCTCGACCAGCCTGACCTCGGCCTCGGTGTCGGCCGAGAAGCGATTGATCGAGACCACCGGCACCACGCCAAATTTTTGCACGTTCTCGATGTGGCGCGCGAGATTGGCCATGCCGGCCTCGAGTGCCTGCAGATTCTCCGCTTTGAGATCTTCTTTCTTGACGCCGCCATGCATCTTCAGCGCGCGAATGGTCGCGACCAGCACCATGCAGTCGGGCGCGATGCCCGTTTTGCGGCACTTGATGTCGATGAATTTCTCGCCGCCGAGGTCGGCGCCAAAGCCGGCTTCGGTCACGACATAGTCGGCAAGCTTCAGCGCCGTCGTGGTCGCCAGCACCGAATTGCAGCCATGCGCGATATTGGCGAACGGCCCGCCGTGAATGAAGGCCGGCGTGCCCTCGAGCGTCTGCACCAGGTTGGGCGCCAAGGCTTCCTTGAGCAGCACGGTCATCGCGCCATTGGCTTTCAGGTCGGAGGCGCGGACCGGCTTGCGGTCGCGTGTATAGGCGACCACGATATTGCCGAGGCGCTTTTTCAGATCGTCCACATCGCGGGCGAGACAGAAAATCGCCATCACTTCCGAGGCGACGGTGATGTCGAAGCCGTCTTCGCGCGGAAAGCCGTTGGCGACGCCGCCGAGCGAGGACACGATCGAGCGCAGCGCGCGGTCATTCATGTCGAGCACGCGGCGCCAGGCAATGCGGCGGGCGTCGATGCCGAGCGCGTTGCCCCAATAGATGTGATTGTCGATTAGCGCCGCGAGCAGATTATTGGCCGAGGTGATGGCGTGAAAGTCGCCGGTGAAGTGGAGATTGATGTCCTCCATCGGCACGACTTGCGCATAGCCGCCGCCCGCGGCGCCGCC
>JAJPJB010000073.1 GCA_021324465.1 Hyphomicrobiaceae bacterium
GCGGCGCCGCGGTGGCGAATTACGTCAGCATTCTGGAAAGGTTACGATAACAGCGTTTGCGGACTTGGTGCAGCGCGCAGCGGTGCAGCGCTGTTGCGGGATCGTTTCAGACGCGGCGTGGGTAACGATCCCGGTTCTATTGGAGCGCGTCACCTCGCTACGCCTCGTGCTGCGCTGCGCCCGGGATGCGCGCCGGCTTGTTTGCGCTCCCAAACTGCGCCTCGGCTAATTCGGCAAAAAAACCGCCGCGCTTCACAAGTTCGTCGAAGGTGCCGGTCTCGACGATGCGCGCGTTCTGAAATACCAGAATCCGCGTCGCGTTGCGCACGGTCGAGAGCCGATGCGCGATGACGAAAGTGGTGCGGCCTCTCATCACCTCGTCGAGCGCAGCGGTCACGCGCGCTTCGGTGACCGGATCGAGCGCGCTGGTGGCCTCGTCGAGAATGAGGATCGGCGGATCTTTCAGCAGTGCCCGCGCGATGGCGATACGCTGGCGCTCGCCCCCGGAGAGCAGGCGGCCGCGCTCGCCGATGCGCGCCTCAAGGCCCTCCGGATTGCGCTCGATGAATTCCAGGGCCTGGGCGCGCGCGGCGGCGGCGCGCATTTCTTCATCGGTCGCATCCGGCTTGCCGACGCGCAGATTCTCGGCGATCGAGCGGTTGAACAGGAGCGTCTCCTGAAACACGACGCCGATATTGCGGCGCAGGCCGGTGAGCGTGAAGCCGCGAATATCCATGCCGTCGACCTTGATGATGCCGGATTGCGGGTCGAAGGCGCGATGCAACAGCGCCAGCGCCGTCGATTTGCCGCTGCCGGTCGGACCGACCAGCGCTACGGTCTCGCCGGGCAGCGCCGTAAAGGTGAGATCGGTCGCGGCGGAGCGCTTGCCGTCATAGGAGAACGACACGTCCTTGAATTCGACCAGGCCGCGCACGCGGCCGGGATCGACGGCGTCGGGCCGGTCGCGTACTGCCGGCACGGTATCGAACACATCGAAAAACTCGGCGAGCCGCGGCACATCCATGAACAGCCGATTGGCGAAGCCGACCACCTGTTCGAGCCGGGTGATCAACAGCGAGGCGATGCTCATGAAGCTGACGATCTGGCCGACGGAGGCGAGGCCGACGAGCTTCAGATAAGTTCCGGCGAGGAGGATGACGAGCAGAGTCAGCGTCGTTGCCGCGCGCGTGAGCACGGCGGCCATCGCCCACCATGACAGCACCGGCATCTGCGCACGCAAAAGCGAGTCGACCAGGCCCTTGAGCGCGGAGACTTCGAGCTCGACCCGGGCATAGCTCTGCACCAGCGCCACATTGCCGAGCGCGTCGGCGGCGGTCTCGGCGAGATCGGAATAATGCCGCTCGACCGCCTGCTGCATGGCATTCGCTTTGTGCATCACCAGCGCGGTCAATGCGGTGAAGGCGAGGCAGAGAACGAGCAGCGGCAGAGCGAGCCGCCAATTGATGATCAAGGTCGCCGGCAACAGCACGGCGATAAAAACGAACGCGGCGAAATGCTCGCGGAAGAACTGCACCCACAGCCACCAGAGCGTGTCGGTGCCGGTGAGCATGATCTTTATCTGCCGGCCGGAATGCGCGCCGGAATGGTAGGCGAGCGGCAGCGCCAGCACGTGCTCGAAGAAATCGGCGAGCACCAGGTTGCGGCGGCAATGCGCCATGCGATCGGCGTACCAGGCGACCAGCGTGCCGGCGACAATGATGAACAGGCCAAAGCCGATCCAGGTGCCCATCAGCGGCGCGAGCGCAAGGGCGGCCGCGGCAAGGCCCTCCGGCAGCGTGCCCGCGAGCGCATCAATGATGCGGCCGAACAGCACCGGCTCGACGAATTGCGAGCCGGCGAGCGCGATATTGGCGAGCGCCAGCGTCATGGCGAGCCGCGCGTCGGGGCGGAGCAGGCCAAGGACGCGCAGATAGGTGCGGATAAACGCCATGGCGTCCTTCTAGCGGCAACGGCTTGCAGGCGAACAAACCAATCCGGTCGGCAGCTTGGTCGTTGCTTACTTGGTCGCCTGGCTTCTCGCAATGCGGCTGCGGCTGGGATGCAACGACTTGAAGCCAACGACTTGAATCCGAGTCACAGGCCCAAGCTGCAGGCAAATTTTTTGCGCGACCTGTCGAAAGCGAGCAAGGCCCTTCGTCCTTGGGCAGGAGAAACGGAGAGGGGCCATGCTGGAACTGCTGCTCTATTGTCACCTGTTCGCGAACATCCGCTACGCGGCGGAGATCGCGGCCGTGGCCGATTTCATCGCGACTGCATTGATGCCCGGCCGCGCATGGCTCATGCGCAGCTTCGGTCGCGAACACCCTGCAATGCCGTTTGGTCCGGCGGGGGAGCAAGCGTGTCCCCAAGTCTTGGCCGGATCGCTGGCGCGGCTTGATGCCTATGTTTCGTCAATGGCTTAGCGGCGCCGGCAAAAATATTCCAGGGGCCTGTCGGGATCGGGCATAGTCGACCGTCCTTGCAGCGAAGGGGAAGGTTCCATGCTCTACGCGTTCCTGTGCTGTCATGACGAGGCGATCGTCAATTCCTGGAGCAAAGAGGAAGACGACGCGGTGCTCGCCAAGCGCCACAGGGTCACCGAGCGGATTGCGGCGAAGGGCAAGCTCGGGCCGGCGGTGCGGCTGATGCCGACCACAACGGCAACGACCGTGCGCATGGGACGCGAGCCGCTGGTGACCGACGGCCCGTTTGCCGAGACCAAAGAAGCGCTGCTCGGCTTCTATCTGATCGACTGCGATTCGCTCGAAGAAGCCATCGAGACCGCCAAGGCGATCGGGCGCGACGAGAGGGTCACGTTCGAAATCCGGCCGGTGCGGCTGTTCGCGCCGAAGGGCGTCGCGGCATGACCGATATCGCCTGGATCGATCCGCTGTTGCGATCGGCCCGGCCGCAGGCCGTCAGCGCGCTGTTGCGCTATTTCCGCGATCTCGATCGCGCCGAGGAGGCGTTCCAGGAAGCGTGTCTGCGCGCGCTCAGGAACTGGCCGGTCAACGGGCCGCCGCGCGACGCCGTCGCCTGGCTCACCCTGGTCGGGCGCAATGTCGGGCTCGACGATGTCCGCCGCGGCAAGAAAAGCGAGCCGCTGCCGGCCGAGGCGGCGATCTCGAATCTGGAAGACGCCGAGGCTGATATCGCCGAGCGGCTCGACGATTCGCATTATCGCGACGACGTGCTGCGGCTGTTATTCATTTGCTGCCATCCGGATCTGCCGGCGGTGCAGCAGATCGCGCTGGCGCTGCGCGTCGTGTCCGGCCTGAGCGTGAAGGAGATCGCGCGCGCCTTCCTGGTCGGCGAAAGCGCCATGGAGCAGCGCATCACGCGGGCCAAGAGCAGGGTGGCGCGCGCCGACGTGCCGTTCGAAGCGCCCGGCGCGGTGGAGCGCGCCGAACGGCTCGGCGCCGTCGCAGCCATGATCTATCTCGTCTTCAACGAAGGCTATTCGGCGAGCGGCGGGCAAGCGCATTTGCGGGTTCCGCTCTGCGACGAGGCGATCCGGCTGGCGCGCCTGCTGCTCACGCTGTTTCCGGCCGAGCCCGAGATCATGGGGCTGACAGCGCTGCTGCTGCTGCAGCATGCCCGCGCGGCGGCGCGGCTCGATGCCGACGGCGCGATTGTTCTGCTGGACGATCAGGATCGCACGCGCTGGGACCACGATCTGATCGCCGAAGGGCTGGCGCTCGTCGAAAAGGCCGCACGCCACGGCCGCCCCGGTCCTTATCAGATCCAGGCGGCGATCGCCGGCGTCCATGCGCGCGCCGCGCGCGCGGCGGATACTGATTGGCGGCAGATCGAGCGGCTCTATGCCGCGTTGGAGCGGCTGCAGCCGTCGCCGGTCGTCACTCTCAATCGCGCCGTTGCGGTCAGCAAAGTTTCCGGACCCGAAGCGGCATTGGCATTGATCGAGCCGCTCGCCGATCCGCTCGGCTCCTATTTTCATTTCTTCGGTGTCAAGGGCGGACTGTTGATGCAGCTCGGCCGTGCCACGCAGGCGCGCAGCGCCTTCGATCGCGCCATTGCGCTCGCCCGCACGCCGGCCGAGGCCGCGCATATTCGCCTTCATGTCGACCGGTTGATGCAAGAGGGTCAAACGGCCGAGAAAAATTTTCGGCACAGTGTCGGCACGCCGAGGCCGGGTTCGTCCTCGGCATAGAAGTTCGTCGCCCCGGTGGGGAGTAAGGAAAGGGAAATACCATGCAGCTGCAGCCTTATCTGTTCTTCGACGGCCGCGCCGACGAGGCCTTGGAATTCTACAAAGGCGCAGTCGGCGCCAAGCCCAAGATGCTGATGCGGTTCAAGGATGCGCCCGATCAGTCGATGATCACGCCTGCCAATAAGGACAAGGTCATGCATGCGGCGGTGGACATCGGCGACACCACGGTCCTGATGTCCGATGGCCGCTGCAGCGGAGACGCGAATTTTCAGGGCTTCGCACTCACCGTCTCGGCGGCCAACGAGGCCGAAGCCGACAAGCTGTTCGGCGCTCTCGGCGAAGGCGGCACAGTGACGATGCCGCTTGCCAAGACATTCTTCTCGCCGCGCTTTGGCATGCTCACCGACAAGTTCGGCGTGCAGTGGATGGTCATTGTTCCGCAAAGCTGAACGCGCAGATCACGCGTCACCCAATGGAGTGAGACATGCTCGCGCAAACCGAGGCGGCCGAGTTCGTCATCACCCGCACCTTCGACGCGCCGCGCCAGACGCTGTGGGAATGCTTCACGGTGCCTGAGCAAATGAAGGAATGGTTCGGCCCGAAGGGTTCGGTGATCATTGCCGCGGCAATGGATTTCCGCGTCGGCGGCTCCTATCACGGCGCGATGCGCGACAGCGAAGGCCGCGTCATGTGGGCAAAGCTCGTCTATCGCGAGATCATCCCGCCGCAGCGCCTGGTCTGGGAACATTCATTCTCCGACGAAGCAGGCGGGCTGACGCGCCATCCGTTGGCGCCGACCTGGCCGCTCAAGCTTCTGAGCGCGCTGACGCTCGAAGACGCGCCGGGCGACAGGACCAAGCTGACGCTGATCTGGTCGCCGCTGGATGCCACGCCGCAAGAGCAGGCCACCTTCGATGCCGCGCATGACAACATGCGCAGCGGCTGGGGCGGCTCGTTCGAGCGGCTCGATGCTTATCTGGCGCGCACGACCTAACGGAGACCGGTCATGCAGATCACGAAGCAAAGGATCACGCCCTGCCTGTGGTTCGATACGCAGGCCGAGGAAGCGGCGAAGTTCTACACCGCGATCTTCAAGAATTCGCGCATCAACAAGATCAGCCGCTACACCAAGGCCGGACAGGATGTTCACGGCAAGGAGCCGGGCTCAGTGCTCACGGTCGAATTCGAGCTCGATGGGCAGACCTTCACCGCGCTCAACGGCGGGCCGCAGTTCAAGTTCGACGAGGCCATCTCGTTCCAGGTGATGTGCGAGGGCCAGGCCGAGATCGACTATTTCTGGGATGCACTGAGCGTCGGCGGCCAGGAGGGGCCGTGTGGATGGCTCAAGGACAAATTCGGCGTGTCCTGGCAGGTCGTGCCGACGGTGCTGCCGCAGATGCTGGCCGACACCGACAGTGCAAAGCGGGAGCGCACGATGAGCGCGCTCATGCGGATGACAAAGTTCGATGTGGCGGCGTTGCAGCGTGCCCATGCGGGGCAGGCGTAAGCTCGGGGGAGGGCTCATGATCACCACTATTCTCGTCATTATCGCCATCGCGCTTGCGGTCGCGATCGCGGCGACGCTGATCTATGCCGGCACCGCGCCTGACACGTTCACGATCCAGCGCTCGGCGCTGATCGCCGCGCCGCCGGAGGCGATTTTTCCGCTGATCAGCGACCTGCGCGCGCTGTCGTCCTGGTCGCCGTTCGAGAAGGACCCCAACATGCAGCGCCGCCACGGCGGCGCGCTCTCCGGCAAAGGCGCGGTCTACGAATGGGACGGCAATCGGCAGGTCGGCGCCGGGCGCATTGCGATCATCGACTCGGTGCCGCCAAAGCGCGTCTCGCTCGCGCTTGACATGACGCGCCCGTTCGAAGCGCACAACAGGGTGGATTTCGTCTTGGAGCCACGGAGCAGCGGGACCGGCGCGGCTACCAGAGTCACCTGGGCGATGCAGGGGGCGCAGCCCTTGATGGCGAAACTGATGAGCCTGTTCATCAACTGCGACAAGATGGTCGGCAGCCAGTTCGAGCAGGGTCTTGCCAAGCTCAAGGCGCTGGTCGAGACGGCGCCGCAGGTGGCGGCGGAGTAAACTCGCCGCATCGTCCGCGCCCGACCGTTTCCACATCGGATGTCGACCACCGCAAATTGGCGGGCATGCAGTCAATGATGATTTCGCGCCGAACGCGCTCACGGCAGCTTGCTTGGGCCGACGCTTCCATTCTTTCCCGCCTCATGCGAGGCGGGTAAACTGGCACCATGAATGCGCCCGAGTCAGGGCTGCCGATTTTTCAGGCGCCGTTCGCGCCGCCGGATGAAGAGCTCGCGGCGGCACTGCTGAAGGATGCGGCCCGCGACAGCGCGGCCGAGCGACAGATCGATCTGCGCGCAAGACGGCTTATTGAGGCGATCCGCGCCAAGCCGACGGGTCTCGGCGGCGTCGAGGATTTTCTGCACGCTTATTCGCTATCGACCAAGGAGGGCCTCGCGCTGATGGTGCTGGCCGAGGCGCTGCTGCGGGTGCCGGACAGCGCGACCGCCGACCGGCTGATCGAGGACAAGCTCGCCGCCGGCCGCTGGCTCGACAGCGACGTGCATTCGACCGCGTTGCTCGTCTCGGCCTCGGCCTGGACGCTGGGCATAGCCGCGCGCATCATCCATCCGGGCGAGACGCCTGAGACGATTCTCGATGGCGTCGTGCGGCGGATCGGTCTGCCGGCAATGCGGGCGGCGATCCGCCAGGCGATGCGGCTGCTCGGCTCGCATTTCGTACTCGGCCAGACCATCGCCGAGGCGCTTGCGCGCGCCCGCGCCCGCGACCGTTCACATGATCGCTCACATGACCGCGCGCACGATCGCTCGCAGGGCGAGGGCCGCTATTCCTTCGACATGCTGGGGGAGGGCGCGCGCACCGCAGCTGATGCCGAACGACACTTCGAGGCTTATGCCGGCGCGATCGAAGCGATTGGGGCCAGCGCCGGCCGCTCGGCCGGCGCGGCGCGGCCGGGCATTTCGATAAAGCTTTCGGCGCTGCATCCGCGTTACGAGGCGGCCTCGCGGCAACGCGTGCTCGGCGAGCTGGCGCCATGCCTGCTCGAACTCGCGCGCATGGCCAAAGCGCACGACCTGCAGTTCACGATCGACGCGGAGGAGGCGGACCGGCTCGAGCTTTCGCTCGATGTCTTCAGCCGCGTGGTTGACGATCCGTCCCTGGTCGACTGGGAGGGTCTTGGGCTTGCGGTCCAGGCCTATCAGAAGCGCGCGCTTTCGGTGATCGATTGGGTCGAGCAGATCGCCGCAGCAAAGAACCGTAGGCTCACCGTGCGCCTGGTGAAGGGCGCCTATTGGGACACCGAGATCAAACGCGCGCAGGAGAGGGGCCTTGCCGGTTATCCGGTGTTCACACGCAAGGCGATGACCGACCTCAACTACATGGCCTGTGTGAAACGGCTTCTGTTCGCGCGCAACCGGCTATTTCCGCAATTCGCCACCCATAACGCGCTCACCGTGGCGAGCGTGATCGAGGATGCCGGCGGCGTCGACGGCTTCGAGTTCCAGCGGCTCTATGGCATGGGCGAAGCGCTCTACGACGCGCTGCGCGCCGAATTTCCCGCCGTCGCCTGCCGCATCTATGCGCCGGTCGGCGGTCATCGCGATCTGCTCGCCTATCTGGTGCGGCGGCTTTTGGAAAACGGCGCCAACTCGTCTTTTGTTTCCGTTGCCGCCGATCCACGCGTGCCGATCGAGACGATCTTGCGCCGGCCGCAGAGCTTCATCGGCACGGCTGCGCAGGCACACAACAGGAGGATTCCACTGCCGCGCGATCTCTATGCGCCGGAGCGGAAAAATTCGCCCGGCGTCGAGTTCGGGGATCGTGCCGGTCTCGATGCGCTGTTGCGCGAAATCGATGCGGCAGCGGCGGCTTACGAGAAGGCGCCGCCGAAAGCTGCGCCCCTGCTCGATGGCGTCACGCTCTCCGGGATCGAGCGGCCCGTGCGCTCGCCGATCGACGGCAGCGTCGTCGGCGCTGTCTGCGAAGGCGACGACGCGATTGCGCGCGCGGCCGTCGCCGCCGCCAATGCGGGCTTCGCCACGTGGTCGGCGATGCCGCTTGCCGAGCGGGCCGCGCGCTTGGAGCGTGCCGGCGACCAGATCGAGCGCAACCGCGGCCGCCTGCTGGCGCTGCTGCAGCGCGAGGGCGGCAAGACGCTCGACGACGCACTCGCCGAATGGCGCGAGGCGATCGACTATTGCCGCTATTACGCGGCGCAGGCGCGTATGGCACTGGCGCCGCAATCCATGCCGGGACCGACCGGTGAAAGCAATGAGCTGCGATATCGCGGCCGCGGCGTGTTCGCCTGCATCAGCCCGTGGAATTTTCCGCTGGCGATTTTCATCGGCCAGATTGCGGCGGCGCTGGCCGCCGGCAACACCGTAGTGGCAAAGCCCGCCGAGCAGACGCCGCTCATTGCCGCGCTCGCCGTTGCGCTGCTGCACGAGGCCGGCATCCCGACGGCCGCGCTGCATCTGCTGCCGGGCGCCGGCAAAGTCGGCGCGAGCCTGGTCGCGCATCCGCAGATCGCCGGCGTCGTCTTCACCGGCTCGACCGAAGTCGGCCGCGCCATCAATCGCGCGCTCGCGGAAAAGGCAGGGCCGATTGCGCCGCTGATCGCCGAGACTGGCGGCGTTAATGCCATGATTGTCGATGCCACGGCACTGCCCGAACAGGTCAGCGATGATGTCATGGCGTCGGCTTTCCGCTCCGCCGGTCAGCGCTGCTCGGCGCTGCGGCTGCTTTGCCTGCAGGACGATGTCGCCGAACGGATGCTCGAAGTCGTGATTGGTGCCGCGCGCGAACTTGGCGTCGGCGATCCGCGCCGGATCGAAACCCATGTCGGCCCGGTCATCGATGCCGAGGCGAAGGCCAAGCTCGAGCGCTGGATCGTCGACCACGAGCGCGCCGGCCGCGTGCTGTTTCGCTGGGACCGGTGCAATCGCCTGCCGGCAAATGCCACCACCGGGGGCACTTATGTTGCCCCCGTCATTATTGAGCTCGATCGCGCCCGCGACCTCGACCGCGAAGTCTTTGGTCCAGTTCTGCACGTAGTCCGCTACCGCGCCGCCGAGCTGGAGGCTCTGCTCGACGACATCGCGGCGAACGACACCGCCTTGACGCTCGGCATCCACTCCCGCATCGACCTGACGGCAGGCCGCATCGCGGCGCGGCTTGCGCACGGCAATGTCTATGTCAATCGCAACATGCTCGGCGCCGTGGTCGGCACCCAGCCGTTCGGTGGTACCCGTCAGTCGGGCACAGGACCCAAGGCCGGCGGCCCCAATTATCTGCGGCGGATGGTGACCGAGCAGGTCGTCACCGTGAACACGGCGGCGGCAGGCGGCAATGTCGGGCTGCTTGCCCAAGACGAGTAGAGCAGCGCGATCGCCGGCTGGGCGCAATCCCTAGACGTGGAGGGCATTAACACAATCGCGACACGATCGCGCTATCCTGATGGGCCATGACTGATTCGATCTCGCGGCTTTTTCAGGCAGCCCACGCCTGCCGGCACGACGATCCGTCCACCTCGCGGACGGCGCGGCTATTGCGCTCGGGCCGCAGCAAGATGGCAAAAAAGCTCGCCGAGGAGGCCGTGGAGGTGGTGATCGACGCCATGAACGGCGACCGTGACGCGGTCATCAAAGAGAGCGCCGACCTGATCTATAACCTGGTCGTGCTGTGGGTCTCCTCCGGCATCCGCCCCGAGGATGTCTGGAAGGAGATGGACCGGCGCGAGCGGCTTCTGGGCATTGCCGAGAAAGTGCCGAAGAAGCTGCCCGAGGATTTCCCGCGGCGTCAGGTCGTCATGCTGGAAGGCAGGCGGAGCCGCAAGCGGCGGTGAGGCGAGTGGCCAGATTTTGCCGGACCCGGCCGTCTCTTGCGCTCGCCCCAGCGACAAATTCCCTTGATGGCGCGGCCACGATTTCGTCCGCGCGCCTGCCCGAGCAATCAACGGGAGATCTGCCTCGACGTCAGGTGGTGAAGCCTGCGAAGCGAAGCAGCGCATGGACAGCCCTTCTCACACCCGCTACCTAGCCACCCCATGCTTCGCCGCCTGTACGACTGGTGCGTTGACGCAGCCGGCAAGCCCTATGCCGCCTGGATCCTCGGCTGCGTTTCTTTCGCCGAAAGCTCGTTCTTTCCCGCGCCGCCAGACGTCATGCTGATCCCGATGGCGCTGGCGCGGCCGGATCGGGCGTTTTTCTTCGCCGCGCTCTGTACCGTTACATCGGTCGCCGGCGGCGTGCTGGGCTATCTCATCGGCGCCGAGCTCTATTCGACCGTTGGGCAGTGGCTGATCTCGCTCTACGGCTATGGCGACAGGGTCGAGGCGTTCCGCGAAGCCTATGCGCAATACGGCGCCTGGATCATCCTGCTCAAGGGCCTGACGCCGATCCCCTATAAGATCGTCACCATCACCTCGGGATTTGCCGGGTTCAATGTCGGGCTGTTCATCCTCATGTCGGTCGTTTCCCGCGGCATGCGCTTCTTCCTGCTGGCCTTGCTGATCAATCGCTATGGCGAGCGCGCCCGCCTCATCATCGAGAAGCGGCTTGGGCTCTGGGCGGGCTTAGGCTTGGTCCTTGTCGCCATTGGCTTTGTGATCGTGGTGCGGCTGTTTTGACCTTTTTCGTGCCCAATTTGACGCCAAGATCAGAAGGTCAGATTCGGCCTTGGGGCAGGGGCCCCGGGGGTCCAACGGGGGCTCAGTGGGTGAGCCGACCAGCAATCGGCTCACCCATTTGGCGATCATCGGTTGCAGCGGTCGGCCTATCGATCGGACCGCTGTCGACAAGGTCGTGATCGACGAGGACATTGTCGATAAGGCCATCATCGAAGAGGCCATCATCGAAGAGGCGATGGACGGAGTGGCCGTGACGCGACGCATCACCAGCGCAGGCCAGTGCAGGACAGCGGCAGGCCTTATTGTTGCAGCGGCGCTGCTTGCGGGCGGAGCGCGTCCGGCTGCCGCCGAAAATGGCACTCAGACGCCACAGGCCAATCCGGCGCCTGCGGCGGCCAGCCCGGGCGCAGGCCCGCAGCCGAGCCCGTCCGGATCGGCCGCGCCGCAATCCAGTTCGGCCCCGCCATCGACCCCGGTCTTGACGCTGCCGCCGCAGCCCCCTCCGCCGCAACTTCCAAGCCAGGCGTCGTCCGCGCCGGCAGCGCCGCCCGAGAAGCGCGGCTTCCTCAATGAGCTCGGCCAGTGGTGGAACGAATCGATCGCCAACTGGAATGCCAAGCTGAAGGAGCAGCAGTCAAAGCTCGACGAGTTCAACAAGGAGCAGAGCGCGGCGATGAAGAGCGCCGCCGACGCCGTGGTTCGCTTCTCGAGCTCCAAGGTGATCGAGACCCAGCAGCTCTGCCCGGTGGCCGGCAATGGCGCGCCCGATTGCGCCACCGCGGCGACCAGCGTCTGCAAGGGCAAGGGTTTCAGCAGCGGCCAGCCGATCGATATCCGCACCGCAGAACGCTGCAAGGCTTCGCTGTGGGTATCCGGCGACAAGCCGACGCCGGCCAATTGTCCGGTCGAGACGGTGCTGCTGCGGGTCGCCTGCCAGCAGTGAAGGGGCTTTGCCTTTCGCCTCCCGCCTCTTGCAAATGTGCTAAGCGTTCTTGTCGGTCGACTGGAGAGGCTCGGCGCATCGCGCCGCGCCTTGATGTCGGCCGATGCGCTTCCGCCGCATCCTTCAAGGCTCGCGCCGCGCGCGGGTCGCTCAGGATGACGGTTCAGAGTCTGAATTGTCGAGGGAAACGACGCGCCATGATGTCCGACGCCGATCGCAGCAAGGCCGCCGATATTCTGATGCAGGCGGAGAAGGAGCGTAAACAGGCGGTCCAGCTGTCGAAGACCTGGCCCGATATTACGATCGAGGATTCTTACGCGATCTCCAGCGAAGTGGCCAAGCGCAAGATCGCGGGCGGCGCCAAACTGATCGGCCACAAAGTCGGCCTGACCTCGAAGGCGAT
Organism: Hyphomicrobiaceae bacterium; assembly: GCA_021324465.1. Classification (GTDB taxonomy): domain Bacteria; phylum Pseudomonadota; class Alphaproteobacteria; order Rhizobiales; family Xanthobacteraceae; genus BOG-931. The sequence goes on from JAJPJB010000073.1 coordinate 12,199, forward strand.
GCAGCGCTCATCGCAGATCGACGAGCCGGATTACGGCCATCTGCTCGATCACATGATGATCGCGGACGGCGCGCGCATTCCACATGCAAACTATTGCCTGCCGCGTGTCGAAATCGAGCTTGCCTTCATCATGGGCAAGCCGCTGAAAGGTCCGGGCGTCGGCCTGCCCGACGTGCTGCGCGCGACCGAATACGTCGTCCCGGCGATCGAGATCGTCGACGCGCGGCTGCAGGACCCGCGCAAGATCGTCGATACGGTTGCCGACAATGGCGCCGCCGCCGGCATCGTCATCGGCGGCCGGCCGATCGGGCCGCTCGATGTCGATCTGCGCTGGGTCGGCGGCATCATGTATCGCAATTCCGAGATCGAGGAGACCGGCGTCGCCGCCGGCGTGCTCGGTCATCCGGCGCTCGGTGTGGCCTGGCTCGCCAACAAGCTCGGCCAGCACGGCGTGACACTCGAAGCCGGCCATATCGTGCTTGCCGGTTCCTTCACCCGTGTGGTCTTCGCGCGCAAAGGCGACACGCTGCACGCCGATTTCGGCAATCTCGGCGGTATTGCCGTGCAATTCGTGTAATCCCGCCCGCCAGCGCGGGAGAGGCGGCGTGTCTTGAACCTTACGCGGCACGGCGCGATCATGCGCCCTGCCTGGCCCGGGGTGAGCGTGACCGTGCACACCCAGCATTGGTTCTCGATTCGTTGGCCTTTCGCCGTCGCGGCACTCGCCGTGTCGGCGACGACGCTGCATGCGGCGCTGCCGACCGATCCGGGAGTCTCCGGCCGCACTTCGACGGAGGGCGAATTGCTGATCGCCGCGCCGGAAATGCGCGAGCCGTTCGATCACGCCGTCATTTTGATGGCGCAACACAACCGCGCGGGCGCGCTCGGCATCGTCATCAATCATCCGGCCGGCACGCGGCCGATTGCCGAGGTGCTGCAGGCGCTCGGCGTCGACGCGAGCGGCATCAGCGCAAGCGTGCCGCTCTATCTGGGCGGCCCGGTCAGCCCGAACATCGCCTTCGTCCTGCACACGTCCGATTATCATCGTCCCGATACGATCGACATCGACGGCAAGGTCGCGCTCACCGGCGCCGCCGACGTGTTGCGCGATATCGGCCTCGGCCGCGGGCCAAGCAAAAGCCTGCTCGCGTTCGGCTATGCCGGCTGGGCGCCCGCGCAGCTGGAAAACGAGATAGCAAGCGGCGCCTGGACCACTGTGCCCGAGGATCCGGCTCTGGTCTTCGATGCCGATCGGTCGCGGGTCTGGGCCGACGCGCTCGCGCTGCAAAAGTCGGCCAAATAACGTATGATTCCAAAAAACATGCCCCCGATTCGGGGTGGTTGTCCTCAGGCGTTGTCGGCCTTGCAGGCTCTCCGCCGCGATTGAAGGAATCCGAAGTCCGCCGCACCGACCGGGTGAGATCAATGCTCGAACGCGCGCAATTTCACGGCGTCCTGCCCTATCTGGTGTCGCCCATCGATGCGGCCGGCCGTGTCAAATCTGCCGTGCTTGCGCGACTGATCGAAGATCTGATCGATGCCGGCGTGCATGGACTGACGCCGCTCGGCTCGACCGGGGAGTTTGCCTATCTGAGCAATGCGCAGCGTACGGATGTCGTGCGCGCGACCATCGAGGCGGCGCGCGGCCGCGTGCCGGTGGTCGCCGGCGTCGCCGCGACCGCGACCGCGGACGCCGTGGCGCAGGCCAAGAGCTATCAGAATCTGGGCGTCGACGGCATCCTTGCCATCCTCGAGACCTATTTCCCGCTCGCGGAAGCGCAGGTCGAGGCTTATTTCCGCGCCATCGCCGACGCAGTCGACATTCCGGTCATTCTCTACAGCAATCCGCAATTCGAGCGCACCGATCTGGCGCTCGATGTCATCGCGCGTTTGAGCGAGCATCCGCGCATCCGCTACCTCAAGGATGCTTCGACCAATACCGGCCGGCTGCTGTCGATCGCCAATCGCTGCGCCGGGCTAAAACTGTTTTCCGCCTCGGCGCATATTCCGGCCTGCGTCATGCTGATCGGCGGCGTCGGCTGGATGGCGGGCCCGGCCTGCGTCATTCCGCGCCAGAGCGTGAAGCTTTATGAGCTTTGTCGCGCCGGGCAATGGGCCGAGGCCATGGCGGTGCAGCGCCGGCTGTGGCAGATCAACGAGATCTTCGCGCGTTTCAATCTCGCCGCCTGCATCAAGGCTGCGCTCGAGATCAAGGGCTATGACGTCGGCGATCCGATCCCGCCGCAGCCGAAGCTCGGCAGCAGGGAGCGCGACATCATCGCCGCGTGCCTTGCCGATGTCGAAGAGCTCGTGGCGGTGTTTTAGAGTGCTAAGTTCGCGCCGGCACAATCGCCGCGCAATTCCGCGCGAGCGGGAATCCAGCGGCTTGTCAAAGCTGCGGACGGCGTCGTCTCAGTACTTCAGTCCCCGCTACCGCGTCGCTTTTGCGGGCGACGAGCGCGTGCAGTGACACGAGCCGTACGGCTCCGCCGCATTCGTTAATTTCTTCCAACCGAATCTTAACGCTTCCTTGCTAAAGGTCCCGCCTTCCTGACTCTTCGCGGATGCGCGGCGACGCGCAGAGGTGGCCTTGGCTTCGGTCGATTCGGATTATGCTGCGCCTGTCGCGTTCGAGCGCACGGCCTCGGCGATCGCAAGCGCCAGGCGCGCTGCTCTCGCCGATCGCTATCCGCTCGATTCCTTCACGGTCGAATGGCGCTGGCTGGCCGATCTCGTCGCGATTGCCGATGATTGGCGCGAGCTTGCCGCGCGCGCGCTCGAGCCCAATGTGTTTTACGAGCCTGCCTTTGCGCTTGCCGCCGCCGCGGTATTCGGCCGCGACGTCGGCGCGGCTTTGGTGTGGTCGGACGCGGCGCGGCGCGAGCTCGTCGGCCTGTTTCCGGCACGCGTGACGCGGCGCCGCTATGGATTGGCGCTGCCGGTGCTCGAAGGCTGGACGCATCCTTACGGGCCGCTCGGCACGCCGCTTGTCGTGCGCCAAGCCGCGGAGCCGGTGATCGCCGCCTGGCTCGCATATCTCGCCGGCAATCGCGGATTGCCCGGCCTGCTGTTCTTGCCGTTGCTGGCCGAGGAGGGACTGTTCGCCGGCGCGCTCGGCGCGAGCCTGCGTCGCCTGCAGATGCCGCACGCCGATTTCGCACGCCATCAGCGGCCGCTGCTGCAGCCTGGCGACGATCGTCACGCTTATCTCGACCATGCCGTCTCGGCGCATCGACGCCGCGAATTGCGGCGCAGTGTCCGACGTCTTGCCGATCTCGGTGCGCTGTGCTTTGCGGCAAGCAGCGACCCCGTCGCAGTCGTCCGCGACAGCGAGGATTTTTTCGCGCTTGAAACCGGCGGCTGGAAGGGCGAACGCGGTACTGCGGCGGTGCAGAACGAGGCGGTGCGCGCCTTTATGACAGCCGCGATCCGGGCGCTCGGCGCGCAAGGCAAGGTTGCGGTCAATCGCATCCTGCTCGACGGGCGCGCGATCGCCGCGACCATTACGCTGCGCTCGGGCGACGGCGCCTGGTACTGGAAGACGGCCTATGACGAGGCCTATGCGCGGCATGCGCCCGGCGTGCTGCTGAGCGCGGCATTGACCGAAGACCTGGCGGCGAACAGCGCGATCGCGCGGACGGATTCATGCGCCGCTCCAGGCAATCCGATTCTCGACGGTCTCTGGCGCGAACGGCTTGCGCTGTGCGATCGGCTGATCGCGCTGCGTCCTCAGGCGCCGTTTCCATGGGCGTGCCGGCTGGAGAGCCTGCGCGGCGCGGCGCAAGTGACGGTCAAGTCGATGCGCGCGCGGCTGGGGCATCGGCAGCGTGTACGCAGCCTGCCGCGACGACATCAAGAGTGAAGAGTGCGCCTCTCAGGCGCCCGTCTAGGCGTACAGACAAGGGAGCAGTCTGCCCTTCGGCTGTCGCTCATGCTCATACTTCAAATTCGCTTTGCACCAGTCATTGACATTTCCCGCGGCTTGCCGCGTAGCTTGCGCGCCCTCGACAAGTGACTCCGCTTCATCGCAATGACCAAACCAGTCACAATCCGCATGGGCGGCTACGGACCGCCCACAACCTCGTTCTCGCGCGCGCTCAAACTCGTCGGCGACACCCTGCAGGCGCAATTCGGCGACCGCGTCGACATCAAATATGTCTGGAACATCATGGATTTCGGCTATCGCGCCGAAGAGATTCTGTGGCTGGTCGAAGACGGCGTTTTGTCGCTCGGCTATCAATCTTCGAGCTATCTCACCGATCGTGTGCCGGAGCTCGGCTTTGTCGATCTGCCGTTCCTGTTCGCGACGCGCGAGCAGGCGCGCGGCGCGATCGATGGTGCGCTCGGCGCCTATCTGCGCGAGCGCATCGAGGCGCGGGTGAATTACCGGATCCTCGGCTGGTTTGAAAACGGCTTCCGACATATTTCAAACCGACTGCGCACGGTGCGCGTGCCGGCCGATCTCAAAGCCATGCGCATTCGCGTGCTGCCGAGCGAGGTGCAGGCCAAGACCTTTGCGCTCCTCGGCGCCGTGCCGGTGCGCTGCGATCTGACCGAAGCGATTGCCGGCATCAAGGCCGGTACGCTCGACGCGCAGGAAAATCCGTTCGCCAACACCGTGACGTATGGCGTGCACAAATTTCACCGCTTTCACACGGTTACCAACCACTTCTACATATCGCGGCCGATCTTTCTCAATGGCAGGCAGTTCGAGGCGTGGCCGGCCGATCTGCAGACTGCAATGCAAGAGACCGTCAAGAAAGCCGTAGCCTTTCAGCGCGACCTCGCGATCGAGGAAGACCGCGAGGCGCGCGCGGCGATCGAAGCGGTCGGCTGCGAGATCACCGAATTGAGCGCCGACGAGCACGCCCGGTTCCGCGCCGCGGTGGCGCCGCTGCTCGGCGAAGCGCGCCACACCTATGAGGCGAAGTTGTTCGCGATGATATAGAAGCTGCGGCCGTCGCGCGGATCGCTGCGAGTTTTTTTGACGGCGGCTTGCGTCGGCCGGCGCCGGTCGCATATCGGATGCCGCGTCCGCCGGTCTGTGTCGCGCCGACTCTCAGCTGCGCCGATCGTCCGGCTTGGCCATGATCAGCGACCAATAGACCTTGTACTTCGACTTCGGCGTGTAGACCGCCGCAATTCCCATCCGCGTGACGCTGGCATTGAGCATATTGGCGCGATGCGGCGGCGAATCGCGCCAGCCGGAAAAGGCCTCCGCCAAAGTGTGATAGCCGGCGCCGATGTTTTCGACTGCGACCGCGGCGTTATAGCCGGATTTGCGGATGCGCTCGGCAAACGGATGGGCGGCGTCGTGATCGAGCTTGTCGCGCGCCGCCATGGCGTGCGCCTGATCGCCGGCGAGCCGCATCAATTCGGGATCGATGACGACCGGCCCGAGCCCGTTGTTGCCGCGATAGCCGGAGATCATGGACTGCGCGGCATTGGCATCGAGCTCGGCGTCGGTCCGCGAGAGATCCCTGTAGAAGCTCGGTTGCCCGGGCGGCGGCCCGCCGTCGGTGCAGGCGGCAAGCGACGCCGCGCCGATCAGCACAAGAGCGGCCAACAGCACCTCGCTCCGCTTGCGCATCTTAGGTCCCCCGGAAACCCCGCCTGTGCACTGTTCGGGTAAAAAAGTGACGGAAGCGTGAAAGTGCGGCGGTGTAATATGCCTTTGCTTCAAGCGCCGAACAATCTGCGCCGGCCCGCATCTGAGTCTGATAGCGCAGAGCGGCCTTGACTCAAGCCTTTTGCCCGCGCTGCCGTCGGCGGTGGAATGTAAGCTACAATACCGCCTCACGGCGCGACACCGACGTCGCAGTCCTACCCTGGCGCGGCTTCGAGCACTCCGTTACCATTGCCGCAAGCGCCGTTGCATGCGGCGTGCCAAGGAGTTGTCCACATGGTTGCCAATGTGAGCCGCCCGACCGATCCCGCGCCGGCCAGTCGCACGCCGGGCGCCAAGCGCGCCGCTCCCGGCGAATATCTGTTCAACCTCGCCACCATGAATCACATTCCCGGCGGTCCGGATTATTCGACCGCGAACGGGGCCTGCGTCGAAGGCGACCGCATGATTATCGGCCTGATGCGGATGCCTGCCGGCACCGGCGCGCAGCCGCATTCGCATCCCAATGAGCAGTGGATTTATATTCTGGAGGGCACGTTTCACGCCACCATCGGCGGCGAGACAATCGAGGCCAAGCCCGGTTCGGCTCTCTATATCCCGGCCGATGTCGTGCATTCGGGCAAGGCCGGCGCCGAGGCTGATGTCGTTTTCTTTACCGTGAAGGACGCTTCCCACAGCCTTCACGGCATAAAAGCTGCATAAGCGGGCCCGATAAAGAAGGCTCAAACAACCAAGTTTTGCCAACAGCCGAGGCGGCCGTGCCGGTTACCAAGCGCAAAGTTGAAACACGATCCGCACATTGGTCGCTCGTTTGGCTGAGCTTGGCCGCCGCCGCCGCGATGCCGGGCACCGGCCCGGCTGCCGCGCAGGATTGGCCGTCGAAGCCGATCCGGGCCTTCATTCCTTTCGCGGCCGGCAGTGCCACAGACATCATTCCACGCGCCGTATTCGATCAGATGAGCGCGGTGCTTGGTCAGCCCTTCGTAGTCGAAAATCGCGGCGGCGGCGGCGGGTCGCTCGGCGTCCGCGAGGTCACGCGCGCCGAGCCAGACGGCTATACCATCCTTGCGGATTCTTCGGCGCTGACGGTCGCCCCTTGGCTTATCGATAACCTGCCCTACGACACGACGCGAGATCTGTCCGCCGTCATTCCGCTGGGCAAGAACGCCAATGTGCTGATCGTGCCGCCGGCACGGGGCTGGAAGACCGTGCAAGAACTGGTCGCGGCGGCTAAGGCCAATCCGGGATCGATCAATTACGGTTCGGCGGGCATCGGCACCGCGACCCATGTCAGCGCCGAACGGTTTCGCGCCGCCGCGAACTTCCAGGCGACGCATGTCCCCTATAAGGGCGGCGCCGATGCGCTGACCGATCTGATGACCGGCCGGATCGACTTCTATTTCTGCCCAATCTCGACCGCGCTGCCGATGATCCGCGACGGTCGCGCCGTCGCGCTCGCGGTGTCGACGCCGACGCGCGCACCCGAGCTGCCCGACGTGCCCACCACGGTCGAAGCCGGCTATGCCAATTCGGACTACACCGTGTGGTATGGCGTCTTCATGCCGGCGAAGACGCCGCGCGACATCGTGCACAAGTTCTACGAGATCGCGAGCGGCGTCCTGCGCAGCCCGGTCATGCAGCGCAGGTTTGCCCAGCTTGCGGTCGAACCCATGCCGATGACGCCGGAGCAGTTCGACACTTATGTCGCCGAGGATTTGGCGGCAAACGGCAAGCTCTTAAAGGCGGCGATCAAATAAAACAACACGAGCGCGGAGGCCAAGGACGGCGCCGCGCGCGAAAGGGAGGATGCATGAAAACGATGAAACTGCTGTTGGCCGCGCTCGTCGGTATCGCCGCCGCCGCCGCGGCACAGGCGCAGGACAAATATCCCTCCAAGCCGGTGAAGATCATCGTGCCATACGCGCCCGGCGGAGCAACCGACATCGTCGCGCGCATCCTGGGCGACCAGTTGGGCAAGAGTCTCGGCCAGCAGTTCTATGTCGAGAACAAGCCCGGCGCGTTTGGCATCGTCGCGATCGAGGACTTGGCCAATTCTCCGGCCGACGGCTACACGCTGATGATCGGCAATGTCACGACCAACGCGATCACGCCCATCATCTATCCCGGAAAATTCCATATCGATTACGCCAAGGACATCGTGCCGGTCACTGATCTGGTCGATATTCCCGCATTCCTGTTGGCGACGACCAAGAATTTTGACGTCAAATCGGTCGCCGAGCTCGTCACTTACGCCAAAGCGCATCCCGGCCAGGTCCGCTACGGCACGGTCGGTCCCGGCAGCTATCCGCATTACGACATGGCGTATTTCGCCAAGCGCGCTGGCGATCTCGACATGGCGGCCATTCCCAACAAGGCCGGGGCGTCCGGCGTCATCAACGATATGCTCAACGGCTCGACCCAGACCGCCTTCCTCAACGTCGCCAGCGCCACGCCGCAAGTGAAAGCCGGCAGTTTCCGCGCGCTGGCGCTGGTCAATCATAGCCGACTGCCCGACTACCCCGACCTGCCGACCATGCAGGAGGCCGGTTATGCCGGTGTCGGCACCATCGCCTGGCAGGGCCTCTTCGCGCGCGCCGGCACACCCAAAGACGTGCTGCAGAAGATTTTCGATGCAACCGTCGCGGCGCTGAAGGCGCCCGGGGTTGTCGAGGCCTTCCACAAGCAGACCTTCAACATCGTGCCCAATGCTTCGCTCGACGACGCCAAGACATGGCTCGCCGGCGAGATGGCGACCTGGCGCAAGATCACGAGCGAAGTGAAGATCGAGACGGAGTAGCGGTTTTTGCGGGGCGCGGGCGAAAACCCGCGAACCCGGGATCCATGCTCCAGAGCCTTGCAAAGCTGACGCTCAATCCAATCGCTCAGTCGCGTGATTATGGATTCCGGGTTCCGCGCGGAGCCCGTGTCGGGCCAACCAAAAGGTCGGGCGCGTCGGCGCGACCCGGAATGACGAACGGAATTTGCAGCCATGAAAGCCGAGCCGTCGCTTCCCGCCCAGCCCATTCTCGTCGAAAAGGATGTCGAGGTACCGATGCGCGACGGCGCGCGACTGAAGGCGGATGTGTTCCGCCCCAATGCCGACGGCAAATATCCGGCCATCCTGAATCTCGGTCCGTATCAGAAAGACAAGCTTTGGATCGTGCCGGATACGCTCGGCGAGCCGCAGAACGAATGGATGAACTGGGAGACCATCAATCCGCAATGGTGGGTGCCGCGCGGCTATGCCGCGGTGCGCGTGGACGGCCGCGGCTCCGGCAAGTCACCCGGCCAATGCGAACCGTGGTCGCTCGCCGAAGCGATTGATTTCTACGACGCCATCGAATGGGCGGCGGCGCAGCCCTGGTGCAACGGCCGTGTCGGGCTGCTCGGCATTTCCTATTACGCGATCAACCAATGGTTTGTCGCCAACCTCGCGCCGCCGTCCCTCAAAGCCATTATTCCCTGGGAAGGCTTTGCCGATCTCTATCGCGATGCGCTCTATCAGGGCGGCATCGCGAGCCTGTTCATGACCAATTGGTACACCGCGCATCTCTTGCATCATCTGCTCGGCCGCGCCTCGCAGCACCTGCCCGACGGCTGGCAGGTCAACACGCTGCATTTCTGGCTGCACAACAATCTCGATTCTGGCGCTTTTCGCGGCGCGCAGGCGCAATGGGACAAGATCAAGGTGCCGTTCTTCTCGGTCGGCAACTGGACCGGCATGGCGCTGCATCTGCGCGGCAATACCGAAGCCTTCATGCGCGCAGCGACCCCGCACAAGAAATTGCGCATCCATCTGGGTTCGCATGTGCATCCGTTCTATACCGACGACGGCCGGCAGGATCAGATCCGTTTCTTCGATTATTGGCTCAAAGGCATCGACAACGGGGTCATGGAGGAGCCGCCGGTCAAGCTTGCGATCCGCAAGGGCGCCGATGCTTTCGAATGGCGCTACGAGCACGAATGGCCGCTTCTACGGACGCGCTGGACCAAGCTCTACTTCGATCTGTCGCAGCCGCAAACGGCGCCCGCGGCCGGCATGCCGCTCACCGGCACATTGGAACTAAAAAATCCGCCTGCCGTGGGGTCGCGCAGCTATCCGGCTGCGAGCCTGGGCTCGATGGGCTCGACCTCGGCCGCCTCGTCGCAGGTCATGGGCGGCGGCATCAAACCGGGCATGGGCGTTTCACTTGAGACGACACGGCTTTCGGCCGATACCGAAATCACCGGGCCGCTCGCCGCGGTGCTGTGGGTGTCGAGCACGACCGAGGACATGGATCTGTTTCTTACGCTGCGCAATATCGGGCCCGACGGCGATGAGATACTGGAGACCGGCCAGCAGGGCGCGCCGGTGCCGGTGGCAAAAGGCTGGCTGCGCGTCTCGCATCGCGAGCTCGATCCGGATCTGTCGCTGCCCTATCGGCCCTATCACAAGCACACGCGCCGCCTTTATCTGACGCCGGGCGAGATCGTGAAGGTCGAGGTGGAAATCTGGCCGACCTCGATGGTGTTCAAGAAAGGCCATCGCATTCGGCTCGACATCCAGCCGCGCGATGGCGTCGGCAGCGCGCAATACATGCACTATCACGCCGACTACAATACAGGCGCCGTCAATACGATCTACGCCGGCGGCGACAGGGAATCATATTTGCTGCTGCCGGTGATCCCGGCAGCGGAGCAATGAACAGGAACGCATCGAGCATTTTCCGGAAAAGCGGGTTACGCCCAGCCATGATGTGGCAATGACGATCCGTACTCAGATTTCGTTAACGATTGAGCGGCAAATCGTTAACCTCAAAACAACTGGCCGGCGAATATTTTCAAGCGTTTACTTCTCTTACGGTCTTCGGCGGGCGCTATGCTGGGCGGTTTCAACCTGTCAAAGGCAAGCCGCAATGGGACGCTCGTCGTCCTGGCGGGCGCTGTCGGATTTGCCTTAGGCCTCGGCGCCGTCTTGGCCTATGGTCCAATGTCGCTTGCCGAACTGCTGTGCGATGCACCGGTCGCAATCCAGAGCGTTCTGCTGGCGACGCCGCTTAGCTTCGGCGCCGCTGCCGCGGCCGGGCTGTTTGCCAATCTCCGCCGCCGCGTGCGCGTGCGACTGCTGCGCAACGCGCTGAATTACATGACGCAGGGTCTGTGCATGTTCGACCGTACCGGTCGGCTGATTCTGTGCAACGAGCGTTATGCCGAACTCTATCATTTGCGTCCCGAACAGGCGCGGCCGGGCGTGCATTTGCGCGATCTTCTGGCTTATCGCGCCGCCACCGGCACATTCGTCGGCGATCCGGAGAGTTATGTGGTCAACCTGCTGCGGCAGGCGGCTGATGGGCGGACCGAGTCAAAAACCATCGAACTGCCGGACGGCCGCATCATGGCCGTTGTGTCTCGGCCGATGCCGGGCGGCGGCTGGGTGGCGACCCACTTCGATGTCACCGAGCGCCTGCGCGTCGAACAGGAGCGCGACACGCTGCTGCGGCGCGAGGAGCGGCGGCGCCAAACCGATCGGGCGATTGCGTCGTTCCGGGCCCGCGTTGAAAGCGGTCTGCGCACGGTCAGCGACAGCACCGGCGCCATGAAAGTCGCCGCGAAGTCGCTATTGACCAGGTCGGATCACACGCTCAGGCGCGCCGAGGCCGCCGTGCACGGCTCGAACGAAGCCTCCAGCAATGTCGAGACCGCCGCCGCGGCGGCGGCCGAGCTTTCGGTGTCGATCAAGGAGATCAGCCGCCAGCTCAATCAGACGAGCGGTGTCGTGCGCAGCGCCGCCGCCGACGCCACAGCGACCAATGAGGACATCGCCGCGCTCGCCAATATTGCGCAGCGGATCGGCGACGTCGTCAAACTCATCCAGGACATCGCCGGCCAGACCAATCTTCTGGCGCTCAATGCCACGATCGAAGCGGCACGCGCCGGCGAAGCCGGCCGCGGTTTTGCCGTAGTGGCGTCCGAGGTGAAATCGCTCGCCGTACAAACCGCCAAAGC
>JAJPJB010000069.1 GCA_021324465.1 Hyphomicrobiaceae bacterium
AATCCCGGCAAGCTTTGCCACGAAATGATCCTTAGCTGGCCGTAACGCTTCGATCTCAAACACGCGGCCGTCCGCGGTTTCGAGCGGACCGTAATCGGCGATCGCCGCGGGATCGGCGGTGAACGAATGCAGGCGCACTTCGCCGCGCACGCCGTGGGCGGCGCCGATTTGTCCGAGACAAACGCGACTGCCGCCCGCCATCGCTCTCTACCGCCGCCGCGTCAGCTCGCTGCCGCACCCTCGGCAGCGGGAGCGCTGCCCCCGGCCGCCGCAGCCTTGGCGGCTTCGGCGCGTGCTTTGCGCTCTTTGCGCGGGATCGCCTTTTCCGGATTGTTGCGCGGCTTGCGCTTCATGACGCCCGCGGCGTCCAGGAAGCGCATGACGCGGTCCGACGGCTGCGCGCCTTTGGCGATCCAGACCTTGGCCTTTTCCAAGTCCCATTTCAGCCGCTCGGTCTTATCCTTGGGCAGAAGCGGGTTGAAATAGCCGAGCCGCTCAATGAACCTTCCGTCGCGGGGCGCGCGGCTGTCGGCGACGACAATGTGATAAAACGGCCGCTTCTTGGTGCCGGCGCGGGCCAGGCGGATGACCAGGGACATTCAATTTCCTTTCGCTGCGTTGAGGTATGGAACCAAAAATTACTTCTTCTTGCCCAAGCCGGGCAGTCCGCTTGGAAATTTCGGACCGAGCCCCGGCAGACCCGGAAAATTCGGCGGCAAGGTCGACGCGCCGGGCATTTTCGGTGGCGGAGCGGGAGCGCCGGGCAGCCCGGGCGGCAAGCCATCCGGCATTTTCTTGGCGAGTTCCGCCATCTGCTCGGGGCTCGGCATGCTGCCGCCGAAACCGAGCATATTGGCAAGCCCCGCCATCGGACCGCGCTTGGCACCGCCTGATGTGCGACCCATGGCCTTCATCACGTCGGCCATGGTGCGATGCATTTTCAAGAGCCGGTTGATGTCCTCCGGCCTGGTGCCGGAGCCGGCGGCGATGCGGCGCTTGCGGCTCGCTTTGAGAATATCGGGATGGCGCCGTTCGGCCGGCGTCATCGAGTCGATGATCGCCATTTGGCGCTTTAGGACTTTTTCGTCGAGATTACGCTCGGCGAGCTGATTTTTGATTTTGGCAATGCCCGGCAGCATGGCCATCAGGCCGGTCATGCCGCCCATATGCTGCATCTGCGCCAACTGCTCGCGCAGGTCGGCGAGATCGAACGCGCCCTTGCGCATCTTCTCGGCGACGCGCGCCGCTTTTTCAGCATCGATGGTGGCTGCGGCCTTCTCGACCAGCGACACGATATCGCCCATGCCCAGAATGCGGTCGGCGATGCGCTGCGGGTAGAAATCCTCAATCGCGTCGAGCTTTTCGCCAGTGCCGATGAGCTTGATCGGCTTGCCCGTCACCGCGCGCATCGACAAGGCGGCGCCGCCGCGCCCATCGCCATCGATGCGGGTGAGCACGATGCCGGTGAGGTCAAGCCGCTCATTGAAGGCGCGCGCCAGATTGACCGCATCCTGACCGGTGAGCGCGTCGGCGACCAGCAGCACTTCGTGCGGCGCCGCGGCGCGGCGCACGTCGGCCGCTTCGCGCATCAACTCGTCGTCGAGCGTGAGCCGGCCCGCAGTGTCGAGCAGCACGACATCATAGCCGCCGAGCCGCGCCGCCGTCTGCGCGCGCGTTGCGATCTGCACCGGCGTCTGGCCGGCGACGATCGGCAGCGTCTCGACGCCCACCTGCCGGCCGAGCACCGCCAACTGCTCCATGGCGGCGGGCCGTCGCGTGTCGAGCGACGCCATCAGCACTTTGCGCTTTTGCTGATCAGTGAGCCGTTTGGCGATCTTCGCCGTGGTCGTGGTTTTGCCCGAGCCTTGCAGGCCCACCATCATGATCACGACCGGCGCCGGCGCATTGAGATCGATCGGTTCAGCGCTAGCACCAAGCGTCTCGACCAGTTGGTCGTGCACGATCTTGACGACCATCTGGCCCGGCGTCACCGACCTGATCACATCGACGCCGACCGCGCGCTGCTTCACCTGCTCGGTAAAAGCGCGAGCGACGTCGAGCGCGACGTCGGCTTCGAGCAGCGCGCGCCGCACCTCGCGCAGCGCCGCTTCGACATCGGCCTCCGACAGCGCGCCGCGGCGAGTGAGGCGATCGAGAATGCCGTTTAGGCGTTCGGACAGATTGTCGAACATGATGGTCTTTCTACCGGACCATATGGTCTTTCTACCGGACGATGTCCGGCAATGACAAATGACGCCCGAGGGCGCATCGCGCTGTCGGGCGGGGACCTCCGGCCTCAAGGACCGGTCGGCGATCAGGAATTTCAGTCTCTTACGAGAGTGGGCGGAACGTAGTGACGGTGCGCTACCCTGTCAACCCGACCGAAAACCGCCGGAACTAGCCCGGCGACGTCGGCTGCTTGATCAGGACATAGACGTTAACGACCAGCTTGTTCACGTCGGCCGTGACCGGATCGGTCACATATTCCTCGATGAACAGGTCCTTGGCCTCGAGCCTCTTGTCGTCGAGATAGTTGGTGATCGCCTCGTAAGTATTGTCGAGATCGTCGTAGGAGCCGCGATGGACGAATTTAAGCGCCGCGCCTTCCGGCGATTGCCCGACGCCCATGTCGCCATGCGGCGGATTTTTGGGCGCCTCCACGACAGGGACCGCAGCCTCGTATTCGAAGCCGGTATCGTCGGTCGCGGTAAAGATGGTCATCGGGAGGCCAGCCGGCCTGATGCCTTCCTTGTCGAGGTAAGTCTCGATCTTGCGGAACGCGCTGCTGATGGTGGCAAACGCCTTGTCCCAGGTGCCGGAGCCTTTGACGTAGACGATGGTCTTGGCGGTCAGCGAGGTATCCTGGCCGAACGCATCGCCCGGCTGGTTCTGGGTCGCATCAGTCGCCGCCGGCGCGGCCGGTGTTGCGGCGGGGGCAGGTGCAGCCGGCGCGGAAGCGGATGGCGTTTGCGCTCCGGGCTGCGGCAAGGCTTGAGTCATTAAGACTTGCGCGGATGTTCGCTGTGGAATCGCGGCCGCGCCGGATAGAATCGTAACAAGGCTTAAAGCCGCTAGGCTGGCGCGAAGGCGGAACGGCATTTCAGATTCTCCTCGGCGCGAAGGTGCCCGCGGCCGCACCGTCGCGCAATTCGTCGCCCGAAACGACTTTACCACGATCGCGCGCATATGCCCGCGGAATGTGCCAGTTTGCTCATGCCTCGGCGGCTTCGGCGGCCTAACCGAGCACTGGCGCCAAGTGCCCAAATCCTCATATAAGTCGCCAATATCGAAGCGAACTTTGGAGTTTCTGTGGGCGCGCTGGCGAATAGGGACTTCGTCAAAATGAACGGCCTCGGTAACGAGATCGTCATTGTCGATCTGCGCGCCGCGCCGGCTGAAATCGATGCCGCGGAGGCCCGCGCCGCGGCGAGCCAGGAGCCATACGACCAGCTTATGGTGCTCTATCCGCCACGGACTGACGTCGACGCCTCGATCCGCATCTACAATAATGATGGCTCGGAAGCCGGCGCCTGCGGCAACGGCATGCGCTGCCTCGCCGCGCTAGTCGGCGAACAAACCGGCCGTAGCGCGTTCAAATTCCAAACGCCGGCCGGCGTCATTCCATGCTGGCGCACCCAAGGCGGTCTCTACACCGTCGATATGGGGCCGCCGCGCTTGCGCTGGGACGAGATTCCTTTGGCCGAGGAATTCGCCAATACGCGCGTGATCGAGCTCGAAATCGGGCCGCGCGGGGCGCCGATTCTGCACTCGCCCTCGGTCGTGAGCATGGGCAATCCGCATGCGATTTTCTGGGTCGAGGATCCGGGGGCTGTCGATCTCGCCGAGGTCGGCCCGCTCTTGGAACATCATCCGATGTTTCCGGAGCGCGCCAATATCACCGTCGCGGCAACGCCGGCGCGCGACCACATCGTGATGCGGACCTGGGAGCGCGGTGCGGGTCTCACCAAAGCATGCGGTTCAGCGGCCTGCGCGACGGCCGTCGCTGCGGCGCGGCTGCGCCGCAGCGGTCGCAAAGTGAGGGTGACGCTGCCCGGCGGCGATCTCACCGTCGAATGGCGCGACAGCGACGATCATGTGCTGATGACCGGGCCGGTCGAATACGAGCACCGTGGGCGGTTTGGCGGTCGCTTTGATGCGGTGCCGCCCGCTGGCGAGCCCATCGGCGTCACAAAATGAGTATCGCGAAATGAGCGTCGAGGTTGTCACTTTCGGCTGCCGGCTTAATGCCGCCGAATCCGAAGTCATCCGGCGCGAAGCGCAACGCGCTGGGTTTACCGATACTGTGGTGGTGAACACCTGCGCCGTGACGGGGGAGGCCGTGCGCCAGGCGCGGCAAGCCATTCGCGCGCTGCGGCGCGAGCGCCCGCACGCCAAGATCGTCGTCACCGGCTGCGCCGCGCAGACCGAGCCGCGCACCTTCGTCGCTATGGCCGAAGCCGATCTCGTCCTTGGCAATGCCGAGAAAGTCACCGCTGAAGGCTGGGCCAAAGTGCGCGCGGCCTTCGCCGCGGACAATGCGCCGAAGACGATCCTCAATGACATCATGGCGGCAAAGGAAACCGCGGCGCATCTGGTCGATGAATTCGCCGGCCGCACCCGCGCTTTCGTCCAGGTGCAGAACGGCTGCGATCACCGCTGCACTTTCTGCATCATTCCCTACGGCCGCGGCAATTCGCGCTCGGTGCCGATGGGCGCGGTCGTCGAGGATGTGCGGCGGCTCGCGGCCAATGGCTATTGTGAGATCGTGCTGACCGGCGTCGACATCACGAGCTATGGCGCCGATCTGCCGGGCGCGCCTAAGCTTGGCACGCTGGTGAAGCAGGTTCTCAAGCACGTGCCGGAGCTGAAGCGGTTGCGGCTGTCGTCGATCGATTCGGTCGAGGCCGATCGCGACCTGCTCGATGCGTTGGCGTCGGAGGCACGGCTGATGCCGCATCTGCACTTGTCTCTGCAGGCCGGCGATGATCTCATTCTCAAGCGCATGAAGCGGCGGCATTTGCGGGCCGACGCGATTGCGTTCTGCGAGACGGTGCGGCGGCTGCGGCCTGACATAGTATTCGGTGCCGATCTGATCGCCGGCTTCCCGACCGAGAGCGAGGCCATGTTCAAGAATTCGCTGACGCTGATCGAGGACTGCGGGCTCATCCATCTGCATGTCTTTCCATTCTCACCGCGTCCGGGAACGCCGGCGGCGCGCATGCCGCAGCTTGACCGCGCTGTCGTGAAAGACCGCGCTTGGCGTTTGCGCGCGGCCGGCGCGCTGGCGCTGACGCGCCATCTCGAGGCGGAAGTTGGCCAAACGCGGCGCGTTCTCACCGAGTCTGACAAGGTCGGCCGGACCGAGCAGTTCACGCCGGTGAAGCTTGCGGCGCCCGCCCCGCCGGGGAGCATCGTCGATCTGAAAATGGCCGGGCATGATGGCAGACAATTGCTGGCCGCCTAGGTTAATCTTGTCCGAAATCGGAGGACACGCGATGGACGGCAGCCAAGATCATCTGATCAAGACGACCGCCGAGCTTGAACAGCTCTATAGCGATCCGCCCTACGGCCCCGCCGTTGTTAAGGAAGCCGACCGCGTCACGCCGCAATATCGCAAGCTGATCGAAGCGGCGCCGTTTGTGGTGCTCGCGACCTGCGGGCCGGAAGGGCTCGACTGCTCGCCGCGCGGCGATCCGCCCGGCTTCGTGCGCGTGGTCGACGAGCAAACGCTGCTCATTCCCGACCGACGCGGCAATAATCGCATCGACAGTCTGCGCAATCTGGTGCGTGATCCGCGCATTGCGCTCTTGTTCCTTATTCCCGGCGTCGGCGAGACGATGCGTGTCATCGGTCGAGCAAAGATTTCGACTGACCCGAAGCTGACCGAAAGCTTTGCCTTCAATGGCAAGGTGCCGAAATGCGTTCTCATCGTCACCGTCGAGCGCGCTTATTTCCAATGCACCAAGGCGGTCATCCGCTCGAAACTGTGGGATCCGGCGACGCAGGTCGACCGCCAGACGCTGCCTACGCCAGGGTCAATTCTAGCCGAGTTGACCGACGGCAAAATGGGCGGGCCGGAGCACGACCGGCTTGCTCCGGAGCGCATCAAAGCGACAATCTATTGATCATTGAGGGATGCTTCGCCGGCACATTCCAGCGCCGGGGCAGTTTCTTCGCCAGGCCAGCCGCACCGTGCCAAGCGCTCGCGCATATGCGGCGGGAGCGGCGCGACGACACGGATCGGCGCACGGTTCTTGTATAACGGTACGACGATTTCACGAGCATGCAAATGCAATGGAGGTCCGCCAGTGCGCGGTGCGGTGCCGTAGATCGTGTCGCCGACGATCGGCCAGCCCATTTCGGCGCAGTGCACGCGAAGCTGATGCGTTCGCCCGGTCACCGGCTCGAGCGCCAGCCAAGTCAGGTGCTCGGCGGCTGATGAGGTGCGTCCCATCACCTTCCATTTGCTGACCGCCGGCTGGCCTCTCGGATCGTGCTTCATCCACCAGCCACGCGTCACGTCGAGGCGGCCGAGCGGCAGATCAATGATTCCTTCGTCCGGCTCGGGACCGGTCTCGACCACGGCCCAATAGATCTTGTCGATGGCGCCGCTCTTGAACAATTTTCCCAGCATTGCCAGCGCTTTGCGATGGCGGCCGAGCACCAGGCAGCCGGATGTATCGCGGTCGAGCCGATGCGCCAGTGCAGGCGCGCGCGGCAGCCCAAAGCGCAGCACATCGAAATGATCCTCAAGGCTTTCGCCGCCTTTAGGGCCCTTATGCACGGCGAAACCGGCCGGTTTGTCGATCACCAGCATCAGCCCATCGCGATAAAGCAGCCGCGACACCATCTCTTTCGGGGTCATGACGAAACCGCTATCACGGGTGCGACATTGGGGACAGCGTTACCGAAATGGACGACAGCGCAACACAGACAACCGAAACCGCCGGCGCCGAAAAGAAAGGCTGGTGGCAGCGCCTGACCGGCGGGCTCAAGCGCAGTTCCTCGGCGCTGAGCGCGATCTCGGACCTTGTCACCATGCGCAGGCTCGATGATGCGGTGCTGGACGAGATCGATGATGCGCTCATTCGCGCCGATCTCGGGCTCGACACCTCGCACCGGATTGTGGCGGCGCTTAGCGAAGCGCGTCACAAGGCCGCGATTTCACCCGACGAGGTCAAAGCGGTTGTCGCTGCCGAGGTCGAGAAGGCGCTTGCGCCGGTGGCGCAGCCGCTTGTCATCGATGCGACGAAAAGGCCGTTCATCATTTTGGTCGCCGGCGTCAATGGTTCCGGCAAGACGACGACCATTGGCAAGCTTGCGGCCAAGCTGCGCGCCGAAGGCCGCTCGGTGATGCTTGCGGCGGGTGATACCTTTCGTGCCGCCGCCATCGAGCAGCTGAAGATCTGGTCGGAGCGCAGCGGCGCCGCCTTCATTGCACACAAGGCCGGCGCCGACGCCGCCGGCCTTGTCTTCGATGCGGTGACCGCGGCCAGGCAGCGCGGCAGCGACGTTCTGCTCATCGACACCGCGGGCCGCCTGCAGAACCGTGCCGAGCTGATGGACGAATTGCAAAAGATCGTCCGGGTGATCAAAAAGATCGATGCGCAGGCGCCGCATGCCGTGCTGCTTGTGCTCGATGCGACGGTCGGGCAGAACGCGCTCTCGCAGGTCGAGATTTTCAAGAAGGCTGTCGGCGTGACCGGACTGGTGATGACCAAGCTCGACGGCACGGCACGCGGCGGCATTCTGGTTGCGCTCGCGGCGAAATTCGCGGTTCCCGTTCACTTCATCGGCGTCGGCGAAAGCATCGACGATCTTTCGCCATTTTCGGCGCGCGATTTTGCCCGCGCCATCGCCGGACTCGAATCATGACACCGACCACCAAAGCGACCAAGCCGCGGGTCAATCCATTGTTGAAGCTTGTGCTCGATTTCGGGCCGCTGGCGGTATTCTTCCTCGCCAATGCCCATTACGGCATTTTCACCGCCACCGCCGCTTTCATGGTCGGGGTGCTGACGGCGCTGGGCGTGTCATACGCGCTGACGCGGCATTTCCCCATCATGGCTGTCGTCACCGCGATCATTGTCGTGGTGTTCGGCGGGCTGACGCTGATGCTGCATGATGCGACCTTCATCAAGGTCAAACCGACCATCATCTATGCACTGTTCGGCGCGGTGCTGCTCGGCGGGCTCGTTCTCAACAAGCCACTGCTTGGCGTCGTATTGGATTCGCTGTTCCACCTCACCGACGAAGGCTGGCGCAAGCTGACGCTGCGCTGGGCAATGTTCTTTTTCGCTCTTGCCGTGCTCAACGAGATTGTGTGGCGCAATGTTTCGACGAATGTGTGGGTCGATTTCAAAGTGTTCGGTGTGATGCCGCTCACGTTTCTGTTCGGCGCGCTGCAAGTGCCGCTCGTGAAAAAGTATGCGGTAGAGCCGGCGGAATAGGGCGCACTGCTCCGGAATGACACTACGACCCCGCCAGCGCTTTTTCGATCTGCGGCTTGAGCACAGTTTCCAGATTGTCCGGGGTGATCGGCCCGACGAGCTTGTAGGCAATGCGGGCATCGCGGCCGACGACGAAAGTTTCCGGCACGCCATAGACGCCCCATTCGATGCCGGCGCGGCCGTTTTGGTCGGCCCCAGCGGCGGCAAAAGGATTGCCATAGCGGCCCAGGAAGCGCCGGGCATTATCGGGCGCATCCTTGTAATTGATGCCGACGAGACGGAAACGATTGTCCTGCGACAGTTGCATCAGAAGCGGTGCTTCGTCGTGACAGGGCACGCACCAAGACGCCCAGACATTGACGACGGTGACCGCGCCTTTGAAGTTGGCCGGATCGAAGCCCGGCACCGGCGCGCCGTCGCGTTCAAGGCCGGCAATCGGCGGCAGCACGGTTTGCGGTGCCGGATGGCCGATCAACGCCGAGGGAATCAGCGAGGGATCGCCGGCATAAAGGCCAACCCAGAACAATGCGGCCAGTCCAAGAAACACCGCGAGCGGCAAAATGAGAATGATGCGCCGCCGGGCAATCGTGCCGCCGTCATTGGTCGTTACGCTCACGCTTGTTCCTTTGCCGGCTGTTTCGACGTGCCTGTAGCGGCTCCGATGGCTCCGTCGCCCCGCAGGCTCGGGCGGCGGGCAAAGCCCTGCGATTCGAGATCGGCAAGTGTGCGCCGCTGCGCCCGGTAATCAAGCGTCACCCAGGCCACCAAAACGCCGACCACAATCACGGCGGCGGCATAAGCCGCTGCGATGAAGTCGATGTGCGCCGTCGCTTCCATTATTCGCTCGCGTCCAATCGGCTCCTTGTCAGCTTACGGCGCTCGCCTGCAGCAGATGCAGGGTGCGCACGCGCCGGCGCAGAATCTCGTTGCGCATGGCCGCCACGAGCAGCGTGACGAACAACAAGGTGAAGGCGCCGGCCATGGTCAGCAGCGGAGTAAGAATCGATGGATCGATGGTCGAGCCGCCGATGCGAAACACCGAGGAACCCTGATGCAAGGTATTCCACCAGTCGACAGAGAACTTGACAATGGGCAGATCGATGGCGCCCACGAGGGTCAAAATAGCGGCGGCGCGGGCCGCGCGTGAAGGGTCGTCGACCGTGTGCCACAGCGCGATGACCGCGAGATAAAGCAGAAACAGAATCAGCTCCGACGTGAGACGGGCGTCCCACACCCAATAGGTGCCCCATTCCGGGCGTCCCCATAGCGAGCCGGTGATCAGGCACAACAGTGTGAAGGCGGCTCCGATCGGCGCCGCCGCTTTGGCGGTCACATCGGCGAGCGGGTGCCGCCATACCAGGGTACCGAGCGCAGCGACCGTCATCACGCCCCAGGCCAGCATGCCGAGCCAGGCCGATGGCACGTGCAGGAACATGATCTTAACCGTGGCACCCTGCTGGTAATCCTCCGGCGCGAGCATGGCTTGCTCGATGCCGAAGGCGAAAGCCAGCACCGTCAAACCGCTGAGCCAGGGAATGGTGCTGTCAGCGAGCTTGAGAAAGCGCGAAGGATTGGCAAGGTCGATCAGCGGCATCGGCAGTCCTAACCGGCAATTTGCGGCAGTGTTCGGTCACTTTACGTGAGCAGGCCGACCATTTCATTGACGGATTACTCTATTTCCTGGCGTAAAGCCGCCGCAGCGGCAAATGGTCCGACCACAACGCTCATAAGCGTGAGCGCACACAGAATCGTGAACGGCGTGCCGAACGGGACCGGCCCGGTTATGGCGGCATTGGCCGCGGCCACGCCGAAGATCAGGACGGGTACGGTCAGCGGCAACACAATGATCGCGAGCAGTAGACCGCCGCGCCGCAGCGTCACGGATATGGCGGCGCCGATCAGGCCTATAAAGGTCAAAGCCGGGGTGCCGACGAGGAGCGTGAGCACCAGGGCGCCTTCCGCCGGCGCATCGATGTTGAGGAATAGACCGATCAAAGGCGCCACAATCACCAGCGGCAATCCGGTGGTGAGCCAATGTGCCAGCCCCTTCATCGCAACCACGAGTTCGAGCGGCGCATGCCCCGTGAGGATGAGGTCGAGCGAACCGTCCTCATGATCGCTTGCAAACAGCCGATCGAGTGCCAGCAGGCTCGCCAACAGTGCCGCCAGCCACAGGATCGCCGGGCCGATGCGCTTGAGCAGCGCAAGATCGGGCCCGACCGCAAAAGGCGTGAGCGCCACGACGACAAGGAAGAACAACACGCCCATCAGCGCGCCGCCGCCGACCCGCACCGCGATCCGCATGTCGCGCACGAGAATGGCCGCAAGCGGCCTCATAATCGACCCTCGCCGATGAGAG
Organism: Hyphomicrobiaceae bacterium; assembly: GCA_021324465.1. Classification (GTDB taxonomy): domain Bacteria; phylum Pseudomonadota; class Alphaproteobacteria; order Rhizobiales; family Xanthobacteraceae; genus BOG-931. The sequence continues at coordinate 10,810 of JAJPJB010000069.1, forward strand.
CCTTGGCGTCAGCGGGCCGAACCTCATCGAGTCGCAGTTCGAGCGCCTTGGCGAGCCCGATGGGGCCATGCGCTGCGGCGACGATCAGACCGCCATCGGCCAAATGCGCTCGCATCAATTCGGCAAGCCGGGCCTGCGCGGCAGCATCGAGCGCGCTGGTCGGCTCGTCGAGCAGCCAGATCGGTCGTTTCACCGCAAGCAGGCGCGCGATCGACAGCCGCCGCCGCTGGCCGGCCGAGAGATAGGCGGCCGGCAGTGTCGCCAGCGAGTCGAGACCGAGTGCAACCAGCGCATCGCGGCTATCGGCAGCGGGAGAGCCGAAGAACCCGGCCCAGAAGCATAGATTTTCGGCAACCGAGAGCGAGGGCTTGATGGCGTCCTGATGTCCCAGATAGTGGGCTTGCTCGCCGATGCTCAGTTCCGGGTCGCCGCCCTCAAGCGTAATCCGGCCATGCGCGCTGCGCAGAAGCCCAGTGATGATGCGCAGCAGCGACGACTTCCCGGCGCCATTACGGCCGGTGACGACCAGGGCTTCCCCGGAACCGACGTTAAAGCTGACGCCCGAGAAAACCTCGCGGCCGCCGCGGCGGCAATCCAGATCGACAGCGGTGAGCCGCATCAAGCCTACCTTCAACCCGAGACCGGCGCCGAAGGCGCGACCCCTCGTCGGCCGCAGAGCCGAGTCGGTCCGGTCAATTCGGCGCAATGCGGCATGTTACCGGACCATTTCTTGCCGAACTGGCACAACATCAGAAAAGACCCTATAAGCCCCCGGTGTCGGAATGCGGCGCGCCGGTGATGCTTGCCCGTCCGATTTCCCTCTTCTTTCCCCTCCCGTCTTGCGGGGGAGCGAAGGAGGGGGATTGCCCCCGGTTCCGGCAATCATTGCTCCGTTTTGCACCGGCGCTCCGCCGGCAGCATAGGAAAAAAGTCATGGTCTCGCTCGACAGCTTCAAATGTCTCCGGCCGCTCAAGGTCGGCTCCAGAACCTACGCCTATTACAGTCTGCCTGTTGCCGAAAAGAACGGGTTGAAAGGAATTTCGCGGCTGCCGTTTTCGCTCAAGGTCCTGCTGGAAAATCTGTTGCGCAATGAGGATGGCCGCACGGTCACCAAGGAGGACATTCAGGCTGTCGCGCAGTGGCTCAAGACTAAGACCTCGGATCGCGAGATCGCGTTCCGCCCCGCGCGCGTGCTGATGCAGGATTTCACCGGCGTGCCGGCGGTCGTCGATCTCGCCGCCATGCGCGACGCCATGGAGCATCTCTCCGGCGATCCGAAGAAGATCAATCCGCTGGTTCCGGTCGACCTCGTCATCGACCATTCGGTGGCGGTGAACTTTTTCGGCCATCGCGATTCGTTTAAGAAGAATGTCGAAGAGGAATACAAACAGAACCAGGAGCGCTATCGCTTCCTGAAATGGGCGCAAGGCTCGTTCCAGAATTTTCGCGTGGTGCCGCCCGGAACGGGCATCTGCCATCAGGTCAATCTCGAATATCTGTCGCAAACGGTCTGGACGTCGAAGCTGAAGATCACCTTCCCGGACAAGACCACCGCCGGCGAGCTTGCTTATCCCGACACGCTGGTCGGTACCGACTCGCATACGACGATGGTCAACGGCCTCTCGGTGGTCGGCTGGGGCGTCGGCGGCATCGAAGCAGAGGCCGCCATGCTCGGCCAGCCCTATTCCATGCTGTTGCCGGAAGTGATCGGCGTGCGCTTGAACGGCAAGCTCAAGGAAGGGGTCACCGCGACCGACCTCGTCCTCACCGTCACGCAGATGCTGCGCAAGCGGGGCGTCGTTGGGAAGTTTGTCGAATATTTCGGCCCTGGCCTGGCCGACCTCACCATTGCGGATCGCGCCACGCTCGGCAACATGGCGCCGGAATATGGTGCGACCTGCGGCTTCTTCCCGATCGACGATGACACGGTGCGCTATCTGCGCGAGACCGGCCGCAGCGCCGAGCGCATTGCCCTCGTGCTCGCTTATGCCAAGGCGCAGGGCATGTACCGCACCAAGAACACGCCGGATCCGGTCTTCACCGATGTGCTCAAGCTCGAGCTCGGCTCCGTCGAGCCGTCCCTCGCCGGACCGAAGCGCCCGCAGGATCGCGTGGCGCTCAAGGACGTCAAGAACGGCTTCGCGCAGGCCATGGACAAGGAATTCAACAAGGCGGGCGAAATGGACAAGCGCGTGCCGGTCGAAGGCCGCAAGCATACGCTTGGGCACGGCGACGTTGTCATCGCCGCGATCACCTCCTGCACCAACACGTCGAATCCGAGCGTGATGCTGGCGGCAGGTCTGGTCGCGCGCAAAGCGGTGCAGAAGGGCCTTACGGTGAAGCCATGGGTAAAGACCTCGCTCGCTCCCGGTTCGCAAGTGGTCGCCGAATATCTCGACAAATCCGGCCTGCAGAAGGATCTCGATGCGCTCGGCTTCAATCTGGTCGGCTTCGGCTGCACCACCTGCATCGGCAATTCCGGCCCGCTACCGGAGGAGATTTCCGAGGCGATCAACAAAAATGATCTGGTTGCGGCGGCGGTGCTGTCCGGCAATCGCAATTTCGAAGGCCGCGTCAACGCCGATGTGCGCGCCAATTATCTGGCCTCGCCGCCGCTCGTCGTTGCCTACGCGATCGCGGGCTCGATGCAGGTCGACGTCGCCAAGCAGCCGCTTGGCATCGATCAGAAAGGCCGCAAGGTCTATCTACGCGATCTGTGGCCGTCGAGCCGCGAGATAGCGGATGCGATGCGCAAGAACATCAATAAGCAGATGTTCACCAAGAAATACGGCAATGTGTTCAAGGGTGACGCCAATTGGCGCAAGATCGCGGTGAAGGGTGGACTCACCTACAAGTGGGATGACCGCTCCACCTACGTGCAGAACCCGCCCTATTTCGAAGGCATGCAGAAACGCAGTCAACCGATCGAAGACATCGTCGATGCGCGCATTCTCGGCCTGTTCCTAGACTCGATCACAACCGACCACATTTCGCCGGCGGGATCGATCAAGGAAGAAAGCCCGGCCGGCGAATATCTGCGCGATCATCAGGTGCGGCCGAAGGATTTCAATCAATACGGCACGCGGCGCGGCAATCATCAGGTGATGATGCGCGGCACTTTCGCCAATATCCGCATCAAGAACCAGATGGTACCTGGTGTCGAAGGCGGCTACACGATTCACTATCCGTCCAAGCAGCGCATGCCGATCTACGACGCGGCGATGCGCTACAAGAGCGAGGGCGTGCCGCTGGTCGTTTTTGCCGGCAAGGAATACGGCACCGGCTCCTCGCGCGACTGGGCGGCCAAGGGTACGATTCTGCTCGGCGTGCGCGCCGTCATCGCGCAGAGCTTTGAGCGCATTCATCGCTCGAACCTGGTCGGCATGGGCGTCATTCCTCTGGTGTTCGAGGAAGGCACATCTTGGCAGACGCTCGGCTTGAAGGGCGACGAGCAAGTCACGATCCGCGGCTTGCACGGCGATCTCAAGCCGCATCAGCGCCTTCAGGCCGAGATCGTCGCGTCGGACGGCGGCCTCAAGCGCGTGCCGCTGATCTGCCGCATCGATACGCTCGAGGAACTGGACTATTACCGGAACGGCGGCATCCTGCAGTATGTCTTGCGCCGCCTTGCGGCTTAGTGCGGATCGGTGGCGAACATGTTACCTCCGCGTAAATTTTGCAGCCCGTCCGCTCATTTTGACCGGTCGGAGCGTGGTTATGCGCTGCGACGGGGCATGCCGCAGTCTCGCCCTCTTCTCGCCTCACCGCGAAGTGAGTGGTAGGTGAATGCCAGCGCCTCTAAACATGACGCCTTCACGACAGCGTCACCGGGGGAGCAAATCATCGCTCGGGCTGGGGTGGAGATAGTTAGAATGCTGCGTTGCCCTCTCGCATCGGCGCCCCTGATTGCAACGTTGTTGATTGCAAGCTTCACCGTTGCGCGCGCCGGCGAGCGGCGGGCGCTGCTCGAATTGTTCACCAGCCAAGGCTGCTCGTCCTGTCCTGCCGCCGACAGGCTCCTCGGCGAATTTGCGACCGATCCGTCGCTGGTCGCGCTCAGCGTGCCAATCGACTATTGGGACTATCTCGGCTGGAAGGATACACTCGCGAGCCCCGCGCATACAGCGCGCCAGCGCGCCTATGCGCGCGTTCGCGGCGATCGCCAAGTCTATACGCCGCAGATGGTGATCAACGGCGCAACGCATGCGCTCGGCAGCGATCGTGCGGCGATCGAGCGCGCTATTATGCAAACCGATCAAAAGCCCGACGTGATGTCGCTGCCCGTCTTGATGTCGATGGGCAGCAGCGGATTAAACGTCCAACTGCAGTCGACGGAAAGCGGCCGTCCCAATGGCGAAGTTTGGCTCTGCCCGCTTGCCAAAGCCGTCCAGGTCAGCATAGCGCGCGGCGAGAATCACGGACGCACCATCACCTATCACAACGTCGTGCGGAACTGGCTCAAGCTCGGCGACTGGACTGGAAGTCAGGTGACATGGAACATACCGATTTCCGAGATTGAAAGCGAAGGCGTCGATGCGGCTGCCGTCATGGTGCAGGAAGGCACGCGGGAGAAGCCTGGGATCATTCTTGGTGCCGCCTATATGCCGCTTGATCATCGCGCAACATTCGACAGCGGCCTGACGTCGCAGGCGCGATAGCTCGCGAATCCCCTACCTACTGCAATGAGCGGCGTCAAACTGCGGACTGTGCCCGCGTCCTTAAGAAACGGTTCGACGCTTTCCCGCTGCGCCATGCCATAAACAACAAAAAGGCCGGCGACATGCCGGCCTTCCGCCTTTTGGAGGCACCTTTCGGAGCATTGAACCAAACGGTGGCCCGGTCCGATCGCGCCCCGGGGGGCTGGGGGGCTGAGGAATCCGGAACGCCAACCGAACCGGGCCCTGAGGCAACAGGTTACTGGTTCGCATTTTAGCTTGGCGCGTGCTTGGCCGAAATAGGGCCGCATTATGATTCATTTAACGAAAGCGTGATTCCGGCAGCTCAAAATGTCGCAGGCACGACAATACTTTCCCGCCGGTGCCGGAATTTGCCCTTGGGTCCGACGACAGCCATTCCTGCGGCATTTTTGGAGCACAAAAGCGGCATCGGGAGAGGCCTTGCCGCCGCCACCGACTGGCGCGATCATGAAGCTGCAATGACACCGAACCGCGAATAGGAAGGTCCGACGAGGCGGGTCCGGGACGCTGTGACCGGGGAGACGAGGTGGCGGACCAAATGGAGGCGCCGTATGGATTTCGGCGAGACTGAACCCAGCGTGTGGCGCGGGAGCGAGGCGCGTCCGCCCGTTCCCGCAAGCAAGGTCACCTTCAGCCGTCGTGAGCTCGACCGTATTCTGGGGCTATATGGCCGCAAAGTCGCCGCCGGCGAATGGCGCGATTACGCAATCGATTTTCTGAAAGATCGCGCAGTCTTTTCCGTGTTCCGGCGCGCTTCGGAAATCCCGATCTACCGCATCGAGAAGAATCCCAAGCTGGCCCGCCGCCAGGGCGCCTATAGCGTGATTTCGGCGACTGGCCACATCCTGCGCCGCAGTCATGAGCTCGACCGCGTCCTGGGCGCGCTCGATCGTTCGCTGCGCGTGGTGGCGAGCTAGCCGGTTCAGGGCGGCATTGCGTCGCCTTTGCCGAGTGCGATCTGCATCAGTGGCGTGTCGAGCCATCTGCCGTGCTTGAAGCCGACGGCGCGCAGGGTGCCAACCGATTCAAAGCCTGCCGCCGCATGCAGCGCGATCGAGGGTATCTGCGCGGAGTCGCCGATCACGGCGATCATCTGGCGAAAGCCGCGATGCGCGGCTTCGGCGATCAGATGTCTGAGCAAGAGCAAGCCGATGCCGCGGCGTTGGAATTGCGGTGCGACATAAATCGAATTTTCCACGGTCCATTTGTAGGCTGGCCGCGCCCGATATGGCCCGGCATAAGCATAGCCGGCGACGACGCCCGCGGCGTCGGCGACAAGATAGGGATAACCGCTGGCCAAGAGGGTCTGCTGTCGCCGCGCCATTTCCGTTTCATCCGGCGGCTCCAGTTCGAACGAGGCGGTGCCATGGATAACGGCATCGGCATAGATGGCCGTGATGGCCGCGACATCGCCGGCAGTAGATGCCCTGACGACGATGCCGGCAATCGGTTCTGCATCAACCATTCCGTTCAGTCCTCAATTTGCGCCGCACCGGCTGGGCCGATCGCGTTGCAGCGAAGCTGCGCATCGCGCCGACGAGCTCGCGCAGGCCACGGTGCAGCGTCTTATCGCGTCGCATGACGATCGCAAGTTTCCGCGACAGCCTTGGACTGAGAAATCGAACGACGAGACGACGGCGCGATGCGGCAGCCGTTACTGCCATTTTCGGTACCACGCCACAGCCGAGCCCGGCGCCGACGATCTCCTTGATCGCTTCAACGCTGTCGAGCTCCATCACCGGCTTGAGCGAGACGCCGGCCCCTGTCGCCCATTGATCGATGAGATGCCGGGTATTGGCGCCGGATCCCGCAAGAACGAGCGGGCGCTTGAGGAGATCGGTGGCCGTTATGCGTTCGGGCAGCCCGGTGGCGTCTGGCGCAGCGATCGCAACGAATTCGTCCTCCAGCAATGGCTGAACTTCGAAAAAGCGTCCACTCACCGGCAGCGTGACAAGTCCGATGTCGAGCGCATTGTCCTCGATCATCTTGAGAACGTCTGATGTGTTGCCGGTGCTGACGACGACATCCAGCGCGGGAAAACGGCTACGCAGCGTGCGCAGAATGGGAGGCAGAAAATAAATACAGGCGGTCGCGCCGATGCCAATCCGAATGCGGCCGATCGTGCCATTGGCATGCCGCGCCATGGCATCGAGCGCCGCCTCGACGCCGGCATGGATGCGCCGTGCATGAACGAGCAATTCCTCGCCCGCAGCGGTCGGCGCCGCGCGGCGGCCGATTCTTTCGATCAGCCGCACGCCGACATTCTTCTCGAGCTCACGGATCTGAAGGCTGATTGCGGGCTGCGACACATCGAGGCGCTCAGCGGCCGCCGAGAAACTGCCGAGCTCGATGACATAGACAAAGGCACGCAGCCGATCGAGGTTCAGCCCGGGCATTAAAAGAATTACTTATCACAATTATAATCTGTACAAGCAAAACTTATACTACTCCAGCCCATTAATTTCTGCAAAACTCCTGCAGGGAAGGCAGGCCGGTTGAGCAAAACCGAACCAAATAACGCGTCACGGCAAAACGCCCAGCCAATTCGTTCGCGTCGCGTGGTGATTGCAGCGCTCGGAATCACTCAGACACTTGCCTGGGCGTCGAGCTATTATTTGCCGGCGATCCTTGCCGACCCAATCAGCGCGAGCCTGCACGTCTCACGTTCGCTCGTCTTTGCCGCCTTCTCCATGGCTTTGCTGATTGCCGCCTTCGCCGGGCCGCGGGTCGGGCGCTTCATCGATCGCCACGGCGGCCGCGGCGTGCTGGCGCTATCCAATCTCGTGCTTGCCGCCGGACTGGTGATGCTCGCAGCCGCCAATGGGCTTACGACCCTGTTTGCCGCCTGGGCAATTCTCGGGTTCGGCATGGCGCTCGGCCTATACGATGCGGGCTTTGCCGCGTTGGCGGCGCTCTATGGCCAAGCCGCGCGCGGCCCGATCACCGGTGTCACGTTGTTCGCCGGCTTCGCGTCGACGGTGAGCTGGCCGGTCTCGACTCTGCTCAACGACGCGCTGGGCTGGCGCGAGACGGTGCTGGTCTGGGCCGTGCTCAATCTTGTTCTCGGGCTGCCGCTCAACCGCTTTGTCTTGCCGCAGCCGGCACAGCCGGCGCATCTTTCGCCCGCCGCGAAATCCTCGATCGGCTGGACGCCGCGCAAGGAGATGTTGCTCCTGGCCTTTGTCTTCGCCGCTGCCTGGTTCGTCACCGGCGCCATGGCCGCGCAGCTGCCGGCGCTGCTCCAGCGCGCCGGCTCGACGCAGGCGCAGGCGGTGGCAGCTGCTGCTTTGGTCGGACCGGCGCAGGTTGCGGCGCGGCTCGCCGAGTTTATCGTGCTGCGCCGTGTTCATCCGCTGGTGTCGGCGCGGATTGCCGCATCGCTGCATCCGCTGGGCGCGGCGCTGTTCGCGATCCTTGGCGCTCCGGCAGCGGCGGCTTTCGCGATTCTCTATGGCGCCGGCAACGGCCTCCTGACGATTGCGCGCGGCACGGTGCCGCTCGCGGTGTTCGGCCCGGAAGGCTATGGCGAGCGGACCGGCCTTTTGGGTGCGCCGGCGCGTGCCGCACAGGCCTTTGCGCCTTTACTGTTTGGGCTATTGCTCGACGTCATCGGGCTGTGGACCATCGCCGTTTCGGTGGCGCTGTGCCTTGCCGCGCTCGGCGCGCTGTTGTGCCTGCCGATTGCAAAACCACGCGGTGAGCCCAAATAAAACGCCCCGGGGTTTGACCCGGGGCGTCGGCACAAACTGCCTGTTGCGATTAGCGGCGGTCGCCGAACAGGCGCAGCAGCATCAGGAAAAGGTTGATGAAATCGAGATAGAGCGACAGGGCGCCCATCACGGCCTTGCGGCCGGCGACGGAGCCGTCGTCCATCGGCGAATACATTTCCTTGATCCGCTGCGTGTCCCAGCCGGTCAAGCCAGCGAACACGATGACGCCGATCACCGAGATTGCCCAATCAAGACCGGTCGAGTGCAGGAAGATGTTGACCAGGCTCGCGATGATGATGCCGACCAGGCCCATGAACATGAAGGAGCCGACGCCGCTGAGATCGCGTCGCGTGGTGTAGCCCCATAGACTCAGCGCGCCGAACGTCGCCGCCGAGATGAAGAACACTCGCGTGATCGATGCTCCGGTATAGATCAGGAAGATCGATGCCAGCGACAGGCCAAGTAGGCCGGCATAGACGAAAAACAGCGTCAGCGCCGTGCTGGGCTCCAGCCGGTTGATGCCGTAGCTGATGGCAAAGACCAGTGCGAGCGGCGCCAGCACCAGCACCCACAAGAGTGGGCTCTGGAAGATCAGGTGGCCGAACGACGTCAGCTGCAGTCCGGCGCCGGTGTCGGTCACCGCGGCCGAAAAGGTGAACCACGCCACCAGTCCGGTCAGCGCGACGCCGGCGGCCATATAATTGTAGACGCGGACCATATAGGCGCGCAGGCCCGCGTCGATCGTGACCTGGTCCGCGCCATAGCCAGACCTCACGGTCGCGAAATTCCGATCAAAGTCGGACATGGAAATACCCCTGGGTTGTCCCGGCACTGCGCCGGGTCTGGGCGTTAGACGAACGCCACGTGGTTCCGAATCTAGTGCCAAAGTCTTACCCGCGCCAGATGGGTGCGACCCCATATTCGCGGCAGTTACAAACTTTTCATGGTGCTTAATGGAGCGCTCCCGGGCAGCGCCTCAGGCCTTGACTTTTCAAAGATTTCGCAACACCGCCGCGGGCTTGCGGCCGAGCGCCGAGACTGTACCTGCGAGTCCCACCACAACCACAACGAGCAGCGCGGACAGCGCCGCACCGGCTGCCGCGCCGGCCACAAAGATGAACGGAAAGTCCATGATCCGCGTCACCACCACCCCCGCCGCAAGGGAACCGGCCGCCACGCCGAACACCACCGTGGCCAATCCAACCAGAAAATATTCGAGCGCATAAGCCGCGGTGAGTTGCCGGCGCGTGGCGCCGAGCGTTTTGAGCACGACTGCGTCGTAGATGCGAAAGCGTTGACTGGCGGCGAGGGCGCCGCCAAGCACCAGGGCCGCGGCAACCAGGGTGATAGAGCTCGCGCCGCGCAGCGCCAGGACCAGGTTGCCGATGAGCGTATCAACCGCGTCGAGCGCATCTTTCACCCGCACCGCAGTCACTGTTGGAAAGGCCTCGGCGAGTGCCTTGACCATCGCCGTCTCCTCGGCCGGCGTGCCGCCGTCGGCGAAGGTCAGCGTCGCGATATCGGTATGCGGCGCGCTTTCGAATGTGCCGGGCGAAAACACCAGAACGAAATTGATGCCGAGATTCTCCCAATCGACCGCGCGCAGATTGGCGATCCGCGCCGTGATATTGCGGCCGAGCACGTTGACGGTGATGGTCTCGCCGATTTTCAGATCGAGATCGCGGGCAGTGCGGCTTTCGAGTGAAACCAGGGGCTCGCCGGAATAGTTGGCACTCCACCACTGTCCCTCGACAATGCGCGAGCCGGCCGGCACGGCGCGCGCATAAGTGATGCCGCGATCGCCGCGCAGTACCCAGCGCGAGCCTTCCGCCGCCTTGAGCTCGTCCGCCTTGATCCCCTTGGCGGCGACGATACGGCCGCGCAGCATCGGCACCTGCTCGATGGTCGCGTTCGGAGCTTGCGCGCGAACGAAGCCGTCGAAACGATCGGCCTCGGCCGCCGGCACATCGAGAAAAAAGAACGAGGGCGCATGCTCCGGCAGCGCAGCGGAGAATTCACGATGCAGATTGCCGTCGATCTCGATCACCGTCACAAGCAGAGCAAGCCCCAAGCCGAGCGATAGCACCACGCTCGGCGTCAGCGCGCCGGGCCGATGAATATTCGCTATGGCGAGCCGCCAGATCGCCGAGCGCGGACGGGGCAGTCGGCGGGCGAGCGCCATCGTCAATTGCGCGATCAGCCGCAAGAGCAAGAACACCACGCACGCGGCGAGCATGAAATAGGCGGCGAGGCGCTGCTCATAGCTTGTCAGGATTGCGAGCGCGACCAAGGCCGCGGCGACCGCGGCGCTTGCCGCGAGATAGCGGCGCCGCGGCCAAACACGTTCCGGCGCGACCTGGTCGCGAAACAGCATGGTGACCGAAATGTCGTGCGCGCGACCGAGCGGCCAAAGCGCAAACGCAAGCGCGGTAAGCAGGCCATAGCCAATTGCCAGAACAAGCACGGCAGGATGCAGCGATGGTGCGACCGGAAGCGGAATGACGCTGCCGAACCCTACTGCGATGACGTACGGCAAGGCGGCCCCGAGCACCGCGCCAAGGAGCGTGGCGAAAAAAGCGACCAGCAAAGTCTGGCTGCAATAGATGGCAAAGACATCTCCCCCGCCGGCGCCGAGCGCCTTCATAGTGGCGATCGTGTCGCGCTTGCGGCCTAGATGGCTTGCGACGGCATTGGCGACCCCGACGCCGCCGACGAGAAGCGTTGTCAGCCCGACCAGCGTCAGAAATTGCGTGAAGCGCTCGACGCTGCGTTGCAGCTGCGGCGAGGCCTTATTGCGTGTGCGAATCTCCCAGCCTGCATCGGGGAACTTCCCTTGGGCCTGATTTTGCAGAGCCACGACCGCGGTGTCAGTCGTCCCCTCGGGCAGGCGCAACCGATATTGCCAACGCACCAGGCTGCCGGGCTGCAAAAGGCCGGTCGCACGCAGGGCCGCTTCGCTGATCAGCACGCGCGGCCCAAGCCCGATGCTGCCGGTGATCTTGTCCGGCTCGTTGCGCAGAGCCGCCCGCAACTCGATGGTGGTCGCGCCGATCGTAACATGATCGCCGGTTTTCAGATCGAGCCGCGCCAAAAGCGTCGGATCCACAGCGGCGCCGAAGGCGCCATTGCTCTGCGCAAACAGCCGCGGCAGCGGCATCGTCGGATCGCTTACGACCGCGCCGAACAACGGATAATTGCCGTCGACCGCCTTGAGCTCCACCAAGGTGGAGCGCCCATCGGCCGTGCGTGCCATAGCGCGCAGCGTACCAACGACCGAGACGGTGCCCTGCGAATCGAGGAAGCTGCGCTCGGCTGGGTTGGCCTCGCGCTGAATGAGCGCAAAATCGAGATCGCCGCCGAGGATCAGGCGGCCGGCGCTGGCGAGCCCGTCCTTGAGGCTTGCCCCGACGGAACCGATGCCGGCGATCGCCATGACGCCGAGCGCGATACAGGCGACGAAGACGCCAAAGCCGCGCAGGCCGCCGCGCAGATCGCGCAGGGCATAGCGCAATGCATTGCGCGGCAGCAACAAGCGACTTGGCTGCGACAAGGGTGCCAGCATCAGCGCACTCGCGGCATGAAGCGCGCCAGCACAAAATGGGTGAGCGCAAACACGATGAGCGGAAGCCCGATCAGCAATCCGGCAAGCCAAGCAACTTTCAGGAAAAGCGGCGCACGCGATGCGGTCAGCGTCAGGATCGCTGTCATGACACGCTCGCGGCCTCGTTGCGGTTTTCGATCTGGCCGGAGCGCAACCGGATCACCCGGTCGCAGCGTGCGGCGAGCGAATTGTCGTGCGTCACCAGCACCAGCGTGGTGTCGCGCTCCTTGTGGCCGCGAAACAGAAGCTCGATGATATCGTGACCGGTCGCCTCGTCGAGGTTGCCGGTGGGTTCATCGGCCACGATGATCGCCGGATCGGGCGCGAGCGCCCGCGCCAGCGCCACGCGCTGCTGCTCGCCGCCGGACAGCTCGGCGGGATAATGATGGAGCCGCTCTCCCAATCCAACGGCCACGAGCTCGCGCTCGGCGCGGGCAAGCGCGTCCGCCATGCCGGAAAGTTCGAGCGGCACAGCGACATTTTCCAGCGCCGTCATGGTCGGAATCAGATGAAAGGCCTGAAACACAATGCCGACATGCGTGCCGCGAAAGCGCGCGAGCGCGTCCTCGTCGAGCTGCGACAGCTCCCTGCCGGCAACGACGACACTGCCGGTATCGGGCCGCTCCAGGCCGGTCATGATCATGAGCAAAGTGGACTTCCCGGAGCCCGAGGGACCGAGCAAGCCAACTGCCTCGCCGCGCCCTATATGAAGATCGATGTCGCGCAGGATATGAACGCGGCCGGCGCCCCGGCCGAGCGACAGATTGACGCCGCTCAGCACAATGGCTTCGGCGCTAAAAGGAGACCGCGAAATGTCGTTCATGCCTTTGACCGGTCTCCCAAGATGCGCCTGCTCATATGGGGAGCGACGCCCGATTCGCCACATCGCGGCGGGGGCGCTTTGTACCTTGGCGCTTCTGTCGCCGCCAATCGAACGCTCCGGCTTTGCGCAAACGCCGGACCGACAAACCCCGATCCAAATCGTCGCGCTGGGCGATTCTTTGACTGCCGGGCTCGGCCTTCCTGAAAGGGATGGCTTCGTGCCGCGGCTGCAGGCGGCGCTCGCCTTGAACGGCATCGCGGCCAATGTGACCAATGCCGGCGTCTCCGGCGATACCGCCACCGACGGGCTTGCGCGGCTCGACTGGTCGGTGCCGGAGAGCACCAATGCGGTCATCGTCGAGCTCGGCGCCAATGACATGTTGCGCGGTATCAAGCCGGACGTGACGCGCAGCGCGCTCGACTCGATCGTGAAAAGGCTCCGCCAACGTCACATTGCTGTCATGCTGTGCGGCATGCGGGCGGCGCCGAATCTCGGCACCGATTACGCGCAAGGTTTTGAACCGATCTATCCGGAGCTGGCGGCGAAATACGGCGCTTTGCTCTATCCGTTTTTTCTGGACGGCGTCGCCGGCAACCTCAAATTGACGCAGCCCGACGGCATGCATCCCAATGCCGAGGGCGTCGCCATTATTGTCGCGCGCATTCTGCCGAAAGTTTTGGAACTTGTCGGGCAAATCCATAGTCAAGCGCAACACCCCTCATAGTGGTTGCGTCGCCCTTCCATTCACAGCATTGTGTGGATGCGGCGAATCGCTAACACGAGCCGGAGTTTGTCATGCCTCGCTTGTTTACCGGCCTCGAGATCCCGCCCTCAGTCGCCCAATCGCTCGCCTTGATGCGCGGCGGCCTGCCAGGCGCCCGTTGGATCGATCCCGAAAATTACCATCTTACGCTGCGCTTCATCGGCGATATCGACGACGCGCTGGCAGGCGAGATCGCCGGCATGCTTGCGCGTGTGCATCGCCGACCGTTCGAGCTTCGGCTCGACGGCCTGTCGTCGTTTGGCGGTCGAAAGCCACGTGCAGTCGTTGCACCGGCGGCGCAGGTCCCGCCGCTTATGGAATTGCAGGCCGAGCACGACCGCATTCTGCAACGGCTCGGGCTCGAGCCGGAGGGCCGCAAATACACGCCGCATGTGACACTCGCGCGTCTACGCGATTCTTCGAGCCATCAGGTCGCCGATTATCTTGCCGCCCGCGGCCATTATCGCTCGGCACCATTCGAAGTATCGCGCTTCGTCCTATTTTCCTCGCGTGCTTCGATCGGCGGCGGCCCTTATGTCGTGGAGGAGGCCTATCCGCTCGTCGCCAACGAGCTCAGATGGGCGCAGCGCGCAAGCTGAAACACCGTTCCCCCGAGGGAGGTCGACAAGCGAAGTGAAGCCGGGGTGGCGATTTCGTATCGGACTAGAACCCCGCGCGCCGGCTTCACGCACTTCTTCCGTTTAGCGGCGACCCTCCCCTGCAGGGGAGGGTTAAGAGATCACGCCCGCAGCATGCGTGTTTGTAGATCGAGCATGGCAGTCGCGAAGCCGTGGCTGTCGGACATCAGTTCGCGCATCACGGACATCGGTGTCGGCCGCGACGATTCCACTTCGCCGACGGCGCTCTCAAAATCGAATGAGATGTCGGCGTCGAATTTGCGCGCGAGCTGCTGCATGCGCTGATTCTCGGCGAGGCAGGCCATGTGCAGAAGTCGGTAGCCGCGATTGCGCGCCGTTAGCAGGACGCGCCCCAGCAAAGCCGAGCCGACGCCATGCGATTGCCACGGCTTTTCCACGCTGATCGCCGCTTCGGCCTCGCGCACAAGTCTTACGCCGAGCGGCCGCAGTTCGGCGGCACCGCGCATCACACCGTTGACGAAAAAGCCATAGATGACCGCGTCGAGCGAATTCGCCAATTCAACATATTTGCGGATGAAGTCGTCGGAGACGCCGCCGGCAAACCGGTTGCGCCGGCTTTCCGGGTCGAGACGAAGGATGTGCTCGCGGTATTTGGCGGTTTCGCCGATCCACAGTTTGCGGATCACGCCGCCTTCGGGAAGGACTTCCTGCATTCCAAGAGCTCCTGACGTTGCTTCGTCAAAAACCCTCCTTGAAGCCTTCCTCCCAGAAAGCGAAACGGGCGAAGCGAAGAATCGCACGCCCGCCGAATCGCAATCTAATGTTGGTGTCATGCAAGATTTTGGCAAGCCAAAGGATTGAGCAACATGCCTATATTCCGTATACGCATGGCTCTGGACAACTTTGCGACTGTTTGACGACAACAAAGCCCGACTTGCCTGGACATGAGTTTGATTTGGCAGGCAGGCTGCAACGCCTCTTGCGCCTGCTGCGCCAGGCCCGTGCATCTTCCAGAATGTTAATCTGCCGTTAACCATCCATGCCGAGCTCGGTCACCGCGCAATATGCAGCCGGCGTCGCCGCCGGCCGGGTCGAGGAAGACTCCGCTCAACTCGCCATCATCAAGAGGATGGCGCAGCTCGAAGCCCGCATTGTCGAGCATCGGCTGGCGCGAAAATCATCGGCGCTCGGCTGGCTGTTCGCCGGCCGCGAGAGCGCGCTGCCGCCGATCAAAGGCCTCTATATCTACGGCGAGGTCGGCCGCGGCAAGACCATGCTGATGGATTTCTTCTTCGAATCGAGTCCGGTCGTGCGCAAGCGCCGTGCGCATTTCCACGAATTCATGCTTGACGTGCACGAACGCCTGCGCGCGATCCGCCAGAAAATGAAATTTGGCGAGTATCAGGGTGAGGATCCGATCCGGCGCGTCGCCGATGATCTTGCGGCGGAGGCTTGGCTGCTTTGCTTCGACGAGTTTCATGTCACTGACATCGCCGACGCCATGATCCTCGGCCGGCTGTTCACGCATTTGTTCGGCCAAGGCATCGTCATGATGGCGACCTCAAACGTAGCGCCGGAAGATCTTTACAAGGACG
Source organism: Hyphomicrobiaceae bacterium (assembly GCA_021324465.1). Lineage (GTDB taxonomy): Bacteria > Pseudomonadota > Alphaproteobacteria > Rhizobiales > Xanthobacteraceae > BOG-931. The sequence goes on from JAJPJB010000069.1 coordinate 26,599, forward strand.
GATTGAACCGCGCGTTGTTCGTGCCGTTCATCGGCATGTTGGTGGAGCATATGGACGTGGTGCGGCTTGATGCACGCACCGATTTCCGTTTGGAGAAGCTCGCCGGCCTGCCGGTGTGGTATGTGCCGGCCGATGCGGCTGCGGACAAAGCGCTGGATGACGCCTGGCGGCGGCTGACGGGCGGCGAGAAAGATGGCGCGCACGATCTGCTCGTGCACGGTCGTTGGGTGCATGTACCGCGCGCCGCCATGGGCGTCGCGCGATTTAGATTTCACGATCTGTGCGAGGAGCCGCTTGCAGCCGCCGATTATCTGCGTATCGCGCACGAATATCACACCCTCATTCTCGACCACGTGCCGGCAATGACCTACGACAACCGTAACGCGGCAAAGCGCTTCATCATTCTGATCGACACGCTCTACGACATGAATGTGAAGCTGATCGCGTCGGCGGCGGCGGAACCCGATGCGCTGTACAGGGCAGATCGGGGTTACGAGGCGCTGGAATTCAAGCGCACCGCTTCGCGGCTGATCGAGATGGGCTCGCGCGATTATCTGGCGCGCCCACACGGCGCGGCGCATGGGCAAGCTTCCGGCTCCGCGGAAGGGATTGTCGAGACCTAAACACAGCCCTCTCGATGCTGGCATCGGCCCATCGTCTGGTCTTGGGGCGACCGTCGTTGCGCCGCGGCAGTCGGCGACCTGGCCTGAACCTGGCCCGACTTGAACACGCGCCCTGAAAGGGTTAATGACCGCCGCGGCTGGGCCTTCCCGTCAATCTAAAGGAATATTATCGATGGCGCGAAACAAGATTGCATTGATCGGCTCGGGTCAAATTGGCGGGACGCTGGCGCTGCTCATCGGTCTTAAAGAACTCGGCGATGTCGTCATGTTCGATGTTGCGGAGGGCATCCCGCAGGGCAAGGCGCTCGATCTTGTCCAGTCCTCCCCAATCGAAGGCTTTGACGCGCGTCTGGCCGGCAGCAATTCCTACGAGGCGATCGAGGGCGCTTCGGTCTGCATCGTCACTGCCGGCGTGCCACGCAAGCCCGGCATGAGCCGCGATGATCTTTTGAGCATCAACCTGAAAGTGATGGAGCAGGTCGGCGCCGGCCTGAAGAAATACGCGCCCAACGCCTTCGTCATCTGCATCACCAATCCGCTGGATGCCATGGTCTGGGCGCTGCAAAAGTGCTGCGGCCTGCCCAAGAACATGGTCGTGGGCATGGCCGGCGTGCTCGACTCGGCGCGCTTTCGTTATTTTCTGGCCGACGAATTCAACGTCTCGGTCGAGGATGTCAGCGCCTTCGTGCTCGGCGGCCACGGCGACACCATGGTGCCGCTGGTGCGTTACTCCACCGTTGCCGGCATTCCGCTGCCGGACCTGGTGCGCATGGGTTGGACCACACAGGCGCGCATCGAGCAGATTGTCGAGCGCACGCGCAATGGCGGCGGCGAAATCGTCGGCCTGCTCAAGACCGGCTCAGCCTTTTACGCGCCGGCATCGTCCGCTGTCGCGATGGCCGAGAGCTATCTGCGCGACAAGAAGCGTGTGCTGCCGTGCGCGGCCTGGCTCAACGGCGAATATAACGTCAAGGATCTCTATGTCGGCGTGCCGGTTGTGATCGGCGCCAAAGGCGTCGAGCGCATCGTCGAGATCGAGCTCAACAGCGCCGAACGGGCAATGTTCGAAAAGTCGGCGCAAGCCGTCGAAGGCTTGGTGGCAGCCTGCAAGAAAATCGCACCGGATTTAGGGAAGTGAGAAGGCGGCATTTCCGGGGTGCCGTGGAGTGGCGAGCCCGGAAATCCGCGAGCTCGAGCCAAGACGCCATTTGCTCCGCAAGAGAAATTCGGCACGCAGGGATTAGGCATTCCGGGACTCGTTCACTGGGCCGGAACAACGACAGACGGGCAATCAAATGAACATCCACGAATATCAGGCCAAAGCGGTATTGCGCGAATTCGGCGTGCCGGTGCCGCGCGGCATTCCCGCATTCACCGTTGCCGAAGCCGAGAAGGCCGCCGGCGAGCTCGGTGGGCCGGTCTGGGTGGTGAAAGCGCAGATCCATGCCGGTGGCCGCGGCAAGGCCGGCGGCGTCAAAGTCGTGAAATCGGTCGCCGACGTGAAGCGCGAGGCCGAGCGGCTCCTCGGCGCAACGCTGGTTACGCATCAGACCGGCCCGCACGGCAAGGAGGTGCGTCGCCTTTATATCGAAGAAGGCTCGGCGATCGAGCGCGAATATTATCTCTCGGTACTGGTGGACCGCGCGACATCGCGTGTCGCTTTCGTCGCCTCCACCGAGGGCGGCATGGATATCGAAGAAGTCGCGCACAGGACGCCGGACAAGATCGCGAGCTTTTCAGTCGATCCGGCGACCGGCTTCATGCCGCATCACGCGCGCTATGTAGCGCGCGTGCTCGGCTTCAACCGCGCGCTGACCAAGCAGGCCGAGGGCGTGCTGCCGAAGCTTTATGCGGCCTTTGTCACGAAAGATATGAGTCTGCTGGAGATCAATCCGCTGGTCGTCACCAAATCCGGTAATCTGATCTGTCTCGATGCCAAGATCGGCTTCGACGACAACGCGCTCTATCGTCATCCGGACATCGTGGCGCTGCGCGATTTGGCCGAAGAAGACACCAAGGAGATCGAAGCGTCACGCTATGATCTCAACTATGTCGCGCTCGACGGCACCATCGGTTGCATGGTGAACGGTGCGGGCCTTGCCATGGCGACCATGGACATCATCAAGCTCTATGGCGAGACGCCCGCGAACTTTTTGGATGTCGGCGGCAGTGCCACCAAAGAGAAAGTTGCGGCTGCCTTCAAGATCATCACCTCCGACCACAATGTGAAAGGCATCCTGGTCAATATCTTCGGCGGCATCATGAAATGCGACGTCATCGCCGAAGGCGTGGTCGCAGCGGTGAAGGAAGTCGGCCTGCGCGTGCCGCTCGTGGTGCGGCTCGAAGGCACCAATGTCGCGCTCGGCAAGGAGATCATCGCCAAATCGAATCTGAACGTCACGTCGGGCGACGACCTCGACGACGCCGCGCAGAAGATCGTCAAAGCGGTGCGGGAGGCCGCCTAATGTCCATCCTCATCGACAAGAGTACAAAAGTCATCTGCCAGGGCTTTACCGGCAAGAACGGCACGTTTCATTCCGAGCAGGCGATCGCCTATGGCACCAAGATGGTCGGTGGTACGTCGCCCGGCAAAGGCGGCACCACACATCTCGGCCTCCCGGTTTTTGAGACGGTCGCCGAGGCGCGTGAAAAAACCGGCTGCGAGGCCAGCGTCATCTATGTGCCGCCGCCGGGCGCGGCGGACGCGATCTGCGAATCGATCCAGGCAGAGATTCCGCTGATCGTCTGCATCACCGAAGGCATTCCGGTCGCCGACATGGTGAAGGTCAAGCGCGCGCTCACGGGATCGAAGTCGCGGCTCATTGGGCCCAATTGTCCGGGCGTGATGACGGCGGGCGCATGCAAGATCGGCATCATGCCGGCCAGTATCTTCAACCCCGGCAAGGTCGGAATCGTCTCGCGCTCCGGGACACTCACCTATGAAGCCGTATTTCAGACCACGCAGGAAGGGCTCGGCCAGACCACCGCGGTCGGCATTGGCGGCGATCCGGTCAAGGGAACCGATTTTATTGAAATGCTGGAAATGTTCCTGGCCGATAAAGCGACGGAAGCCATCATCATGATTGGCGAGATCGGCGGCTCCTCGGAAGAGGATGCGGCGCAGTTCATCAAGGATGAAGCCAAGCGGGGACGAAAGAAGCCGATGGTCGGCTTTATTGCCGGCCGCACCGCGCCGTCCGGCCGCCGCATGGGACATGCCGGCGCCATCATCGCCGGCGGCAAAGGCGACGCCGCGTCCAAGATTGCCGCCATGGAATCCGCCGGGATCAAGGTTTCGCCTTCGCCGGCGCGGCTCGGCAAGACGCTCGCTGAAATATGGAAATAGGGATTCATTCTTTCGAACTTTTCCCTGCCGCATCCAATGATTAAATAAGGTAAAAGAGAATTCCCGAGCGCCGGGCCGGGCCGATTCGCTGCGTTCCCCGCAGCGAGGCGGGCTTTTGCGCTCTGCTTCCACCATTCGTTCGGGGATCGCTTGCCAAGGACCCGTATGATGTCTCGTCAGGACGCGAACACCGCTTTCGCCCTCACTTCCTTTCTCTACAGCGGCAATGCCGCTTACATCGAAGACCTCTACGCCCGGTTCGAGACCGATCCGAAAGCGCTCGATGCCGAGTGGCAGTCGTTCTTCCAGAGCCTGAAAGACGATCCGCGCGATGTCGAGAAGAGCGCGCGCGGCCCGTCCTGGGAGCGGCCGGGTTGGCCGGTGCCGGAGCGTAATGAACTGGTTGCCGCGCTGGACGGCGATTGGACCGAGATCGGCAAGACACTCGGCACCAAAATGAAGGCGCAGGCGCAGACCCGCGGCGTCGATCTGGCCTCGGCCGATATCGAGCGTGCCACGCGCGATTCAATCCGCGCCCTGATGCTGATCCGCGCCTATCGCGCGCGGGGGCATTTTCACGCCAAGCTCGATCCGCTCGGCCTGGCTGCGCCGAACAACGAGGCAGAGCTCGACCCCGGCACCTATGGCTTTTCCGACGCCGATCTCGACCGGCCGATCTTCCTCGACAAGGTGCTCGGGCTTGAATTCGGCACCGTCCGTCAGATCGTCGGCATTCTGCGCCGCACTTACTGCCAGACGCTCGGCGTCGAGTTCCTGCATCTCTCCAACGGCGCGCAGAAAGGCTGGATCCAGGAGCGTATCGAAGGGCCCGACAAGGAGATTTCGTTTACCCGCGAAGGCAAGCGGGCGATCTTGAACAAGCTGGTCGAAGCGGAAGGCTTTGAAAAATTCTGCGACCTGAAATTCACCGGCACAAAACGCTTCGGTCTGGACGGCGGCGAGGCGATGATCCCGGCGCTCGAGCAGATCATCAAGCGCGGCGGCGCGCTCGGCGTGCGCGAAATCGTCATCGGCATGCCGCATCGCGGCCGCCTCAATGTGCTGGCGCAGGTGATGGCCAAGCCGCATCGGGCTATCTTTCATGAATTCAAGGGCGGTTCCTCGACACCGGACGCGGTCGAAGGCTCGGGCGACGTCAAATACCATTTGGGTGCTTCGTCGGATCGCGAATTCGACAACAACAAAGTGCACCTGTCGCTTACCGCCAATCCGTCGCATCTGGAAATCGTCGACCCCGTAGTGCTGGGCAAGGTGCGCGCCAAGCAGGACCATCTCGGTGCCACGCCGGAAGATCGCACCATGGTTATGCCGCTGCTTATTCACGGCGATGCGTCATTTGCAGGCCAGGGCGTGGTTGCCGAGTGTTTTGGACTCTCCGGCCTGCGCGGTCACCGCACCGGCGGTTCGGTGCATTTCATCGTCAACAATCAGATCGGCTTCACCACTGATCCGCGCTATTCGCGCTCATCGCCCTATCCTTCCGACGTCGCCAAGATGATCGAAGCGCCGATCTTTCACGTCAACGGCGATGATCCGGAAGCCGTCGTCTTCGCCGCCAAGATTGCCACCGAATTCCGGCAGAAATTCCAGAAGCCCGTGGTGATCGACATGTTCTGCTATCGTCGCCATGGCCACAACGAAGGCGACGAACCGTCGTTCACCCAGCCCTTGATGTACAAGGCGATCGCCAATCATCCGACAACGCTGCAGATCTACAGCGACAAGCTCCTCGGCGAGGGCGTGGTTACAGGCGATGAAATCGATAAGATGAAGGCCGACTGGCGCGCCAAGCTCGATACCGAGTTCGAAGCGGCGCAGAGTTATCGCGCCAACAAAGCCGACTGGCTCGACGGCCGCTGGTCGGGATTTAAGACTGCCGGCGATACCGATGACCCGCGCCGCGGCAGGACGGGTGTCGAGCTCACGACACTGAAAGAGATTGGCGAGCGAATCACGGCGCTGCCGCCGGGGTTCCACTTGCACCGCACGCTCAATCGCTTCTTCGACAGCCGGCGCAAGGCCATCGCCAGCGGTGAGGGCATCGATTGGGCGACCGCCGAAGCGTTGGCGTTTTGCTCGCTGTTGCTCGAAGGCCATCGCGTGCGGCTGTCAGGCCAGGATTCCGAACGCGGCACTTTTTCGCAGCGCCACTCCGTGCGGATCGATCAGGAGACCGAGCAGCGCTACACGCCCTTCAACAATTTGCGCGAAGGCCAGGCCCGCTTCGAAGTCATCAATTCGATGCTCTCGGAGGAAGCCGTGCTCGGCTTCGAATATGGCTATTCGCTTGCCGAGCCCAATGCGCTAACGATGTGGGAGGCGCAGTTCGGCGATTTTGCCAATGGCGCGCAGGTCGTATTCGATCAGTTCATCTCCTCCGGCGAGCGCAAATGGCTGCGCATGTCGGGCCTCGTCTGCCTGTTGCCGCATGGCTATGAGGGGCAGGGACCGGAACATTCCTCCGCAAGGCTCGAGCGCTATCTGCAGATGTGTGCCGAAGACAATATGCAGGTCGCCAACTGCACCACGCCGGCAAACTACTTTCACATCCTGCGCCGTCAGCTCAAGCGCGATTTCCGAAAGCCCCTCATCCTGATGACGCCGAAGTCGCTGTTGCGACACAAGCGGGCAGTTTCGAAGCTCAACGATATGGGGCCGGGCACTTCGTTCCATCGCCTGCTGTGGGACGATGCGCAGCTTGTGCCGGGCGAGAAGATCAAGCTCGTTTCCGATGCCAACATCCGCCGCGTCGTAATCTGCTCGGGCAAGGTCTATTACGACCTCTATGAGGAGCGCGAGAAGCGCGGCATCGATGACATTTATCTCTTGCGTATCGAGCAGCTCTATCCGTTTCCAACCAAGGCGCTGATGGCGGAGCTGTCGCGCTTCAAGGAAGCCGAGATCGTGTGGTGCCAGGAAGAGCCGCGCAATATGGGCGCGTGGGTCTTTGTCGATATCTTTCTTGAGTGGGTGCTCAACCAGATCGGCGCCAAGAATCGCCGCGCCCGCTATGCCGGACGGCCGGCTTCCGCTTCGACCGCGGTCGGGCAGATGTCGCAGCATCTGGCGCAGCTGAAGCAGTTCTTAGAAGACGCGTTGGGTTAATTTCTTGCATCGCATGCCCGGACATAGGCGCGCGAGGCGTCGTTCTTCGAACGGCTGTGTGCCGGGCATCCACGTCTTAGCGACGTGAGGCAAACAAGGACGTGGGTGGCCGCGCCAAGCGCGGCCATGACGAAGAGGACATCATGGCTGAGATTCGCGTGCCGACGCTCGGAGAATCGGTGACCGAGGCGACGATCGGCAAATGGTTCAAGCAGGCGGGCGATGCGGTCGCCGTTGACGAGCCGCTGGTCGAACTCGAGACCGACAAGGTCACCATCGAGGTGCCGGCTCCCGCCGCCGGCGTCTTGAGCGAGATCGCCGCCAAGGACGGCGAAACTGTCGCCGTGGGCGCCATTCTCGGCCAGATCAAAGAAGGCACTGCGGCCGCGCCGAAAGCGGCGCCGGTCCAGCCGGCGGCCAAAGCCGCGCCCGCTCCGCCAGCGCCGCACACGCCGCCGAGGTCCGCGCCGGCAACGGCGAAGCCGTCCGAGGCGCCGCTTGCACCCTCCGTCCGCAGGCTCTCGGCCGAATCGGGCATCGATGCCGCAACCATGCCGGGCAGCGGCAAGGACGGTCGTGTCACCAAAGGCGACATGCTGGCCGCGATCGAGCGCGCCGCGGCGCAGCCGACGCCCCTCGCCGCGCCTGCCGCCGCCGTGCAGGTTCGCGCGCCGTCGCCGCCGGACGATGCCTCGCGCGAGGAGCGCGTGCGCATGACCCGGCTGCGCGCGACCATCGCCAAGCGGCTCAAAGACGCGCAGAACACTGCCGCTATGCTGACGACCTTCAACGAGGTCGACATGAGCCATGTCATGGCGCTGCGGGCGCAATATCGCGATCTGTTCGAAAAGAAACACGGCGTCAAGCTCGGCTTCATGGGCTTCTTTGTGCGCGCCTGCGTGCAGGCGCTCAAAGAAATCCCTGCCGTCAATGCCGAGATCGATGGCCCCGACATCATCTACAAGAACTATTATCATCTCGGCATCGCGGTCGGCACCGAGCGCGGTTTGGTCGTGCCGGTGGTCCGCGACTGCGATCAAAAATCGCTCGCCGAAATCGGAAAGACCATCGCCGACTTCGGCCGCCGCGCCCGCGACGGCTCGCTTAAGCTCGAGGAGATGCAGGGCGGCACCTTCACCATCACCAACGGCGGCATCTACGGCTCGCTGATGTCGACGCCGATCCTCAACGCGCCGCAATCCGGCATTCTCGGCATGCACAAGATTCAGGAGCGGCCGATGGTGGTCGGCGGCAAAGTCGAAGTGCGCCCCATGATGTATCTGGCACTGTCCTACGACCATCGCATCGTCGACGGTCGTGAGGCGGTGACCTTCCTGGTACGCGTGAAAGAATGCTTGGAAGAGCCGGCGCGGCTGGTACTGGACCTGTGATTCCGTCATACCCGGCTTTTATGCCGGGCATCCACGTCCTTGCTTTACCGAAGGACGTGGATGGCCGCGACGAGCGCGGCCATGACGATTGCGACTACGGAGTTTCTTCATGGCTTACGACCTGATTGTCATCGGCACCGGTCCCGGCGGCTATGTCTGCGCCATTCGCGGCGCGCAACTGGGCATGAAGACCGCCGTGGTCGAGAAGATGGCAACCTTCGGCGGCACCTGTCTCAATGTCGGCTGCATCCCGTCGAAGGCGATGCTGAATGCATCGGAGCTCTACGAAGAAGCCGCGCACAAATTCAGCGCTATGGGCATCAAGATCGGCAAGCCCGCGGTTGATCTCGCCGCCATGCTGAAATACAAGCAGCAGGGCGTCGACGGCAACGTCAAAGGCGTCGATTATCTGTTCAAGAAGAACAAGATCGAGCCATTTATCGGCACCGGCCGCATCATCGCACCAGGCAAAGTCGAGGTGAAAGCTGGCGACGGCAAGACGCAGGTCCTCGAGACCAAGGCTATCGTGATCGCCACCGGCTCCGACGCAGCGCGCTTAAACGGTATCGAGATCGACGAAAAACGCGTGGTCTCCTCGACCGGCGTGCTCGAGCTGCAAAAAGTGCCGCAGAAGCTGCTGATTGTCGGCGCCGGGATTATCGGGCTGGAGCTCGGCTCGGTATGGCGCCGCCTCGGCGCCGAGGTCACTGTCGTCGAATTTTTGGATCACATCTTGCCCGGCATTGACGGCGAGGTGGCGAGGCAGTTCCATCGCATGCTGCAGAAGCAAGGGCTCAGCTTCAAACTCTCATCCAAAGTCACCGCGGTGGACGCGTCGGGCAAGACGCTCAAGGTGAAGGTCGAGCCGGCTTCCGGCGGCACCGCCGAGATGCTCGAGACCGACATCGTGCTCGTCGCCATCGGCCGGGTGCCCTATACCGAAGGCCTCGGTCTTGAAGCGGTTGGCGTGAAAAAAGACAATCGCGGTCGCGTCATTGTCGATGCGCATTTCCGCACCAATGTCGATGGCATCTATGCGATCGGCGACGTGATCGCCGGGCCGATGCTGGCACACAAGGCGGAAGAGGAGGGCGCCGCGGTCGCCGAGATTCTCGCCGGCAAGGCCGGCCACGTGAACTACGACGTGATCCCAAACGTCGTCTATACCTATCCCGAAATCGCCTCGGTCGGCAAAAGCGAGGAGGAGCTGAAAGCGGCCGGTGTCGCCTACAATGTCGGCAAGTTTCCGTTCACCGCCAACGGCCGCGCCAGGGTCAATCTCACAACCGACGGCTTTGTCAAAATCCTCGCCGACGCCAAGACCGACCGGGTGCTCGGCGTGCATATTCTCGGGCCCGATGCCGGCAACATGATCGGCGAGGCGGCTGTCGCCATGGAATTCGGCGCGTCGGCGGAAGACATCGCACGCACCTGTCACGCCCATCCGACCTTGACCGAGGCGATCAAGGAAGCGGCCCTCGCGGTCGATAAGCGCGCGATAAACCTTTAGTCTAAATCAACTCGCGTCATCGCGAGCGAAGCGAAGCAATCCACGCGGTACTGCCGCAAGTGGATTGCTTTGTTTCGTCGCTCATGCTCCTCGCAATGACGGGCCACGAGCCTACAATGTCGCAATCAGCGGCACCGCATGCGGTGCATAGAGCCCGAGCGCCAATAATCCGAGTCCAAGCAAGCCAAGGACGCCTGCCAACCAGACCAGCGCCGCCATGCCAGTGATCACGGCGGCGGAGGCGAGCACGATGCCGATTTGAAACGCGGCCGACGACAGCTCGTAATGGTGATATTTTGCCGTTGCCAGGTCGCGCTCCTCCTCGGCAGCCATCGCGCGTTCCTGCAGCTCCCTGCGGCCTTCATGGGTCGAAGGCTCGGAATCATAGCGCGCCGCCGTTTTCTTCCAGGCATCGATCTGCTTGGTCATGGCGTCTTTCGCCGCCGGATCGGTGACGCCTGCAGCGGCCACTGTCATCTCCTCGGCCGCGGTATTGAGCTGCGTCATGCGGATCGTTTTGGCCTGGAAGAACGCCCACAGGTCGGAGGCTTCGATATTCTTGGTTGTCACCTCGGTTTGCGCGCTTTTGCCCAATGTCTCGGCGAACGACAAAAACAGCGCCAGTACGGCAATGACCAAGGCGACCTTCTTGTTGAAGCCTTCGCCGATCCCTTCGTGTGCCTTTTCGATGGCTTCGCTCAATTCCGACATGATGGCCCCCTATGTTCGTGCGGCAGGCCGGGTTAGCCGAACGCGCAACCCGCCGCAAGCGGCTGGCGTTACGCTTCGCACATGCGCCCTTCGCGCCGGACGCTCGCTTCCGCGCCCTGCCCCGCAATGACGAATAGCAGAAATTCTGCTTAGGCGCGCGGATGGGCGGCGCGGTAGGCCTCGACCAGCCGCTCGGCATCCACCTCAGTGTAGATCTGCGTGGTTGAGAGCGAAGCATGGCCCAGAAGTTCCTGGATCGAGCGCAGGTCACCGCCGCGCGCCAGCAGATGCGTAGCGAAGGAGTGGCGCAGCGCATGCGGCGTCGCGGTTTCGGGCAGGCCCAGCGCGCCGCGCAGCCGCGCCATGGCGAGCTGCACGATGCGCGGCGACAGCGGACCGCCTTTGGCGCCGACGAATAGTGGGCCGGTCTCGGCCAGGTCGTAAGGGCACAGCGCGATATAGTCGGTGATGAGGTTCGCGACGGCTGGGATCAGCGGCACTATTCGCTGTTTGCGGCCCTTGCCAAGCACGGTGAGCACATCGCGCGGGCCGAACTCGGCGCGTTTTAGTCCCAGCGCCTCGGAGATGCGAAGACCGCAGCCGTAGAGCAGGCCCAGCACCGCGGCGTCACGCGCATGAATCCACGGCGCACGGCCATCGCCGGCAGCGATATGGGGATCAGCCACAGACTTGGCGCCGGATACCGGCAGCGGGCGCGGCAAAGTCTTTGCGATTTTCGGCGCGCGCACCGCGGCGAGTGCGCTGATGCGGCCCTTGCCGGTTTTCTCAAGATGGCGTGCAAATGCACGCATCCCTGCAAGCATGCGCATCAGCGATCGGCTGCCAATGCCGTCGGCGCGGCGCGCCGCCATGAAGGCGCGAACATCGGCAGGCGTAAGCGCTTCCAGGTTTTTGAGCGTCGGCGCGCCGCCCAGATGCTCGGCGAGGAAAGCGAGGAACTGCAGCACATCGCGGCGATACGCCTCTATCGTTTTTGGCGACATGCGCCGCTCGGCGTCGAGATGTTTGAGCCAGGTTGCGATCTCGGCAGCGACTCTTGCCTGGAGAAACGTCAGCGCCTCTCCACCTCGCCCTGAAAGGCCGAAGTCGACGGTCGAAGACCGTCGGGCGGGGGTCCGCTTGGACAACAGCTTTGTCACACGACCCCCCTTCTCAATGCACTTCGCGCGGTTAACCCCCTTTGCGGGGGAAGGTGCTTATTTGGCCATTGCATCATGGGCCAGATTAAGGGCGTTCTTCTTTACCCTTCCTAAATCCCCCGGAATCGGCCCACATTCACTGCATGGCCAGACGTGTCGTTGATGTCCTTGTACCCGTCGCGTTGGATCGGGCGTATTCATACCGGGTGCCGGATAAGTTCGATGTGGCGCCGGGCGACATCGTCTGTGTGCCGCTCGGTCCGCGCGAGGCGACCGCGGTGGTCTGGGCCGAAAATCCGAAACCCAGTCCGCGGCTCGACAATCGGCTCAAGGAGGTCGAGGAGAAGCTCGATTATCCGCCGCTGCGCCCGGAATTGCGCAGCTTCGTCGAGTGGGTCGCCAATTACACGCTATCCTCGCGCGGCATGGTGATGCGCATGTGCCTGCGCATGGGCGAGCATCTGCCCGAGGAGCGCGAACGCGTCGGCGTGCGCCTTTCGGGCTCGGCGCCGCGCCGCGTGACGCCGGCGCGGCAACGCGTTTTGAATCTCCTGGCTGACGGCATGGCGCGCGGCAAGAGCGAGGCGGCGCGCGAGGCCGGCGTTTCGACAAGCGTCATCGATAGCCTCATCGACGATGGCGCCGTGGAAGCGGTGGCCCTGCCGCCGGAGCGGGTCGCGGAAAAGCCTGATCCAGATTTTGTGCAGCCGGAATTCACCGCCGCGCAACCCGCCGCTGCGGCGGCTCTGAAGACGACCGTCGCGCAAGGCGGCTTTTCGGTGACGCTGCTCGATGGCGTCACCGGCTCGGGCAAGACCGAGGTCTATTTCGAGGCGGTGGCGGATACGATCCGCGCCGGGCGCCAGGCGCTCATTCTGATGCCGGAGATCGCGCTCACGGCGCAATTCCTTGACCGCTTCGCCGCGCGCTTTGGCGTGCGCCCGGCGGAATGGCATTCCGAATTGTCGCCGCGCAAACGCGCGCGCACCTGGGCCGCGGTGGCCAAGGGCGATGTCCCGGTCGTGGTCGGCGCGCGCTCGGCTTTGTTTCTTCCCTTTGCCGATCTCGGCTTGATCGTGGTCGATGAAGAGCACGACCCGGCCTACAAGCAGGAAGACGGCGTGCATTATCACGCCCGCGACATGGCGGTAGTGCGCGGCCACGTCGCGAAAATCCCGGTGGTGCTGTCATCGGCGACACCATCGGTCGAGAGCGAAGTCAATGCGCGGCGTGGCCGTTATGCGCGGCTTGCCTTGCCAGAACGTTTCGGCGGCCAGCGGCTGCCGTCGGTCGAGGCGATCGATCTGCGGCGGGCGCCGCCGCCGCGCGGGCGATTTATCTCACCGGTTCTTGCCGAAGCGGTGAAGACCGTGCTCGAGCGGCGCGAGCAGGCACTGCTGTTTCTCAATCGCCGGGGCTATGCGCCGCTCACCTTGTGCCGGTGTTGCGGTTTTCGCTTCTCCTGTCCGAATTGCGACGCGTGGCTGGTCGATCATCGTTTCCGCAGGCATCTGGTCTGTCATCATTGCGGCTTCGCTATGCCGCATCCGCCGAACTGCCCGAAATGCGGCGCGCAGGCTTCTTTTGTTGCCTGCGGGCCCGGCGCCGAGCGGCTCGAAGAGGAAGTGCATGTGCTGTTTCCCGACGCGCGCGTGCTGGTGCTGTCGAGCGATCTGGTCGCCTCCGTCGAGCGCATGCGCGAAGAATTCGCCGATGTCGCCGCTGGTCGCTTCGACATCGTCATTGGCACACAGCTTGTCGCCAAAGGCCATCACTTCCCGATGCTCAATCTGGTCGGCGTGGTCGATGCCGATCTGGGCCTGAGCAATGGCGATCCGCGCGCCGCCGAGCGTACCTTTCAGCTCTTGCATCAGGTGGTCGGACGCGCGGGGCGCGATGCCGGCGTCGGCCATGGTTTGCTGCAGACGCATCAGCCCGATCATCCCGTGCTGCGTGCGCTGATCGCGCAGGACCGCGAAGCCTTCTACAATGCCGAGATCGATCTGCGCGAGCGCACGCATTATCCGCCGTTCGGGCGGCTCGCCTCGATCATCGTCTCCGGTCCGGACAGGCACGACACGGCGGCCTATGCGCGCGAAATCGCCCGCGCCGCGCCGATCAACGAGAACGCAACCCAAGGCGTGCGCGTGCTTGGCCCGGCCGAAGCGCCGCTCGCGCTCATTCGCGGCCGACACCGCATGCGCCTGCTCATCAAGGCGCCGCGCAACTACGATCTATCCGCCTATCTGCGGCGGCTCCTGGCCAAGGCGCCGAAGCGGCGCGGGGCGATCAAGCTCGAGATCGACGTCGACCCGCAGAGCTTTTTGTGAGCCGGCGCTTGGATCGCCTCCGCGGCGCCATCATTTTTGCTTGCGCTACGTCGAATGCACGGCGCGCCCAGGCTGCGAGCTCGTCAGGATCGTCATAGAGCCGCTCCGGCAGGCGCCAATAGGGCAGCACGCGCCGGCTCGGCCGGCCTTTGCTCTTGCCGCGCGTATAAGCGAAAGGGCCGGAGCCTTCCCGCGCGAAATCCGCGCTGCTGGCCTCGTCGGCCTTCAGATAGATTGCCCCGCGCACCACCAGACCGAACATCAGGCCGTCGTAAAAAATGCCGGCGCCGGAGAACATGCGCTTCACCGTCACCGGGCCGAATTGTGCGAACAGATCGCGGATGAAATCCGGGTCCAAAACTCAGCCTCCGCATCACCCGCTTCGTCATGGCCGGGCTTGACCCGGCCATCCATGCTCGGTCCGGTATCACTAGACTTGCAGTAAGTCTCCACCTTGCGGCACCTCAGCTTGGACCGCCGGGTCAAGCCTGGCGGTGACGGGGAGCGAGAGGCGGGGACAACAAAAAGACGCTGGGACAAGCTCCGCGATCGCTTCTAAGATCGGGCCCCGGGGGGCGATTCGCCATGCGCCTGCGCCATCTCTTGCTGGGCGTGCTGGTCCTGGTCGGCTCGTTTGTCGGCGCGCTTTTGCTCATGAATGTAATGTGGCCGCCTATGCCGCAGCAGCAGGCGCGGCCGGCGCTCGTCGCCATGCCGCCGCTGCAGCCGCTGACCGGCAATTCGGTGGTGCTGGCGCCGGCGGCCATCGCGCTGTCCGCGATCAGCGAAGCGCTGGAGCGGGAGGCGCCGCGGAATCTGTCCGGCAAGCCGCAAAATCCGGTGTCGAAACTGCTCTCAAACACGCAGCTCAACTTCACCGTCAACCGCGGCCCGTTCGCGGTGAGCGGCCAGCCCGGCGTGCTGACGGTCACCACGCCGCTCACCGGCCAATTCCAAGCGCTCGGCACGCTGACCGGCGGTGTCGGCACCGGAGTCGCGGCGGCGGGCGGCGCCATCGGCAATTTGCTCGGCGGCAATCTCGGCCAGCAGGTGCAAAATCTCGCCGGCAAGGCGTTCGACGAGCACACCGATATTTCCGGCACGGTGACGACCACGGCGCGGCCGACCATCGCAGCGAACTGGCGGCTTGCGCCCAATCTCGCCGCGCAGGTCAATGTCGTCGACGTGGTGCTGCCGATCGGCGGGCTGAAACTGAGCGTCGCCAATGAGGTGAAGCCGGTGCTGGACACGCTGGTGCATCAGCAGACCGGCGCCTTGGAGGGTGCGCTGCGTGCCAATCCGTTCATCGAAAATGCCGCACGCGCCGAGTGGGCCAAGATCTGCCGGGCCATTTCGCTGGGCGCCGCCGGGCAGGGGATGCCGAATCTGTGGCTCGAAATCCGACCGCGCCGCGCTATTGCGGCGCAGCCGCAGATCGACAGCAGAGCGGTGACGCTTCTGGTCGGCGTACAGGCCGAAACGCGCATCGTGCCGAGCGAGACCAAGCCCGCTTGCCCGTTTCCGCAACAACTCGATCTGGTGCCGCAAAGCGATCAGGGTCACGTCGCCATTGCGGTGCCGATCGATATTCCCTTCACCGAAGTCAGCCGGCTCTTGGAGACGCAGTTTGCTGGCAAAACCTTCCCCGAAGACGGCTCGAGCGCCTTTGCAGTCACCGTCAAGCAGGCAAGCATCGCGGCTGCCGGCGACCGCCTGCTGATCTCGCTGTTGGCGCACGTCAAGAAGAGCGGCTTATTCTCCATCGGCGCCGATGCCAACATCTATGTCTGGGGCCGCCCGGTGCTCGATCAGGATCGGCAGATCCTGCGCTTCGCCGATGTCGCGCTCGACGTGCAATCGCAAGCCGCCTTCGGTCTTCTTGGTGCGGCCGCGCAAGCCGCGGCGCCGTATTTGCAAAAGCTGCTGGCCGAGCGTGCGATGATTGATCTCAAGCCGTTCGCTGCCGACGCCAAGAAGCGCATCGCGACCGCGGTCGGCAATCTGGCCGCGCAGGCGCCGGGCCTGCGCGCGAGCGCCACGGTCGACGATCTGCGTCTGGTCGGCATCGCCTACGATAACAAGACCCTGCGCGTCATCGCCAATGCCAATGGCAGCGTGAGCGTCGCGATCTCATCGCTTTCGATGCAGTGAGTTCAAGCAAAGCGTTCCCTCGCCCGAGCGCGCGCTTTCATCGCTTCGATCTCACGGTTCTTGGCTGGACTTGCCGTTTCCAGCGAGCCGAGAAGCCGCCGTGCCGCCGCTGCCACCTCATCGACCGCGCGATTGAACGCCGCCTCGTTGACACGCGATGGATGGGTGAAGCCGGAGAGCTTGCGCACGAATTGCAGGGCCGAGGCGCGAATCTCTTCCTCCGTCGCCGGCGGCTCGAAATTGAAGAGGGTACGAATATTGCGGCACATGGGTCTTTGCTCCGAGTCTGTTGGCCAAGCTTACACAGGTTCGGCCTCCGGCACCGGCACATTGAAGCCGGTGAGCGTGTCACCGAGACCAGTCAGCAGAGGTCGACGAGATAAATCAACTCGGTCGCGCTTGCGCGCGTTTTACTATCACATGAACGCCTGAATGCCGGTCTGCGCGCGGCCGAGCACCAGCGTGTGGATGTCGTGCGTGCCCTCGTAGGTGTTGACGGTCTCGAGATTGCACAGCACGCGCATGACGTGGAATTCCTCGGAAATGCCGTTGCCGCCATGCATGTCGCGGGCGAGCCGCGCCACTTCCAGCGCCTTGCCGCAATTGTTGCGCTTGAGCATGGAAATCGCCGGCGGCGACGCCTTGCCCTGATCGATCAGACGCGACAGCCGCAGCGCCGCATGGAGTCCGAGTGTGATCTCGGTCTGCATATCGGCGAGCTTTTTCTGTATCAGCTGATTGGCCGCGAGCGGCCGGCCGAACTGCTTTCGATTGAGCACGTAATCGCGCGCGCGATGCCAGCAGAATTCGGCGGCGCCGATCGCCCCCCAGGCGATGCCGGTACGCGCCACATTGAGGCAGCCGAACGGTCCCGCAAGCCCGGAAGCGTTGGGCAAGATGTTGCCTTCCGGCACGAAAGCGCCGTCGAGCACAATCTCGCCGGTGATCGAGGCGCGCAGGGAGAGCTTGCCTTCGATCTTCGGCGTGGAAAAGCCTTTGGTGCCGCGCTCGACGATGAAGCCGCGGATCTTGCCGTCGAGCTTGGCCCACACGACGGCGATATCGGCAACCGGTGCATTGGTGATCCAGGTCTTTGCGCCGGTCAGGCTATAGCCGCCCGGCACTTTCACGGCGCGTGTCACCATCGAGCCCGGATCGGAACCGTGATCGGGCTCGGTCAAGCCGAAGCAGCCGATCAGTTCGCCCTTGGCCAGCTTGGGCAGATATTTGCGGCGCTGCGCCTCGCTGCCATAGGCGTGGATCGGATGCATAACCAGCGATGAGATCACCGACATCAAGGATCGATAGCCGGAGTCCGCGCGCTCGATCTCGCGCGCGATCAGTCCGTAGCAGACATAATTGAGACCGGCGCCGCCATACTCTTCTGGAATGGTGGAGCCGAGCAAACCGAGTTCGCCCATTTCCCTGAGCACGTCCGGATTGAATTTCTAGTCGCGATTGGCGGCGATCACGCGCGGAAACAGCTTCTCCTGCGCATAATCGCGCGCGGTATCGCGCACCATACGCTCTTCGTCGGTCAGCTCGCCCTCAAGATCGAGCGGGTCGTCCCACTTGAAGGCGGCGTCCCTGATCTTGGCGGCAATCGACTCGTGCTTGTCCTTGCGGTCGGCTTTTGCGGTCTTCTCGGCCAATTGCGACATGGGGTGCTCCGTGCGTTGCCGCAAGCTTAGGAGCCGTGCGGACCGCCGGCAAGCCGGCCGTTCTGCACGGCCCAGCGCTGTCAAGCCCGCAGTTTAGAATAGGGAGGTTGCCTGCCGCTTAGAATAGGGAGGTTGCCTGCCGCGGAGGCTGCCGCCACTGGCTAAGCCGATTGCCGGGCGGCTCTGCTTTGGCTATCTAGAGCGCACCAAACCGCCCTTTGCGCGCCCGTAGCTCAGCTGGATAGAGCGTTGCCCTCCGAAGGCAGAGGTCACAGGTTCGAATCCTGTCGGGCGCGCCAAATTTCAAAGTGCTCTCGCAAAAAGCCCGATTGTGTAACCCCATGCCTTCGGAATATTGGAGCATCAAAATACTGCAGCACTCGATATGCCAATAGGCCGCTTGCACGGGTGCTGCTAGCATTAGGCGAGAGTGTTCCGCGACGGCAAAAAAGAGGGGCGCCATGCAGCAGTCCAGAAATTACGTGCTTCTGCTCGCACGCATTCTCATGTCCGGATTGTTTGTCTGGGACGGCGTCATTCAGCTTCGCGACCCCGCCGGTACCGTGGAATATTTCGCGAGCGTTCACATTCCGTTGCCGCAGATTGCGGTCTGGGTCTCGATTGCGGTGCACATTCTCGGCGGGCTCGCCGTCTTGGTCGGTTTCAAAATCCGCTGGGCCGCGGCCGCGCTGATTCTGCTGTGCCTGGGGACTGCCTTCGGCGTGCACCTGCCGAGCGGAGATCCCGACGACATGACTCATTTCTACAAGAATTTGGTGATGGCGGGCGGCTTCCTTTACACGCTGAGCTACGGCGCGGGCGCCTTCAGCTTCGACAGAGAGCCGGCGTAGCGAGCGGCGATCGGGGCGCATCCCGTGACAATGTATCGGGATCAGCTTTGATTCATTGCTTGGGCGCATGCCCTGTTCGGAAAGCCGGTTCCATTCTTTGGCGACATACGCCAGTTTGAGGGAAGTCGATCAAAACTCCGCCACTGCGTGAATCAGCCGCTCGATGTCTTCCGGCCGTGACAGGCGGTGGTCGCCGTCCTTGATCAAAGTCAGCACCACGTCGTCGCTGGCGAGCCGGGCGGCCAGAGCTTTGGCGTGCTGCCACGGCACATCGGGGTCTTCGACGCCTTGCAGAATGCGTACCGGGCAGCCGGTCTCGATCATGCCGCCAAACAGGAGATGGTTGCGGCCTTCTTCGATCAGTTCGCGGGTCACCAGATAAGGCTCGGGCGAGTATTGCGATGGCCGCGCCCATACGCCTTTTTCGGCAAGTTCGCGCTTGATTTCGGGCGTAAAGCGCTTCCACATCAGTTCCTCGGTGAAGTCGACCGCCGGCGCGACCAGTACCACGCCGGCGACATTGGTCGGCGCCGCAGTCTCCTCCGCGGCCTTGCGGCGGCGCAATTCGCGGATCAGGAGAAGCGCCAGCCAGCCGCCCATTGACGAGCCGACGAGTATCTGCGGTCCGCGGCAGAAGGCGTCGAACACCGCGAGGGTTTCGCCAAGCCAGCGGCCGATTGTGCCCTCGGTGAAGGCGCCTTCCGATTCGCCGTGGCCAGAATAATCGAAGCGAAGGCAAGCCCGGCCATGCGCCGCCGCCCAATCGGCAAGCGCCTGCGCCTTGGTGCCCTTCATGTCGGATTTGTAGCCGCCCAGCCAGAACAGGCCCGGTGGGCCGCCGGCGGTTTCGCGCACGGCAATGCCGCGGCGGTCCGCGCCTTCACCAATATGAAGGAATTTCAGGCCATTATCACTCATTACGGCTTCGCTTGAGGTCGTGACTGGCAGGTCAGGGTGACGGAACATAAATCATAACGTGCGTGTTATCCCGCCTGCTTTAGCCGCAACAAAATGCGCATTGGCGTTGACTTGAAGCGAAAAACTCCCGATTCTCTATGTTCGCCTCGACCATCGTCCGATAAGAGCCCATCGTATCGCGCGATGTCGATGTTGGTGTGCCTTGAAGTCCGCCTAAGCTAAAACCACGCGTCGCAACCACCGAAGGAGACAATACCCATTCGTCGCCCGATTAGAGCCGCGCAGCCCAGTCCGAAGGAAGGGCCGCGCATCAACGAGGAGATCCGCGTCCGCGAGGTCCAACTCATCGACAAAGACGGCGCCAATAAGGGCGTCACCGACATCAACGCAGCGCTTGCCATGGCGCAAGAGGCTGGCCTCGATCTGGTCGAGATCGCACCAAACTCGGTTCCGCCGGTCTGCAAAATTCTCGATTTTGGCAAATACAAATATCAGGCCCAGAAGAAAGCCGCCGAGGCGCGCAAGAAGCAGAAGGTTGTCGAGATCAAGGAGATCAAACTCCGGCCGATGATCGACGATCACGACTACGATGTGAAAATGCGCTCGATCCAGCGGTTTTTCGAGGAAGGTGACAAGGTCAAAGTGACCTTGCGGTTCCGCGGCCGCGAAATGGCGCATCAGGAGCTCGGCTATAAGCTCCTCGACCGGGTCAAGGGCGATACGGCCAAGATCGCCAAGATCGAGCAGGAGCCCCGTTTCGAGGGCCGTCAGGTCGTCATGGTGCTGGCGCCGCGCTGAGCGGCGCCGTCACGGCGTCGCCGCGCGGAACCGGCTCCGGCCGCTTGCGTCCCGCCTGACGGGAATCTGCAACGCCGCCCGGCGACGAGGGTCGGAAAGAATAGACATCGAGTCGGGGAGGCGCGTGCGTGCCTGCCCCTCTGCTCGTTGGCAAGTCTTCGTAACTCATCAATGGGAGGAAACGAGCATGCCGACATTCATCCTCGCAATGAACTGGACCGATCAGGGAATTCGCACCGTCAAGGACTGGCCCAAGCGCAACGCCGCGGCGCGTGAGCTCGGCAAAAAACTCAACGTCGACATCAAGCAGGTTTTCTTGACATCCGGAGAATCGGATGTCTTGGCTATCGTGGAAGCGCCCGGCGACGACAATGTCGCCAAGTTCTGCATGGCGATCGGCGGGCATGGAAACGTCCGCACCCGGACGATGCGCGCCTGGTCCGAGGCCGAACTGGTAAAAATGGTGGGTGAGCTGCCGTAGGTCGGTGGACCGGATTTCGGTCGGGTTTTGCCTTGCCGCGCGCGACCTGTGTGGGCGGCACACCAGACATTTGCCAATTGCGGCAAGCTCTGCCATAACCGCGCCCTTCCCGCCGCCCGGCTGATTCAGGGCTGCCGTGGCGGCGAGGTGCTCATTAGCGATCATAAACGGTCGCCGGCGTTGCCCTCGGCCTTTCGCGCAAGCGAAAAGGGGTCGAGCGGGGCAGCGTGTATCTTTAAGGAGAGCCAAATGCCCAAGATCAAGACCAAGTCGGGCGCGAAAAAGCGCTTCAAGGTGACGGGGTCCGGAAAGGTCCTCTATCAGCAATCGCGCAAGCGCCACGGCATGATCAAGCGCACCAAGAAGCAGATCCGCCAGTTGCGCGGCACCAACGTGCTGTTCAAGACCGACGGCGACAACGTCAAGAAATACTTTCTGCCGAACGGCTGAAAGGGGCCGCGCCAGCAGCCCTTAAGCGTTTGCAGATATTCTTCCGCACAGGAGATCAGTCATGGCTCGCGTCAAACGCGGCGTCACCGCTCATGCCAAGCACAAGAAAGTGCTCAAAGCCGCCAAAGGCTATTACGGCCGGCGCAAGAACACGATCCGCATCGCCAAACAGGCGGTCGAGAAGGCCAATCAATATGCCTATCGCGATCGCAAGCGCCGCAAGCGTACCTTCCGCGCGCTCTGGATCCAGCGTCTCAATGCGGCAGTGCGTCCCTTCGGCCTCAATTACAGCCGCTTCATCGCTGGCCTCGACAAAGCCGGCATCACGGTCGATCGCAAGGTGCTTTCCGACCTCGCGATCCGGGAGCCGGCTGCGTTCGAAGCCATCGTAGGGCAAGCGAAGTCGGCGCTGGCGTAAAGGAGGAGGGACGACGGACGGCAGACGACAGATGACGGCGTCCCGTGATCTTCCGTCCTCTGTCCTCTGCTGTCCGCCGTCCGGCAGGCCATGATCGACCGGGCTTATGTGCAGCGCATGGCGCGCTACAATCGCTGGCAGAATCTGAATCTCTACAGCGTAGCCGACCAGCTCTCCGCAGAGGAGCGTCAGCGCGAGCGCGGCGCCTTCTTCGGCTCCATTCAAAAGACGCTGAGCCACTTGTTGTGGGGCGATCGGACCTGGATGAGCCGTTTCGGCGACATGCCGAAGCCGCCCGGCGGGATTGCGGAATCCGTCACGCTCTATGCGGACTGGGAGAACCTGAAGTTCGAGCGGGCCGCCTTCGATGAGAAAATCATCGCTTGGGCGGATACGGTCGATAACGCCTGGCTCGCTGGCGAGATGACCTATTTTTCCGGCGCTACCAAGCGCGAATGGACGCGGCCGCGCTGGATGCTGGTCACGCATATGTTCAATCATCAAACCCATCATCGGGGTCAGGTGCATTGCATGTTGACCCAGGCCGGCGGCAAGCCCTCCGACACCGACCTGCCGTTCATGCCGGATTGACGCATGTTGGATATCGCACAGCTCGAACGACAGATCTTAAGCGACGTCGAGCGCGCTCAGGATGAGAGCGCTCTTGAGGCGGTGCGCATCGCCGCTTTGGGCAAGAGCGGTTCCGTCACTGCGCTCCTCAAAACGCTCGGTGCGCTGACGCCCGAGGAGCGCAAGCGTCGCGGGCCGCTGATCAATGGGCTCAAGGACAGGGTCAATTCAGCGCTTTCGGCGCGCCGGGAAGCATTTAAGCAGGCCGCCTTGCAGGCTCGCCTCAATACCGAGTCCATCGACGTCACCTTGCCGGTGCGCGAAGCGCCGTTCGAGATCGGTCGAGTGCATCCGATTACGCAGGTCACCGACGAGCTCACGGCGATTTTTGCCGATATGGGCTTTGCCGTCGCCGAAGGGCCCGACATCGAGACCGACGATTACAATTTCACCAAACTCAATTTCCCGGAGGATCATCCGGCGCGGGATATGCACGACACGTTCTTCTTCCACCCGAAGCCGGACGGCTCGCGCCTATTGTTGCGCACGCATACCTCGCCGGTGCAGGTACGCACCATGCTGACACAGAAGCCGCCGATTCGCGTCATCATCCCGGGCCGCACTTACCGCTGCGACTCCGACCAGACCCATACGCCGATGTTCCATCAGGTCGAAGGCCTAGTCATCGACAGGAAATCGCATCTCGGTCATCTGAAATGGATTTTGCAGGAATTCTGCAAGGCCTTTTTCGAGGTCGACAAGGTCGGCATGCGCTTTCGGCCGTCGTTCTTTCCGTTCACCGAGCCGTCGCTCGAAGTCGATATCCAATGCCGACGCGACAAAGGCGACATCCGTTTCGGCGAAGGCGACGATTGGCTGGAAATTTTGGGCTGCGGCATGGTGCATCCCAATGTCCTGAAGAATTGCGGGCTCGATCCGGACGAGTTTCAGGGCTTTGCCTGGGGGATGGGCATCGACCGCATTGCCATGCTCAAATACGGAATGTCTGACCTGCGCGCCTTTTTCGAAGCCGACATTCGCTGGCTGTCGCATTACGGCTTCCGGCCGCTCGATTTCCCGACACTTGCCGGCGGACTGTCTCCGTGATCACGGATGCTGTGCCCATGATCAGGATGACAATCCAAAGTTTTGATCGGTTTTTGCGCCGGACAATGACGCGCGGCTGGACGGCCGGTCGCATCCAGTGTGAAACCGAGCTGCTCGCCGTCGACCGCGACGGCACTTTCGGTCCCGATCCGGTCAGCCGCAGTTTCCAGATTCTGGATAACGAGGCCGGCAACCTTCTTACGCATACATCGATGATGATTGCTGCGCTCGGCGTCTCGGCGCCGGTCGTCGCCGACAATCATTTCGAGCAGGGTGTGATCGTCATCGCGATCATGCTGTTTCCGCTCGTGGTGCTCGGCTGCTTGCGTTGTCTGTCAATGTTCGATCGTGACTACAAGCGCCCGCTGCAGGCGGCGGCGCAGGAAGACCTCATTATCAGGCGCGAGCTGTTCCAAGGGAACAATCACGGCGCCATTTTTCTGGCTGCCTTGGCCTTCGTCAGCCTGCCGCTCCTTTATCTCTACGTCCCTGACAAAGGTGCCGGCCCATGATGAAGTTCACCTTCGGCTGGCTGAAGGAGCACCTCGAGACCGATCAGCCGGTCGAGGTGATCGCCGACAAGCTCACCATGATCGGACTCGAGGTCGAGCGCATCGAGGACAAAGGCAAGCTGCTGGAGCCTTTTGTCATCGCCAAAGTGGTCGAAGCCAGGCAGCATCCCAATGCCGATCGGCTGCGCGTTTGCATGGTGGATACCGGTGACGGCAAGCCAATTCAGGTCGTCTGCGGTGCGCCGAATGCGCGGACCGGCATGACGGGCGTGTTTGCGCCGCCGGGCGCCTTTATCCCGGGCAAGAACATCACTCTCGGCGTGGGCAAGATCCGCGATGTCGAGAGCCGCGGCATGCTGGTGTCGGGCTTCGAGCTGCAAATCTCCGGCGATCACGACGGCATCATCGAATTGCCGGAGGACGCTCCTATCGGGGAAAGCTACGCGCAATGGGCGAGGCTCGGCGATCCGGTGATCGAGATCAATCTGACACCAAATCGGCCGGATTGCACCGGCGTGCACGGCATCGCCCGCGATCTCGCCGCCGCCGACATGGGCAAGTTCAAAGACCCGACGATCAAGCCGATAAAAGGCGAGTTTCCCTGTCCAGTAAGGGTGCGTCTCGATTTCGGCACGACGCCGCCATTATGTCCTGCTTTCGCTCTGCGGCTGGTGCGCGGCGTGAAGAACGGCCCGTCGCCGGAATGGCTGCAAAAGCGGCTGACGGCAATTGGGCTGCGACCGATCAATGCGCTGGTCGATATCACCAATTTTGTCACCTATGATCGCGGTCGGCCGCTGCATGTGTTCGACGCCCGCAAAGTCCGCGGCAATCTCACCGTACGCCGTGCCCGCGCCGGCGAAACGCTCCTGGCGCTTGATGGCCGCAACTACACGCTCGACGACACGATCTGTGTCATTGCCGATGACGAGGGCGTGGAATCGCTCGCCGGCATCATGGGCGGCGAGAAGACTGGCTGCGATGAGACGACAACCGATGTGCTGATCGAGTCGGCGCTGTGGGTGCCGGTCAATATCGCGCAGACCGGGCGTAGGCTCGGCATCAATTCCGATGCGCGCTATCGCTTCGAGCGCGGTGTCGACCCCGCCTTCATGCTGCCAGGGCTGGAACTGGCAACCGGGATGGTGCTCGATTTGTGCGGCGGCACGCCGTCGGAGGTGACGGTCGCGGGCAGCGCCGAGCCGCCTGAGCGCGTCATCGACTTTCCGCTGTCCGAGCTCGAGCGACTCGCCGGCCTCGATGTGTCGCTCCCCGACATCCGGCGCGTGCTTAATCATCTCGGCTTTTTCGTCGCCGGCCAGGGCGAGCGCGTGAAAGTCGCCGTGCCGTCATGGCGACCGGATGTGCAGGGCAGGGCCGACATCGTCGAAGAGGTGGTGCGCATCCTTGGGCTCGATCGCGTGCCGGCGACGCCGTTCGATCGCGGCGAGGCGCCGCGCAAGCCGGTGCTTACTCCGATTCAGGTGCGCACGCGCAAGGCCAAGCGCGCGCTCGCCGCGCGCAATCTGGTCGAAGCGGTGACGTGGTCGTTTATTTCCAAGCGACAGGCCGAATTGTTCGGCGGCGGCAAGCCTGAACTCGCACTTGCCAATCCCATTGCCGCAGAACTGTCCGACATGCGGCCGAGCCTCGTTCCCGGCCTGGTGGCGGCGGCGCGCCGCAATGCCGATCGCGGCTTTCCCGATATTGGCCTGTTCGAGGTTGGGCAAATATTCCGTGGCGACCGCCCCGAGGATCAGCTCACTGCGGCTGCCGGCGTGCGGCGTGCTTTGGCCAAGCCTGCCGGTATCGGCCGGCACTGGTCGAAGCGGGACGGTGAGGTCGACGCCCTTGACGCCAAGACCGATGCGCTTGCGGTGCTCACGGCGTCCGGCGCGCCCGCGTCCGCGCTGCAAGTCGTAGCGGGCGGGCCGGCCTGGTTTCATCCCGGCCGTGCGGGAACGATTCAGATCGGCCCACAAAATGTGCTGGGGTTTTTCGGCGAGCTGCATCCAAGCGCACTCGAAGCGCTCGACGTCGAAGGTCCGCTCGTTGCCTTCGAGGTCATTCTCGATCGCATTCCCGAGCCGAAGGCGAAGCCCACTCGTGCCAAACCCGCCCTTGATCTCTCGCCGTTCCAGCCGGTCGAGCGCGACTTTGCCTTTGTCGTCGAGCGTGACGTCAAGGCCGCGGATATCGTGCGCGCCGCGCAAGGCGCCGATCGCAAGCTTATCACCGGCGTCAACGTGTTCGATCTGTATGAGGGCCCCGGCATCCCGCCCGGCAAGAAATCAATCGCCATCGCCGTCACCTTGCAGCCGCGCGAGAGGACAATGACCGATGCCGAGATCGAGGCGCTGGCGGCGAAAATCGTTGCGGAAGTCGGCAAGCGTACCGGCGGCGTGCTGCGCGCCTGATCGCAAGCCGCGCCTCCAGCTCAAACCATGCGCAAAGTTGCAGGGCTGAACGGCACTCGTCACAGCGGAGCAGCCGCACGCGCACTTGCGCCGCAGGCGTTTGAAAAACGCAGCATTGTGGAACCGATGCCTGGTTCTGCCGTTGGATTCGGTCGAAAGGTAAAAATGTATTGATGTCGTTCCCGATTCGTCGTTGCTTGCCTATTGGCTTGCGTGAAGCGTAAAATGATTTTGCGCTTCGAACAATTTGAGCAAACATACCCAACGGTATGGGAGGACTCTCAATGGCGCGCAGTAAGAAAGCGGCAAAACGAAGTCGCGGAAGCAAGGCCATACCGGTCGTTGGAATTGCCGGCGTGTCTTTCGCGATGGCCGGCGGCGCTTCGGCGTCGACCTCCGGAGCCGTGGCCGATGTAACGGCGCAAAACGCCTCACCTCAGCACCAGCTCTTTCTCGGCGAGGAAGAGATTTCCGATGTAAGCTTGTCGACCTTCTATGTGTTCGACAAGGAACACGCCGTGCCAGAGCAGAGTGGCGTAAAGACGGCCTGGTGGGGCTGCCGCTGCGGCGGATGCCGGTGCGGTGGCTGCCGATGCGGCTGGCGACGCTGCTGGGGTTGCGGCTGTGGCGGTTGTGGCGGCTGTTGCTGGTCCTGGGGTCGTTGCGGCGCCTGCTAGGCGCGACAGCGCTCCGACGCTTGCGATTGAACTTGCGATTTGAGACAGGTTTTGATGGGCCGGGCCTGACTTGACCCGGCCCAATCTGTGTTGTTCGCTGCGCTTATCTGCAGACAGTCGCGTGCGCGGTGCATGGGCGATGCTACCGCTCCAGCAGTAAACAGTTACCCGCGATGGCGATTCATACCGGCAGAAAAGCTGAAGCGCCGCGCGCGAAGCTTACGACGGCCGAGCGCAGTGACGGGCTTGCGCCGTTCAAGCCCAAAGACATTCCGCAATTTGCGCCGAATTTCTCGGTCTATGTGTTGTCGCCCGATGTCGTATGCCTCTATTCCGAGGACCGGAAATTCTTTTTGCACGGCGAACTCTATTGTGCGGTGGCCGACGCAATCGGAGCCCGCAAAAGTTTCGCTCAGATCATTCGCCAGCTCGGCAAAAAATACCCGGCTGACGCTATCCATGAAGCGTTCAAGCGTCTGATCGATCGCCATCATATCGTTTCAAGGCGGCGCAGCGATGTCGCTGGCGCCTATTGGGCCAGCCTCGGCCTGCCGCTGGCCGCGGTAGAGACGAATCTTCGCAAGTGCCGCGTGCGCATTCAATCGATCGATGCGAAGGGCGCAAACGTCCTCCGTAATGCGCTGAGCAAGCTCGGCATTCGCGTCGTACAGGGCGGCCGCGCCGAACTCACCCTCGTTGTGGTGAACGACTATCTCGACGCGCGGCTCGAGAAATTAAATCGCAAGCATCTGTCGGACCGCACCCACTGGCTGTTGGTGCAGCCTTCCGGCATTTTTCCGCTCGTGG
This sequence comes from Hyphomicrobiaceae bacterium, assembly GCA_021324465.1. Classification (GTDB taxonomy): domain Bacteria; phylum Pseudomonadota; class Alphaproteobacteria; order Rhizobiales; family Xanthobacteraceae; genus BOG-931. Next base: position 54,614 of record JAJPJB010000069.1, read on the forward strand.
GCCCGGTCTTGATGCCCGGTCAAACGGCTTGCTGGAGATGTCTCGCTGATCGCATGGCGCGCAATCGTGAGATCAAGGCGCTGCTTGATCGCAGACAGGCGCGCCGCATTGTGACCTCACCGCTCGCTCATGACACGCTGGGCCATGGCGGCTTTGCCCTTGCGGCCACCGAGATCGGCAAAGCCATTGCGACCGGCTTTCGCACTGATTTGCGCGATCACATCGTCAGCCTCGACCTCTTGGGCGCAAGCATCGCTAGGCACTATGTTACACGTCGTCCGCAATGCCCGGCTTGCGGCAGCAAGAAGCTGCGCGACCCGGGCAGAGCGCCGCAGCCGATCACGCTTGCGGTCGGCGCCAAACTGATCATGACGAGCGGCGGCTACCGTTCCGTCACATCGCGGGCGACGGTGGCGCGCAATCGCAAACATATCAGCGCATTGACCGGCGTCGTGTCGCGGCTCGAGCGCCTCGAGGTCGATTTGCCCCTCAACACCAATTATTACGCCGACCACAATTTCTCCGGCACCGCAGATACGCTCGATGAATTGCGGGCCGGGCGCAGCGGCGGCAGCTTCGGTAAGGGCAGCACCGCTGAACAGGGCGAGGCCAGTGCGCTGATGGAGGCGATCGAGCGCTATTCCGGGATTTATCAAGGCGACGAGATCCGCATAGCTCGGCGTTTCACCGACTTTGCACCCGGTGAGGCCATTTTGCCGAACGACGTGCTGCTGTTCAGCGATGCCCAATATCGCCGCGGCCGGGGGTGGCAGGAGGAGCATGATCATCACGGCACCCCGGTACCGCCGCCATTCGATCCATCGGCAAAGATGGATTGGTCGCCGGTCTGGTCGCTGCGCGATCAGCGCTTCAGATATCTGCCGACCAGCCTGTTATATTTTTTCTATCGCGGCGGGCCGTCGCCCGAACAGATCATCCATGCAGATTCCAATGGTTGCGCCGCCGGCAATACGCGCGAGGAGGCGATCGTCCAGGGCTTTCTCGAACTGGTCGAGCGCGATTCCTATGCGATCTGGTGGTACAACCGCCTGAAGCGGACGGAAGTCGATCTCGATCAATTCGACGACGCCTACGTCCGCGATCTGAAATCGCAGCTTGCGGAAACCGGACGCCGGGTCTGGGTTATCGACATCACGTCCGATCTTGGCGTTCCGAGCTTCGTGGCCATGTCGCACGAGGCGAACAACGGCCACGATTTTGTCGAATATGGCTCCGGCGCGCATTTTGATCCGCGCATCGCGCTGTTGCGCGCGCTGACCGAGCTCAATCAGTTTCTCTCTATCGGCCTCCTGGGTGGCCGCGAGCGGATGGAGTCTGACGGGTCGGTTGAGTTTCGCCTGCGGGACCATCCCTATCTGTTGCCGAACGGGCCGGGCGCGGTGCGGCCCAATTTCGGCTGCGAATCAAGCGCAGATTTGGCGGCCAAATTCGGCAAGCTTGACACGCGCGAGCAGGTGCTCGCCTGTGTCGATATCGCGCAACGCGCCGGGCTCGATTTTCTCGTCCTTGATCAGACCCGCCCCGATATCGATGTGCCGGTGGTGCGGGTGATCGTGCCGGGAATGCGGCATTTCTATCGCCGCTTTGCGCCAGGCCGGCTCTATGATGTTCCGGTTAGGCTCGGGCTACGCGAGCGGCCGCTGGCGGAAGAAGATCTCAACCCGCTGCATCCGCATACTTGAGGTCGCCTGGCTTGCGCGCCCGCCGAAACAAGGTGAAGCGAAGAGCGACAGGCCTTTGCGTTCGACTGCTCGATCGCGTCACGCTCCAAGTGCGCAGCGGCGGCGAAATAGTGGCTCGCGTCGACGGCTTTGCGCTTAATCTTGGAAAGGTCAGCGCCGCCGCGGCGGATCGCGCGCAAGAGCTGCGCTCCGGCGTGCCGTTGAGCTCATTCGCATCTCACAAGACAAGTGCCGAGAAACAATTGGAGCAATTGGTGCGCCGATTGGCTGCACGCGGCCTGATCGAATACCGGCTCGCCGGTCAAGCGCCGCATAAGGCGCCACATATCGGCGATCACATCATCATCGAACCGCAGCTTCCGGATTATTGGCCACGAATGCAGAAACTGCGCCAGACGGACAGGCTTGTGCTCTCCCGATTTGCCTATCTGCGCCGCCGCGCCGGCGAGATGGTGTTGGAATCGCCCCGTGCCCCGGCGCTGTTTCGCATTCGCAATCCCGAAATTGCCGCGCTTCTTGTTGCCCTGTCCACCCCGCAACAGGTCCGCGCGCTGCGCCGGCAGACGAATTTTCCCGGCATCGAGCTGCTCGCTCTGCTGATCGATAGCCATGTGCTGTTCAAGGTCGGAACGAATGACGAGGGGCTGCGTGCGACCGAAGGTGGCGGCGATCTCGTCGTCTGGGACTTCCATGATCTTTTGTTTCACGCGCGCAGCACGGAAGGCCGGCATGCCAATCCGGCGGGCGGCATCTATCCCTATGTTGGGGTGATTGATTCGCCGCCGGCAGTGCGGCCCGCTTGGCCTGGAGAGAAAATCGATCTGTGCAATCTCTCAGAAGCATCCACGGCAGCGGATTCAGCCGCGGCAAAGCTCCTGCGCGAGCGACACTCGGTCCGCAATTTCGATGATCGGCGTCCGATTACCCTTGCCGAGCTGGCGCGCTTCCTGGACGCAACGGCGCGCGTCGGTTCGATCGAGAAAATCCCGCTTGATCCCGCCCGCCCGGGCGGTCCGATGCTCGCGCATACAATGCGGCCCTATCCTTCGGCAGGCGCCAGTTACGAGCTCGAGCTTTATATCGCCATCGATAAATGCGAGGGCCTGCCGCGCGGCTTCTATCACTATGATGCCGCCGCGCATGCCCTGACCTTGATTCCTGCCCATCGGCATTGGTGCGAGGCGTTGCTCAAATCGGCGCAGTCAGCCATGGGCGAGGCTTCGGTGCCGCAGGTTCTGATCACCGTTGCCGCACGCTTCGGTCGAATGTCGTGGAAATACAGCTCCATTGCCTATGCGCTCATTCTCAAGGATGTCGGCGTCTTGCTGCAGACTTTCTATCTGATGGCGACCGATATGGGACTTGGCGGCTGCGCGATCGGCACGGCGAATATCGACCTGTTCGCTAAAATGACCGGCCTCGAATTCCACAGGGAAGGCCCGGTCGGGCAATTTGCGCTTGGCCGCGCTGCCGAGGCGCCCGCCTCTTCCTGACAATCTCTGCGACCAACTCTTTACCAGGCCCAGCGCCGTCCTGGGGCGCCCCGTGGGGCGGCGCGCTCGAAATAGCCGGGCGCCTTTTCGTTCCGCTTCTCTATGAGTGCGAACATGACGCCTTGCGGATCGGCACAGCGGGCAACGCGGCTGCCACCCGTAACGTCGACGGGTCCTTCGAGAATTTCGCCGCCGCCGGCGATGACTTGCCCGGTGGCGACACCCATGTCGCGAACATTGAAGTAATAAAGCCAAAACGGCTTGGCCACCATTGACGGCTTGGTGAACATGCCGCCGATCGTCTGCCCGCCGATCGAGAACGGCTGATAAGTGCTGATCGAGCCGTTCTCTTTCTCGATCTCAGGCTCCGCTTTCTGCCAGCCAAAAAGCTTCTGGTAAAAGGCGAAGGCCAGTTCCGCATCAGCAGCGAGCAATTCGTGCCAACCGACCCGTCCCGGCTTATCCAATGCGTCGGTTGGCGATGGCGCCGGATTCGACCATTTAACCAGGGCCAGCGTTGCCGTTTGCGGATCCGCGGCAATCGCAAAGCGGCCGATATCGGGAATGTCGGTTGGCAGGATATACAACGCTCCGCCGCGCCGCTGGATCTGCGCGGCGGCGGCATCGACATCATCAACCCCGACATAGCCGAGCCAATGCGGCTGCGCCCCCATCGCCATCACTTCGTTCGGCAGGGTCGTCAGCCCGCCGACCGAAACCTCTCCGGCCATCAGCAGCGTATAGGGCATGGCGGGACTAGGGGCGTCCTGCATGCGCCATCCCATCACCTTGGCGTAGAAGCGTTTGGCGGCCGCCGTGTCTGTCGTCATGAGCTCGTACCAAAGAAAACGGCCGTGAAGATCGAGCCGATCGGTCATCGCTGTTTCAGCCATGCCTGCTTCTCTGTGCGCCCTGGCGCCGGGGGCGCTCCATCAGCGTTGACGGGCCACTGCGCTTCAGCGCTCTTCGCGCATAATGGTCGGCGTGCCGCCGTAACTTGAGGGCCCCGAAGGCCCACTCGAATATTGCGGCGGGCCGGCTTCGCGGCGCGGTGCACGCCGCTCGGCGCGGGCGCGTTTCGATTTGGATCTGGGATGAGAGGGTTTCTCGGTAGCCGTTCCGCCCGTTGCCGGCGCCACCGGCCGCGTCGGCCCGGTCTGACGCAGCACAGCGTCGGCCGCACGTTCGCCCGATTCCCAGGCGCCCCCGACCGTGCCCCACAGCGTCTCGTGCGCCGCTTCGCCCGCATACCAGACACTGTCAGCAATCGGCTCCAGCAATTGCCGCCGCGCAAATTGACTGCCTGGCACGGCCGCCGACCAGGCGCCGAGCGCATAAGGTTCGCTGTTCCAGCGCGTGGCATGTTTGCGCCCGATTGCGCTTTTGATTTCGGCGCCAAAAAGCCCAACCAGCCAATTGGTGGCGAAGTCGATCATGGCTGCTTCGCCTTGCCCCGACAAATCGCGCCCGAATGAGCCGGCCACATCGACCGTGCAGAGTGGCGTGCCGGAGATATTGGCAAGGAGCGCTGCAGTGTGCATGTCCTTTGATTTTTCGAAGACCAGGTCGTCGCTCTCGAGCCCGAGCGGATTGCCGACGAGTTCCAACGCGATGTGGTCATAGCTGCCAAGCGACATCCGGCCGAAGGCATCGATTTGTCGATGGCCAAGATCGGGCGTGAATTTCAGGCCCCCGGAGGTGAGGACATTGGTCGGCACGGTGACGATGGCGGCGCGCGCATTGATCGTTCCTCGCGGCGTCTCGACCGATATTCCGCCCCTGGTGTCGATCGAGGTCGCGGGTGTGAGAAGCTGTATGGCAAGCCCCTGCCCAAGCCCGGCGAGCAGCGCGCCGAGGCCTTGTTTGCAGAAGGCGGCCGCGTTGCGTTCGGTGGCCCTGGCAAAATCGAACGAGGACACCTGCGTCAGATCCTTGGCGCAGAAATAAGGGCCGAGTACGAACTCGACCGTGCTTCTCCAGTCGCCGAGATCGGCCGGCACCGCTTGTTCGGTTGGAACATCGGCCTTGCGCGCGACGTCGCTGATCGCGCGTGTCGCGCGCACTTGTGCAGTCAGGAAGTCCTCAAGTTCGCCCTCGCGCGCAAAACGCCGGCCGATGCGTACTTTCTGGCTGCGCGGCGCCGGATAGACGTCGGCCCGGGTGCTCGTGAGCCTGGTCAGCGGATTTGATCCCGGCAGGTAGAGCCAATGCGCGCCCCGATCGTAGGGCACGCCGAAGGTGCGCGTATCGGTGAAGCAGCGTCCGCCGATATGGTCGGTCGCTTCGATCACGATATAGCGGCGGCCGGCTGCGGCGATCCGGCGCGCCGCCGCGATACCGGCTGCCCCGGCGCCGATAATGATAACGTCGACGGCTCCCGATATTTCTCCGGTCGCCGCCCAGGCGGTGGCAGAGGCGAGGTCCCGCGCCGGGCGCAGAGCTAGCGCCGCCGTGGCGAGGAGCAGTGAACGCCGGCTCAATGGCGGAACGGTTTTAGACGGCATGGTTTCCGAAACGCTTATGATGCGACGCACATTGCCCGAAGGGCGCCGACTGCGCAAACCTTGCGCAACGCGGCACCGGTTTCGCATCGGGTCGTGAACCAAATTGCAATGGAATTCCGATAAATTGACGACAAAGAAAAGATGCGGCGCAACCGCACACGACGGGTGCCAACGGCTGGGAGGCCACCCTGATGAGGCGGATATCGGATGCGGTCGGGCGCTTGATAGCCCACTATTTGCAAAACCCAATACCGGGCTATGAGCCGTTCACGCCGAGCGATCCGGAAGCTTTGCGCCGGACGCTGCAGCCGGGCGATGTGCTGCTGGTCGAGGGCAATAATCGTATTTCCGGCGTCATCAAATATCTCACTCAGTCGACCTGGTCGCATTCTGCGCTTTATGTCGGGCCACTGCCCGGCCGCACGGCCGCCGACGGCGAGCCGCATGTGCTGATCGAAGCCAATGTCGGCGAGGGCGTCGTCTCGGTGCCGCTGTCGAAATATCTGAAATTCCATACCCGCATCTGCCGCCCGGTTGGCATGACGGCGGCCGATTGCGCCGCGGTCTGTTCCTATGCGATCGATCGCATCGGCTTTGCCTATGATCTGAAAAACATCATCGATCTGCTGCGCTACCTCTTGCCGTTGCCGGTGCCGCAACGCTGGCGCCGGCGCCTGATCGCACTAGGCTCGGGCGATCCAACGCGGCTCATCTGCTCGGCCCTGATCGCCGATGCGTTCCGCGCGGTGCGCTATCCGATTCTGCCCAAGATCAGGCTCGCGGGAAGCCAGCAGGCGCGCGAGGCGATTCTCGAAATCCGTCATTCCTCGCTGTACTGCCCGCGCGACTTCGACATCTCGCCCTATTTCAATGTGGTGAAGCCGACCATCGTATCCGGCTTCGACTACAAGCGGCTCAACTGGGCCGACCGGTCGCCGGCCAAGGATGATGATCGTATTCCGCTGGTTCCGGCAGCTGCGGCGGACGACGTCGAGGCAATGGTGGCGTAAGCAAGGTCATCCCGGCGGGGAACTGTAAGCCGCGCGCCCGGACTCCATATCCATGGAGCGCGAAATAGTGGTAATGCACTGCCCGCCTCGGGCGGCGGTGGCTGTGGATTCCAGCTCTCACTTCGCTCGGCCGGAATGACGAGAGGGCGCCATGATTGACGATGCGACCAATGCTATCACGCAGATGTTCTCGCCGCCGCTGCGCGCGATTTTGTGGCGCTCGATCGCGCTGGCGCTGGCACTGATCGTCGCCGTCGGTATCGCGTTGGAACGGTTGATCGTCTGGATGGTGGACGCCGGCGGCACCTCGGTCGAGACGACGCTTGGGCCGCACGCGCATGCGCCAGTCACTGTGCTCGCTTGGCTGCTGTCAGTCGCCGCAGGCTTCGGCATCCTGATTGGGAGCGTGATGCTGATGCCGGCGGTAACGGCGGTGGTCGGCAGCTTTTTCGCCGACCGGATCGGTGACGAAGTCGAGCACGAATATTATCCCGCCGACCCGCCCGGCAAAGCCGTGCCGCTGTCGCTTGCGATCTGGGAGGGTTTCAAAACGGCGCTGCTGGCAGTCGCGATCTATCTGATCGCGACGCCGCTCATCCTTTTCCTCGGCTTCGGCGCGGTCATCTTCTTTCTCGCCACCGCCTATATTCTCGGCCGCGAATATTTCGAGTTGGCCGCCATGCGCTTTCGGCCGCCGCCTGAGGCGAAGGTGCTGCGCAAGCGCAACGCCGCCGTCGTCTATATCGGCGGCCTTCTGATCGCCGCCTTCGTCTCCGTCCCGATCGTCAATCTGGCGACGCCGATCTTTGCCATGGCGCTGATGGTGCATGTGCACAAGCGGGTGAGCGCGAGGGCGCCGGTAGCTCAGACCGGCTAGGTCGGTTACCCGGACGACTGCGTGCCGCCTGCGCGGGCGAGCGGACGTAAACAATCGTCCGCTTAGGATGTCCGCCACACGTCGTTGGCCAGTTCGACAACCATGCGCAGCTTCGCCCATTGCTCGTCCTCGGCCAGCACATTGCCCTCTTCGGTCGAGGCGAAGCCGCATTGCGGCGACAGGCAGAGCTGCTCGATCGGCGCATATTTGGTCGCCTCCTCGATGCGCCGCTTGACCTCGTCCTTCTTTTCGAGCGCGCCGGTCTTGGTGGTGATCAGCCCGAGCACGACGATCTTGTTGCCTTTGGGCAGAAAACGCAGCGGCTCGAAGCCGCCGGCGCGCGCGGTATCGTATTCGAGGAAATAGCCATCGTAATTCAGCTTGCCGAGCAGGGTCTCGGCGACCGGCTCATAGCCGCCCTCCGATATCCAGGTGGAGCGGAAATTGCCGCGGCAGACATGGGTGGTAATCACCATGTCGGCCGGCTTGCCTTCCAGCGCGGCATTGATGACCCGGGCATAATCCCGCGCGAGATTGTCGGCATCGAGCCCACGCTCGCGCGCCTTTTTCAGCTCCGCCTGCGAGCATAGATAGGCCCAGGCGGTATCGTCGAATTGCAGATAGCGACAGCCGACATCGTAGAAGGCGCGGATCGCCTGCTTATAGGTCTTGGCGAGATCGTCGAAGATCGCGTTGCGATCGGCATAGTATTTTGTGTCGACCGCGTTCGGCTCGAGGCGAAAATGCATCGTCGCCGGGCTCGGGATGCACATTTTAGGCGTTACCCGCGTATGCGCTTTGAGGAACTTGAAGTGCTCCAGCATCGGGTGATTGGAGAAGCCGAGCTTGCCGTTGATGCGGATGCTGCGCGGCTTGGTCTGCACGCCCTGGAATTGGATGCCGTGATCGAGCTCGTAGATCTCCACCCCATCGAGCAGGCCGTAGAAATCGAAATGCCACCAGGATCGGCGGAACTCGCCGTCGGTCGCAACTTTGAGGCCGACGTCTTCCTGCTTCCTGATGATCTTCTCGATCTCACGATCCTCGACCTCTTTGAGCTGCGCGGCGCTGATCTCGCCTTTCTCGCGCTTGGCGCGCGCTTCCTTCAGCGGCGCGGTGCGCAAAATGCTGCCGACTATGTCGGCGCGAAACGGCGGCTTGGTCTTTGTCATGGCGGCAATCCTCCCGCGAAGTCGTTGGCAAGAATGGTTGGCTTCTAACAAGCCGGAGCCGCACGGTTCGTCAACTGCAAATCGCCGGGTCGTGCGTTGGGCAATAGCCCAAGCCCGGCAAGAGCATAGGAGGTGTTCACACCTCGACGGTTACGCGACCGTCCACGACGGTGACCGGATAGGTCTTGATCGGGATCATGCAGGGCGGCGAGACGACTTCGCCGGTCCGGATATTGAACTGTCCGTTGTGGAAGTTGCATTCCACAATGTCGTCCTCGATATAGCCTTCGGACAACGATCCGGGTCCGTGGGTGCACGTGTCATCAGTGACGTAAAACTCGCCACCGACGTTGAACACCGCCAGTACCAGATCGTCGACCTCGACCTTGAGCGCCGTGCCGGGCGCGACCTCGTCGGTGCCGCAGAGATCGATGTGTTTTGCGGACATTAGCCAGCCTCGTAATTGGGCCTGTTGTTGGTTTGCCGTCAAGCGGAGGGCCCTTATACAGGACGCGGCCGATAATGAAATATCGCCGAATGCCCGTTATATTGCCGAGGGCGTATGAGGAGAGTGCATGATGCAAAGCGAATCGGCCCGGATGAGCTCGGCGGCTGAGGCGAAATTCCGCATCGATCGGCCGAATTCGCGTGACCGCGCCGTCAAGGTGATCGCGCTCGACGCGCCGAGCGAGTGTGTGGTCAAGGAACTGGCGCAGGGGCCTTGGCGGGCGACGTTCCTCACGGCGACTGCTTTTTCGGGCGCGCCGCGCAAGGGCGAGCCGTTTTCGATGAATGGCTGGCTCAATGATCTGGCGGGGCGGACCAAGAATCTAGTCGAGGAAGTGGAGACGGCCGACCTTGTCGTCATGGTGGCAAGTGCCGGCGAGAACGCCGCGGCAGCTGCCATAATCGGCGAAGCCTGCAACCTCAAGCGCGTGATGACGACGGCGCTCATTCTCGGCAGCGTCTCGTCGAGTGATGAAGCGGTGTCGAAAATGCTGGCGCAACTGCGCCCTCATGCCATGATGCTCGTGATTTCGAGCGCCGACGAATACATCAAGGACATGCTGACGGCGCTGCGCGCCTGACGCTTGCCTGTTCACCCGCTGCGGCGAGGGGTTCGTAACTGGAGCACCTCATGAAGTTTTCCGGAGAGCTCTCGGTCAAGGCCCCGCGCGCCGAAGTCTACAAGGCGGTGCGCGACGCGCGCTTCTTTGCCTCGTGCGTCGAGGGCGTCAGCGATCTCACCGAAACCGCGCCGCAGACCTACGCGGCGCTGTTCGAGACCAGGGTCGCCTATATGAAATTCAAGTTCAAGGTGACGGTCGAGGTGGTGCGGGCGCAGGAACCGGACGAGATCGAGGCCAAGATCGAAGGCACGCCGCTTGGCATTGTCGGCCGGCTCACGGCAAGCTCGATGACGCGGCTCTCCGAGATACCTGACGGCACCAGGATCACGTACGAAGTCGACGCCGCGTTGACCGGCAAGCTAGGCAGCCTCGGCCAGCCGGTACTCAAATCCAAGGCCAAGGAGATGGAACGGCAATTTGCCACGCGGCTTGCCGCCGCCTTTGCCGCGCCTGCGCGGTCGGCGTCAATACCGGCGCAGTGACCGCACGGAAACTTTCAGCTAGTCTTTACGTCGAGGACAGGCGAGGGCGCAGCAGCGGCCGAAAAGCAAGGCAATCTGCGGCTGACCTAACGAATGCTGGGAGGACGAGATGACGCAAGCGACCGGAATTTCCGAAACTGCCGGCAGCGCCGCGCCCTGGTACAAGGCGCTCACGCCAGTCCAATGGCGCACGCTGATTGCGGCCAATCTTGGCTGGCTGTTCGACGGCTACGAGACCTATGCGCTCATTCTCACCGTCGGTCCGGCGATGCATTCATTGCTCGAGCCGTCCCAGTATCCGCAAATCCCGTCGTTTGCCGGCACGGTCATCTCGATCACGCTGCTGGGCTGGGGTATCGGCGGCATCTGCGGCGGCATTCTGGCCGATTATATCGGCCGCAAGCGGACGATGATCTACGCCATTTTGGCGTATTCGCTGCTGACCGGCGTCACCGCGATATCGTTCAACTGGATTTCGTTTGCGCTCCTGCGCTTTCTGGTCGGCATCGCCATCGGGTCGGAATGGTCGACCGGCACCTCGATGCTGGCCGAGCTGTGGCCGCAGACGGCACGCGGCAAGGGCGCCGGCCTGATGCAGTGCGGTCTCGGCATCGGCTTCTTTCTCGCCTCCTTCATCTGGCTATTCGTCTCGGGCTTTGGACCGGAGGCGTGGCGCTACATGTTCGTGATCGGCATCCTGCCGGCTTTGCTGACATTGTGGATCAGGACCTCGATCGAGGAGTCTCACACCTGGCAGTCGGTCGATGCGCAGCGGCGCGATGCGCATGCGCGCAAGGATGCCGGCGCCGAACTCACCGCCCATGAGCAGGCGCTGACCCGCTTTACCGTGGCTGATTTGTTCGCCGAGCCGGAAATCCGGCGGCGCACCATCCTGCTGTTTCTGATGTCGTTGGCGACGACGCTCGCGTGGTGGGGCATTTCGTCCTGGGTGCCGCCCTATATCGCATCGGCGGCCGCCAAGGCCGGCCTGCCCGGCCCGCAATGGGCAAGCTATGCCGGCATGGCCTATAACTTCGCCGCCATTATCGGCTATGCGGGCCTTGGCTTCCTTGCCGACCGCTTCGGCCGCAAGCCGGTGGTGATGACCTTTTTCGCCATGGCCCTCATCTTGACCCCGGTGCTGTTCCTGTGGACGCAGGATCTCACGCTGCTCTTGGTGGCGGCGGGTGTGAACGGCTTCTTCTCGCTCGGGCTGTATTCCTGGATGCCGGTGTGGATGCCGGAATTGTTCCCGACGCGCTCGCGCGCGACCGGCATTGCCTTTGCGTTCAACGCGCCGCGGTTCATTGCCTTTCTCGGCCCGTTGTTCGCCGGTGTGCTGATCGTGCAGTTCGGCGGCTACAGCCGTGCGGCGATGACGATCGCCTGCATTTATATTCTTGGCTTCTGCGTTGCGCCGTTCCTGCCGGAAACCAACGGCAAGCCGCTGCCGGCTTAGCCGTACAGTGCTCATTCCGGCGCAGGCGGGTAGCCAGATGATACGCTCTGCGTAGGTCAGAGTTGCCGGAGCACCGCTTTCGCGGCCGCCATCGGCACTCTATTTTGCGGCTATGCCGGAGCCGATTTCATGCCGCTGGAATCCATAAAGATCGAAACCGATGTTCTGGTCATCGGCTCCGGCGCTGCCGGCATGTATGCCGCCATCGAAGCGGAGCGCCGGGGCGCGCGGGTCCTCATTGCCGATCGAAGCCTGATCGGACGCAGCGGTGCGACGGTCATGGCGCAGATGACCGTCGCGGTCGCGCTCGGCGAGGAAGTCCCCGACGACTGGCACGTTCATTACAGCGACACCATTGCGGCCGGCCGTGGCCTCTGCGACGCGAGGCTTGCGCAACTCCTCTGCCAGGACGCATCCGAATGTATTCGCGAGATGGATCATTGGGGCGTCGGTTGGGCGCGCAAGGATGGTCATATCTCCCAAGCGGTCGCGCCCGGTCATGATCGGCCCCGCTGCGTCTATGTCGATTTTCTCAATACCGGTCCGGCGGTCTCAAAGACGCTGCGCACGGTAATGGCGCGCAACCCTCGTATTCGCAAAGCCGGCGATCTCTGCATTGTCGATCTGGTAACGAGCGACGGCGAAGTTTCCGGCGCAGTCGCCTACCATCTTGAAAGCGGCACAGCAGTGACCATTGCGGCCAAGGCGACGGTGCTTGCAACCGGTGGGCTCACCCGCCTGTACCGGCGCAACAGTGCTTCCGCTAATATGGGCGGTGACGGCTATGCGCTGGCGCTGCGCGCCGGCGCGCCGCTGATCGACATGGAATTCCCGCAATTCTTTCCAATCGGGCATCTGGCGCCACGGCTGATCGGCATGGACCCGATCATGTGGGATCCGTTTCGCTATAAGCTCGGCGGCCGGCTGCTCAACGGACAGATGGAAGAATTCACCTCGCGCTACGGCTCCAGCGAGGACGGCAAATATGTGCTCACGCGCGATCTCGCGACCTATGCCATCTTCAAGGAGGTCGAAGCCGGCCGCGGCTCGCCGCATGGCGGCGCCTATCTGAGCTTTCAGCATTGCAGCGAGCCGGCTTTGCGCGAAGCCTTCGGACCGGTCATCGATCGGCTCGCCGCCAACAGGATCGATCTCACGCGCATGCCGGTCGAGGTGGCGCCGATTGCGCACTATCACATGGGCGGGGTGCCTGCGGATGCGCGCATGACGACCGAAGTGCCGGGGCTGCTGGCCGCGGGCGAGGTGGTTGGCGGCGCCAACGGTGCCAATCGGCTGTCCGGCAATGCCATCACCGAGGCCTTGGTGTTCGGCCGCCGGGCCGGGCGGACTGCGGCCGAGAGCATCAAAAGCACACAGAAATTTCGAGCGCGGGATGCGCGCGCCGCGCTTGAGCTTGTCGGCGCCGACGCGCCCGACGGCACCAATACAGCGGCGATGGTGGCGCGTTTGCAGTCGATCATGGCCGATGATGTCGGGCCGTTTCGCACTGATGCGAAATTGCGTCGTGCGCTCGCCGGTATCACGGCGCTGACCGAGGAGCTCGGCGATCGGCCGCCCGGCCGTGCCGTTCCATTCAATCTGCAGCGCCTGGAATGGTTCGATCTGCGCAACATGCTGCTGGTGGCGCGCGCCGTCGCCGAGACGGCGTTGCGCCGCACCGAGAGCCGCGGCGCCCATCAACGCGAGGATTTCCCGACCACATTGCCGCATTGGCAGGCGCATCAGCGCGTCGTGCTTGCGGGTGATACGCTGAAAATATCCGGCGCGCCGACAACGGCCGGAGCGCTCGTGTCATGAGCAATATCGCGACGCTGAAAATCTGGCGCGGCGCGGATCGCGCTCACGGCTCTTGGCAAACCTTCGAGGTGCCGTTCGAGCCGGGCCAGTCGGTGCTCGACGGCTTGCGCTGGTTGCGCATCAACAAGGACCCCTCGCTGGCGATCCGTTTCTCCTGCATCAACGCCAATGCCTGCAAGGAATGCATGATCCGGGTCGACGGCGAGACGGTCTATGCCTGTACCACCCGTCTCGAGCCGCGTGAAATGACGCTCACGCCGCTTCCGAACAAACAACTTGTGCGCGATCTCGTCACCGAGATCGCTCCACCGTCGGAGCGATTCGGAACCTGAGATTGTCGTCTTGCTCGTCTGCTGTCTGGAACAGAGGCGAAGGTTTGCCGGCGCCATGCCGCGCACCAATGGCGATTCGATCATTCACGAAGTGGAGAATGCAGGCGGGAACTGTGAACCTTCGCTTGCGGTAATCGTTGGACGCCAGCGTTGACGATTATACACACCGTTCAGGAGGTAAGCATGACGAAACCACTGATCTTGGCGGCCGCCGCATTGACGCTCTCCGCCGGCGCGGCATCAGCCCAGACCGTATACGTGGCCCCGGCCTATCCTGCTCCGGTCTATGTCGCTCCTGCGCCGGTCTATGTGGCTCCCGCGCCGGCGTATGTCGCCCCGCCGCCCGCTGTCGTTCCAGGCTATGTTGCGCCCGGCCCAGCCGTAACGGTCGCAGCGCCTGATTACTACGATTACGCTCCGGTGGCCGGGACAATTGCCGTGACTGCACCGGATTGGTGACCACGCGCGTCGCGGCCCGAAAATTAAGGAGGCCGCGTGAGGCGGCCTCCACTGATTTCCTCTCGTAAAAAACGTCACTGTCGGTCGCGATCGAGATTGATGCCGCGGTCGTCGCGATCGCGCAACGTTCCGGTATCGTCGCGATCCCGGTGTCCCAGCGCATAGCCGGACGCGCCAGGCGGGCCGGGCACGCGGCCGCGCTCCTGCATCCGGTGTCCGGGAGTTATGCTGGAACCTGTTCTGTCCCGATCCTGCGCCACGCCGGTCGTAATGGAACCAGGCAGCACGACTACAGCGGAAAGTGCCAGCGCAAGTTTGCCCATATTGTTCTCCTTCGCTTGCCTCTCCCCGCCAGAGGTGCGTCCACGGCCAACATACGTTTCTGCCTCTCGTTCCAGACGATTTATTGTTCCGTGGCAGGAAGAGTCGGTCAGATAATGTCGAAAACGCATTTATGCGGTTTTAAGCAATTCAATCGCCGCGGCGCGTCGCTGGTTAGCGATCATGGCGGTGCGCAGCAAAAATTTTCGTGCGCGCTGCGGATCGGCAGCCGTCTCGCGCAATTCGTCAAGATTGCGCCTGCGCGCCTTTGGATCGCGCGCTTCCAGCCGCTTCTTGTTGGCGATGGACTGCTCCTGCACGAATTCGATCGCCACAGTGCGGCGCTGCAGATTGTAGAGATCGAGCAAGTGATCGGGCGCCCTTTCGAGCAGAATGCGTGCGAGCTTTTCCGACAGATTTGCCGCGTCCTGAATGCCGCTGTTCAGTCCCATGCCGCCGATCGGATTGTTGACATGGGCGGCGTCGCCGGCGAGCAAGACGCGGCCTTTCCTGAAAGTCTCGGCGACGCGCTGATGCGTCACATACAGATTGCGATGCACGATCTCATAGGGCGTCGCCGCAGGGAAAAACGACTGGATGCGCGCCTGCACGCCGGCATCGCTCAATATCTCGCTCTCGCTCAGCGCCGGGTCGGCGGGATAGACGGTGCGCCACAGGCCAGGCGGACCGTCGGCCGCAACCTTGAAGCAATTGCACCACTCGCCGGGATCGGCAAAATAGCTGCGGTAGCAATAGCCGCGGTGGGCTTCGAAATCATAGGGCGTCGTCAGCACGATGAAGCGCTCCGGCCAGGTAAAGCCTGTAAAGGCGATGCCGGCCTGCTTTCGCACTTGGCTGCGCCCGCCGTCGGCTCCGATCAGATAAGCTCCTTTATGCGAGGTCTCGCCGGAGGGGCTGCGCACCTTGATGCTGACATTGCTGGCCGTCTGGGCGATATCGACGACCTCGTGATCGAACAAGACCTCGACATTGCGTAATTTCTGCAGCCGTGCCAGCAGAAGCTTCGCGGTCTTGAACTGCTCGCACTGGATCACGAATGGGTGCCGGGTGTCGTGTTTCAGCACGGCATGATCGAATGTAGCAATGAGTTCACCGCTCGGTCGATCCCAGAATTGAAAGATCGGCGCCGTGAGCCCGATGCGCGCCATGTCGTCGGCAAGCCCGTCGATGTCGAGGAGATCGAGCGTCGCCGGATGGGTCGTGGCGGCGCGCGGATCGGCCTGCGGGCCGCTATTGTTGTCGAACAGCCGCACCGGTAGGCCGCTGCGCCCGAGCAGCCAGGCGCAGAGCAGGCCAACCGGACCGCCGCCGGCGATCAAAACTCGACGCTGGTCTGTCGTCGTCACGCGAAACTCCACCTGGCGGGCCGAGCGGCCCAGTATGCAGACCGGCGGCCGTCCCGCCAAATCTTCGAGCGCGCCAGCACTGCGGGCGCCGAAGAGCCGTGCCCGCGGCCCTGCTTCCGCGGCATTCTAAACGTGAAAGGCCGCTTTCTTGACAGCGCCGGCCGGGACAGCGCAGAACGGCCCGCTCACATCGGACAATTCCTTAGCGGACCAATGACGATTGAACGAAAACCGGTCGCGTTCGGCGACATCAGGGGCTGGATCAAGGCGCTCGACACGGCGGGCGAATTGCAGCGCGTGGAGGCTGAAGTCGATTGGAATATCGAGCTCGGCACCATTGCACGGCTGGCGCAAGGCGCTGGCACCGGCCCTGCGGTGCTGTTCCGCAATATCCGCGATTACGGCGCCAATGCGCGCTGCCGGCAAGTATTCACCGGTGGCCTCTCCAGCCCGCGCCGCGTCGCGATGATGCTGGGGCTGCCGCCCGAAACGCATCCGCGCGAACTGGTCAAGCTCGGCCGCACCGTTCTCACCGGCTGCGTGCCGCCGCGCGTTGTCAATACCGGTCCGGTGAAGGAGAACATTGTCAAAGGCGATGATATCGACCTCTACGAATTACCGGTGCCGCAATGGAACAGGGTCGACGGCGGCCGCTACATTATGACCTACGGCGGTGTCGTCACCAAAGACCCGGATACCGGCGTGATGAATGTCGGCATCTATCGCGGCATGATCGCGGGCAAGAACAAGATTCCAATCCTGATGTGGCGGGCTCAGCACATCGGCCACCACGTCACGGCTTGGCAGCAGGCCGGGCACAAGGAAATGCCGATCGCGGTTGCCATCGGCTGGGAGCCGGCGCTCGGCTTTGTGGCGGGCTCGCCGGTGCCAAAAGGCCTGTGCGAATATGACGTCATGGGCGCAGTGCGCGGCGCGCCGGTCGACCTCGTGCGCTGCGAGACCGTCGATCTGCACGTGCCGGCGAGCGCCGAGATCGTCATCGAAGGCTATCTCGATCTCGACCCCGAGACCTACACGATGGAAGGTCCTTTCGCCGAGGTCACCGGCTATGTCGCTGGCGACCGTTCGCCCAAGCCGACCATTCGCGTCACCTGTATCACCCACCGCAAGGATCCGATTTTTCGCGGCACGATCGAAGGCTCCATGCCGGGCTCCTATTCCGAAAACGGCGTGTGCTCCTCGATCATGCGCGCGGCGACGGCCTGGAACGTGCTCGACCGCGCCGGCGTGCCGGGCGTTACCGATGTGTGGTGCCCGCCGGTGCAGGCCGGCGTGAATATTCTCGTGCAGATCAAGCAGAGCTATCGCGGTCAGGCCAAGCAGGTGGCCAATGCGTTATGGGGCTCCTCGGCCGGGCACGTGCGCTACAAGCACGTCACCGTGGTCGACGATGACATCGACATCCACGATTATGCCGCGGTCGATTGGGCGATCGCCTATCGCGTCAATGCCGGCGACGACGACATCGTCATCATGCCGGCGACTTTCGGCTTGGGACTCGATCCGTCGACGCGCAAGCGCGATCGCAACACTTCGCTCTATGGGACCGGCAAATGGAATCGCATGCTGATCGATGCCACGATCAATCTCGACCATGATCCCGATCCCGAGCTCGGCGGCGCGCGCTTTCCGCCGACAGCGTGGCCTGACAAGGCCGATGTCGATGCTGTCAAGGCGCGCTGGAGCGAGCTGGGATTTGATAGGACGAGCCGCTAGCTGTCATTCGGCGCAGGCCGAAATCCATGACGCTGGGCTACGTGCTTTCTGCGCGGACTGTGAAAGGGTCCCTGCTTTCGCCCGGGCGCGCGCCATTGTCCTATCCCGGCACTGGTAAAAGCGGCTTGCCGTCCGGCACCTGCATATCAAAAGCGGTGAGCAGCGCCGCGGTTGCGGCGTAATTGCCCATCAACATGACCAGTTCGACCAAAGTGGTCGGATCGAACAGGGCTTTGACGCGTGCATAGGCCGCCGACGTCACTCTGTGGTCGCGGAAAATCTGGCGGCCGAATTCGATGACGGCGGCGTCCGGCTCGTCGAGACCGTCCGTGTCTTTACGGAATTTGATTGTGTCGATAACGGCTTGCGGCACGCCGGCTTTCAAGGCTTCCGGCTCGTGCGCAGCCCATTCGAACTGGCTGTCCATCTCCCGTGCCACAGTGAGAATCGCGACTTCGCGGACGATCGGCCCATAGGCGGCCTCGTGCCGCAGATAGTCAGTAATCGCATTCATTGGCTCGTTGGTCTTGGGGCTATAGAGGCGAATGCCGCCGGGTCCGCGCAGTCCCACAATCGTCTTCCCGGGCGTAGCGACGCGGTCATAGGCGCGTTTGCCGGCCTCGTCCAAGTCTTCGCGCCTGCGCAGCGGCAGGCGGCAGCCCGATTGCGGATCAACGTCGGGAGGAGTCTCTCTCCCCATCGCATTCCTCGCTGTTTGCGGTGACCGCTATGCGCCAAATCGCATGGCGGCGTGTTGCGAAAGCTTCGACTTTACAGGATCATTCGCTCTCCGCGAATATCAGGGTTGAAGCGCGTCCATGTTCGAAGGCTTTACCCGCACCGAGATCAAAACCTCAGGCGCACGCATCGTAACCGTCTATGGCGGCAAGGGTCCGCCGCTTCTGCTTATGCATGGCAATCCGTTCAGCCATCTGTCATGGCACAGATTTGCGCCCAAATTGGCCGAAGAATTTTTTGTGGTCGCGACCGATCTTCGCGGCTATGGCGATTCCGAAAAGGTGCCGGGCGGCGCAAATCATATCAATTATTCGTTCCGCGCCATGGCGCAGGATCAGATCGAGGTGATGGCGGCGCTCGGCCACGCGCGCTTCTATGCCGCCGGTCACGATCGTGGCGCCCGGGTGCTGCATCGCATGTGCCTCGATCATCCAAACAGCGTCGCGCGCGCTGCCATCCTTGACATCATTCCGCAACATCATCTGTTCAACAACATAACCAAGGCCTGGGGCACATTCTCATGGCATTGGTTCTTCATGATTCAGCCCTATGACTTTCCCGAACGTCTGATGAGCGCGGATCCAGATTTTTTCATCGAGAAGAAGCTCGCCAAGACCAGCCAAGGCTTGAGCTTCTTCGATCCGGCCGCGCTCGCCGAATACAAGCGTTACTTCCGCAATCCGGCCACCGTTCACGCCATGTGTGAAGATTATCGCGCCACCGCCGGCGTCGATCTCGATATGGACACCAAGGATTTCGAGGCCGGCCGGAAGATTGACTGTCCGGTGCTGGTGTTGTGGGGGGCGACCGGCGGTGTCGGCCGCAACAGCAGGCCGTCGCCCGGCGCGATCTGGCAGCGCTATGCAAGCGACATCCGCGGCGCGAGAGCCGTGCCGAGCGGGCACTACCTCATGGATGAAGCGCCGCAGGAGACATACGCGGAGCTGCGCGAATTTTTTGCCGCGGGCGAGCTGCAATGGTGACCTGCGTTTGTCGGGGCAGCGCAGCGCGGGTGATGCGCTGCTGACTTGGGATCGTTGCCAACGTCGAGCGCGGGAAATTCTCGGAAGCGTATTCTATCAACTCGCCTGCGGCGCCGGCTCGGCAAGAAAATTTCTCATTGCGTACCACAACAAGTGCCGGCTTCTGCCGAACGCTTCACTGTGTGAAGTACCGGGCAGGATCACATATTGTCGATCGCCGTTCGGCAATTGCCTGAAGAAATCGAGCAGGTCTTCGTTGGTCGAATTGCCGTCCCATTCGCCGCGCGTCATCAAGACCGGGGAGAGGAGCTTTGTAGGATCGACCAGCGGCAAGTTCGCCGCCATATCCACATAGGTGCCGCTTGGCACCGTGTCGCCAAATTTCATCTCGCTCGCGACCAACGCCTCGGCGACAGCCGGATCATAGGCCGCGGGATGGCCATCGCGGGTGAAAATGGAGTGGATCATCGCGGCGTCGCGTTTGCGCCGCGGATTGGCGCGCAACTCGGCGAGCCGCGCCTGGCGGCGCTGGATTTCGGCGGCGCCGTTTCCCTTATAGGTGAACGCAGCAAGGATCAGCCGGTCGACCCGCTCCGGCGCACTCTGGGCAAAGGCGCCGGCGCGGATGGCGCCGGACGATTCGCCGAAGAAATGGTATTTCGTGCGGCCTGTTTCGCGCTGCAGCACGGCCGTGGCAGCCTTGAGATCCTCGACGCCTGAGGCGATGTCGGAATTTCCCGATGTGACGGTCGAGTGGCCATAGCCCTCGTGGTCCATGGTCCAGACGTCGAAACCATGGCGCGCGAACACATTCATCAGCGAATATTCGCCTTTGCCGGGCACGGTTAGATCGTAGCTGGACCGCGACGACAGCGATGAGCCATGCACCAGGAACAGCACCGGAAGCGTTGCGGCGTCTGCCCCGGGAGCGCCGACCCGTTTGCGAAACATGTACAGCTTCACGGCGCCTTTGTTGGCCCAATATTCGCCGCTCCAGACGTCTGCGGTCGCCGCTTGCGTCGCAGTTGGATCGGCTTGTGCCGGGCCTATGCCTAAGCGCGCGGCAAGGCCGAGAGCGGCGCCAAAACCGCCACCAAGGCCGGCACCGGCAATCAGGGTACGTCGTGCCAAGCGATATTCACTCATTGCGCCCTCTCTATGCCCTATGGGCGGGTTTTTGCATATTGGGTCGTTTCCTCGGCGCCTTCACCAGGGTAATGGGCCCGGTGGCAAGAGAGGTGGGGTGTGGCCAAACATCGCGCAGCTGCGCAAGCCTTTATGCATAAATGCCGACATAAATGGGCGGGACACAACAGGCGGGAAACAGGTAGAACGGCCGCTCTCGCCCGAGCCTGGACTGTCTGCTAGGGGACCGTTTCCCTCGGGCGATTCCGGATTTTCGCGGGCCGCCCGTTCTGCAACGAGTTTGGAACCTATGGGACGTCATAGACTGCGTAGGGCCTGCATATGGCGAGTGCAGCCCTTCATGCTTTTGTGCGAGTCTGTTGGCTGACGGCCAGATCTTTGCACCAGTAGAGCGGGACGAGGCGATCGATGGATGCGCAAGCAGCTGGTCCGGAACGCGGTGTGGTGAAGACGCTGCGCGGCAGCGCACGCGTTTTCGACCGCCGAGTCGGCTGGAGTCGGCTGGGCTGTCTCATCAGTCTGACCATGATCATCGTCGCAGTGGTGGTGCTCTACCGCATCCTGCACGATATTGATCCGGATGAGCTGATCGACGCGTTGGAAGCGACCGACTGGAGGACGTTGGTCTTTGCCGGCCTGTTCGTCGCAGGCGGTTATCTGACGCTGACCTTTTACGATCTGTTTGCGCTGCGCACCATCGGCCGCAAGGAGGTGCCGTACAGGGTGGCGGCTTTGGCCGGCTTCACCAGCTATGCGGTCGGCCACAATGTCGGCGCCAGTGTCTTTTCCGGCGGCGCGGTGCGCTACCGCATCTACTCGAACTGGGGCCTTTCCGTCATCGAGGTGACCAAGATTTGTTTCGTTGCCGGGCTTACTTTCTGGCTCGGCAATGCCACGGTGCTGGGGCTTGGCGTCCTGCATGCGCCGCAGGCGGCGCGCGCCATCGATCAATTGCCACCATGGTGTAATCGCATCGCTGCGCTGGTGATTCTTGCTTTGCTGATTGGTTATGTTGCCTGGGTCTGGGCCAAGCCGCGCGTGATCGGTCGCGACGGCTGGCAGGTCACCCTGCCGGGCGGCCCGCTGACCCTGCTGCAGATCGGCATCGGCATTCTCGATCTCGGCTGCTGCGCGGCCGCGATGTATATGCTGGTACCTGACGAGCCTAACCTCGGCTTTGTGACCGTGGCCGTAATCTTTGTCGCCGCCACGCTTCTTGGTTTTGCCAGTCACGCGCCGGGCGGTCTCGGCGTGTTTGATGCGGCGATGATGGTCGCGCTCTGGCAATTCGACAAGGAAGACTTGTTGGCGGGTCTGCTACTGTTCCGGCTACTTTATTACATTATCCCCTTCATCCTTTCGCTCGCGGTGCTCGGCGTGCGCGAAGTCTTGCTCGGCCGTGCAGCGCGGCGCATAAGTCAGGCGATACCGCGCGACGCCTCGAATGCACTAAAACGGGACTGACGAAAGCGGCGCTAAAGTCAGGAATTTTTTTAGTGCCGACACTTCCCCGCATCGTGCCGGGAGCGCGTCGTCATTTGAAGCAAGCCGCGGGATCGGGTGCGGAGTGCCGCCGCGAGGAATTCGATGAGCTTGGCGGAAGATCGAGCGATGCTTACAGGCAAGCGCTGGCGCGGCGGTCGGCTGGTGATCGCGGCAGCCGCCATCGTCTTCGCCGGATTGGCATTCGCCGGCACTTTGCCGGTTGCCTATGCGATTGCCGGCTTCGCCATTGTCACAGCGGCGGCGGTGCTTGCGATCCGCACTGGCGAAGAGGAAGACCGCCGGCAGCCGATCGCGATTTCCGAACGCGGCGACGATCTCCTGCGCGCGGTGGTGGCAGGCCTGCCGGATCCTGTGGTTGCGCTAGACCGTGATGGACGGGTGATGGCGCTCAATGAACGGGCGCGGGCGCTGGCGCCGGCATTGCGACAGGGCGAGCCGGTGTCGTTTGCGCTGCGCATGCCGGAATTGATCGAAGCCATCGGCCGCGCCGCTGCCGAAGGGCGGGAACAACGCGTTGTCTATTCCGAGCGTGTGCCACTCGACCGCTGGTTCGAGACGATCGTCATGCCCGTAAAGCGCGAGCCCGGCGCAGCGCGCCCCGAACTTGTGCTGATGACGTTTCACGATCTGACGCCGCTGCGGCGCGTCGAAGAAATGCGCGCCGATTTCGTCGCCAATGCCAGCCATGAACTGCGCACACCGCTTGCGGCGTTGCTCGGCTTCATCGAAACATTACAAGGTTCGGCGCGTGAGGACGCCAAGGCGCGCGGGCGCTTCCTCGCAATTATGCAGGAGCAGGCGCGCCGCATGGCGCGGTTGATCGACGATCTGTTATCGCTGTCGCGCATCGAGTTGAACGCGCATCGGCGCCCTGACACGCCGGTCGACTTGGTGCCGATTGTCCGCCAAGTTGTTGACGGCTTGGAGACTTTGGCGCGCGACCGCGGCGTCACCCTGCAGATCGAGGCCAGCACCGCCCTGTCCGTGCGCGGCGATCACGACGAACTTGTCCGGGTGTTCGAAAATCTGGTCGAAAACGCGCTCAAATATGGCGCCGCCGGTCGGCGTGTCGATATCAAAGTCGGCCTTGGCTCCTCGACCGACCGCGAACCCGAAGCGCAGGTGAGCGTGCGCGACTATGGTCCTGGTATCGCGCCCGAGCATCTGCCCCGGCTGACCGAGCGCTTTTATCGCGTCGATGTCAGCGAGAGCCGGGCGCAAGGTGGGACTGGGCTTGGGCTTGCGCTTGTCAAACACATCCTCAACCGGCATCGCGGCCGCTTGACGATCGACAGCGCGCCAGGCGAGGGCGCCACATTTACCGTCCATCTACCCACCGCGGTTCCCGCCCATCAGAGATAATGGCGCTCTATTTCAATAGCTTATGTTGTCATCTGGTTGTCATATGCGGCTCATAGAACGGTGATGTGCCGACACTAACCATGCCCACGCCGCGGATGCCCTCTGCGAGGGCGCGATCCTTGTACAGCGTATTTCTGACAGTGAGAGCGAGCTCGACAGAAGCTCCTGAGCAGGGGCGTTAAGCCGACTTCGACCGGAACTTCATGCTGGGATTTTCGACCGGGTTCAGGTCGGCGGCCCGTGTCGCCCGACATTCGACCACAGGAGAGACCAAGTGAGACACATCCGGACACTGGCCGTCGCCGGCTTTCTGGCCGCGGCGGTTCTGCCCGCCGCTGCCGAGGACATTTCCGGCGCCGGCGCGACCTTCCCGTATCCGATCTACGCCAAATGGGCCGATGCCTATAAGAAGGAGACCGGCGTCGGTCTGAACTATCAATCGATCGGCTCGGGCGGCGGCATCAAGCAGATCGAGGCGCGCACCGTGACCTTTGGTGCCTCCGATGCGCCGCTCAAGGGCGAAGAGCTCGACAAGAACGGACTGGCGCAATTTCCGATGGTCATGGGCGCCATCGTGCCGGTCGTGAATCTTGACGGCGTCAATGCCGGCGATCTTGTCATCGACGGCCCCACCCTGGCCAAGATTTTCCTCGGTGACATCACCAAATGGGACGATCCGGCGATCAAGAAGCTCAATCCGAATGCCAAGCTGCCATCGAGCGCGATCGCGGTTGTGCATCGCTCCGACGGATCGGGCACCACCTTCAATTTCGCCTATTACCTGTCGCAGGTCAGCGATGAGTGGAAGTCGAAGGTCGGCTTCAACACGTCAGTTGAATGGCCGGTGGGCATCGGTGCCAAGGGCAATGAAGGCGTCTCCAACAATGTCGGCCAGACCAAAGGCTCGATCGGCTATGTCGAATACGCCTATGCGCTGCAGAATAGGCTCGTGTACACCAAGATGATGAACAAAGCCGGCAAGGTCGTCGCGCCCACCAGCGAAGCGATCCAAGCTGCCGCCGCGAACGCGGACTGGAACTCGGTGCCGGGCTATGGCGTGATTCTCGCCAATCAGCCGGGCGATGGTTCCTGGCCGATGACCGCCGCGACTTTCATCCTCGTTCCCAAGCAACCGCAGGATCCGGCGGCGGCAACGCAGGCTCTGAAGTTCTTTGCGTGGGCCTATGCCAAGGGCGGCAAGATGGCAGAAGATCTGGTCTATGTTCCGATGCCGCAAAAGGTCGCCAAGGACGTCGAGGCGATGTGGGCGAAAGAAATCAAGGGTACTGACGGCAAACCGCTTCACGTGACCTCGAACTGACGGAGCTAGGGTTGAGATGGCAAGGCACCCGTTCCGGGTGCCTTGCTCTTCGTGGCCCGGCGCGCGCCTTCTTGCGCGGCAGCCGGTGGTTCGTTTGAGTGGGCGCTCCCGGCTTGGAATCACGCTTGGACCGAAGGAGCGTCGTGATGAATCTCGCGGGGAGACGATCCGTGGTTGATGTCGTGTTGCAGAACGAAGGACTAATCGCGGCCGAAGCCGCCACCCGCGCCAAGGTGCTGGATCGGCTACGGCTGAGCGATTCCGTGTTCCGTCGACTGACGCGGGGCGCAGCAATTGGCGTCCTGCTGCTGCTCTCCGGCGTCATGGGTTCGTTGATCGCAGGCTCCATCCCGGCGCTGAGGTCCTTCGGACTCGGTTTCTTGGTCAGCGAGCGCTGGAATCCGGTCACCGAGAACTTCGGCGCGCTGCCGGCCATCTACGGCACCGTCATCACTTCCGCCATTGCCATGCTGATCGCCGTTCCGCTCGGCCTGATGATAGCGTTCTTTCTCACCGAATTGTGCCCGCAATGGCTGCGCCGGCCGATCGGGCTCGCCATCGAATTGCTCGCCGGCATTCCCAGCATCATCTACGGCATTTGGGGCCTGTTCGTCTTTGCTCCGTTCCTGCAGGGCACGCTGCAGCCGTTTCTGATCAATACGCTTGGCAATGTTCCCGCCATCGGGCCGCTGTTCGCCGGCCCGCCCTATGGCATCGGCATCCTGACCGCGGGCCTGATCCTCGCGATCATGGTCCTACCGTTCATCACCTCGATCTCTCGCGATGTGTTCGAGGCGGTGCCCAGCGTGCTCAAGGAGGCAGCCTACGGCCTTGGCTGCACGACGTGGGAAGTGGTGCGCAATGTGGTCCTGCCGTATTGCCGCGTCGGCGTGATCGGCGGCATCATGCTCGCGCTCGGCCGCGCGCTCGGTGAAACCATGGCGGTCACCTTCGTCATCGGCAATGCGCACCGCATCTCCGCCTCAATTCTCGCGCCCGGAACGACGATCTCCGCCACCATCGCCAACGAGTTTACCGAAGCCGTCGGCGATCTCTACACCTCGGCGCTGATCGCACTGGGCCTGATCCTGTTCATCATCACCTTCATCGTGCTGGCGATCGCGCGCTACATGCTGCTACGCATCGAGCGCCGGGTCGGATGACGCCATGAGCGAGCAAGCCATACCAGGGAGAGCGATGGCCGGGAGCGTCTTGGACGCCCGCTACACCCGTCGTCGGCGCCGCAACGCCATTGCGAAGGCGCTTGCGCTTGCAGCGACGCTGGTCGGGCTCGGCTGGCTGGTGCTGATCCTGGGCGCGCTGCTGTGGCAGGGATTTGGCGGATTGTCGCCCGCCGTCTTCACCGAAATGACGCCGCCGCCCGGCTCGGCGGGCGGGCTCCTCAATCCCATCATCGGTAGCCTGATCCTGACGGTGCTTGCGGTCGTAATCGGCACGCCGATCGGCATTCTCGCCGGCACCTATATGGCCGAATATGGCCGTTACGATAAGCTGACCAGCGTGGTGCGGTTCATCAACGATATTTTGCTGAGCGCACCTTCGATCGTTGTAGGCCTTTTCATTTACGAGGTCATGGTCGCGCCGATGGGCCACTTCTCCGGCTATGCCGGCGGCGTGGCGCTCGCGGTTCTGGTGATCCCGGTCGTCGTGCGCACCACCGAGGACATGCTGACGCTGGTGCCAAATGCGCTGCGCGAGGCGGCGACTTCGATCGGCCTGCCGCGATCGCTGGCGATCACCCAGATCTGCTACCGCGCGGCGCGCGCCGGCATGGTAACCGGCGTGCTGCTGGCCGTCGCCCGCATCAGCGGCGAGACCGCGCCGCTCTTGTTCACCTCGCTGAACAATCAGTTCTGGAGCACCAATCTCAATGCTCCTATATCGAGTCTGCCGGTCGTGATCTTCCAGTTCGCGCTCAGTCCTTACAGGGACTGGCAGGCGTTGGCCTGGACCGGTGCTCTGATCATCACAATGGCGGTGCTCGCCCTGAGCGTCACCGCGCGCGCCCTTGTCGCAACGGGAAAACAGTCATGAGCATGAGTGCGTCTCTCGCCGTTCCGTCCGTCAGTCACCCGACCGTCGATCGGGCTGGACTTGCCGAGAAGGTCACGATCCGCGATCTCAACTTCTTCTATGGGGACGCGCGCGCGTTGAAATCGATCAGCCTTCCGCTCTATGAAAACAAGGTCACCGCGTTCATCGGGCCGTCCGGCTGCGGCAAGTCAACCCTGCTGCGCGTGCTCAACCGGATGTACGACCTTTATCCGCATCAGCGCGCCACCGGCGAGGTCATCTTTGATGGCGAGAATATCCTGTCGCCGAAGCAGGATCTCAATCTGTTGCGCGCCCGTATCGGCATGGTGTTTCAGAAGCCGACGCCGTTTCCAATGTCGATCTACGAGAACATCGCCTTCGGCATCCGGCTCTACGAGAAACTGCCGAAATCCGAGGTCGACGGCCGGGTCGAGACTTCGCTGCGGCGCGCCGCTCTGTGGGACGAAGTGAAGGACAAGCTCAATGCCAACGGTCAGAGCCTGTCCGGCGGACAACAACAGCGGCTCTGTATCGCCCGCACGGTCGCCGTGCGCCCGGAAGTCATTCTGTTCGATGAACCGTGCTCGGCGCTCGATCCAATCTCGACGGCCAAGATCGAGGAGTTGATCGACGAACTTACCGACGACTATACGATCGTCATTGTCACCCACAATATGCAGCAGGCGGCGCGCGTGTCTGACTTCACCGCCTTCATGTATCTGGGCGAGCTGATCGAATTCGACGGCACGGACAAGATATTCACTTCGCCAAAGGATCAACGGACCCAAGACTACATCACGGGCCGCTTCGGATAACGAATATGACCGATCACATCACGACGACCACTAGGGTCGACCATACTGCCAAGGCCTTCGATACCGATCTGCAGGAAATCACGCGCAAGGTCGCCGAAATGGGCGGCCTTGCCGAGCGCCAGATCGCAGATTCGGTTCAGGCTCTGGTCGATCGCGATATCGAGCTCGGCGAGCGCGTTATCGCCACTGATCCCATGATCGACGCGATGCAGCGCGAGGTCGAGGAAAAGGCCATCCTCACCATCGCGCGGCGACAGCCGATGGCTGTCGATCTGCGCGAATGCGTCGGGGCCATGCGCGTCTGCAACGACCTCGAGCGGATCGGCGATCATGCCAAGCATATCGGCAAGCGCGTCGTGGCGTTGGACGGCGATTTCTATCCGCAAAAGCTGATCCGCGGTGTCGAGCACATGTCGGCGCTGGTGCTGGCTCAGCTCAAGCAGGTGCTCGACGCCTACGCCAGCCGCGATCTGCAGGCGGCGCTCGCGGTGTGGAACGGCGACGAGGAAATCGACTCGATGTGCACGTCGCTGTTCCGCGAGCTGTTGACCTATATGATGGAAGACCCGCGCAACATCACCTTCTGCATGCATCTGATGTTCTGCGCCAAGGACATCGAGCGCATGGGCGACCACGCCACCAACATCGCCGAGACCGTTTATTACATGATCGAAGGCCGTCCGATTACCGACCAGCGTCCCAAGGGTGACACCACGACTTTTCCGTCAGCCGTACAGCAGAAATAGGAGATAGGAGACCGGGATGGGCGCCAACATCCTGATCGCGGAAGACGAAGAGCCGCTGACCACTCTGTTGCGTTATAACCTCGAAGCGGAAGGTTACGAAGTCGATGCGGTGACGCGCGGCGACGAGGCCGATACTCGTCTGAAAGAGACCGCGCCGGATCTAGTGGTGCTCGATTGGATGCTGCCTGGCCTGTCCGGCATCGAACTGTGTCGGCGGCTGCGCGCACGACCGCAGACGCAAAGCCTGCCGATCATCATGCTGACCGCGCGCGGCGAGGAAAGCGAGCGGGTACGCGGCCTCGCCACCGGTGCCGACGACTACATCGTCAAGCCATTCTCCGTGCCGGAGCTGTTGGCACGCGTGCGGGCGCTGCTGCGCCGCGCCAGTCCGGAACGTGTCGCCACGGTGCTTACCATCGGCGATCTCGAGCTCGACCGTGAGAAGAAGCGCGTGTCGCGCTCAAATCGGCCGGTCGATCTTGGGCCCACCGAATTTCGCCTGCTCGAATACCTGATGGAACGTCCGGGCCGGGTCTTTTCGCGCGAGCAGTTGCTCGACGGCGTTTGGGGCAGCGATGTCTATATCGACGAGCGGACCGTGGACGTCCATGTCGGGCGCCTACGCAAGGCGCTCAATCGCGGTCATTCGACCGACCCGATCCGCACCGTGCGCGGCGCCGGCTATTCGCTCGACGATCGCTTCGGCAAGGCAAGCTGACTGACCGACGCTTTGAGCCTTTGTCATTGCGATGCGCAAGGCGACGAAGGCAACTCAGCCGCCGCAGCTGAATCGCTTCGCTCCAGCCGCGATGACATTCTGATTCAACGCTGATTCCAATTCAGCGCTGGGGCGGCCGCTTGTCGCGACGGCGATCACTGGCCGGCTGATAGGCGACCCGCGAATGATAGGCGCAATAGGGCAGTCCCTCGAGCGTGTTGCCGCCGCAAAAGAAGAAGTCACCGCTGCCAGGATCGCCGACCGGCCAGCGGCAGGTCTGCTCGTTCAACTCAAGGATGGTGCGGCGCTGGCCGATCGGAATGATGTTCTCAATCAGCTCCGGCTCGACCTCGGCTTCGATCTCATAAGCATGCGCGAGCGCGGTGTTGCCGCGGACCGTCGCGCGACCGATGCGCAGCATATGCGACGGCGTGCGCGCCTTGCGCGGCCGCGGTGTTGCGCTCGAAGTGCTCTTGGCGCGGCCGGACAGGCCGAGCCGATGCACTTTGCCGATCACGGCATTGCGTGTGATGCCGCCGAGCTCGGCAGCGATCTGACTGGCGGAAAGTCCGTCGGACCACAGTTTTTTCAGAAGCTCGACCCGCTCGTCAGTCCACGACATGAGCAAATTCTCCTCACCGGTGCGCATTAAGGTCTTGGACGGAATCCATTGCTGAGCCGGGCAGCACACCGCCGTCCAACACGCACTCGACCGCAACGCTTCAGATGACTGTCCGCCGCACGATATGTCGTACTTGACAACAAAAATGCTACAATATGGCGGGAGTCTGGCGCAAGAGTCGCGCGTGCCACGTCCACACATTCCTGCAGATGTGTGGATGATATGGGTACAAAACGAGCCCGGTGCGCCAATTATCCTGTGTTGACAGTGGGGCGGAGCGAAATAGAATATGCTTTGTGCCGCCCGGAAGAGGCGGCACAATGCTTTTTTAGCTGCGCCGATTGGCTTTGAGCACCGCCAATTGCCGCCGCCGCTGCCGCGGATTCTTGCCGTGACATCGCATCTGATGCCGACTTTTGCGCGCGTCCATCTCGCCTTTGAGCGAGGTGAGGGCGTGTGGCTTGTCGCGACCAACGGCGATCGTTATCTCGACTTCACTTCCGGCGTCGCGGTGAACGCGCTCGGCCATGCGCACCCCCATCTGGCAGCAGCGCTGGCGGCGCAGGCGCAAAAACTGTGGCACGTCTCGAATCTCTTCGACATTCCTGAGGACGAGCGCGCCGCCCAGCGGCTCTGCGAGGCAAGCTTTGCCGACGTGGTGTTCTTCTGCAATTCCGGCGCCGAGGCGATGGAAGGCGCGATCAAGACCGCGCGCAAATATCATTCAGCGAATGGCGCGCCGGAGCGCTACCGCATCGTCACGTTCGAGGGCGCCTTCCACGGCCGGACGCTGGCCACGCTCGCTGCCGGCGGACAGAAAAAGTATCTCGACGGGTTCGGGCCGGTTGTGGAGGGCTTTGATCAAGTTCCGTTTGGCGATTTGGCGGCGGTCAAGCGCGCCCTGGGGACACAAACCGGCGCAATTCTGATCGAGCCGGTCATGGGCGAGGGTGGCGTGCGCGTGGTCGAGCCGGGCTTTCTCAAAGCACTGCGCGAGCTCTGCGACACCCACGGCCTGCTTCTGATCTTCGACGAAGTGCAGAGCGGGATGGGCCGCACCGGATGGCTGTTTGCGCATCAGCGCACCGGCGTCACACCCGACATCATGGCGCTCGCCAAAGCGCTCGGCGGCGGGTTTCCGGTCGGTGCCGTGCTGGCGACGCATGAGGCCGCGAAGGGAATGACCGCCGGAACCCACGGCTCGACCTTTGGCGGCAATCTGTTGGCCATGAGCGCCGTCAACGCGACGCTCGATATCATGCTTGAGCCTGGCTTCTTCGAGCGCGTGCAACGCACGGCGTTGGTCTTCAAGCAGAAGCTGGCCGAGCTCAAGGACCGCTATCCCTCGCTGATCGCCGAGGTGCGCGGCGAGGGCCTCTTGGTCGGCTTGCGCGCGCTGATCCCGGCTGGCGATCTTGTCGACGCGCTGCGCGCCGAAAAGATGCTTACTGTTGCGGCGGGCGATAACGTCGTGCGGCTCCTGCCGCCCCTGATCGTCAGCGAAGCCGAAATCGCCGAAGGCGTCGCACGGCTTGACCGCGCCTGCGCAAAGCTCAAGGCTGCGCACGCGCCTAAGCAGGAGGTCGCCGGATGAGTTCTGTCCGCCACTTCCTCGATCTCATCGATATCCCGCCCGCCGATCTGCGCCGGATGATCGAAGACGCCCGCGTCATGAAGGCAAAGCGCGGCAACGCCACGCGGCGGCCGCTCGCCGGCAAGACCCTCGCCATGATCTTTGAAAAACCCTCGACGCGCACGCGCGTCTCGTTCGAGGTCGCCATGCGTCAGCTCGGCGGTGATGTCCTGCTGTTGACCGCTGAAGAGATGCAGCTCGGTCGCGGCGAGACGCTCGCCGACACCGCGCGTGTGCTGTCGCGCTATATCGACGCCATCATGATCCGCACGCTCGATCCAAATGACGTCGTCGAGCTGGCGCGCCACGCCTCAGTGCCGGTGATCAACGGGCTGACGCGGCGCTCGCATCCCTGCCAGGTCATGGCCGATGTGATGACGTTTGAGGAAAAGCGCGGCCCGATCCGCGGCCGCACGGTGGCCTGGACCGGCGACGCCAATAACGTACTGACCTCCTGGATGCATGCCGCCGAGCGCTTCGATTTCCGGCTGCGGGTCGCCTCGCCACCGGAGCTAGCGCCGAAAAAGCCGCTACTCGACTGGATCAAGGCGTCGGGCGCCGATATCAGGCTCGGCAGCGATCCCGACGAGGCAGTCAAGGGCGCCGACTGCGTCGTCACCGATACCTGGGTGTCGATGGGCGATCGCAACGGTGCCCGCCGCCACAATTTGCTCAAGCGCTACCAAGTCAATGCCCGGTTGATGGCGCGCGCGAAGCCTGATGCGCTGTTCATGCACTGCCTGCCCGCACATCGCGGCGATGAAGTGACCGACGAAGTTATGGATGGGCCGCAGTCGGTCGTGTTCGACGAGGCGGAGAACCGGCTGCATGCGCAGAAGGGAATTTTGACCTGGTGCCTGCAAGCGGGCGGCCACTAGCTTTTTTTGCTGTGAGCCTCAGCGGCTGTTGCGGCTCAAACCGGCCTGAGCCGGCGCCGCGGCAACGAAATCTGCCGACTTGCAACTCTGTTATGTGGTGAGTGAGGACAACACCCGGTCCGCGCCAATTCGAGGCTCACAATCGGATCGCGGCGACCTATATTGGGCGCAATGACTGATCCCGATTTCGTCATTCCGATTCGCGAGCCCGAGCAGACCGGGCTCGATGACACGGTTCTGCCGTTCGCCGTCAAGGCGCTCGATGTGCGCGGCCGCATCGTGCGGCTGGGCGCAGCCGTCGATACCATTTTGGCGAGCCACGATTACCCAGCCCCTGTCGCAAAGCTATTGGGCGAGGCCATCGTGCTCACCATCATGCTTGGCTCCAGCCTGAAGTTCGAGGGCCGCTTCATTCTGCAGACGCAAAGCGACGGTCCCGTACGCATGCTGGTGGTTGATTTCGCTTCGCCCGGCAGGGTGCGGGCCTGTGCGCGGTACGATGCCGCGCGCGTTGCGGCGGCCATCGCCGCCGGCGAGGCGGCGCCCGGAAAATTGCTTGGTCACGGCCATCTCGCCATGACCATCGATCAGGGGCCGGAAATGAGCCGCTATCAGGGGCTTGTGGCGCTCAGCGGCGGTGATCTCGAGCAGGCAGCGCATGAATATTTTGCCCGCTCCGAGCAGATCCCGACCCGGCTGCGGCTTGCCGTTGCCGAAGAGTTCCGCGTTGGCCAAAACGGTGCCCGGCGACATTGGCGTGCCGGCGGCATATTGCTTCAATTTCTGCCCAGCTCGATTGAACGTGCACGGCAAGCGGACCTCGATCCCGGTGATGCTCCACCGGGTACCACGCCGCACGTGGTGCCGGTGGACGAGGCTTGGATCGAGGGCCGGACGCTGATCGACACTGTCGATGACCTCGAATTGCTGGATCCCGACTTGTCGAGCGAGCGGCTCGCCTATCGGCTGTTTCACGAACGCGGCGTGCGCGTGTTTCGCACTGCGCCGATAACTGCGCAATGTTCGTGCTCGCGCCGCAGCGTGGAAAATATGCTGCGCAGTTTCTCGCAAGCTGACCGCGACGACATGGTCGAGGACGGTCAGATCACCGTCACCTGCGAATTCTGCAGCTCGACCTATATATTTGCGCCAAGCGAGGTGGCCGCGCCGCCGTCGGCAGCCACCTGATCCCTGGATTTGATCGCTAAACCTTGCCGCGAAGTTCGCAGATACGGACCGCGCACGTGTTGCACAAGCTTGTCCGGGAACGCGGGATCAAGTTCGGCCCAGCATAGCTGGCCGCTCGACCGTGCCGGTCACGTCGTTCGCGTTATCATGTGAGACGGCGCGGACGCACTTCGCGCCGCCCGCGACCGCCATTGCCGGGGGACAATCTGACGCATGAATGCTGGGCCGATGCGTCGCAGCATCATTTCTCAAGTATCTTCTTAAGTATATGAAATCATCCAATAAAATAGAAGATACCGCAGCGCAATAGATTGTCCCGCAGGGGCAATGCGCTATTTCCGGAACGGTTGCCGCGAGATCGACCCCGCATATGCAGGGGCGAGCGGCGACCGATGGAGGCTCTTGTGATCGCGACGATAATGACCGCGACCGCGGCGTGCACGCGCAGGTTCCGGGGACCAACATCGAGATCGGGCGCTGATCGCACGCCGGTAAGCCGAGCTTGCTTGGCGCTTTGCTACGAGCGCGGTCGAGCCGCGCTTTTAGCGTCCCAATGTTGCTTCGGTCAGTTCAAGGTGCGCTTGGTTTCCACACTGTCGAGCGAGAAAGCGGGTACCTCTATCTCAAAATGCTCGCCGCTCGCGCTCACCATGCCGTAGGTGCCGGCCATGAAGCCCGACGGCGTCTGCAGCGGCACGCCGCTCGTGTATTCGAATGCTTCGCCGGCCTTGAGCACCGGCTCTTCACCGACGACGCCGGCGCCACGCACCTCTTGGTGGCGGCCATGAGCGTCGGTAATGCGCCAGTAACGGGTCTTCAGCTGCACCGTCTCGGTTCCGTTATTGGTGATCGAAATTGTATAGGCCCAGAAAAAATAATTGTTCTCCGGCGATGATCGGTCGGCAACAAAGCGCGGCGTCACCACGACTTCGATTCCGCGGGTTACGGCGCGATACATCCGGCGGCTCCCTCGAACAGTCGGTTTTCGGTTCGCCTCGCCGCTTGCCGTGCTCATGCCGGTTCCGGCGGTTCGGCGCGGTAATAATTGCCGATTCCACGCAAAAGTGAATAAGCTCACTGGCCGTGGTGCAATAACCATGCGGGGAGGCTTTCTCCCTGTTCAAACTGCCGGGCAAGAGGTCGCGTGCGCTAGTGCCAAATGGTGTATTTCGTCGCCCTTTGTTCCGAGGAATGGCCCGCGCTGCCGCGCTAGCGCAGCCGAGAACCATCGCAGAACCGATGCTGGTGAAGCCCGTTGCCATGGGAGCCTCCGTTGCGGCCACGGTCGAGCGCGATCTGCGTCTTGACCTGTTTCGCGGCGTCGCCCTGTGGTTGATCTTTCTCGACCACATTCCCTCCAACGTTTTGAACTGGTTCACCATCCGCAATTACGGCTTTTCCGACGCGACCGAAATTTTCATTTTCATCTCCGGCTATACGGCGGCCTTCGTTTATGGACGCGCCATGCGCGAACGCGGCGTCGTCATTGCGAGCGCGCGCGTATTGCGGCGGGCCTGGCAAATCTATGTGGCGCATATTTTTCTGTTCACCATCTTCATGGCGGAAATTGCCTATGTGGCGGCCACTTTCGATAACCCGCTCTATGCCGAGGAAATGAACATCCTCGACTTCCTCAAGCAGCCCGACGTCACGATTTTCCAGGCGCTGTTGTTGAAATTCAAACCGGTCAATATGGACGTCTTGCCGCTCTACATCGTGTTGCTTCTGCTGTTCCCGCCGATGCTGTGGCTGCTGCTGCGCCAGCCGGCGTTTGCGCTCGCCGGCTCGGCATTCGTCTACGTGCTGGCCTGGAATTTCGACTGGAATCTTCCGGCCTTTCCCAATGGGGTGTGGTTCTTCAATCCGTTCGCCTGGCAGCTCTTGTTCGTGTTCGGCGCCTGGTGCGCGCTCGGCGGGGCGCAGCGTCTGACAGGTGTCTTGCGCTCGCCCTATGTGCTCGGGCTGGCGATTGCTTATCTGCTGTTCGCCTTCCTCATCACCCTCACCTGGTATATCGAGCCGCTGCAGCGCTTCGTGCCGCAATGGCTCAGCGATTGGATGTATCCGATCGACAAGACCAATCTCGACGTGCTGCGCTTCGCGCATTTTCTGGCGCTGGCTGCGGTGACGGTGCGCTTCATCCCGCGCGATTGGCCTGGACTGAAATCACCGTTCTTGCAACCGGCCATTCGTTGCGGCCAGCATTCGCTGGAAATTTTTTGCCTCGGCGTGTTCTTGGCGTTTGCCGGGCAGTTCATAATCAGCGAGTGGTCGGGCGGTCCCCTGGTACAGACGCTTATTAGCTTTACCGGCATTCTAATAATGATTGCGACCGCATATCTGATATCGTGGTACAAACGCATAGAAGGGCGAAGCCCCACATCGCGCGTCAAAGCGCCGGACGCGGACCTCGCGGGAGGCGGGGCATGAGATCGTTTGTTACCTGTCCTGCCGCGATTGCGCTGGTCGGCGCCTCGCTGATTGCCGCCTTCGGCAGTGCAGCACGGGCCGATCCGCCGGCGGCGGAGGAATGCGAGGTGCCGCCGTCATTGATCGAAGCTGACGTCGATCTCTCCCATGTCTTGGCACAGGTCAAAGACAAGCACCGGCTCGACATCAGCGTTATCGGTACGGGCTCCTCGTCGATATCAGGACCGGACGGCGCGCATTACGCCTATCCGGCGCAGCTTGGCGATATTTTAAAACAGCAGCTGCCCGGGATCGAGGTGAGGGTCACCGCGCATGTGCAGCCGCGAGCGACCACGGCGACCATGGTCTTGGGACTTGCGAGGATTCTCGCCGACGACAAGCCCGTGCTTGCGATCTGGCAGACCGGCACGACGGATGCGATGAATGGCGTCGAGCCGGAAGATTTTCGCGGAAGCCTCAACGAGGGCGTCGCCGCCATGCAGGCCGCCAATGCCGAGGTCATTCTCATGAACATGCAATACAGCCCGCGCACCGAATCGATGCTCGATGTTTCGCCCTATGCGGATGTGATGCGCTGGGTGGCACAGCAGCACGGCGTGCTGCTGTTTGATCGTTTAGCAATCATGCACTATTGGAACGATGTCGGGACCTTCGACCTCTATACCGCCA
This sequence comes from Hyphomicrobiaceae bacterium, assembly GCA_021324465.1. Lineage (GTDB taxonomy): Bacteria > Pseudomonadota > Alphaproteobacteria > Rhizobiales > Xanthobacteraceae > BOG-931. Next base: position 91,288 of record JAJPJB010000069.1, read on the forward strand.
CCAAGAAATATGATATGGCCCGACGTGTTCATGAGTGCATTGCCCGGGCTTTGGCGTCACAAATCATAAGCGCTGCTCATCTTGACGCCGTAAGAATGCAAACGACGCGTTGAATGTCTCCAAACAAACAAACAAAAAGTGCCTGCTTGAGGCGGGCCGCGGCGGCCGCGGCGCTTGTTGCAATGCACACCGCTGGACTGCAGAGCCCGGCGATTGCGCAGGTCCAACCACCTGCGCATTTTGTCGCACCTGAACTGCCGCCCGATGCAGGCCTTGAATTCACATTGGCCGCCGCGCCGGCCGGGACGCCCACGCCGGTCCGCGCTGTGGTTGGCTCGCCCGCGCGCCCGGCGGCACCTGAAATTGCCAAGCCAAACCCGGTGCCGCCGCCGGCTGTAGCGGCTGCCGAGCCGGCGGTCGCCTGCAGCGCGCCCGCACAATATACGCATTTCGACCGTCCGCTTTTGCACACGATGCGACGGCTTGCGAGCAGCGCGCCACTGACCGTCGTTGCCATCGGCTCGTCATCCACCGCGGGCGCCGGCGCCAGTTCAACCGCCGCCAATTATCCAAGCCAGCTCGCCGTCGACTTGCGGGAGCGATTTCCCGGCCATGACATCATCGTCATCAATCGCGGCGTCAACGGCGAAGAGACCAACCAGATGATGGCGCGGTTTACGGCCGACGTCGGCGCGCAGCACCCGCAGCTCGTGCTGTGGCAGGTCGGTACCAATTCGGTTTTGCGCGATCGTTCACTGCCGATGCATTCCGCGCTGCTGCATGAAGGCATCGAGGAGCTCAAAGCGCTCGATGCCGACGTCGTTTTGATGGACTTGCAATACGCCCCTGCCGTGGTTGCCAAGTCGGAGACCGACGACATGGTCGAACAGATCGCGCTTGCCGCCAAGGTCGAGAATGTCGATTTGTTTCCGCGCTTCGCAATCATGCGCAACTGGTACCAAGCGCAGCACCTCGCATTCGATACATTCGTGGCGCCCGATCACTTGCACATGAACGACTGGAGTTACGGCTGCGTGGCCAAGCTTCTCGCCAGCGCTATCGCTGAGGCGGCCACGCGTCCGATCACATCGGCGGCGGTGCATCCGGCGCTGATGTCCGCGCCCGCCAGCGGGCGCGCGCAGTAAATCCTCGTACCGCGACCTGTCACGCCGCCTCGAGCGCGGCGAGCACATCTTCAACGATATCGTCGGGATGTTCGAGCCCGGCCGAAACGCGGACCAAGCCGTCGCTGATGCCGAGCTCGGCACGCTGCGCCGGCGTGAGCCGCTGATGCGTGGTGGTCGCCGGATGAGTGATCAGGCTCTTGGCATCGCCGAGATTGTTGCTGATGCGGATGAGCTTCAAGGCATCCTGAAATCGAAACGCCGCCGGTTTGCCGCCCTTGATCTCAAAGGCGAGCAGGGTCGAGCCGCCGCGCATCTGCTTTCGTGCCACCGCGGCCTGCGGATGATCGGGCCGGCCGGGATAGATCAGGCGCGAGATTTTCGGATGCTCGGCGATCGCCACCGCAAGCGCCGCGGCATTGTCGGCCTGCCGCCGCACTCGTACCGCAAGCGTCTCCAGGCCCTTGAGCAGCACCCAGGCATTGAAGGGCGACATCGACGGACCGGTCTGGCGCAATAACACATGGACATGGTCCATGATGAATTTCCGCGAGGCGAGCACAATGCCGCCGAGACAGCGGCCTTGGCCGTCAATGTGTTTGGTCGCAGAATAGACAACGCAATCGGCGCCAAGCGCAAGCGGCGATTGAAACAGGGGCGTCGCAAAAACATTGTCGACCACGAGCGTCGCGCCGGCGGCATGGGCGATCCTTGCCACTTCGGCGATGTCGATGACCTCGAGCGCCGGATTGGTCGGGCTTTCGAGAAAGAACGTCTTGGTATTCGGCCGGACCGCTTCGCGCCAGGCGTCGAGATTGCAGCCATCGACCAGGGTCGAAGTAACGCCGAAGCGCGGCAGGTAATCCTCGACGATGTAGCGGCACGATCCGAACATCGCCTTCGAGGCGACGACATGATCGCCGGCTTTGACCTGGCCGACCAGCGCCAGCGTCACCGCGGCCATGCCGGTCGCGGTGGCGCGTGCGGCTTCGGCGCCCTCGAAGGCTGCCATCCGCCGCTCGAACATGTCGACGGTCGGATTGGCAAAACGCGAATATTGATAGCCGGGGTCCTCGCCCTTGAAGCGCGCCTCCGCTTGGGCCGCATTGTCATAGACATAGCCTTGCGTCAGATAAAGCGCCTCGGACGTCTCGCCGAAGGGCGAACGCAGCGTGCCCGCCTGCACCAGACGGGTCTCGGGACGATAGATTTTTTTTGCGGACGCGGACATGTGGCCCTCCTCAAGCCAGCCTTCTCAAAACGGCCCCCGGCCAACGAAAATATTGGCCAAAAGAAAACCCGGCCGGGAGGACAATCCTCAAGGCCGGGCTCACACGTCCCCGGCCTTTTAGCGAATTGTTTTACGTGGCTGCAAGCCGGCCGGCTCAAATGACCACGGGATAAACGGCTGTATACGCCGTGAGCGTCTTTGCGTCAAACCGGCCGCCGGGTTAGATCGCTGCCGTGACGTTCGATCTCAAACCCTCAGCGCACGGCATTCTGCCCGACCGCCTGATCGCGGCGCTGGCCGAGGCGGGCGGGATTCGCTCGCGCTATCCTTTTGCGTCCGACCAGATCCAGCCGGCGAGCCTCGATCTTCGTCTCGGCGCGATCGCCTATCGCGTGCGCGCGAGTTTCTTGCCCGGCCCGGGCACGACGGTCGCCAAGCGCATCGCCGAATTGAAGCTGCACCAGTTTTCGCTCGCCGAGGGCGCGGTGCTGGAAACCGGGTGCGTCTATATCGTGCCGCTGATCGAAGAGCTTGCACTGCCGCCCGACATTGCGGCCGCCACCAATCCAAAAAGCTCGACCGGGCGGCTCGACGTGTTCACGCGTGTCATTGCCGACGAGACGCTCGGCTTCGATCGCATTGCCGCCGGTTATCACGGTCCGCTTTACGCGGAGATCAGTCCGAAGACCTTTCCTGTTCTGGTGCGCCAAGGCTCGCGGCTGTCGCAATTGCGACTGCGCCGCGGCGAAGCCGCGCTGGGCCCCGAAGCCTTGCGTGCGCTGCACGGGCGCGAGCAGCTGGTCGACCGGGCCGAAGCAGTGATGGGCGACGGCGTTGCCGTCAGCATCGATCTGTCCGGGCGGAGCGGTGGCAACGGCAATGGGAGCATCGTCGGCTATCGCGCCAAGCGTCACACAGCTGTCATCGAAGTTGAGCGGCGTGACGCTTATGAAATCGCCGATTTCTGGGAGCCGATCGCGGCGCGCGCCGACAAGAGCCTGATTCTTGATCCCGACGAGTTTTACATCCTGGCCTCCAACGAGGCGGTGCAAGTGCCGCCGGAGTATGCTGCAGAAATGGTGCCGTTCGATCCTCTGGTCGGCGAGTTCCGTGTCCACTATGCCGGCTTTTTCGATCCGGGCTTCGGCTATGCGGGCGCGGGAGGCTGCGGTTCGCGTGCGGTGCTGGAGGTGCGCTCGCGCGAAGTGCCGTTCATTCTCGAACATGCTCAGATTGTCGGGCGGCTGGTTTACGAGAAAATGCTGGCGCGGCCCGACCGGCTATATGGGACCGGCATTGGCTCGAACTACCAAGCGCAACGGCTGAAACTGTCCAAACACTTTCGTGGGGCGTGATTTAGAAGGCCAGATGTTTTGAAACATGACGGCGTCCCATGAAGATTCCAGTGGCATTTCGCTTCTGGAAACGGTCTTCTGTGCGGGGGACGGCTGAGGATGACGAGTTCGGCGCATGAAGCGGCTACTGATGGTGGGCCTTGCCGTGCTGGTTTGGGCCGCGGCCGGTGGGCGCTTACCAACCTTTGCGCAATCCGGTTATGACCGGCCCGGCGGCGACTATGCCAGCGCACCCGTGCCAAGCGGCGATCCATCCGTCTGTGCGACGCGCTGCGAACGCGACAAAAATTGCCGCGCGTGGAGCTTTTCCTATCCAGCCGGCGGCAGCCCGGCAATGTGTTACCTCAAGCGCGAGGTGGTCCCGCCGAAAGCGTCGAGCTGCTGCGTATCCGGCGTGCGCGGCGCCGGCGTGATCGAGCCGCAGGCCGGCGCGCTCGAATATTCGATCGATCGCTTTGGCGGCGACTACAAGTCATTCGAGACTCCGCCGGACCCGACGGGCAAAGCCTGTGCCGATGCCTGCCAAGCCGACAACAGATGCCGCGCCTGGACCTATCGCCGACCGGGCTATGGGACGGCCACCGCACGCTGCTATCTCAAGGAATCGATCAAGCCGCCGCGCCGGCGGCCATGCTGCATCTCCGGCGTAGTGCGCTGAGCGTTAGTTTACCGCGGTGAAGAACCGCGACAGCCGCAGCGCCGCCGGCCATTCCCAGATCGGCTGATTCCTGGCCGCCATATCCCACGATCCGACCAGCGCATCGACGCGTCCGACCAGATCCGAGACCGGCAGCAGTCCGACGCCGCCCCACTCCAGCGGCACGCGGCTGTCGGCGGAATTGTCGCGGTTGTCGCCCATCACGAACAGGCGATCCGCCGGCACGGTGACCTCCGCCATATTGTCGAACTGGCCGATCATCGCGTGCTTGAAGATCGTATGGGCGCGACCGCCGGGCAGCGTCTCGATATAGCGCTCGACCGGCTCGCGCGAGCCGTCTTCTGCCTCGGTGAGTCCGACACCATCGGCCCTGAGCCCGACCGGCGCGCCGTTGATCCACACATGCCCGTCTTTCACCGCGATGTGATCGCCAGGAAGGCCAATGACTCGCTTGACCCAGACCTGCGAGCGGTCGCCGGGCCAGCGAAACACCACGACATCGCCGCGGCGCGGCAGCGAGCCTAGAATGCGCTTCGATTCCGGCAGCGTGACAAAAATCGGCAACGATGCCGAGCTGTAGCCATAGGGATATTTGGTCGCCAGCAGTTCGTCGCCGATTTGCAGCGTGGGCTCCATCGAGCCGGACGGAACGTAATATGGCTCGGCGATCGCCGTCTTCCCCGCTATCACCAGCACGACAATCACCGCCGTGTCGACGATGGTCTTGAACCAGCTCCTCATTTTGAAACGTTCTCCTGCGCCGCCCCCGAGCGGTCCGAAGTGAGCGAGCTTTCAGCTGAACACTGCGGATCAAATTTTATGCCCGAGACTTCTTGCCCAAAGATTTCATGCCCAAAACTTCATGCACCCGTGCCGCCGACCGTAATGCGATCGATGCGCAGCGTCGGCTGGCCGACGCCGACCGGCACGCCTTGACCGTTCTTGCCGCAGGTGCCGATGCCGTTGTCAAGCTTGAGGTCGTTGCCGACCATCGCCACTCGATGCAAGTCGGTCGGCCCGTTGCCAATCAGCATGGCGCCTTTGATCGGAGCGCCGACCTTGCCGTTCTCGATGCGATATGCTTCGGTGCATTGGAAGACGTATTTGCCAGAGGTGATATCGACCTGACCGCCGCCGAAATAGGTGGCGTAGATGCCGTCTTTCACCGACGCGATGATTTCAGCCGGATCGTACGCGCCGGCGAGCATATAGGTGTTGGTCATGCGCGGCATCGGCACATGCGCAAAACTTTCGCGCCGGCCGTTGCCGGTCGGCTTCATGTTCATCAGCCGCGCATTCTGGCGGTCCTGCATATAGCCGACGAGAACGCCGTCCTCGATTAGCACAGTGCGATTCGAGGGCGTGCCCTCATCATCAATCGACAACGAGCCGCGCCGCCGCGCCATCGTGCCGTCGTCGAGGACAGTGACGCCCTTGGCGGCCACACGCTGGCCCATGAGCCCGGCGAAAGCTGACGTCTTTTTGCGATTGAAGTCGCCTTCGAGGCCGTGTCCCACTGCTTCATGCAGCATGACGCCGGGCCAGCCCGGCCCGAGCACGACGTCCAGTTCGCCCGCAGGCGCCGGGACCGCTTCGAGATTGACCAGCGCCTGCCGTATCGCATTGTCTACGGCGCCCTGCCAGGCATCGCTGACAATGAAACGCTCATAGCCCTCGCGGCCGCCATAGCCGTCGCTGCCGGTCTCCTGCCGTGCGCCGTCGCCGACCACGACCGAGACGCTCAGCCGAACCAGCGGCCGCACGTCGCGATAGGTCTCGCCGTCGGCACGCAAAATTTCGACCGCCTGCCAGGATGCTGCAAGGCTCGCCGAGACCTGTCGCACGCGCGGATCCTTGGCGCGAGCATAGGCGTCAATGGTCTCCAGCAGCCGGGCCTTGGCGTCGAAGGTTGGACTGCGCAGCGGGCTTTCCTCGCCGTAGAGCTTCACATTGGTGCGCCCTGGTGGCGCGGCATAGCTGCCGCAATAGCCGCTTTTGACCGCGCGCACCGCATCGGCAGCACGCTCGATCGCCGCTTCCGCGACGTCCGAGGCATGCGCGTAGCCGACAGCCTCGTCCTTTACGGCGCGCAGTCCAAAGCCCTGCGAAGTGTCATAAGTCGCCTGTTTCAGCCGACCATTATCGAAGGCCAGCATTTCGGTCTGGCGGTATTCCAGGAACAATTCACCGTCATCGGCACCGTCGAGCCCGCGCGAGATGATTTTCGCAAGGCGCGGCCGGTCGAGGCCGGCACGGTCGACAAGGGAGATGGGTGCATTGCTCATGGTAAATTCCTTAGGCCCGATGCTGAATGGAACTTTGGCCGAATCTTTGGCGCATGCCGGCGGCGGCTTATTGTTTGAGCCATAGATAAGCGCCGGTCGAGCAACCGGCGAGAGGCTAATCAGTCGCGCTTAGCGATGCCGGCTTTGTCGATGACCGCACTCCATTTGGCGATGTCGGCCTTCATTCGGGCGGTCATCTCTTCCGGCGTGCTCCAGCGCATGGCCATGCCCATCTGTTTGGCGCGATCCTGAACGTCGGGGCTGGGGATCACGTCTTTCATCGCCTGATTGAGAATAGTGACGATTTTGGCCGGCGTTGCCGCGGGAACCGAAATGCCATTCCAGCTCGTTACGTCATAGCCCTTGATGCCGCTCTCGCCGACGGTCGGCACCGCGGGCAAATAGGCCGTCCGCTGCAAACCTGCGGAGGCAATCGCCACGAGCTTCTTGTCAGCTAAAAGGCCGCTGATCGCGGCATAGAATTCGAACGCTACATCGATATCGCCGCGCATCAGCGCGCCGGCCATGTCGGGCGAGGCGCGGAACGGCACGATCGTCGCTTTGATCCCCGTCGTACTGATGAAGAGCTCCGCGGCGAGGTTTTGTGTGCTGCCAGGATTGATGGTGCCGATATTGATCTTGCCGGGATTTTTTTGCGCAGCCGCGACAATATCTTGCACCGCCTTCAGTGGCGAGCCAGCGCGCGTGACCAGCAACAGGTCGAAAAATGCTGCGGTCGATACCGAGGCGAAATCGGTGAGGACGTTATACGGCAGCGATTTGAAGAGCGCGGCCGCAATTGCGGTATTATTGCCGGTCATCAACAGCGTGTAGCCGTCGGGCGCGGCGGCAGCAGCAGCCTGCGCGGCGACCACGCCAGCCGCACCAGGGCGGTTCTCGACGACGAATTGTTGGTTGAGGCGGCTCGACAATTTGTCGCTCAAGATGCGCATGCCGACATCGGCGACGCCGCCCGCCGCATAGGGCACGATCAGCGTCACGGCGCGGATTGGATAGTCGGCCCCGCGCGACGCCTCTGGCCAGGCGGCGGCGAGCCATGAGCCCAATCCTAAGGTCCAGACGATGGCCAGCGCTGCGCGCCCTGCTCGCATCGGCTATCTCCCGTATCGTCTACTGGAACCCTACGCGTCCCCGGGCCTGCGTCAATTGTCGTTGAATGAAGCGGACTTGCTATGGCAGCTGATCGTAGCCCTCGCCAAAGCCCTTCAGGCTCATCGGGAAGCCGATGCCTTCCTCAGGCGTCTGAAAAATGATGAAGGTTGAAGTCTGCCCGGTGCGCAGCTGATTGATCAGCTTGTCGTCCATCACCACCTCGGCGACGCAACCATTGGGCAGACAGCGCACAAAGCCGGCGCGGCCGACGTCCTGGTTGTCGATCTTCAGCCCAAGACCCGACGGCAAGAGAACGCCCAGCGGCGCGACCACGCGCATGAGCCGGCTCTTCTGGTCCGACGTTTTGAGCACGATGACGGTCAGGCCGACATTGGGGCGGTCCTCCGCAGTTACGCTCTGCATCAAAGCGCATTGCTCGCCTTGCGCGCCCGGCGGGGTGTCGCAGCGGATCTGCCAGTCGCCATGAACGGATTTGACCGCGCCTTGACCAAAAGCTGGGCCATGGAAGCCGCTTGCAACCGCAAAGAGCAAGGCGGCGCCTGCGACTGGAAGGTCCGAACGACCCGATCGGGGAGCCAGCGGCCGCAGCCGTCTTCGGCGAGCGAATATCGCCATGATCACCTCTCTCCTGAACCGCTGCATAGCCCCCGCGACCGCCAAGCATCCCTCGAAAGGCCGCCGCCTAACAGCCGCCCAACAAAGCCGTCCCCATAAGCCGCCCACCCAGCGGCTCCCTACGCCGACCCCCGCAGCCTCGCCAATAAAGCCTGCCGCCGCCTCGCCCGCGACGCGAGTCTCGGCGCGATCAACCAGCCCGAATCACGACAGTCGGGCGGGCCTTTGCGAGGCTTGCCTACATGGTGAGCCTACCGTGTCAAGGTTGATCCAAAAACAAGGCATTGTGGCCATCGGAAGGTCGAGGACCGCTCGGAAGCGGTGGCCGAGAAAACGTGTCGCAAGGCCGGCCGCCGGAGCTGCATGATCGCTGTGCACGATCGTCGCACCGGCGACGAGGAGCGCATTGCAGCAAAGCCGGATTTGTGGTTTGGAGAACCCGGAATCTTCGTCGTGACCGCCTGCGGACGACGGGCCGCGGCGCTATGCCGCTTCCAATCGCGGCGTTCACACTGTTGCGGGCTGAGCCGGAGCAAGCTCTCGGCCTTTGCTGTCGATGGTGGTGATCAACAAGAGAAGCAGGGAGACGAGCGACAGATGAAGGTGCGTGTACATTTGACCGCCATTGCCGCGGCGGCCGGCGCCGCGCTCGCCAGCGCGGGCGCCGCGCTCGCGCAGACTGGGCAGCCGGTGCCGTGGCAAATGGACTTGCAGCCCGCTGCGACGCCCGTCATGGATCAGATTGCGGGCTTCCACACGTTCCTGCTCTGGATCATCGCAGCGATTTCCCTGTTCGTGCTCGCATTGCTTTTGATCGTGGTCGTGCGCTTCAATGGACGCAGTAATCCGACGCCGTCGCGCGCTACCCACAACACGCCGCTGGAAGTCGTCTGGACCATCGTTCCGGTCATCATTCTTGCAGTGATCGCGGTGCCGTCATTCCGGCTTCTGTTCGTCGAGCTAGAGGTGCCCAAGCCCGATCTCACCATCAAGGCGACCGGCAAGCAGTGGTTCTGGAGCTACAGCTATCCCGACAATGGCAATTTCGAATTCGACTCGCTGATGATCCCCGAGAAGGATCTCAAGCCCGGCCAGCCGCGGCTTCTTGCGGTCGACAATGAGATGGTCGTGCCGGTGAACAAGGTCGTTCATGTTCTGGTGACCGGCGCCGACGTGATTCACTCTTTCACCGTGCCGTCGTTCGGCATTCGCATTGATGCCATTCCGGGCCGCATGAATGAGACCTGGTTCAAGGCGACTACCACCGGCACATACTATGGCCAGTGCTCGGAGCTGTGCGGAAAGGACCATTCCTTCATGCCGATCGCGGTGCGCGTCGTCAGCGACAGCGATTTCAACGCATGGCTCGCTCAGGCGAAGCAGAAATATGCAACGGACCAGTTGGCGCCGCCAAATGCCCTTGCTGCGGCGGCGCCGCGGACGCAGTGACAGCCGGCAGAGATCACACGAGACGCTGGGCGAAGAAACGCAGGCCCACGGAAAGCAACAAGAAAAGAGCGACGAGCGTCGCTAACGAAGGGATTGGCAATGGATACGATGGCACACGCGGCGCACGGCGACGAAGGCGGACATGCGATCCCTCACGGCTGGCGCCGCTTTGTCTATTCGACGAACCACAAGGACATCGGCACGATGTATCTGGTGTTCGCGATCTTTGCCGGCCTCATCGGCGCCGCGCTGTCGATCGCGATTCGTGCCGAACTGATGTATCCCGGCATCCAGATCTTCCACGATACCCACACCTACGACGTCTTTGTTACCGCGCACGGGCTGATCATGATCTTTTTCATGATCATGCCGGCGATGATCGGCGGCTTCGGCAATTGGATGGTGCCGCTGATGATCGGCGCGCCGGACATGGCGTTTCCGCGCATGAACAACATCTCGTTCTGGCTCTTGCCGGCCTCGTTCGCGCTGCTGTTGACCTCGATGTTTGTCGAAGGTGAGCCCGGCACCGACGGCGCCGGCACTGGCTGGACCATCTATGCGCCGCTGTCGACTTATGGTCATCCCGGTCCGGCAATGGATTTCGTGATTCTCTCGATCCATCTCGCCGGCGCGTCGTCGATCCTCAGCGCCATCAACTTTATCACCACGATCTTCAATATGCGCGCGCCCGGCATGACCATGCACAAAATGCCGCTGTTCGTGTGGTCGATCCTGGTGACGGTATTCCTCTTGCTGTTGTCGCTGCCGGTGCTCGCCGGCGCGATCACCATGCTGCTCACCGATCGCAATTTCGGGACCACCTTCTTCAGTCCGGATGGCGGGGGCGATCCGCTGTTGTTCCAGCATCTGTTCTGGTTCTTCGGTCATCCCGAGGTCTACATCCTCATCCTGCCGGGCTTCGGCATGGTCAGCCAGATCGTTGCGACGTTCTCGAAGAAGCCGGTGTTCGGCTATCTCGGCATGGCCTATGCAATGGTGGCGATCGGCGGCATCGGCTTCATCGTCTGGGCGCACCATATGTACAATGTCGGCATGTCGGCGAGCGTGCAGGCCTATTTCATCGCCGCCACCATGGTGATCGCGGTGCCGACCGGCGTGAAGATCTTTTCCTGGATCGCCACGATGTGGGGCGGCTCAATCGAATTCAAGACGCCGATGCTGTGGGCGATGGGCTTCATCTTCCTGTTCACCATCGGCGGCGTGACCGGGGTGGTTCTGGCCAATGCCGGCGTCGATCGCGTCTTGCACGGCACCTATTATGTAGTGGCGCACTTCCACTACGTGCTGTCGCTCGGCGCGGTGTTTGCGATCTTCGGCGGCTGGTACTACTGGTTCCCGAAAATGACCGGCTACATGTACAACGAGACCATCGGCAAGCTGCACTTCTGGATCACGTTCATCGGCGTCAACATCGTGTTCTTCCCGCAGCACTTCCTTGGACTTGCCGGCATGCCGCGCCGCTATGTCGACTATCCCGATGCCTATGCCGACTGGAATTTCATCTCTTCGATCGGCTCCTACATTTCCGGCTTGGGCGTGCTGATCTTCCTTTACGGCATGGCACTTGCGTTCATCAAGAAGGAGCGGGCCGCCAACAATCCGTGGGGACCGGGTGCCACGACGCTGGAATGGACGCTATCGTCGCCGCCGCCCTTCCACCAATATGAGACGCTGCCGCTGATCCGATGAGCCTGACGCTTGCCCCAACCGAGATTGTCGTTGAACCAAGCGTTGCGCCAAGCGTAGCGGGTGTCCGCGATTATATCGAGCTGATGAAACCGCGCGTGATGTCGCTCGTGGTATTCACGGCTCTCGTCGGCCTCGTGGTCGCACCGGGCCATGTGCATCCGGTCATCGGCTTCACGGCGCTCATTTGCATCGCGGTCGGCGCCGGCGCGGCTGGCGCGCTCAATATGTGGTACGACGCCGATATCGATGCGCGCATGGCGCGCACCGCGGGCCGACCGATTCCGGCCGGCCGCTTGCGGGCCGGCGAGGCTTTGGCCTTTGGGCTGACGCTTGCCGGGTTTTCCATCGCCGTGCTCGGGCTTCTGGTCAATGTGCTTGCGGCAGCCTTGCTGGCCGTGACGATCGGCTTCTACGTCGTCATCTATACGATGTGGCTCAAGCGCTCGACGCCACAGAACATCGTCATCGGCGGCGCCGCCGGCGCGCTGCCGCCGATCATCGGCTGGGCTGCGGCGACCGGCAGCGTGTCGCTCGAGCCGGTGGTGCTGTTCTTGATCATTTTTTTGTGGACGCCGCCGCATTTCTGGGCGCTGTCGCTGTATCGCAAGGAGGATTACGCGCGGGCCGGCGTGCCGATGCTGCCGGTAGTCAGCGGCGACGCGGCGACGCGTCGGCAGATTCTGTTCTACACGCTCGTCCTTGCGCCGCTCGGTGCGGTGCCCTGGCTGCTCGGCTATGCCGGGCCTGCTTATGGGATCGCGGCACTGGTGATCGGCGCCGTGATGATTGCGCTTGCTTTTCGCGTTCGCGCCGAGAGGGGCCGTCACGTCGCCAGCAGGCAGATGTTCGCGTTCTCGATCCTTTACTTGTTCGTGCTGTTTGCCGTCCTGTTGGCCGATCGTATCGCGGCAGGGCTGTTCGGCCATTTCGCGGCATGAGCTTGGGCGAGACGATGAGCGATAGCGGGCGGAAGCCGGAAGGCGGCATCAAACTGACCGAGGAGCAGCTGCGCGCGCGCCGCTCCCGCTCGATCGCGATTGCGGTGACGCTCGGGCTGCTGGCGCTCTTGTTCTATATCGTGACCCTGGTCAAAGGACCGGGCGTGTTGGAGCGGCCGCTGTGAAACAGACCTCTCGTCCGCCGCGTCGAACCGATCTTGTCGTCGCCTTTGCGTGCGGCGCCTTTGTCGCGCTGATGCTCGGCATGGCCTACGCTGCGGTGCCGCTTTATTCGTGGTTTTGCCGCACCACGGGCTTTGGCGGCACCACGCAAGTGGCAAAATCCGTGCCCACCAAGGGAGTCTCCGGACGCACGATCACGGTGCGCTTCGATTCTAATGTCGCGCCGGGGCTGCCTTGGAGCTTCGAGCCCGAGCGGCGGACCATCGATGTCCATCTCGGCGAAGTCGTTACCATCTATTACTCGGTGACAAACGAGTCGGCGCGCACGACCACCGGCCAGGCCGGTTACAATGTCACGCCGCCGACCGCCGGCATCTATTTCGAAAAGATCAACTGCTTCTGCTTCACGCAACAAACGATGAAACCGGGTGAAAAGCGCGACATGGCGGTTGTGTTCTATGTCGACCCGAAACTCGCCAAGGATTCGGAACAAGATTCGCTCAACAACATCACGCTCTCCTACACGTTCTATCCGGTGCGCGAGCCGGAACGGCCGGTAGCGGAGGGTGGAGCCGCGGAGAAATCCGGGCGTATCTGAAGTAACGCATCAAGACGGCGCCGGCGGGTAAAGCCGCCCGCGTCCAAGGGTGGAGAGAGAGACGATGGCTAATGCGCATGCCGGACCGCACCACGATTACCACCTGGTCAATCCCAGCCCGTGGCCTGCGGTAGGGTCGGTTTCAGCCTTCGTCGCGGCCGTCGGCCTGATTCTGTGGATGCATCACATGGTGACCTATGCACCTGTGATCTTCGGCGCCGGCATGATCGGCATCGCCTATACCATGATCGGCTGGTGGCGCGACGTCATCTACGAGGCCGAGGTCGAAGGCGATCACACCCGTGTCGTGCAGATCTCGCATCGCTACGGCATGATCCTGTTCATCGCCTCCGAGGTGATGTTCTTCGTCGCTTGGTTCTGGGCTTACTTCAACACCGCCCTGTTTCCGGACGAGCTGCGCGATGTGGCGCGCATCGCCTATACCGGCGGGGTTTGGCCACCCAAGGGCGTCGAGACCTTCGACCCCTGGCACCTGCCGCTTCTCAACACGCTCATTCTGCTTACCTCAGGCACCACAGTGACCTGGGCGCACCACGCGCTGCTCGAGAACGATCGCAAGGGCCTGATCTGGGGCCTGGTCTGCACCATCGCGCTGGGCCTAAGCTTCACCGGCGTGCAGGCTTGGGAATATTCGCACGCGGCCTTCCACTATTCCGGCAATATCTACGGCGCGACCTTCTTCATGGCGACCGGTTTCCACGGCGCGCATGTCATTATCGGCTCGATCTTCCTGACCGTCTGCCTATTCCGCGCCATGGCCGGCCAGTTCAAGCCGACGCAGCATCTGGGCTTCGAGTTCGCCGCCTGGTACTGGCACTTCGTCGACGTGGTGTGGCTGTTTCTGTTCGCTTGCATCTATGTGTGGGGCGGGGGCGCGCATGCCGGCTAGTGGCGATCTTCTCTCATCCATTCCCGCGCAAGCGGGAATCGAAGGCGCCGGTACACGCTTTCGCGGGGACAAGCGAAAATGTACAGTGCGGCCATGGCTGACGACGCGCCAAAGGCCCTTTCCTCCGCTATTGTCGCGGGCCTGACCTGCTCCTGCCCGCGCTGCGGCCAAGGCAAGCTGTTTCAAGGCTTTTTGACATTGCGGCCGCGCTGCGATGCGTGCGGGCTCGATTATGAGTTTGTCGATTCCGGTGACGGACCGGCGGTCTTCATCATGTTCCTGGCGGGCGCGATCGTGGTCGGTGCGGCGCTCATCACCGAGGTCGAGTTTCATCCCCCCTATTGGGTGCACGCAGCGCTATGGTTGCCGCTGATATTGATCGTGACGCTCGGCCCCTTGCGGCCGATGAAGGGCCTGATGATTGCGCTGCAATTCCATCACCGAGCGGCGGAAAGCCGCTTCGGCTCCGCTGATCGGCCGTGATAGTGCTGCCGGCGCAATCAGCAGCGGCGCTAGCGATCATGAATATCCGGAGCCATCAGGAGAGCGGCCCGAGGCGCCGACTGCGGCGCCAGTCCGGACGATCTTGGCTCGGTCTCGCCGTGCCTGCGGCTTGGCCTTCGCAGTCCTCATCGGACTCGGTGTCTGGCAACTTCAGCGCAAGGCCTGGAAGGAAGGGCTAATCGCATCGCTGACCGTGCGCCTTGTCGCCGCGCCGCAGGCGTTGCCTCCGGCTGGCGATTGGCCATCATTGAATCAGGACAAGGACGAATATCGCCGCGTCGCTTTCACGGCGCAGTTTGCCAACGATAAGGAAGCGCTGGTCTTCGCCACCGGCACGGCTTTTCGGCCGGACCTCGCCAATGCCGGGCCGGGCTATTGGGTCTTCACGCCGGCGCGGCTTGCCGACGGTACCACCGTCATCGTCAATCGCGGCTTTGTACCGGATGGCAAACAGGACCCAAAAACGCGCTCCGAGGGCGAAACTGCCGCGCCGGTTACGATTGTCGGCGCCATGCGCTGGCCTGATACGCGGCACTGGTTCACGCCGGGCGATGATTCGGCGCGTAATCTCTGGTTCGTTCGCGATCCGGCAGCGATCGCCGCTGCCAAGGGCCTCGGTGCGGTCGCGCCGTTCTATGTCGAGCAGGAATCGCCCATGCCGCCCGGCGGATTGCCGCAGCCGGGCAGGCTCGTCGTGAGCCTTCCCGACAATCACCTGCAATATGCCCTCACTTGGTTCGGCCTGGCGGGCGTCCTGGCCGGCGTCTTCGTCTCCTGGGCGGTCACGTCCAGCCGTCGTCATGGAGACGAAGAAGCAGGCGAGGCGGGATGTTAGCCCAAACGAGGCCTCCGGCTTCCTTGTGAAGGCATCGGCTTTTCTATTAGTGTGACCAGGGTTCCGGCGTTATCTACGCAGATTGGCCAGCGGCCGTCGTCGTAAATATCGTTTGGGATCAATGCGTTAATTATTTTTGGCCGAAGCCAGGCCAGCCCCAGGAAAGCCAAACAGTGCATTATGTCTCGACCAGGGGCGCTGCCCCGTCATCCGGCTTTGCCGAGGTCATGCTTGCGGGTCTTGCCCGTGACGGCGGCCTCTATGTGCCGGACGTTGCCGAGGAAGGCTGGCCCCGGCTGGCGCCCAAGACGATTGCGTCCTTCGCCGGCCGGCCCTATGCCGAAGTTGCGGTCGAGGTGATCCGCCCGTTTGTGGACGATTCCATCATCGAAGCCGATCTCGCGCGCATGGCACGCGAGGCCTATGGCACGTTTCGTCACCCAGCCGTCGCGCCCCTGACGCAGCTCGACGTCAGCACCTTTGCGCTCGAACTGTTCCATGGCCCGACACTCGCCTTCAAAGACATCGCGATGCAATTCCTGGCGCGGCTGATGGACCACGTGCTGGCCGGGCGCGGCGACCGGCGCACCATCATTGTCGCAACGTCCGGCGATACCGGCGGTGCCGCGGTCGAAGCCTTTGCCGGCCGCCAGCAGGTCGATCTCGTCGTGCTGTTTCCGCTGCAGCGCGTTTCCGACGTGCAGCGACGGATGATGACGACGACGGATGCCGGCAACGTCAAAGCCATCGCCATCGAAGGCACGTTCGACGATTGCCAGGCGATCGTCAAAGGCCTGTTCAATCATCATGCCTTTCGCGATCAGGTCCGGCTGTCCGGCGTCAATTCGATCAATTGGGCGCGCATCGTCGCGCAAACGGTTTACTACTTCACCGCCGCGGTCGCGCTCGGCGCGCCGGCGCGCAAAATCGCCTTTACCGTGCCGACCGGCAATTTCGGTGACATCTATGCCGGCTATGTCGCCGCACGGATGGGGCTGCCGATCGATCGGCTGATTATCGCCACCAACGTAAACGATATTCTGACGCGCACGCTGGCGACCGGCACCTATGAGCTGCGCGACGTCGTGGCGACCGCATCGCCATCGATGGATATTCAGGTCTCGTCAAATTTCGAGCGCCTCCTGTTCGACGCTTATGGTCGCGACCCTGGCGCGGTCCGCAGCCTGATGGGCTCGCTCGCACAATCGCGGCGCTTCACGTTGTCGGCTCGCGCTTTGTCCGATATTCGCGCGCTGTTCGCGGCCGGCCGTGCCGACGAGGATGAAGTCGCCGCCACCATGCGCACGGTGCGGCGCGAGACCGGCAATTTTGTCGATCCGCACACCGCAGTCGGCATTGCGGTCGCCGAAAAGGAGCCGCGCGATCCCGCCGTGCCGATGGTCGTGCTCGCGACCGCGCACGCGGCAAAGTTTCCCGATGCGGTCGAAGCGGCCTGCGGGACGCGGCCGCAATTGCCCGATTGGCTTTCCCATATTCAGCAGCGTCCGGAGCGCGTCACGGTGCTGCCGGCAGATCAGACCGCGGTGGAGCGCTTCGTTCTTGAGACGAGCCGCGCGGCGCAAGAAGGAGCGGCAGCATGAGTGTTGAGGTCACGACCCTGAAATCCGGCATCAATGTGGTGACCGACGCGATGCCGCATCTGGAGTCGGCCTCGCTCGGCGTATGGGTCGCTTCCGGCAGCCGCGATGAGCGCCACGACGAGCACGGCATTTCGCACTTCCTCGAGCATATGGCCTTCAAGGGAACGCGGCGGCGCTCCGCGCGGCAGATCGCCGAGGAGATTGAGGCGGTCGGGGGCGATCTCAATGCTGCAACCGGCGCGGAAAGCACGGCCTATTATGCGCGCGTGCTCAAAGCGGACGTGGCGCTCGCGCTCGACGTGCTCGCCGACATTCTCTCCGAGCCAGCCTTTGACCACGAGGAGCTGCTGCGCGAGCAGAACGTCATCGTGCAGGAGATCGGCGCAGTTGCCGACACGCCGGACGACCTGATCTTCGAGCATTTGAACGTGATCGCCTTCCCCGATCAGCCGCTCGGCCGCTCGATCCTTGGCACGCCGAAGACCGTGCGCTCTTTCGACGGCGGCAAATTGCGCGATTATCTTGCCAGGAATTACCGCGCGCCGGATATCGTGGTCGCTGCCGCTGGCGCGGTCGAGCACAGGGCGGTATTGGAAGAGGTCGAGAAGCGGTTCGCGACGTTCAACGGACCGGCGGGGCCGGCGCCTGAGCCGGCGCGCTTCGGCGGCGGCACGCACGTCGAAAAGCGCGAGCTCGAACAGGTCCATATCGCGCTCGGCCTGCCCGGCGTTTCGATCAACGATCCCGAACTCTACAGTCTGCAGGTCTTCACCAATGTGCTGGGCGGCGGCATGTCATCGCGGCTGTTTCAGGAAGCGCGTGAGAAACGCGGCCTGTGCTATTCGATCTATTCCTTCCACGTGCCCTATACCGATATTGGCATGTTCGGTCTCTATGCCGGGACTGACGCTGCGGATACATCGGAACTGATGCGGCTCGTGGTCGACGAGATCGCCTCCACGGCCGAGACCATTTCCGAGCCGGAAGTTGCACGCGCCAAGGCGCAGATGAAGGCGGGCATGCTGATGGCGCTCGAGAGTTCGGGCGCACGCATCGAGCAGCTGGCGCGGCAGATGATTACACGCGGCCGGCCGATTCCGCTCGATGAACTGGTGGCGAAGGTCGAGGCCGTCACGGTCGAAAGCGCGCGCGCTGCCGGGCGCGCGCTTATCCGGCGCGGCAAGCTCGCGACCGCCGTCTTGGGGCTTGGGTCCGGGCTTGAAAGTGCCGCGGCAATTGCGGAGACTCTGACGCGCCGGGCCGCTTAACAAGCTAACTCAAATTTCGCTCGTCGAGCGAGCTGCGCTCGCATGGCGCGCTACGGCGGGTTAATGTCCGCCACAGTGCGGGGCGTGACGGCGCAAAGCGGGATTTGAACTTTTCGGCGTCCGTCCTCGATTTCTCGCATTTGCGGGAACGGGCGGAGAGTGATTCGAGGCAAGGCGCTGCGATACCGCGATGGCATTTTTTCGCACCATCAACTTCACCGATTTGATGCCGAGCATCGAAGGCGACGGTGTCATCCTGCGGATGCCGCAAATGACGGATTTCGAGGAATGGGCGGCGTTGCGCGAGGCGAGCCGCGGTTTCCTTGTCCCCTGGGAGCCGACCTGGCCCGATGACGATCTGACCCGCGGCGCTTTCCGCCGACGGCTTAAGCGCTACGCCGAGGATCTGCGTACCGACCAGGGCTATGCATTTCTGATCATTCGCGCCTCGGATGGCGCGCTGGTTGGCGGGCTGACGCTCGCCAATATCCGCCGCGGCGTCGCCCAGGCCGGCAGCCTCGGCTATTGGATGGGTCTGCCCTATATACGGCACGGCTATATGACGGCGGCGGTGCGTGCCGTCATACCGTTCGCCTTTGCGACGCTGCGGCTGCATCGCCTGGAGGCGGCCTGTATCCCGACCAATATCGGATCAATCCGCCTTCTTGAGAAGAACGGCTTCGTCCGGGAAGGCTATGCCCGCGAATACCTGTGCATCAACGGCATCTGGCAGGACCATTTGCTGTATGGCCGGCTGAAAGATGCTTCCATCAAAGGTTGATTGCTCCTGACTGCCGGAGGCCTGGTCGACTTTAACCATATGGCCACGCCGTCGCAGTCTCCGGTAGTCGGGAAGGATAGGGTGATCCGCACAGGAGCGCCTTGGGATGGCCACGGTTGGGCTGGTATAAAATCCTGGTATCGCGGAGGGCATGATCTCGGCGGCCATGTTGGATCAGATCGTGCCGGGGCAACGGCGATGAGGAGGGGATGCCGCGCGATTTTCAGATGAGATGGGGCGTTTCGACTGCCGCGTTGCTGCTTTTGCTGGCTGCGCCGGGCTGTACCGGCAGCGCCGGCGTCGGCGTGCCGACGACATCCGCGCCGGCCGGTACAGCGACCGCTTCGCCGCCGACTGCGGCGGCAAGCTCACCGTCCCTGAAGGACAAGATCGCCGGCTTCTTCTCGAGCCGGACCGACAAGACACCACAGCCGGTAGCCAATGCGCAGCCCGATGTCGAATGTCCGTTTATCGATATCCGCCAAGGTGCCTCAACCTACACCTTGCCACCGCCACCGCCTGACGGCAGCAACGAGGCGATGACGCTGAAATATCAGGCAAGCTTCGTGCGCGCGGCGCGCGAATGCGCGGTCAATAACGGCCAGATGGTGATGAAAGTGGGCATCCAGGGTCGCGTCATTGTCGGGCCGGCCGGCGGGCCTGGCCATGTCGATGTGCCGCTGCGTATCGCCGTTGTCGATGCGCCGGCATCCGGGCTCAAGACCATCACTACCAAGCTCATCATCATTCCGGTCGAAGTGACGAACGATGATGGCGCGGACTTCACCCACATCGAGGAGGGTCTGACCTTCCCGATGCCGTCATCGGTCGAACTTGCCAACTATGTCGTCTATATCGGCTTCGATCCTTTCGGCGCCGCGCAGCTAAACAAACCGAAGCCCGCCGCGAAGCCGAAACTCAAGCCGAAGCCCAATCCAAACGCGCCGACGGGTTAAGGCTCGTTACGGAGCCTGTCATCGGGCCGCGCGCTTGGTGCGCACCGGCTGCCTCCTCGCGATCTTTAAACCCTGCGCAAATTCGCCGCTGTTTTGGAGGTCAGTTGAACGTCTTTTTGACGTCTTCGATGCCCTTGGCCAACAGATCCTCGGCGACTTTGCCCCTGGCGGTGTTCGCGAGAATGCGCTCGGCGGCGGCAACTGCAGCATCAGCCGCGGTGGAGCGAACATCGGCGAGCGCCTGCGCTTCGGCCTGCGCGATCTTGGCTTCGGCCATTTTGGTGCGGCGGGCGATAAAATCTTCCATTCGGCTCTTGGCCTCGGCGGCAATCCGCTCGGCCTCCGCCCTGGCGCTCGCGATGATTGCTGCGGCTTCGTCCTCGGCTTCGCGGCCCTTGCGCTCGAATTCGGCAAGGAGCGCCTGCGCTTCCTCGCGCAGCCGGCGTGCTTCGTCGAGTTCCGATCTAATACGCGCCTGACGCGCGTCGATCGCCTCGATCAGCCTGCGGTGCACGCCGAGATAAGCCAACAGGCCGAGAAAGCAGAGAAATCCGATGGCGACCCAGGTTTCGGCTTCTTGCATCCGCGCAGCTCCAACTCAGTTCTTGCCGGCGTCGAGTGCGGCGGCGATTTCGTGCTCGGGCGGCGCCTCGCCGATCAGCCGCTCGACAATGGCTGACGCCGTCTCGGCCGCAATGCTGCGCACGTTGCCCATTGCGGCGGCGCGCGTTGCGGCGATCGACTGCTCGGCCGCCGCCAGCCGATCATGGAGCTGTGCTTCGAGCCGTTTGTGGACCGCCTCCGCTTCAGCCGCTTGCTGCTCGCGGGTCGAGTTCGCGATCCCTTGTGCCCGCGCGCGGGCGTCGGCGAGCGCCTTCTCATAGGCCGCATGCGCTGCATTCGATTGTTCCTTGAGGCGCTCCGCCGCCGCGAGGTCGTCGCCGATGCGTTTCGAGCGCTCCTCGAAGATCGAACCGATACGCGGCAGCGCGATCCGCGACATCAGAATATACAGCAGCACGAAGAACACCGTCAGCCAAAGCAACTGCGACGGAAAGTGCTCGGATTGGAACGGCGGGAAGCCAGAGGGGGTCTCCGGCTGCTCGGTATGGGCGGTGGTTTCGGCCATGAGTCGCGATGAGCTACCTTGTCGATGTCACAGCCCGAACAGCAGCAGAAGCGCGATCAGGAGCGAGAAAATGCCGAGCGCTTCGGTGATGGCGAAGCCGAAAATAAGATTGCCGAATTGGCCCTGCGCGGCCGACGGATTGCGAATCGACGCGGCGAGATAGTTGCCGAAGATGACGCCCACGCCGACGCCGGCGCCGCCCATGCCGAAACAGGCAAGACCGGCACCAATGTACTTTGCGGCGGTCGGATCCATGAGAAACTCCTTTTCGAGGTTGAAGCGGCCGTCAGTGGCCGGGATGAATTGCATCGTTGAGATAGATGCAGGTGAGAATGGCGAAGACGTAGGCCTGCAGGAACGCCACCAGGAGCTCGAGCGCGGTGAGCAGGATCACCATGATGAAGGGCAGCGCCGCGCCGAATATACCGAGAATGCCGGCGCCGGCCAGCATGATGACGAATCCGGCGAAGACCTGCAGCGTGATGTGGCCGGCCAGCATGTTGGCGAACAAACGAACCGAGTGTGAGACCGGCCGCGACAGGAACGAAAGTATTTCGATGAGGACAATCGCCGGAAGAATGAGCTTCGGCACGCCCTTGGGCACGAACAGATTGAGAAAATGCAAGCCGTTCTTCCAGAAGCCGTAAGCGACCACGATGAAAAACACCAGGAGCGCGAGACAGGCAGTGACAATCAATTGGCTCGTTACGGTGAAGGAATAGGGAATGAGCCCGATCACGTTGGCAAACAGGACGAACATGAACAACGTGAACACGAAGGGAAAGAACCTCATGCCCTCGGTGCCGGCCGAGTCGCGCACCGTCTTGGCGACGAACTCGTAGGACATCTCGGCAATCGATTGCAGCCGGCCCGGTACCACCGCGCGCGGCACGGTTGCGCCGATGAGCAGGAGCGAGATCAGCACCACGATGATCAGCATCAACAAGGCCGAATTGGTGAAGTGAAACTGCTGACCGCCCACTGAGAACAGTGGCGCCATATTATGGATCTGAAATTGCTCGATCGGGTTGAGCTGCATGGCCCTGTTACCGCGCCGTTTGCACTGCCCTCGCGCGAATGTGCGCTTGGCTTATTCTTTCCGGGTGCCCGGACTGCCGTCGTCGAGTGCACTTCCCGCGACGACTCCCGCTGAGCGCATCACATTGAGCACGCCCGCGGCAAAGCCGAGCAAGAGAAATATCATGAGCCCCCACGGCGAAACGCCCAGCAAGCGGTCGATGAGCCAACCGATGCCGGCTCCGACCACGACGCCTGCAACGAGTTCGCTGGAGAGCCGGAAGCCTCTGGCGTAGCCGGATGCAGTTGTCGCCCGATCCACACCAGGACTTTCAGACGGTCGCCTCGCCTGGTTGCGAGCCAGACCTTCATTGAGCCGCTGGAGTCTCGCGGAGAGAGCGGCCTCCTCGATTCGCTGCGTGCCCCGGTCGCCGTTTTCGCGCGCGTCGCTCATGGTCCCGACACTCGGTCCCGACACCCGCGGCCTTCAGCAACGGCGGCATGCGCGTACCTTAAAAGCCGCGCGGACCATACTGACTGGGTTCCGGCAAGTCAAGAACAGGAGACCTCCACTAATGCATTGAAATAACGCCGGAACCAGGCTCGTCCCCGGCTGCCCACGGCGTATCTTCTGCAGCACGCCACCTGTGCCAAGCCTCCTCCAAACGTCGCTGCCAAGCCGCACGGGACGTCCTAAGATGCACGCTCTGGTTCGGCAGGAGAAACTGATGTTCGCAAAGCTGATCGCCTTCGGCACCGCAGGTTTGAGCCTGATCCTCTCGGCAGCGACCGCGCCCGCAGTTGCCGATGATATGCAGCCCGACAATCCAGGCGGCCGCTACATCTTCAGCAAGACTGCCGACGGCTTTGTTCGGCTCGACACGCAGAGCGGGGCGGTCGCATTGTGCAGCCAAAAGAGCGTGGGCTGGGCGTGCGAAACTGCACCCGAGGACCGTGCAGTCCTTGAACATGAGATCGCGCGGCTGCGCGGCGAAAACGTCGCACTGAAAAAGGACCTTCTGTCGCGTGGCCTGCCCTTGCCTGAAGGGGCCGGCGTGGAACCTGCACCGCAGCCGTCCATTGCTCAGAATCAGATCACCATACCGCTGCCGAGTGACGCCGATATCAATCGCGCAGTCGAGTTCGCCGGCCGGGTCTGGCATCGCATCATTGAGGCGGTACAACACGCGCGGCAACAGATTCTGAACAAGAGCTAGCCATGATCGCGAGAAGCCGCGGCCCGTATCGGCACGCGGCCATGCGCAAACAGGAAGCCTAACGTCTTGCATAGTCTGTCTACCGTTCGCACGACGCACGTCGAGACCATCGCGACGGCCTCGCTGAGCCTGGAAACCTCGGGTGAAGGCTTCGTTGAGATCACCGCCGATGTCGGGGCGTTTTTGCAGCAGATCAAAGCGCGCGACGGCGCAATTCTTCTCTACATCAGGCACACCTCGGCGTCGCTGGTGATCCAGGAAAATGCCGACCCCGATGTTCGCACCGATTTGGTTACCGCGCTCAAGCGGCTCGCTCCCGCGAATGCCGGGTGGGTGCACGAGGTCGAGGGGCCGGATGACATGCCGGCGCATATCAAATCCATGCTTAACGGCGTGTCGCTGCAGGTGCCGGTGGTTGATGGCGAATTGGCGCTCGGCACCTGGCAGGGCATTTATGTCGCCGAGCACCGGGGGCGGCCGCATCGGCGCGAAGTGGTGCTGCAGTTTCTCGGGCGCTGTCACTGAAGATTGGTGCCGCGTGAAATGAATAATGACACCGGCTGGCGCCAAAATATTTGTCTCTCGCGCGCCGCTTAGATGTGTAATCACTGCAAAGATCTGGCTCGTCGCAGCCAACCTTTCCCGGCCACGGACGAGGCTGGCGCCTGTAGGCCGCGATTGGTCAAAACGTAACAAGTGTGACATCGGATTCATGCGCTTAGCACAATGCTGCAATGAGAACCGCAGCATGGCATGGGCGCCTCGGCCGCATAAATGCAACCGCGAGAGCCCGGTCCGTGCCCGCAAGGGCATTGCCGGGCGCGTTGCATGAGGTTCGACTTTGGATCGCTTCGTCGGAATGGCCGTATTCACCAAGGTAGTCGATACGGCAAGCTTTGCGGCAGCGGCACGGCATTTCGGCATGTCGCCTGCTATGGTCAGCAAACATGTGCAAACGCTCGAACAGCGGCTCGGCGCGCGGCTCCTCAATCGCACTACGCGCCGCGTCAGTGCAACGGATGTGGGACAGGATTATTACGAGCGGTGCCTGCGCATCCTCTCCGAACTCGAGGAAGCGGAAGCCATCGCTGGCAATCTGCAGACCTCGCCGCGCGGTCATCTGCGCGTCACTGCGCCGCTCTCCTTCGGCACGCATCGACTCGCTCCGGCGATCGCCGAGTATCTTGTCAGCTATCCCGAAGTATCGATCGACTTGTCCCTTGATGACCCCTATGTCGACATTCTGGAAAAGCGCTTCGATGTCGGCATTCGCTTCGGCCACCTCGAGAATTCGAGCCTGATCGCGCGCAAGCTTTACGCGCTCGAGACCTATCTCTGCGCGTCGCCAGCCTATCTGGAACGAAAGGGCGCACCGCACGTGCCGGCCGATCTCGCCAAGCACAAATGCCTGATCTACACGCACGCGACGTCGGCGAACGTCTGGAGCTTTGTCGGCCCTGACAGCAAGGAAGACGTCGTGCGCATTTCCGGGCGCTTCCAAGCCAATAGCGGTGATGTGCTTTTGCCTCTCGCCATTCGCGGCTGCGGGCTTCTGCTGGCGCCGGATTATCTGGTGGAGGACGCTCTCAAAGCCGGCCACCTGGTTCGCATCATGCCCGATTACACGACCCGCGAGACGCCGGTTTATGTTGTCTATCCGAGCCGCAATCTGTCGGCAAAAATCAGGACATTCATCGATTTTCTGGCGGCGTGGTTTGCCCGACCACCCTCGCAGTCGGGGCGCGGCGACCTCGATGGCAAGATGCCGGTCGGGCTTTTGCCGCCAGCGGGTTCGGCCAAAATCGCGATGCCGAAGGCGGCAGGAAGTGAGATGGTTCCAAGAGACAGGCGGGCGAGCTGAGGCTTGTCCGATCCTTTGGCGCCGGCGCAGGCCAAGCTGGTGCAGGGTCCGCAGACGGTCTTGCGCTACAACGGCTTCCGCGGCGCAGTGATCAACGGCGCGCCCAAGCCGCCGGCGAACTCCAGCCAGACGCTCGCCGCGATGGAACGCATCTCGAGCGCGACGCTGCCGCCGGGCTACAGCCGCGAATGGACCGGAACGGCGCTGCAGAAAAAAGACCGCGAGCGGCCATACCGCGACCGCGCTCGGTGGCGCTGTACGAAAGCTGGAACATCCCCGTTCCGGCCTTGCCGTCGGTGAGCGTCGGCCTGCTCGGCGCCGTGCTGGCGGTGGTGATCGCCGGATTTAGCTTTGACGTCTGTGCTCAGATCGGGCTGGTCGTGCTGGTGGCGCTTGCCGCCAAGAACGGCATTTTGATCGTCGCCTTCGCGGTCGAGCGGCGCGCACGCGGCAAAGACATCGAGCCGGCCGCTATCGAAGCCGCGGGCTTGCGCTTCCGCCCGGTGATGATGACGAGCTTCGCCTTCAACTTCGGGCTCTTCCCTCTGATGATTGCGACCGGCGCCGGCGCGGTGACTCGCCATGCTGTCGGCACGCCGGTCTTCGGCGGCATGATCGCCGCGTCCGTGTTCGGGATTTTCATCATTCCGCTCCTGTTCATTACGACGGAGCGGCTGCGGCACTGGAGCGGCCGACGAAAGCAATTCACGGACGGCGAAAGACGGCCGAGCCAGCGCCAGCTCGGCCGCGCTGTCGGTGATTTTAGCTCATCCGTTCGGCCAGCACCGCTTGCCTTCCGGTCCAAGGTGATAGCCGGGAGGGCAGGCGCGGTTCACTGCAAAGGGATGGCAGCGGCCGCCGGGTCCGCGCCAGAAGCCTGGGCCGCATCCTTCGGCGACCTTGATGATTGGAGTAGCCGGAGCATTGACCGGAGCCGGATTGACGCCGGCGCTCGCGGCGTTCGCAAAAGCGAAGACGAGAGCCACACCCGATATGATTCGAGTCATTGTTAGTTCCTTCTCGACTGTTGATGCCGCCCCCTATCGCTCAGGCTCGCGAGTCAAATTAGAACGACCCTGGTCATGAACAGCGCCTGAACGGCGGCGCGGTGAACATGACCACGTGCTAAAGTGGACCTGATGCGGCGAACGGCGGTAACATATTGCGCCTGTGCGCGATGGATTGGGGCGAGTCTTTGAGCCAAGCCGACTTTCACCTGTTGATTGCCGACGATCATCCGTTGTTCCGCGGCGCCTTGCGCGAAGCGGTAAACGGCCTGTTCGAACGCGCCGACGTTGCCGAAGCTGGCACGTTCGAAGAGGTGACTGAATTTCTCGAACGCGGTGGCGCCGAAATCGATTTGATTCTGCTCGATCTGCGCATGCCGGGTGTGCGCGGCTTTTCCGGCCTGATGTATCTGCGCGCGCAATATCCGAGCCTGCCGATTGTGGTGGTTTCCGCCAACGACGATCCGGCGGTGATCCGCCGCTGCATGGAATTCGGCGCATCGGGCTTTATTCCAAAGACGCTGGGCGTCGAGGCCTTGCGCGAGGCGGTGGCGCAGGTGCTGCGCGGTGAAGTCTGGACGCCGCCGGATATAGACTTGCAGCGCGAGACCGACGCGGAAGGCGCGGCGATGATCGCGCGGCTCGCGACGCTTACCCCGCAACAAGTACGCGTCCTGATGATGCTGTCGGGCGGCCTGCTCAACAAGCAGATCGCCTATGAGCTCGGGGTGTCGGAAGCGACCGTGAAGGCGCATGTCTCCGCCATTCTGCAAAAGCTCGGGGTAGAAAGCCGCACCCAGGCTGTGATCGCCGCCGGCAAGATCGAAGCCGGGCAGTGGCCGCAAATGTCGGGCAGGGAGAGCTGAGGCTTATTCCGCCGCAACGCGCTGCACCCGCCATTGCATGATCAGGGCGCGCAGCGCGGCCGGCTTCACCGGCTTGTTGAGCAGATGCACGCCACTGACGCGCGCCTGCTCGCGCACCTGGCGCGAACGATCGGCGGTGATCAGGATTGCCGGGATATGACGCCCGAAGCGCCGCCGCAGTTCCGCGATTGCGGCTATGCCATTGGCGTATTCGGGAGTGTCGCCCCCGGATGCGGCCTCATCCGATTGGCCGCCGTCGAGATGATAGTCGACCAGAAGTCCATCGGGCTCGACACCGCTTGCGCTGACTACGGCGAGGGCCCCGGTGAGACTGGCGGCGGTCAGCACGTGGCAGCCCCAGCCGCCGAGCAGCGTCTCCATGCCATCGAGAATGGCACGCTCATTGTCGATGCACAGGACGGCGGTGCCGTCGAGCCGTCCGAGTTCGATATGCCGCGCCGGCCGCGGTTTCGGTGCGGCCGCGGCTCCCGCCGCGCGCGGGACTTCAATCGAAAACCGCGAGCCTCGCCCGACATTGGAATGCAGTGCGACCTCGCAATCGAGCACACGCGCAATGCGCTCGACAATAGAGAGCCCCAGACCCACGCCGCGCGCCACCCGCGCGCCCTGGTCGAGCCGATGAAACTCCTTGAATACGGTACGCCGTTTGGCATGCGGAATGCCGATGCCGGTGTCGTGAACCTCGATGCGCAATTTGTCGCCCCGGCGCCGGCAGCCGACCAGCACCCGCCCTTGCGGCGTGTATTTGATGGCGTTGGAGACCAGATTTTGCAGCAGTCGCCGCAGCAGCCGGCGATCGGAGCGCACGTTGAGCGCGCACGGCATGAAAACCAAATCGAGCCTTTTGGCGCGGGCCAGCGGTGCGAATTCGACTTCGAGCCGTTGCAGCAGATCGTCGATGCGGAAATTGGTAATTTCCGGCTTCATAGCGCCGGTGTCGAGCCGGGAAATGTCGAGCAGCGCCGCAAAAATTTCTTCGACCGCCTCCAGTGACGCGTCGATATTCTGCACCAGATCGGAGTCCTCGCTGCCGCGTCGGCGTTCGATCAAGCTCGTCACATAGAGCCGCGCCGCATTCAGAGGCTGCAGAATGTCGTGGCTCGCGGCGGCGACAAATTTGGTCTTTGAGACATTGGCTTCATCGGCCTCGGCCTTGGCGCGTTCGAGCGCGGCATTAAGCCGTGTCAATTCGCCGGTGCGCTCGCGGACACGGCGCTCCAGCGTAGCATTGGCGCGCTCCAGCGCTTCGGCCGCTTTGACGCTCGGCGTTATGTCGGTGAACGTCGTCACCAGGCCGCCATTGGGCATGCGGTTGGTCCGCACCTCGATCACCAAGCCGCGCTCGGCAAAGCGCTCGAGAAACGGCGCGTCCTCCGCCGTGTAGCTCGTGATGCGCTCGGCCACGAACTGGTCAACACTCTTGGCATCGCAGTCGGCATGCTGCGCCAGGTGACGCAGGATTTCGTCGAGCGCGATGCCGACACGGGTAAGCCCGTGTGGCAGGTCGAAAATCTCGCCGAACTGGCGGTTCCAGCAAACCAGCGTCAGTTCCTTGTCGAACACCGCAATGCCTTGACGCACATGGTCGAGCGCGGTCTGCAAGACCTCGCGGTTGTAGTGAATCGCAGCATTTGCATCGTCGAGCAGCTTCAGCGCCGCTTTGGTCGAAAGATTGCGCTTGCGTAGCAGCAGCGAGAGTACGAGTCGTGACGACGCAGCGCCGATCGCGGAGGCCAGGAGATATTCGGCATATTGCAAGAGCTGAAAGTCGGCTTCGGCTTGCGACTCGAGATCGATGCGGCGAGCGAAAGCGAAGCTGGCAAACGAGGTGCGGGTGCGCTCGTCGCCCAGATAACGGCCGACCGTCGTGATCAGTTCGTCCACGGTGACGGTGGCGCGCCGCAGCCGAAAACTCGGCGCCATCGGGGCAAGCGTCGAGGGCACGAACAAATCAGCTTGCACATGCTCGATCGCGGTTGGGCGACGAACGAGAGAGCAGCAGATGTAGAGGGCAATATTGAAAGCGAGGCTTAAGACGACACCATGAACCAGCGGCGGCAAGTCGAGCCCGAACAGGGCCTGCGGCCGTAGAAAGGCAAGGCCCCACGGCCCCGCAGCCAATATGTTCTGGCCGACAATGCCGGCATCCGAAATGCTCGGCAGAAGCAGCGTGTAACCCCAGACCAGTATGCCGGCGCTCATGCCGGCCATGGCGCCGAGCGCGGTGCCGCGCCGCCAGATCAAGCCACCGAACAGAGCCGGTGCGAACTGCGCCACCGCGGCAAAGGACAAGAGCCCGATTGCGGCGAGCTGTGCGTCGCCCGCGGAACGATAATAAATGTAAGCCAGGATTAATATGACGAAGATCGCGATGCGCCGCGTCGTCAAGAGCTGCGCGCCCGCATTGCTCGGGTCCGTATTGAGCATGAGGCGCCGCTTGAGCACCAGCGGAACGACGAGATCATTCGACACCATGATCGCCAGCGCGACCGTTTCCACGATCACCATTGCGGTTGCTGCCGAAAGTCCGCCGATAAAGGCAGCAAGCGTGATCAGTTCGGAATGCGCGGCAAGCGGCAGGACGACGACGAGCATGTCGCTGTCGACATGGCCGGCGGGAAATTGCAACAGGCCGGCCATCGCGATCGGCAGCACGAATATATTGATCAGCACCAGATAGACGGGAAACATCCAGGCCGCGCGGCGAATTTCCGCTTCGCCGTGATTTTCGACCACCGAGACATGGAACTGGCGCGGTAACAGCAGAATCGCGAACAGCGATAGTGCCGTCATCGCGACGAACGGCGCAAGCTGCGGCGCACTCGTCAACATGGCGGCAACGCGCGGCTGGCGCAGCGCGCGCGCGAACAGATCGAATGGGCCATCGAACATCACGAAGGTGACGAAGACGCCGACAGCGAGAAACGTCATCAGCTTCACGATCGATTCGGTTGCGATCGCCAGCATCAGACCGTCCTGATGCTCGGTCGCGTCGGTGTGGCGCGTGCCGAACAGCACTGCGAATGTGGCCATGGCGAGCGCGACGAACAGCGCCACGTCGCCCAAGAGCGGCGTACCCCCGGGTGAGGCTTGCGCGAGGATGGTCGAGACCGAAGCCGACACAGCTTTCAGCTGCAGCGCGATATAGGGGATCATGCCGACAATCGCGATCAGCGCCACAGTGGCCGCGACGGCGGGGCTCTTGCCATAGCGGGCGGCAATGAAGTCGGCGATGGAGGTGATGTTTTGTGCCTTTGCGAGCCGCACGATGCGGATGATGAGCGGATAGCCAAACCCGACCATCAGCAGCGGGCCGATATAGATGGTGAGAAAGTCAAAGCCGGTACGCGAGGCAAGGCCGACCGAGCCGAAAAAGGTCCAAGATGTGCAGTAAACCGCGAGCGAAAGCGGATAAATCAAAAGTCGCGAGGACGCTCCGCGCGCCAGACCGCGCCTGCGGTCGCCATAGCTCGCGACGACGAAGAGAAGGCCGATATAGGCCAGCGCAATGGCGACGACGATCCAGCCCTGCAACATGACCCTGAGCCTTCAGAACTCCCGCCCTGGTCCACCGCGTTTTTGCTCGATTTTAGCTAGGTCATCACAGTTTGATGCAGCTGTCCATCGGCCGCTGGCAAATTGCGAAATCGCCGCAAACAGACGAAAGCCCGTTATGCCCCGGCGCATTGACGCCCCTTGCCGCAGCAGGCATTCATGGCGCGTCAATGCAGGCCATCTTTCCGTCCCGGCGCACGCTGGTCCAGACTGCGGAGACGCTCGCGATCGCCCTCTTTGGCGGCGTGAGCTTCATTGCGCTCGGCCTACCGGCGGGATTGGTGTCCGGTTCGGTCATGGCAGTCGCGATCGCGGCGCTGATGGGGCGGCCGGCGCGGGTGCCGCTGCCGCTGGCGCGCATCTGCTACGTTATTGTGGGCACGCTGCTCGGCACCGTGGTGACACCGGAGACGATCCGCGGCATCACCCATTGGCCCGGCAGCATCGCGCTTCTGATGCTTGCGTCAGTCGCCATGATGATTGCGACAATGGTCTATCTGTGCGTCGTGCACGGCTGGGACCGGTTTTCCGCACTGATGGGCGCGAGCCCCGGATCCATGGCGCAGGTGATCGCGCTGTCCACCGAGCTTGGCGGCGATTTGCGCGCCATCGCGGTCGTGCAGACCATGCGCGTGCTGCTCCTGGTCGTCGGTCTGCCGAACGGCCTCGCTCTCTTCGGGCTGACGGTGCCGTCGCTGCCGGTGCCGCGCGGACCGGCGGGTCTTGCCCAGCTTCCGGAAATGATTCTGCTCGCCGCAGCCGCGATCGTTTTTGCCATCGCCTTCATGCAATTGCGATTCCCGGGCGGGCTGATGTTCGGCGCCATGGCGGGGTCGGGGCTGTTGCATGGCTTCGGGCTCATTCACGCCGCGCTGCCGTGGTGGATCGGCTCGTCTTCCGTGATCACGCTCGGCGCATTGGTCGGCTCGCGATTTGCCAATACATCGTTTCGCATGCTGATCGGCTATCTCGGCGCCGCCTTCGGCTCGTTTGCGGCGTCGATGGCGGTGGCGACGATCTTTATTCTGATCGTTGCCCGGCTGTTTCGCTTCTCGATAGCCAATATTGTCATCGCGTTTGCGCCCGGCGCCCAGGACACCATGATGGTGCTGGCGCTCGCGCTGCATCTCGATCCGATCTATGTCGGGGCGCACCATTTGGCGCGCTTTCTGGTGGTGACGATTTCGGTCGGCCTCGCCGCACCGCGGCTGGCCAAGAAGCGTCACTCCGGGCCGCATGGCGGTGAACCCGGAATCTATACTCACGAATGAAGCAGAATCTGCGCCGGCTGCGATTGTGGATTCCGGGGCTGCTCGCTTCCGCTCGGCTCCGGGTCGAGTCCGTTCATTCCGCCGCGAGTGCGCGGCGCTTGAGCGGCAGATCGAGCCGCTGCCAGACGTCGACGAGCGCCTCCGCGAGCGCGTCGATCAGCCGGTCATCGTGATAAGGGCTCGGGGTGATGCGCAGCCGCTCGGCGCCTTTGGGCACGGTCGGATAATTGATCGGCTGAATATAGATGCCGTGCTCGGCGAGCAGGAGATCGC
The DNA here is from genome assembly GCA_021324465.1 of Hyphomicrobiaceae bacterium. Classification (GTDB taxonomy): domain Bacteria; phylum Pseudomonadota; class Alphaproteobacteria; order Rhizobiales; family Xanthobacteraceae; genus BOG-931. Next base: position 123,640 of record JAJPJB010000069.1, read on the forward strand.
TCGCCTGCTTGCACAGTTCGGGATCGCCGACATAGACCGGCACGATATGGGTCGGACTTTCCATCACCGGCAGAGCCGCCGCGCTCAGCACAGCTTTGGTGCGCGCTGCGCGATCCTGATGCTGCTCCCGTTCCCAATTCGAAGACTTCAGATGCCGAATGGCGGCCGTCGCCGCGGCGCAGACCGCGGGCGGAAGCGCCGTGGTGAAGATGAAGCCCGGCGCATAGGAGCGCACGGCGTCGATGAGCGCCGCGGACCCGGCAATATAGCCGCCGAGGCAGCCGAATGCCTTGGCCAGGGTGCCCTCGACGACGTCAATCCGATCGACCACGCCATCGCGTTCAGTGATTCCCCCGCCGCGCGCGCCATACATGCCGACGGCGTGCACCTCATCGACATAGGTCATCGCGCCATAGCGCTCGGCAAGATCGCAAAAGTCGCCGATCGGCGCCACGTCGCCGTCCATCGAATAGAGGCTTTCAAAGACGATGAGCTTCGGTCGCCCCGGCTCGGCAGCGGCAAGAAGCTGTTCCAGATGTGCAACATCGTTGTGACGGAAGATTTGCTTTTCACAATGGGCCTGACGCACGCCTTCAATCATGGAGTTATGATTCCGGGCGTCCGATAGGATCACGCAGTTCGGCATCAGCTTGGCGAGCGTGGCGATGCCGGTCTGGTTTGACACATAGCCCGAGGTGAAGACGAGCGCCGCCTCCTTGCGATGCAGATCGGCCAATTCGCGCTCGAGCTCGACCAGAGGATGATTGTTGCCGGCGATATTGCGCGTGCCGCCGGCGCCAGTGCCCATCCGGGTCGCGGTCTCGACCATGGCGCCGATCACTTTCGGATTTTGCCCCATGCCGAGATAGTCGTTGGAACACCAGATCACGACATTCTTCGGCCCCTCCGGCGAATGCCACACCGCATGGGGAAAGCGCCCGGCAATGCGCTCGAGATCGGCAAAAACCCGGTAGCGGCGCTCGCCGTGCAGCCGTTCAAGGGCAATGGCGAAATAGTCGTCGTAATGGATGCCGGGTCGATTATTAGGATAAATCATAGGCTTAGAACTGTGATGGTGCGGCATGTGGATTCCGGTTCTTGGAATAGTTCTAGGTGGCTTCCCTGGCCCTTGTCGAGCACTTCTAAACGCGGCTGGTCGCCGCGCGCTTGATGCGCCTCAAATTTGCAAAAAAGCCTTATGCGCCGCGGGCTTGATGGGTGCATATCGAGGCAGGCGCGGCCCCGCCTGGCGCGGAGCAGCCATGCCGTGCGTCCGCCGGTGCCGTGCCTCACAGACAGCGAGTCCGCGGCGCCGGGCCTTCCGTGGCCGATGAGAATGCGGCCATCCTCGCCGACGCGCCGATCAAACCGGCCTTAACAGGTGGCGTCGAAAGCTTGCTTGGCGCCCCCGGCTGCCCGGCGCGGCGCGCCCTTTCGGGGTGTCATGCGTGCCGGTTGCGGGGCGCCGCGTGAAGGACGAAACTTCGCCGCGAACCAACCGGGAATGAAGTGGTAATGACAGAGCGTGCTGCGGGCTTGAACGACGGCCTTACCGACTATGGCGACAAGGATTTTTCCCGCTATTTGCGGCGCTCCTTCGCGCAATCGATGGGCTATTCGCGAACGTTTCTCGACAAGCCGGTGATCGGCATCGCCTATACAGCGTCCGATTTCAACAATTGCCACCGCCACTTTCCCGAGCTGCTCGCGGCAGTGAAACGCGGCGTGCTCGCCACCGGCGCTTTGCCGCTCGAATTTCCGACCATCTCACTGGGTGAAGTTTTCCTGTCGCCGACCAGCCTCAAATTCCGCAACCTTATGGCCATGGATACCGAGGAGATGATCCGCGCGCAGCCGATGGATGCGGTCGTGCTGATGGGCGGCTGCGACAAAACTGTGCCGGCGCAGCTGATGGGCGCGGTGTCCGCCAATCGGCCCGCGATCATGCTGATCGGCGGGCCGATGATGACCGGCCGGCATCGCGGCGAGCGACTGGGCGCGTGCACGGATTGCCGGCGTTTCTGGGCGCGCTATCGCGCCGGCGACATCGACGCGGAAGAAATCTCGGCGGTGGAGGGCCAGCTCGCGGTCACGGCGGGGACCTGCGCGGTGATGGGCACGGCTTCGACCATGGCCTGCCTCACCGAGGCGCTGGGCATGTGTTTGCCGGGCACTGCGGCGATCCCGGCAGTACACGCCGATCGGCTGCGCGCCGCGGAAGCCACCGGTATCGCGGCCGTGAAGCTGATCGGCTCCAAGCTGACGCCGTCTGCAATCATCAATCAAAAATCGGTCGAGAATGCGCTGCGCGCGCTGCTGGCGCTCGGCGGCTCGACCAACGCCATCATCCACCTCACCGCGATCGCGGGCCGAGCCGGCGTCAAAGTCTCCCTCGACCAGCTCAACAAGCTGTCAGATTCCACGCCGGTGCTGGTGAATCTAAAACCGGTAGGCAACGGCTATATGGAGGACTTTTACGCCGCCGGCGGCATGGGTGCACTGCTGCGCGAATTAAAGCCGCTTCTGCATCTTGATTGCCTGACCGTGACCGGCGAGACGCTGGGCGAGCGGCTCGAAGGCGGCGACGGTCGCTACCTCGATCGCACCATTATCGCGTCGCGCGAAATGCCGCTTGAGACGGAAGGCGGCTTAATTGCACTGTTCGGCAATCTGGCGCCGAAAGGCGCCATCCTCAAGCGCTCGGCGGCCGATGCCAAATTGTTCGAGCACGAGGGCAGGGCGGTCGTGTTCTCTTCGCTCGCCGATCTTGCGGCGCGCATCGACGATCCGGCGTTGGACGTCGCGCCGGACGATATTTTGGTGCTGCAGAATGCCGGCCCGCATGCGCCGAGCTGCATGCCGGAAGCCGGCTATCTGCCCATCCCGAAGAAGCTCGCGCAGCACGGCGTCAAGGACATGATCCGGATTTCCGATGCGCGCATGAGCGGCACCGCTTTCGGCACCATCGTGCTGCATGTCACGCCGGATGCCGCCTCCGGCGGCCCCCTTGGGCTGGTGCGCAACGGCGATCGCATTCGGCTGTCGGTGAAGAAACGGAGCATTGAACTGCTGGTCAGCGACGCCGAGCTTGAAAAGCGCGCCGCCGCGGCGCCAGTTCTGAAAGAAAGGCCGGAACGCGGTTACGCCAAGTTGTTTGCCGAACAAATTCTCGGTGCCGACGAGGGCTGCGATATCAGGATTTTGGTGTGATGTTGTTCCGGGAAATGATCGAAGCTCCCAAGCCCGGAATCCAGACGCCCGAATTGCGCATGTTCTGGCACCGGCGGCAACTATGGGGAATCCCGACTCGCCGCTGCGCGGCGATCCGCAATGACCCTTAACCAGCCACCGCGATCTCGAGCGGAAATTTGTCGACCACGTCGTGTCCGGTCTCGGTCACGATGAATGTGTGGCCGAGGAAAATGCCAAACAGACCGTCCGGGGTGATCGGATTGGGTTCAGCCATGATCACCATGCCGGGTCGCAAAACTTCCTCGAATTTTTCGGCCGCAACATGCTCCGCCGTAACATGCGGCTTGTCGGTGACCAGGTCGATGCCATGGCATTGCGTCGGCCGCGACTGATAGCCGTTGTTGCGGAAGAATTTGCTCGCTTCGCGCATCGCTTCGGCGGGCTTTCCCGGCGCAATTTCGGCGACAATCTTGTGATAGCCGGGCAACGTGACTTCGTGCCAGAACTTTTTTACCATCTCGGTCGGCTCGCCGATGCAGATCGGCGAGCCGATCTGCGCCGTATAGCCGCGATAGCCGGCGGCAAGCTCCATATTGATAATGTCGCCCTTCTGCAGCACGCGCGCCGATGGCCGTGGATTGCCGAAAACCATCGCCGGATTGTCCATCGGTGTCGAGCCGATGATCAGGAAATCGATATCGCCGCCGCCTTCGAGAATGGCCGAGCCGGCCGCGGCGCGCAGCTCATATTCCTTCACGCCTGGTCGCGCGCGCTCGACCATGGCCCTCATCGCGTTCTCGCACAGCACGCCCGCTTTGCGCACGCAGTCAAGCTCCTCCGCGCTGTGTATCGACAACAGCTCGTGCAGGAAGCCTTGCGTGAAGACAAGTTCGGCGTCGGGAAGGTTGTCGCGCAAGATGCTATACTGGTTGACCGGCAGATAATCGCCGTGCCGCGGATCGATTTCCATCAAGCCGATGCGGCCGCGCTCGAGTTTCAGTTCGCGTAAACGCTCCACCATGATGTCGGCATAGCGACCGCTCCGGCTATGGCGCACGTCTTTCACCGCCACTTCGACCTGCCGGCGCACGGCCTCGGCATGCGTGCCGCCCATCGAATAAATCAACGTCGGCTCGCCGTCGAGCGGCACCAGCACATAGCTCGACAGTGCGTGCCATTCCCAGTGCCCGGTCAGCCACAACATGCCGCCGCCGAAACTCCAATGACTCGGTCCGCCCGGCACGATGATGGCGTCGAGCCTGTGCTCGCGCATTTTTGCCCGCAATGCCCTGTAGCGGCGCTCGTATTCGGCCTTGGAGAACTGCTCCCAGACCGCATCGCGGTAGTAGGGCGTGTCGCGCATATTGGCGAAAGGCAGCGACTGATCGAGCTTGGCACGGACAATCTCCCACGGCTGCGGGCCGATGCGCGGCGGGCGGATCTGCGTATTCATGGACGTTTCCTTGGGAAATTCCTCAAAATGCGGGCCACGACCGTCACAGCCGGGGATCAGCGTTTCGCACGGACACCCTGGCGCTCAAGCCGCGGCAGGACTTCGTCGCAGAAATACGGCAGCTCGTCGAGATAGTTGACGAACGAAAGCCCGATGCCGTGGACGCCGGCCTGGCTGATGATGGTCAACTCTTCGGCAACGCGGTCCGGCGTGCCGACGAACGGATAGCCGCCCACCGCATTCGCCGCGAAATAGCGGCGCTTGGCGTAATATTCCTCGGGCGGCATGGTCGCCGGCGTCATGCTCTTGTTGGCGAGCATGCCGTCGAGCGCCTGCCAATCCGCATTCTCGATATTGACGTGCTGATAGTACTCGTCCGCTTCGTTCTGCGTCGGACGGCAGATCACTTGGCCGACCGTGAACACTTCAATGTCGCGTCCAAGCGCCTTGGCTGCGGCTTTGACTTCGTTGACCTTGCTGGCATTGGCGGCAAGCGAGGTGCGCGAGCCCGCAGTGGCGACAAAGAACGCGTCGCAGTTGCGCAGCGCAAAGGCTTGGCCGATATCGGACGAACCGGCATTCATCAGAAGCGGCCGGGTCTCGCCATAGGGTTTGGGAAATGCGCGCACGCCCCTGAGCTGAAAGTATTTTCCGTTGAAATCGAAGGTGCCGCCATTCGCCCATGCCTCCTTGACGATATCGATCCATTCCTGCGCATAGTCATAACGAACATCGTGCTCGCGCTGCTTGACGCCGAACATGTCGAATTCGCCTTCGTTCCAGCCGACGACGATGTTTACGCCGATGCGGCCCTCGCCTATGTGAACGGCGGTGACGAATTCCTTGGCCGCGATCAAGGGATGAAACAGCGGTGCATGGACGGTGCCGAATACGGTCATGTGCTTGGTTGCGCCGAGCAGGCCGACCGCCCAGGTGATGGTCTCGAGCGAGCGGCCGTGGAAATCGGTGTCGCCGCCGTAGCCCTTCCAACGTGCGATCGGCAGCATGAAGTCGAGGCCCGCTGCATCGGCAAGCTTGGCCAGCGCAAGACAATCCGGCCAGCTGGCCGACCAGCGCTCGGGTACTTTCGTGGCGGTGCGCCCCGACGAGCAATTGGCGCCGAACAGCCCGATCTTCAGCGCATTGCCATTGTACATGGCCATTCTGTTTTTTAACGATGCGTTGGGCGCCAACATCGCCTCTCCCCGGTTTAGCCGTGCTTTTTTTGTCAGGCTAGCACCCCGTCAAGGGGCAAGGAAATTTACCAAATCCATACTTCCCGCATGGCATTAAACCCTTAAGGGAATACCGGAATGCCCGATCGACTGCGCGAATGGCTTTCAGCCCTACTGCGGCCCGCTCAGCTGCTTGGCGTTGTTATGATCGCCCTGCTGTGGCTGGGTCTGTTTTATCTGCTGAGCGATCATCACGGCGCACTGGCAGATCCGGAGCGGCGCCGCGCGCTTTTTGTACCCGTTGTCGTTCTACTAACCCTGCTCGAGCTGATGACGATGGCCGCGAGCATGCGGCGGCAATTGGCGGTTGAAACCATCAATCTGCGCTTCAACACGGCGCTGGAAAATCTCACGCATGGCCTCTGTATGTTCGACGCAAACAGGCGCCTTGTCGTGTGGAACGACCGCTACGCGAACCTCTACCGCCTGCCGCCGGAACTGCTAAAGGTCGGCGCGAGGCACGAGGACATCATTGCGCACCGCGTCAGGAGCGGAATTCTCAAAGGCGATACCAGCGCCGGCGCCGTCGACAAGAAGCTCGGCGCCCTGCAGAAGATGTCCTCGGAAAAAATTTCGAGCCGCATTGACGAACTGGCGGACGGCCGGCTCATTCGCGTCACGCGTCAACCGATGCAGGGCGGCGGTTGGGTCGCTACCCACGAAGACATTACTGAGCGGCACCGGCTTGAGAGCCAGCGCGAGACCATGTTGGCGCAGGAGAGCCGCCGTTTGCTTACCGAGAACGCGATCGTCGCCTTTCGCGAGCGCGTGGAAGAAATGCTTGGCGCGGTATCGAGCAGCACGGATGCAATGAAGTCGACGGCAAATACGCTGATCGGCGCATCCAAAGAGACGACGCAGCATGCCGAGGGCGCGCTCAAGGAATCCGGCGAAGCCTCCGCCAATGTCACCTTGGTCGCTGGCGCAGCCGAGGAGCTGGCGGCCTCGATTGCGGAGATCAATGTGCAGCTTGACGATACCACGCGATTGGTGGCAAGCGCTGTGGAAAAGGCCCGTGCCTCCAATGACAAATATGCCGGGCTCACGGCCGCGGTCGAGAAGATCGGCGATGTCGTCAAGCTCATCCGCAATATTGCCGGCCAGACCAATCTGCTGGCGCTGAATGCGACGATCGAGGCGGCGCGCGCTGGCGAGGCGGGCCGCGGTTTTGCGGTGGTTGCAGCCGAGGTCAAATCGCTGGCGGTCGAAACCGCCAAGGCGACCGAGGAGATCGCGCGCCACATCCTCGCAGTGCAGGAGTCGACCGGCGGCGCCGTTGCCGCCGTTGCCGCTATCGAACAGAGCATGCATGAGATCAATGCGCGCGCCTCGAACGCCGCGGCCTCGATCCTGCAGCAGGATTCGGCGACCACCGACATCAGCCGCAATGCCGCCAATGCCGCGCGCGGCACCAGCATGGTGGTTTCGGCGCTCGGCAAGCTGTCGCAGGCGGCAACCGAGACGCGTGCTGCGGCCGAGACGGTGCTCGGCGCCTCGCAGTCGGTCGACAGCTCGGTTGGCAAATTGCGCGCCGAGATCGAAAGCTTTCTCAAGAAAGTCGCGGTCTGATCCGCACGATCCGTGCTGCGCATCACCTCTGCGCATCACATCAAGGCTGTGCAGGACGCGCAAGTTTGGCTGCCGGGGATGGAGCAGCCGCAGACGCGCTTTGGGATCGCCAACCGGTTCGCGCCGCGCAGGCTCAAAGACGCGCCTGCGGATTAGTAGGCGCCCTCGTTAACAGCTGTTGCACTCGTGCCGAACGGTCGTTGTGATGCTTGGGTGTGCGCCGCCGCGCAATAGACAGGCGTCGCCTGCGAGCAAGGCTGGCGCGGATGCACCGAAGATCTGGTGCTGCCGGACAGGATTGAACTGTCGACCTCTCCCTTACCAAGGGAGTGCTCTACCACTGAGCTACGGCAGCGATCCGGGCGCAGGTGCCGGGGTCTTGACCGGCCTCGGGTGCGATGACCCAAGCACGAAGCGCGCCTTCCATGAAAAGGCGGCGATCCTTGCCACAGGGCAGGGGTTTTGTGCAAGCGGTCGGTCGGAATTCGGCCAAGCGGTTGCGGTTTGCGTGATCGCGTGCTTTCAGTTGGAGTTATGACAAAGCGCGGCAAGGCGGAAAAAATGGCGGCGCGCAACGCGCGGCTGTCGGCAGCGTTGCGCGAAAATCTCAAGCGGCGCAAGGCGCAAGCACGTGCCCGCCGGCGTGAAATCGGCAACGGGGGCGAGGCGCCGGCCCCGGAACCGGACAAGGGTTCGGCGGACCGTGAGGAAAGCCAATGCGCTTGCCAGGTTCCGCCAGGATCCGGTACGCCGGTAAGGGCTAGATGGTAGCGCCCGGTTCTGGTCCAATCAGGACCTTATTTCCCGACTAGCTTTGAATCGGTCGGCGTCAGGCCGGCCAGCATCAAAAAGGACCGGGAGTTCAAGATGGATCGGATACGGATCGTCGGCGGCCGGCCATTGAACGGCAACTTGCGCATCTCGGGGGCCAAGAACGCCACTTTGCAGCTGATGATCGCGAGCCTGCTCACCGACGAGACACTGATCCTCGACCACGTGCCCCGACTCGCCGATGTCGCACTGTTGCAGCGCATCCTCGGCAACCATGGCGTCGATATCATGGTCGGCGGCAAGCGGCCCGGCGAGACCGCTGACGACGGGCAGACCCTGCATATCTCGGCGGCGCGTATTGTCGACACGACCGCGCCCTATGAGCTCGTTTCCAAAATGCGCGCAAGCTTTTGGGTGCTGGCGCCGCTGGTAGCGCGCATGGGCGAGGCGAGGGTGTCTATGCCGGGCGGCTGCGCTATCGGCATTCGGCCGGTCGATCTGCTCATCATGGCGATCGAGCGGCTCGGTGCCAAGGTCGAGATCGAGGGCGGTTATGTGGTGGCGCGCGCGCCGCACGGACTGAAGGGCGGCGAGATCGTTTTTCCCAAAGTGACGGTCGGTGGCACGCATACGGCAATCATGGCGGCGGCGTTGGCCGATGGCACAACGGTGATCGACAATGCGGCGCGGGAGCCCGAGATCAAGGACGTCGCCGACTGCCTCAACAAGATGGGGGCGCGCATTACCGGCGCCGGCACCAAGCGCATCGTGATCGAAGGCGTTGCCAAATTGCATGGCGCGCGCCATGCCGTGCTACCCGATCGCATCGAGACCGGCACCTATGCCATGGCGGTTGCCATGGCCGGCGGCGAGATTCTGTTGCAGAACGCGCGTCCCGAGCTTCTCCAAGCTGCGCTTGACGTGCTCACTCGCGCCGGTGCCACCGTGACAGCGACCAATGAAGGCATCCGCGTCGCGCGCAACGGCTCAGGCCTCGCGCCGGTCGATGTGACCACTGCGCCTTTCCCGGAATTCCCGACCGATCTGCAGGCGCAATTGATGGCGCTGAAGACGCGCGCAAGCGGCACCTCGCATATCACCGAGACCATTTTTGAAAATCGTTTCATGCATGTGCAAGAGTTGGCGCGGCTCGGTGCCCGCATCCAGCTTGAGGGCGAGCGGGCCACCATCGAAGGGGTGCCTCAGCTTAAGGGCGCGCCGGTGATGGCAACCGATCTGCGCGCCTCGGTATCGCTCGTGATCGCGGCGCTCGCCGCCGAGGGCGAGACGATCGTCAACCGCGTCTATCACCTTGATCGCGGCTTCGAACGGCTCGAAGAGAAGCTCGGTCGCTGTGGGGCGGCCATCGAGCGGCTGTCCGGCTAGAGGGTCGGTTCGAAAAAATCAGGGTCGCTGCTATGATCCGCCCGTCCCGCGCAAGCGGGGACCCGGCCTGGATTCCCGCGTGCCACTCGCCTGCACGGGAATGAGCGGAACGCTTTCGATGCTGTTAGATCTATTGCGCAAAACGGTTCGGCAAGCCCTGGTGGTCGCGTCGTTTGCTTTGGTCCTTACCGCGGCCCGGGCCGACGATTATCCCTCCCGCCCCGTGCGCCTGATCGTCGCCTTCACGCCGGGCGGCACGACCGACATCACCGCGCGGCTGATCGCCGACAAGATGCGCGACACTTTGGGTCAGGCCGTGGCGGTGGAAAACAAGCCGGGCGCCAATGGCGCGGTTGCCGCGCAATATGTGGCACAGGCCGATGCTGACGGCTACACATTGTTTTTCACGACCGTGGGTGCTGTCGCGATCAACCCCGTCTTTCACAGCGATCTTTCCTACGACCCACTGAAAAGCTTTGCACCGGTCGGCAAGGCCGCGATCAATACGCCCGTCCTGGTGGTCAATGCCGATATGAAAGTGAGCTCGGCGCGGGAGCTTGCCGATCTCGCGCGCAAGAAGCCTGGTGCGATCACCATCGGCATCACCGGGCGTGGCGCGATGTCCGATTTGAGCTTGCAAATGTTCGAATCCGCAGCCGCCATCAAACTGCAGTCGGTGCCCTATCGCGGCGCTTCGCAAGCCATTACCGACATCCTCGCGGGTCATCTCGACGGCCTGGTCGGCGATATACCCACCGTGATGGGTCAAGTGCGTGCCGGCAGGCTCAAGGCGCTGGCGGCGGCATCGAAGGAACGCTCGGATATCTTTCCGAACGTGCCGACTTTTGCCGAGCAAGGCTTTGCCGACGTCATTGCCGAAAACTGGGCGGGCGTGCTGGCGCCTGCCGGCACGCCGGCTGCCGCCATCGCCAGATTCAACAGCGCCATGGTTACGGCACTGAAGGACCCCGGCTTGCGCGAGCGGCTGCGCGAATCCGGCACCACCCCGGCGCCAAGCTCGCCTACAGATTTCGGGAACTATATTGCCGAGCAGATTGCGCGCTGGGGCATGGTAATCAAGGAGAAAAAGCTGACAGGAGAATAGGCTACTGCGGGTTACACCGTTCGCAATCTTGCTACAATGAGCGCCAACACTAACGGCTGTCACGGCGCAAGTGAAAGGGGGCGTCCAGCCATGAATAGCCACGCTATGGAATCCAGATCTGCAAAGGGATCGGGCCTGCGAAATTTGACCTTCGCCGTGCTTGCGCTGCTTGCGCTTAAGGGGACGGCTAATGCGCAGGCCGGCGACGCCCAAATGCTGAAAGAGAAGGATGCTGCGGAGGCCAAGGACATCCATCGATTCATCGATCGGCTGGAGACCGACCAGAAATACCAAGAAACAATCAAGAGCCAGGCCTCCGCGCCGGCCTCAAAGGATCCTTGGGGCAATGTACGGCCGATGACGGCCACACCGGCCAAGCCTGCCGCAAAACCGTCGGGCGTCGTCAAATCCGCCAACGGCGCCAACAAGGCCGCGGTGAAATCCACTAGCTCGGCGACATCCGCAAGCGGCGTTAGCGGGACACCAAAGAATCAGTAAGGCGAATTAATTTACGCGGCGAGCTCTCTCATGATGCGATAGAGCCGGGTTTGACCTTCGAAGCCGATGCCGGGCCGGCCCGACAGCGTGAGATAGCCGCCGTTAAGCTCGGCGTCGTCGGCAAAGCCGCCGAAATCGCCGAACACGCCGGGATAGGATTCCGCCCCACCCAGGCCGAATCCGGCCGCGATAGCAAGCGACATCTGATTGCCGCCGTGCGGAAACATCAGGCTGCGCGGCCAGCCATGGCACGCCAACATGGCGAGCGTGCGTGCGTATTGCACGATGCCATAGGCCTGCGGCGGGTCGACCTGGATCACGTCCGCTCGCTCAGGCTTCAATCCGCCGAAACGCACCAGATTTTCCACGTCCTGCGTTGAAAATAGATTTTCGCCGGTTGCAAGCGGCGCGTCATAGACGCTGGCGATTTCGGCGAGCAGCGCGAAATCGAGCGGATCGCACGGCTCCTCGAACCAACGCAGCGCAAATGGTCTCAAGCCGCGCGCATAAGCGAGCGCCTCGTCGCGCAAGAATTTCGAATTGGCATCAACGGCAAGCTTTCCGTTCTGCGGCAGGATCGACTTGATTGCTTCGACGCGGACCAAATCATCTTTCAGTGCCACGCCGCCCACTTTCATTTTCACCATCGTGTAGCCGGCATCGAGATGCGCCTTCATCTCGTCCTGCAGGGCCTTGATCGTCTTGCCCGGCGCATACCAGCCGCCCCCCACATAACAAAAGACCTTTTCGGCAATCTTGCCGCTGTTGTAGCGCTCGGCGAGCAGGCGATGCAGCGGCTTTTCGGCGATCTTGGCCACGGCATCCCAGACGGCGACCTCGATCGTGCCGATGCCGATCGAGCGTTCGCTGTGGCCGCCGGATTTCTCGTTCTGCATCATCACGGCGAGAATTCTTTCCGGCGAGAAATTGTCGCCGGCCTCATTGAGCAGGGAACGCGGCTCGGCCGTCAGGATGCGCGGAATAAAGCGCGCACGCATCTGCGCGCCGCAGGCATAGCGTCCGGTCGAATTGAAGGCGAAGCCGCAAACCGGCTTGCCGTCGCGCTTGACGTCGGTGATTACGGCCACCACCGACGTCGTCATTTCCGAGAAATTGAAGCTCGAATTGGCGAGCGTCGAATTCAGCGGAATCGCGGTCTCGCGGATGTCGACGATACGCATGTCCGGCTCGACCGCGTTACTGAATCTGCGGAATCTTGGCGTCGACAATGACGCGGCGCCACTTGTCGACTTCCTTTTTGATGTAGGCTTCGAACTCGGTCGGCGTGCTGGCGACGACATCGAGTCCGAGCTCGGCGCACTTGGCTTTCACGTCGGGCAGCTGCATCGCCTTGACAATCTCGCGATTGAGCAAATCGACGATCTCTATCGGCGTTGCCGCCGGCACCAGCACGCCCTGCATGGTTTCGGATTCCTGACCCTCAACGCCCGATTCCAGCATTGTCGGCACGTCGGGTAGCACCGCCGAGCGCTTGAGCGCGGTGAGCGCAATGCCACGCAGCGTGCCGCTGACGATATGCGGCTGCGCCGTGGTCATATTGGCAAAGCCGACCGGCGTCTGTCCGGCCACCGTGGCCTGGATCGCAGGCGCGCCGCCCGCATAGGGCACGCTCGGCTGATCGTATTTGAACGTGAGCTTGAACAGTTCGGCGGCGAGCTGCGGTGTAGTGCCCAGGCCCGAATTGGCGATGGCGTATTTGCCCGCATTGGCTTGCAGCAGCGCCACCAATTCCTTCACCGTCCTGGCCGGCACGGAAGGGTGCACGACCAGGATATTCGGTGCCGCTGCGGCGAGCGACACCGGCATAAAATCCTTGAACGGATCGTACGGCTTGTTGGCGTAAAGGCTTGGATTGACCACGTAGCTCGAGCTTGCCACCAGGAGCGTGTAGCCATCCGGCGCGGAGCGCGCGACTTGCAGCATCCCGATATTGCCGCCGGCGCCGGGGCGGTCTTCGACATAGAACTGCTGCTTCAGGCTCTGCGAGAGCTTATCGGCGAGAAGCCGCGCCGTCAGGTCGGTCGGTCCGCCCGCGGTGAATGGCGCGATGATCTTGACCGGATGATCCGGATAGCCCGCCGCGGCAGGCCGCGCTCCGCCGATCGCTGCCACGACGGCGGCCGCCAAAAAATATTTTGCGCGGGCGCGCATAAAATCCTCCTTGTCTTGTTTTGCTGCCCGTCAATCGACGTGGATTCCTGCCGCCTTCACCACGGCATCCCAGCGCGCCGCTTCGCTCTTGATGCGCGCGGCGAATTCCGAAGGCGTATTGGCCACGGCAATGAAGCCGAGCGTGTCGAGCTTTGCCTTGACCGGCGGCTCGGCGACCATTTTCACGATTGCGTCATGCCATTTGTCGATGATGGCCTGCGGCGTGCCGGCAGGCATCACGATGCCGGTCAGCGTATCGCTTTCCAAGCCCGGCACGCCTTCTTCGCCGCTGGTCGGCAGATTGGGCAGCGCCGCAACGCGCCGATTGGCAAGAACGGCGATGCCGCGCACGCTGCCGTCCTTGATGCTGCCAATGGCCGGCGGCAGAGCGGTGAAGGCGATCGGCGTGTGATTGCCCATGGTGGAATTGACGGCGAGCGGCGCGCCGTTGAACGGCACCATGACCATGTCGAGGTTGAATTTCTGCTTGAACAGCTCGCCGGCCAAATGCGGTGTCGAGCCGGTCGCCGGCTGGGCGAAGCTATATTTGCCCGGATTGGCCTTGATCAGAGCGATCAGCTCCTTGAGAGTCTCGGCCGGCACCGACGGATGCACCATCACCACGTTGGGCGAGGCCGCGACGAGCGAGATCGGCGCAAAATCCTTGATCGGGTCATAGCCGATTTTCGAATACATGCTCGGATTGATGATGAAGCCGGTGGAAACGACAAGCACGGTGTAGCCGTCCGGCGCGGCACGCTTGGCGGTTTCGACGCCGAGATTGCCGCCGGCACCAGGCAGGTCCTCAGCATAGATCTGCTGGCCGAACATGTCGGACAGCCGCTCCGCCACCATGCGGCCGATGACGTCAGTCGGACCGCCGGCGGCAAAGGGCACGATCATGCGGATCTTGTGGTCGGGGTAGCTGTCGGCTGCCCGAAGCGGCGAGGCGCTGGCGAGGCTCATGCACAGCAAAATTGCACGCAAAACGGTGGCTCGAGCACGACCAACGACGGACCTCATGGTCTCCTCCCCTCGGCTTTGCCGGCAATGCTATCATCGGCAAAGCGCCGCGGGGAGCGTGCGCGGAGAAATTGTTTCGGTTTAAGTGAAAGGTAGGGGCAGCCGATGGCGGGCAAAAAAGTGACGCGGGACGATCTGCGTGCGGCCGCGGAGAAGTACAAGAACTGGGGCAAATGGGGTCCGGACGACGAGATTGGCACGCTCAATTATACGAGCCCGGAAGACATCGTCGCCGCGGCGCGCCTCGTGAAGAAAGGCAAGGTGATCTCGCTCGCGTTGAATTTCGACAACAATGGACCGCAGGGCGGCAAGACCAGTTATCCTGCGCTCGGCCGCATCAATCCGTTGCACACCATGCTGCGCACCGGCACCGATGCCTATGCCGGCGTGCTCGACAAGCGTGGCATTCGCGCCGCCGACGACATGGTGGTGATCCCGCTGCAATGCGGCACGCAATGGGACGGGCTCGGCCACGTCTTCTATGAAAATTACATGTGGAACGGCTATGACTGTCGCGAAGTGTCGTCGTTCGGCGCGCAAAAATGCGGCATCGAAAAAACCAAGGACAAGATGGTCGGTCGCGGCGTCTTTCTCGATGTCGCGCGCGCTCTCGGCAAGGAATATCTGGAGGACGGGTACGGAATCACCTGCGACGATCTCGAGGCGACCGCCAAGAAACAAAATGTCGAATTCAAGCGCGGCGATTACATCATCGTTCGCACCGGCCAGATGGAGCGCTGCTTGAGCGCCGGCAGCTGGGACGGCTATCCGGGCGGCGACGCGCCGGGCTTCGCCTTTGAGACGCTCGAATTTGTGCACCGCACCGAGCTTGCGGCACTCGCCAGCGACACCTGGGGCTGCGAAGTGCGGCCGAACAATACCGAAGGCGGCATCAACCAGCCTTGGCACTGGATCACTATTCCGATCATGGGCATGACCATGGGCGAGATCTTTTATGTGAAGGATCTCGCCGAGGATTGCGCCAAGGACGGCGTGTACGAGTTCATGTTCGTTGCGCCCGCGATCCCGATCACCGGCGCGGTCGGCTCGCCGACCAATCCGCTGGCAATCAAGTAGCTTGTTTGCTCGGCGCGCATTTGCGGCCAGTCAGGAAAGCGAGTCCGGCGAGCGCGGTGATGAGGGCGGCGAAGCTGATATGCGCGGGAAGCGGTCCTGCGGCCGCTGTCAGGAGCCCGATGCCGATCACCGGAACGGAATTTCCGACGAACAGAGCGACGAAATAGCTCGAGGCCACCTCGCTGCGCTGGTCGGCCGGGGCGATGCGGTTGATCACTTCGAGACTGCCGCGATAGCCGAGCCCGCCGGCGATGCCGCCGGCCGCCGTGGCGAGGATAAGAAGCGGCATAGAGCGGGCAAGTTCTGCGCCGACCAGAAGCCAGACGCTCGGGATCAGCAGCGCCAGAGCGCTGAACATGGCGGCGTCACTGGCAAGTCTGCGGGTCGACAGGATCGTCAGCGCGGCGATGGCGAAGAGTTCGCATACAATCGCGCCGGCAACAGCCGGATCGGATTGGTGCAGGCTTTCGCCCAATAGGCCTGGAATTAGCGCGGCATAGAAGCCGATCAGCGCGAAGGCCGCGAAGCCGGCGACGGCGGGCGAAACGAATTGCAGCCGTATCCGCGTCGGAACGCCGATCCGCGGCTTAAGCGAGAGATCGCCGAGGCGGCGCTTCGGATTTCTCATCGTTTCGGGTGCGCAGCTGACCGCGCCGACCGTGCCGCAAAGCAGGATGCCATAGACCAGGAAGGGCAGGCGCAGCGGCAGGGGCGCGAATTGCGCGAGCAATCCGCCGAGCAGAGGACCCGCGGCGCAGCCGACGAAGTTTGCGGCCGCCGCAATGCGTGCGGCAAGTCCGCTCTCGCGCTCGGCATAAAAGTCGGCGATCCAGGCGGTGGCCGCGCCGCTCGCCAATCCGGTGGAGAAGCCGCTCAACGCCCGCGCCGCGAACAGCCATCCGGTGCCTGAGGCGAAGCCGAATGCGGCAGTGCTCGCCAGTGCAATTGCGATCGCCGGTACGCTGGTGCGGCGCCGCCCGACTTGGTCGGCGAGCCGTCCGAACAGCAGCAGCGCCGCGAGATTTCCCAGCACATAGACCGCGTAGATCAGCGTCAAGGTAACGCCGGAAAATCCGAATTCCCGCCGGTACAGCGGATAGAGCGGCGTCGGCAATATCGCGCCGACGAACATGACCCCAAGTCCGCTCGCGACAATCGCCAGTGCGGCGATGCCGCGCGGCCGGATCATGCGATTGCGCATTGTTTCTCGTTGCTTATGTTTACACCGTCGTCGACTGCGCAATAACGCGATCCAACGCGATATCCAAGATGGGTAGGCCAAGATGAGCACCGACTTGGGCGCCAAGCGCTATCCTGTCAGCCACACTGAAACCGAGTGGCGCAAAATTCTCACGCCGGAACAGTATTATATCATGCGCGAGCATGGCACCGAGCGGCCGGGCAGCTGCGCGCTGAACTACGAAAAGCGGGCCGGCACGTTCTATTGCGCCGGCTGCGGTCAAAAGCTGTTCGCCTCGAAGAAGAAATTCGAAAGCGGCACCGGCTGGCCGAGCTTCAATGATCCGGAGCCGGGCGCGGTCGAGACTTCGACCGATACGAGCTATGGCATGGTCCGCACCGAGGTGCATTGCAGCCGCTGCGGCAGTCATCTCGGTCATGTGTTCGAGGACGGCCCGCCGCCGACGCATCTGCGCTATTGCATCAATGGCGTGGCGATGAACTTCAAACCGGAATGAGTTCGCTTCGTCCCGACTGACGATGCGGGCGCGCCAAAAACGCGCTATTGAGTTGGCAGCGCGGATGGCGCAGTGGCAAGCACGATGACCCGGGTGCCGACCGGAGTTCGGTTGTAAAGGTCGATAACATCGTCATTGGTCATGCGGATGCAGCCGGCCGAGACGTTATGGCCGATGGTCCATGGCTCATTGGTGCCATGGATGCGATAGAGCGTGTCTTTATTGCCCTGCCACAGATAAAGCGCGCGTGCGCCGATCGGGTTGTCTGGGCCGCCCGGCATGCCGTAACCGCTCTGCAATTGCACCATGTGCTCGCGCAGCTCGGGCTTTCGCTGCAGCATTTCCGCGGGTGGATACCAATCCGGCCATTCCTGCTTGCTGTGAACTGTCGCCAGGCCCGACCAGCCAAATCCCTCGCTGCCGACGCCCACGCCGTAGCGGATTGCTTGTCCGCCGCCCTGCACCAGATAGAGAAAGTGGCTGCCGGGGTCGACAATGATCGTGCCAGGTCGCTCTGGCGAGGGATACGCGACAACGCGCCGTGCAAATGCCGGATCGGCTTCGCGCGGCACGGGCGCCGTCGTCGTGCAGGCGTGCAGACAAAACAGCGCAATCGCGACGATGCCTGCAACGGCGCAACGGTTCGGAACGCTCCCGCTCCTCGGTCCCATCCCACGGTCTCATAGCCGTGTAAGCTGCGTTCGGTCCGCAATTCTAGACTAAAACGCAGTCCCGGTCTTTGGCCGGCGCCCCGCTATTTGGGCGCGATTTTTTTGACCCGCCTTTCAGTGGTCATCTCTTTGCTAACGGCGGGACCCGACATGTCGGCCGTTGCGTCAATGGCGCGGCGCATCCGGTCGAAGATAGCCGACCGCATCCATGGCTTCGCGCAGCCCCTCCTCGCCGAGGATTTCGCTGATCAGCCTGGGCAATTCGTCTCTGCGATATTTGCCGGTCTCCAGATGATCTTCAAGAATCGCCTGCACTTCAACAACACGTTCGCAGATCGCCCATATCGGGTTTTTCATTGACCGCCCCATGACGCACGCCCCATGACGCAACAAATTCCCACCTTGCAAATTTGCTTTTGCACATGCGGCTGAAATATGACGGTCCTTGTGCATGAAGAGGCTTGAGCAAAAAAATCGGGCTCACGAAGAATTTGTGAGCCCGATCGGCTGCTTGCGTTGGTGGTGAGGTCAATCGACTGAGATTCCGCTGGCCTTTATTGGGACTGCCCATTTCTCGATTTCGCTTGGGACGAACCGCTTGAGATAGTCGGTCGTGGTGCGATCATGCTGAACCAGATCAGTGCCGATCGCCTCCATGTGCGAGCGCACATCCTGCGAGTTCATCGCCTGAACAGTGGCGTCGTGCAGCTTGCGGACAATGGCGTCGGGTGTATTGCGCGGCAGGAACAAACCGATCCAGTTGTTCGCATCAAAATTGGCGAGCCCCTGCTCCGCGGCCGAGGGCACATCAGGCAGCACCGGAGAACGGCGGCGAGACAGTATGACGATGGGCTTGACGGCACCGGCTTTGATCTGCGGCAGCTCGGTGGCCACAGCATCGCACAGGTAATCAATTCTCCCGGCGATAAGGTCCTGCAAAGCCGGTGCCGAGCCGCGATACGGGACGTGCTGAACGTCGATGCCAAGAGCAGAATTCAACAACACGCAACCGAGATGGGTCGATGATCCGCTGCCGCCTGAACCGAAGGACATCTTGGCGGCATTTGCCTTCGCATAGGCGGAGAATTCTTTGAGCGTTGCCGCCGGAAAGTCTTTGCGCACAACCAGCACCAAAGGCTGCTCGGCGATGAGAATGACCGGCGTGAAGTCACTGGTTGCGTTGTATAGCGGCTTCTTATAGAGCGTTTGGTTGTAAGCCTGCGTGCCTACGGTGCCCAACAACACTTGGTAGCCGTCAGGCGTCGCCAGCGCCACGCGCTGCGCTCCGACCATTCCGCCGGCACCGCCGACATTTTCGACGATGACCTGCTGCTTGAGAATGTCGCTGAGCCGCTGCGCGATGATCCGGCCGACCACGTCAGTCGGGCCGCCAGCGGCGAACGGCACGACCATGGTAATCGGCCGGGTCGGCCACGTCTCGGCGTGGGCCCTCCCGCCGCAGGCCATCCCGGCCGCCAACAGCCCTGCAACAATCGCCGCAGTAATTCGCTTTATCATGATCACGCTCCCCCTCCTTGACGCGGCTGCACGCGCTGCGCGCGCTGCGCGCCGATTGAGAGTTTCATTACAGTCAAACGCCTCTTTGCCGGCCCGCGGCGGTGCCGCGCCCGCACCACCAATCCGCTTGCAGACCAATTTTGTGAGATTGTTTCAGGACGTCGACGGTTCACGCATTGCTCAACCCCACCAGCTGATAAGATTCCGATCAACACGGATCAAGCGTCGTTGCCAATCAGCATTACTAATCAGCTTATTTCTGCACCGTGATGACTGGGCTTTGTGGCGAGATCGCGTTCCTACAACGAACGACGTGACAGATTGAGGTGCTGTCGGGCTTTTTGTGTCGGATTCATGACATTGTACATAAACCATAACGTTAATTGCGCCATATTCAATTCTCAACCACGTCTAGGCGCTGCCACAATTTTGGAATTAGTCGGCAGTGCGTAAGCTAGTGCGTTGGGGGTGCGTTATGCGTAGCCGTTGTGCCGTCGCGTTTTTTGTCGGCTTGGCCGCCATTGTGTTCAGCGTCGATCTCTCGGCACAAGTCATTCCGAAATCAATCCAGCAAGGCGGCACCGACGCGGAACTGCGTGAGAAGAAGAACGCCTGGACGGTGGGTATCGTCGGCGGGCTGCTCTCCGGCACGTATATGCGCTTCGTCGACGAAATGGCCACGGTGCTGAACAACGGAGACGATCTGCGCATTCTGCCGATCGTATCTTACGGCGCCGCCTCCAATCTGGACGATCTGCTCTACCTGCAAGGCGTCGACGCCGCGGTGACGCAGTCGGACGTGTTTGAATATTTCCGCACGCAGCGCAAGACGCCAAATCTCGAACAGCGCGTGCAATATGTGATCCGTTTGCCCATTTCAGAACTCCACATCCTGGCCCGCGATGACGTGCACAGCCTGGAAGATTTGCGCGGTAAGAAAGTCAATTTCGGACCAGCCGGGACCGGCGCAAGCCTGACCGGCACCATTGTCTTTCAGCGGCTCGGCATCAATGTCGATCAGGTGCAGATCGATCAGCCCTCGGCGCTGCAGAAATTGCGCTCGGGCGAGATCGACGCGATCGCGCGCGTCATACCGAAGCCGATCGATTTCTTTGCCAGAATCCCGCCGAATTCCGGCTTGCATCTGGTGAATATCCCCTTCACCAAGACCTTTTCCGACCTGTACACGCTTGGTCAGTTCACCAAGGCCGAATATCCAAATCTGCTGCAGGGCAACGATAGCATCGATACCATTGCGGTTCCGGGGGTGCTGGCGGTCTATAATTGGCAGAAGAAACAGGACCGTTACCGCAAGGTCGAGCGCTTCGTCCAATATCTGTTTAATCGGTTTGATCGGCTGCAGCAGCCGCCCTTCCATCCGAAGTGGCGCGACGTCAATCTGGCGGCAACCGTTCCAGGCTGGACCCGATTCAGCGTTGCCCAGGCGATGCTGGATCAACTGCAGACGCAGCAGCAGCAGCAGCGCAGCGATTTTCAGGCCTTCCTCAGCACGCGACAGACTGTGCCAGAGAACGACGCCGATCGCGAGGCACTGTTTCGCCAGTTCCTAGAGTGGCAGGCGCACGCACACCACTGAGGGGGGAGGGATGTTCCTCGACCTCAATCCGGTGCTGCTTGTGTTGCTGCTTGCCTTGCCAGCCTTCGTTCTAGGCTATCTGCGCGAGAGCCTCGTGATTTGGCGCTTGCGGCCGCAGTTTCTGCTGCACAAATCCGAAACCTTCGAGTTGAATCGGGCGGTGCGGCTGCAGCAGAAAATTGCGCGTCGTCTCGACGCGATGATCGAAGGGGAGCAAGCGCCCAAGCGCTTCTGGCATTTCTTTTTTCAACCGGAGCAGACGGAGGCGGTCGCCGAGCGGGTCGATCTCGAAGTCCATGCACATCAGTTGCGGTCGATCATAAGCGATCTCAGGGCACGGCCGCTGCAGCGGCTCAAATGCTTGATCGCCATCAAGAGCTCGCAATTCGCCTTGGGCAAAGCGATCACCGTGCACATCGTGAGCCTTGGACTGTTGTCGATCCTGGCATTTCACAGCAACCAGGCGTCGGCCTCTTCCTCAGGGCTGTTAAGCGCTACGGACGTCGCCGGCTGGCCCGCTTTCGGCGAAAGCTTTCTCTACGCCAATGCGGTGGCTGCCGGCTTTGCAATTCTGGCCGCCCCGCCGTTCTATGCATTGCGGCAGCTGGTTTTGCGCCGTCAATACAGCATTGAATTTTGTGTGTTTAAGGATTTGGCCGATCTTGATCCCGACCAATCGACCGAGCAGTTCGAAGACGATGCCGCTGAGGCCTCGCTGCAGCCACACGACTTGGATGCTGATCACGAAAGTCATGACTGGGCGGCAGTGCTCGGCCTTTCCCGGGCAGCGAGCGTGGATGAAATAAAAGCGGCCTACAGAGCCTTGATGAAACAGAACCATCCCGACCGTGTGCACGGCATGTCGGCGGAATTTCGTGAACTCGCGGAGCTGCAAACTAAGAGGATCAATGCCGCCTATCAGGAAGCGCTGTGCATGGCATCTTAAGCATCGAAAATTCGATGCCACGGAAGACGAAAACGCGCCGCGTCAAACAGTGGCGTCCGCGACCAGAAAATGCGCATCACCGCTGCAAATGTCATTTTCTCTTTTTGGAACGATCATCAAAGTGCCGCAATCAACAACAACTCTTTGTGATGTGTCCGTGCATGTCCGCGTATCGCAATCAAACGCGCGCATCCTACAAGCACGGCTTTGTCCGGTATCAGACGTTGCGGCTCTGCAACTCAAGTGTGTGTGTTGCGTAAAGGGTAGTCCGCCGCTTCGGGGGGAGAATGGGGGGACGTTTGCGGCGGTACAGCGGTCGTTCCAGGTACCTCGTATTGACCGCGGTCGTGCCGACCGCAACCGTTTCCCTGCTATTGCCGCAACTGAACGAATGACTCATAAGCCGGGAGCGGGTAGCACGCCTTCGGCGGTCCTGTCCTTGGCCGACGTGCCGTTAACGGAGATAAACTGGAACGCAGCATTAGGCATCCAATGAAATTTGCCGTGACCGAACGTCAGCAACAGAGGAGAAGTTGGCCCGTTTTGTAGACGTCGGAGCTTGAAAGCGCGGGAGGCGATCATGAGTTCTCCGATCAATCACGATGAAAATGTTGATGCATCATTGCAATATGCCCCGCCGTGGGCGCGGCGATTGAGTGCCGGGCGGACCGAAGTGGTGACCGAGGGGCCGCAAGGCTTGCCGGTCCAGCGCCAAAGCTCTGGGCAAGAGCCGAGCAATTTCAGCGGCGATCGGGCGATCCAGGAGCTGTATCGTCAATTGACGCTTAATCCGGACAAAATTCCGGAGCCGATTTTCGAAGAGTCGCGAAGCCTCTGGCCGATTGTGCTGCGGCTCGGCGCAGTCGTTGGCGTCGCTGCGAGCGTTGCCGCCGCGGTTGTGGCGCTGCCCGGGGCGGGAAAGATCGTTCACAAAGCGACGACCTCGGCAAGCGAGCCGCCGACGCAGCAGACGGCGAATCGCGTCAAAGTCGTTCGGCCGGACGCGCAGGATCTCGTGCAGGTGGCAAGTGCCGCGGACAAGGCAAGTCCTACGGCAACGGACACCGGCAAATCGCAGATTTCCATGCTGGAAAGCTCTCCTCCAGTCGCCTCGACGGTGCAGCAGGTGACGGCCCCAAGCCATCCGATCGAGCGAACGCCGCAAGCCTCGGCATCACCCCCGCCCGCGCCGCCGGCGATCCAGGCGGCGAAGAGCGAAGCGCCGGCGCGCGATCCGCAGCAGCAGAGCCCACCCCGCTCGTCCGAAGACGCGCCGGCTCAGAAGCCAGCGCCTTCCGGCAGTCAACCGTCTCTCGACCCCGCTGAAATGGCGACGCTCATCAAACGCAGCCAGGCTTTCATTCAGAATGGAGACCTGCCGTCGGCGCGCATCCTGCTGCAACGCGCAGCAGACGCCGGCAGCCCGGATGCGGCACTGGCGCTTGGCGCAACTTACGATCCGGTGGCCATTCGACAGCTCGGCGTCATCGGCTTGCAGCCCGACCCGGCGCGCGCTCGCGCTTGGTACGAAAAAGCCGCGGCGCTGGGCTCGGCGGTAGCCTCGCAAAAGCTCGCCGACTTGTCGCGGGCGCGGTGAGGATTTTCGGCGCGCCGGATGCGCGCCACGGCCGCTGACCTGAGGTTCTGCGCGGATTGCCCGATCGCGCGGCGGGGTTCGATCACGTTTAGTGCCCGAGCAAATCCCGTACCGCGCGCCCGGCTTGATCGATGGCGAGATGGGCATAGGCGTCGCCGCCGGCATCCGAGTTGGCGATGGCGACCCGACCATGGGTCCGCCGCGCCACTTCGAGGACGCGCTCTTCGTAGTCGTCCGGATCGAACAGCGAATTCGCCACATAACCGTAGCCGTGCGGCCAGCGATTGACGGTGATCGCCGCGATATCGCGTCCGCTCGAAAAGCCGGCGGGGCCGAGCATGCGATCGAGCTGATCGCGGATGCGCGTCTCGAAATCGGCAAATGTCATCGTAAGCAATTTCTCCCGGCCGATGCGAAACTGCGCGCGGGCATCGAGTCCTGAATTCGGCGCGCCAGGCACATGCTCAAGATGCAGCACCATCGGCTCCGCCGGATCGCGCGGATGGCGATAGCCGCCGAGATCGACCGGGAAATCAAGCGCGGCCTCGCTGAAGAAAGCGGTTGGCGCGGCAATCCCTGAAACCTTCAGTGCGAGCCATGGCTCCCAATTGCGCACGGCCACATTGGCATAGACCAGGGGCGTCTTGACATTCTGCGCAAGCGCCGCGCGTTGCGCCGCCGGCAGTTCCGGCATCAGATAGGGGATCATCATGTGAAAGCAGGCCAGCACAGCATGCTTTGCGGTGACGCGGTGCGGCGCGCCGCCGCGCACATAGCCGATGGTGACCTCATCGTTCGTCTGGCGCACGTCTATCACGGTCGAATCGAGGCGGACCCGCACGGCGTTCTCGTCGCGGTCGAGCCGGTCATAATCGAACGGTGCGAGCACGATGTCGTCCATAGTCGTGCCGGTCGCAACGCCCGGGATGAACGAACGCACCAGAAGGCGGGCCAGCGAGGCGTTGCCATCGGGGAAATGATAGATATAGGGCTCGCGCCATTCGGCCGGCATCTCGTGGGAAAGGCCTAGGCCGGCAAAGCCCGGATAACCGAAATCGCGCAGGTCGGCGGCAGCGACCGCGTCGGCGCCAAGCCCGAAAAAGCCAAGCGGCCGTCCTTGAAAGCAATTCGCCACCTCCTCGCTGCAGCCGCAGATCCTGATCAGGTAGTCGCGATAGCTTGTGGTCTTGAGAATATGCTGTTTTTGCTCAGCCGATTTGCCGGCAAGCGGATCGCGCTGGGCTTGGTAGAGCGAGCGCAATTGCGTCTTGCTTTCGTCGGAGAGTGGCGTGGCCGCGATGAACTGCTCAAGCCCGGGCCGCGCCTCGTGTCCGCGCGATAACATGACGTCATCCGGGACGAGCGTGTCGCGCCCAAATGTCTCGCGATCGAAGAATACGCCGCGCGACAGCCCGAGCGAGCCATAGAAGCCGTCGTCGAACGCAACCTCAAACCGCGCCACGTCGACGCCCAGATCACGCAACAGGCTTTTGGCGACGTCGCTCCATAATGTCTTCGGCGACTGGATCGACTGGCTGCCCCCATAGCCGATCAGAAGCCGCTGGCTGGGCTTGAATTCATTGCGCTTGGCATGGCCGCCAAAATCATCGCAATTGTCGAGGACAAGGATGCGCACATCCGAGCCAGCGGCGCGGCGATAAAACCACGCGGCGGCGAGTCCGCTGATGCCTCCGCCGACCACGACGAGATCGTAATCAGCTTCGATCGCAACATCGTCGATACCAAAGCGTCGGCCCTCGCGCGCAAAAGCGTGGGCCACTTCGAACGAGCCGGCATGCTGACCGCGCATGCCGGTGAGCGCCGGCGGATAGCGCGCCGGATCGGCGGCAAGCTGCGTCATCGGCGTCAGGCCCGAGGCAATGGCGAGCGCCGCGCCGTTGAGAAAATCGCGACGGGTGACGGAAGGCATAACGGAAGTCTAGCACACCCGATCGCACAGATTTGAGACCGCGCTGACAGCCGCAATCACGGCCGTTTGGTCGGCAGTGTCGCGCGCCGTCAAGGCCAAGTTTGCGCCAATCACGGAGGCTCCCGCGCACTTTATGGCATTGCGGCCCTCTCAAATCTATGCATTACCGGCTGGGTGGTGAAAAATCCCGCGCGGTCGACCCGACAAATCGAGCTAAGGCCCAGGCGGCAGAGGCGGAACGGGCGGCACATGCGCCGCCTCGGGCTTCCCGCGATTGAGCCACGTCATCGACAGATAGGCGCCGACCCACGAGCCCGATGCGGCGAACAGAACATAGACCGCATTCGACGTGTAGCTGATCACCGACACGGCAGCGAGCAAATACCAGACTGCGCTCCAATTCGCCGCCCGAATGCGATGGCGCGCCGCCACGGCCGCGGTAAACATCACAAAGACGGCGTCGGTGACAATGGTGGCGCCAAACACCGCCGCTGCGATTAACGGATTGAAATGCGCAAAGGGGAGGTTGATTTCCATGTCGTTGCTCTCTCGCTCTACCGCGGTCCGATTTGCCTGATTGCCGGAGAGTGAAGCATCTTATACAGCCTGTCGGCTCCGGGAACCTTTTCGCCGCGTGGGCGTCTAATGTCGGTTTACGCCAGACGCTGAGGATCCATGCAGCCCGAGCCAAAACTCGCTGATCTAGCCGCCGATGACGATCTCGTGCTTCGCGCGCGGCACAGGGACGAAGATGCCCTTCGCGCGATCATCCGCCAGAACAACCGGCGCCTGTTCCGCCTTGTCCGCAGCATCGTGCGCGATGACAGCGAGGCCGAAGAGGTTGTCCAGGAAAGTTACGTCCGCGCGTTCACCAAGCTGGCTGAGTTTCGCGGCGACGCGCGATTGACGACTTGGCTGACGCGCATAGCGCTCAATGAAGCCTATGGCCGTCTGCGCCGGCGCCGCACCAGGAGGGTCTTCGAAAAGCTTCAAGCCGCGTCCGCGGAAATCATCCTGTTCCCGTTAGCGTCTATGCAGCCCGATCCCGAACGCATCATGGCCCAGAACGAAATCCATAAAATCCTCGAGCGGGCCATTGACGCGCTTCCGGAGCCGTTCCGTGTCGTCGTGGTGGCGCGGCTGGTCGAAGAAATGAGCATCGAAGAAACTGCCGATTTGCTGGGTCTGCGCCCCGAGACCGTCAAGACGCGGCTGCATCGCGCCCGCAAGGCGTTACGCGACGACTTGGAGCGCCAACTCGGAAGGCATCTGACCGAGGCGTTTCCATTTGCCGGCGCACGGTGCGAGCGTATGGCGGAGGCGGTCATCGCTACGCTTCGCCGTTCGAGCTGAAGCCGAGCATACAAATCTCTGAAACCTTTCAAGCGCTCGCGCATCCAAGGGCGTGAAAGGCTGCGTCCGATGCAGCCGCCAATCACGGAGGTTTGCCGATGACACTCGTCAAGATCGCCGCCGCCTTCGCCGCATTGTTGCTCGCTGGCGGCGTGGCTCAGGCCCAAGGGGCAAAGCCGAACGACGCGCAAATCGCGCATATCGCCTACACGGCGGGCAAGATCGATATCGAGGCCGCGCAGCAGGCGGTGCAAAAAAGCAAGAACAAGGACGTTGTCGAATTCGCCAACGACATGATTCGCGATCACACGGCGATCAACGACAAAGCCTTGGCGCTGGTGAAAAAGCTGAACGTGACGCCGCAGGACAACGACACCAGCAAGGCGCTTGCCAAGCAGGCGGCGGAAAAGCGCGCCGAACTCGCTAAGCTCAACGGCCCGGCCTTCGACAAAGCCTATATCGACAATGAGGTCGCCTATCACAAGACGGTCAACAACGCGCTGCAAAATACGCTCATCCCGTCAGCGACCAATCCTGGGCTCAGGGACCTGCTGACCACCGGACTGAAAATCTTTCAGGGCCATCAGCAGCACGCCGAGCACGTCGCAGCTTCCTTGAGATAGGGTCAGCGATGCGTGCCACGGCACTGGCGCTCGGCACCGCGGCGCTCGTTCTGGCGTCAGGAGCCGGGCATGCCGAGGTCATTCGGATCAAGATTGCAAATGTCGCCTACCAGCCAGCACAGGTCACTGCGCATGTCGGCGACACGATCGAATGGGTCAATGCCGACGTCGTCGCGCATACGGCAACCGCGCGCAACGGTGCCTTCGATCTTGTCATGGCGCCGAACGGCAAGAACAGCATTGTTTTGAAAACGGCAGGTGCCATCGATTACTACTGCAAATATCATCCAAACATGACGGGACAAATTTCCGTTGTCCGCGACTAGATGTGAACTTTCGGGAGGTTGTCCGCGCGGCTCGGTAAGCGGGAAAACAGTAGATATACAGAAGAGCCTGTCATGCCGCCTTGGCGCCCCACAGCCGCTCGCTCGCGATTGCGGCGCCTTCGCTCAGCGCGCGCAGCTTTGCCCAGACGATGCTGTCAGCGACCATCGGCTCTTCGCGCACCGCCGTGCCGAAGCCGCAATCGACGCCGGCGATTACGCGCTCGCGGCCGACGATATCGGCATAGCGGCCAATGCGCTGCGCGACAAGGCGTGGATGCTCGACGAAATTGGTCGTGGAATCGATGACGCCGGGAATGAGAATCTTGTCATCGGGAATTTTGATCGTCTTCAGATCTTCCCATTCGTGATCGTGGCGCGGATTGGCCGCCTCGATGCTGATCGCCTGCACGCGCGCCTTGAACGCGATGTCGATGATTTTGGTCACCGGCAAATCGTGGGTGTGCGGTCCCTCGTAGTTTCCCCAGCAAATGTGCAGCCGCACGCGGTCGGCGGGAAGGCCTTCGATCGCCGCATTGAGCGCCGCGATGTTGCGCTCGGCGATCTTGGTGCGAAATTCATCGTCGGTGAGATGACGATATTGATTGTTGCGCGCCGAACCGAGGTCTGGGGCGTCGATCTGCAGCACGAAACCAGCCTCGACTATGGCGCGATATTCAACTTTGAGCACATCGGCGAGCGCTGCGACATAGGCCTCTTCACTCGGATAATGCAGATTGATGATGAAGCGTGTGAGAATGCCCGGTGAGGGCGCCGTCATGAACACTTCGGCCGGCTGTGCCTTCGCCGCGGCGGCTTTGACATGTGCGATGTCGCGGTCGAGCGCAGAGCGGTCCTGGTAGCGCAATTCGCCGACGCAGCCCGGAAAAGCCACCGCGGCGAAGCTGCCCTTCTGGCCGAAATCCGGATGCGCCAACAGATCGCGGCCGATCATGATGTCGCGACCCTTTTGCGCGGCGCGTGGATCGGGCGCGATGCCGCTGACACGATGGCGGATATAAGTGGTGTAGGATGGCTTGCTCATCTCGCCGTCGCTGACAATGTCGACGCCGGCGGCCACCTGTTGTGCTACGACCTCTTCGACCGCCTGCGCGGTCACGGCTTCGAACATATCCGGCGCAATGGCCGCGCCCTTTTCCCGATCGAGGATCATGGCGATGAGCGGCTTCGGCCGCGGCAGACTGCCGGTATGGGTGGTCAGGATGCGGTCGGTGGAAGTTTTCATCGGGCTACTCCCTGGAGTTTTCTTCTCGCGCCTGCCTCTTCCAATCTGGCAGGCACGGCCGGTCGAATGTGACGTTGCTGCTCCCAGCAGCCAAGGACACCAAGGGCAAATGACGCGCCGGCGCGCAGGCATCGCCTCCTGCGCAGCGTTGTCGAAGTCCAGAACGAGCGATACTGTGCGCGGCACGCACCGTCGAGCAAGAGCGCCGCACGCAGAGGAGAGGGTGGAAAACAGCATGCGCATCGTCGATCTGAGCCGGGAGCTTTATCACCGCACGCCGTCCTATCCGGGGCAGCCGCCGATTATCCATGGCATCTGGAAAACGCACGAGGAGGCGCTGGCCGAGTCCGGCGGCGTCCACGGCAACAGCGTAATGTTCTTTTCCATGCCGGACCACGGCGGCACGCATATCGACGCGCCGCGCCATTTCGGCAAGCGCGGCACACCGATCGACAAATATCCACTCGAATACTGCATCGTGCCCGGTATCTGCATCGATCTGCGCCATATCCCACCGCGCGCGGAGATCACGCCCGAGCATCTCGACGCGGCGGTGAAGAAGGCGGGTGTGCCAATCCCGACGAAAGGCACGGTGCTGCTGTGCACCGGCCATCATGCGCGCACCTTCCCGACGGCGGCCTATTCAACCGACAATCCAGGCGTGAATGTCGCGGCGACGGAGTGGCTTGCCCGCCAAGGTATCGTGCATTTCGGCATCGATTCGATGCGGCCGGGCCCGGAGGGCAAAGTCAATACGCTCGTCCATAAAGCCTGCCTCGAGCTCGATATCACCCATATCGAGAGCCTGTGCAATCTGGAGAGCCTGTTGGGCCAGGGCCTGTTCCAGTTCATCGGTCTGCCGCTGAAATGGCGCGAAGGCACCGGGTCGCCGATCCGCGCCGTCGCCGTGTTCAACGACTGACGGCGGAAACAAGTTTTGACCCAAGGGACGCTCCGATGCAG
>JAJPJB010000060.1 GCA_021324465.1 Hyphomicrobiaceae bacterium
TCGCTCACCCCGCGCGAAGAGCGCGTGCTGCGCATGCGCTTCGGCATCGGCATGAACACCGACCACACGCTGGAAGAGGTCGGCCAGCAATTCTCGGTGACGCGCGAGCGCATCCGCCAGATCGAGGCGAAGGCGCTGCGCAAGCTCAAGCATCCCTCGCGCAGCCGCAAGCTGCGGAGCTTCCTCGACAATTGACGCTCTTCGGCATGCCTGAAGCGGCACGCTGCGACGGCCTGCGCGGTTGCCGCGCCGCGCGCCGACCTATCCCGTCAGAACCAGCCGCGGGGTGCCGAGGTCGCCCGCGGCGTCGCCGACCACGCAGTTGCGCCCGGCCGCCTTCGCCAAGGCCAGCCGCCGGTCGGCACAGGCGAATAAGCCGTCAAAGTCGGACGCATCCTCGGCGCAGGCGGCAAGCCCGCCGCTGACGGTGACGCACGGCATCATGTCGTCCTTTTGGGCCGCGATGGTGCGGCGGATGTGCTCGCCGAGCGCAAATGCGCCGGCCCGCGGCAGCGCGTCGGCGATCACCACGAAGTCGCCGCCGTCATAACGGAACACCATATCGCCCGGCCCCATTGCGGACATCACGGTCCGGAACACGCGCATCAGCACGATGTCGCCTGAGCTATAGCCGAACCGATCGTTGAAGTTCTTGAAATGATCGATGTCGATGATCAGGAGGCTGAGCGGTCGGCCGGCTTGCACCGCCTCCTCGACGCGTTTGCGTCCCA
The DNA here is from genome assembly GCA_021324465.1 of Hyphomicrobiaceae bacterium. GTDB lineage: Bacteria > Pseudomonadota > Alphaproteobacteria > Rhizobiales > Xanthobacteraceae > BOG-931. Next base: position 732 of record JAJPJB010000060.1, read on the forward strand.
AATATTCCAACCGGCCGCGGTCGAGCGCGCCGGTGAGCGCATCGCGGCCGGAACGCGTCAGCAGATCCTCGTAGCGCTCGCGATAGGTCAGGAGGTCGAACACGTCGCGCAAACGCGGCGGCCGCTTCTGTCCCCGCCGCGGCGATTCGAGCCTGCGCAGATAAAGCGCGCCCAGCATGCTGTAAAGCGCAACCGCCGCCATTTTCGCGAGCCACCCGCCGAACAGAACCGAGAGCGGCGCACCGGTCAGATGGCGCAAACCCGTGTAGAACGCGGCTTGATCGAACGACAGCACAAGCGCACCGGTAAGCGCCAACCGCGCCAGCATGCGCTCGCCGAGAACGGGCCGCAGCCGCTCATAGATCAGAATCATCATGATGCAGTCGGCGAACAGGATCAGCGTGCCCCAGATCATCAGCGCGCCCATCTGGTCGAGAAAGCCGAAATCGGCGCCCCGCGCTGCGTCGAGCGCTGCCGCGCCGTGCAGGCGCACCAGGAAGCCGAGCGCGAGCAGAAGCAGATTGCCGATCAGGAGACCGTAGATCGGCTGCCGCACCACCACAGCGTCCTCGCGGATATAGACGAGCAGGAGCAGCATCAGCTTGCCGGTGAACAGCACGGTCGAGCCGGGCGAAGCGACGATCGCGAACGGCAGCGTCACATAGAGAATCGAGGCGAGATAGGTTTCCAGAAAATGCATGACGCCAAGCGCGCAGAAGAACGCGCCGATGCCGATGCGATGACGCGCGCGGAACAGGCCGGCAAGCGCGGCGAAATAGATCAGCGCGTCGGCGCCGAGCAGAAGTACATTGCCGACCGCTGCGCCAGGCGCGGCCGAAACACCGACTGCGATGTGAGACATCAGCCCCGTGCGCCCTAGCGCGTTCCGAATTCCCCCGCCGCCGCGCCCATAGATCCCCCGGACTCCGATTCACGGAGGCGAATCGAAGTCCGAATTTTCGCGGCGCAGGATAACAGAACTCTGCATTCGCGTCGCGCCTTGCCGGCTGCGAGAGTTTTGCTTGCTAAACGGCTTTACAACCGCTATGCTCGCATAAGTTGTGACATGGAGGGCGAGTTGTGAGAAAATTCGTTATTACTCTCAGTATGTTGATGATGCTCACTGGACCCGCGCGCGCCGAGCCGCTCAGCCGCCGTGTCTTCACGGATGCCGTCGCCGCTGCTGCAACAGCGGCCATGCCTTCGGCGAGAGTCACCGTGACCGGCGACCTGCAACTCGAGATTCGCGGCAACGACTCCGGGACACACGCGTTCGATCTGACCAGTACTTATCAGCGCTACCTCGGCGACCCCGCTCATCTCCATCAGGTCATCCACCAGTACATCAAGGCTTGCGCGGAGATCATGCGCCTGGACGATGCCAAGATCGACCGCACTCACATCGTCGCGGTCATGAAATCGCAGCAGTGGCTCGACGGTACACGACAACGCAGCCGCGAGGCGCCTCAGCTATTGGCCGATCCCTACAATTCGGAATTGGTCGTCGTTTACGCCGAGGATCGGCCGAACTCGATGCGCTTTTTGACCACGCGCGATGATGTGGGCGACCGTGCCAAGCTACGCGATCTTGCGCTTGATAATCTGCAGCGCCTGGTGCCGAAAGTAACGATCAGGGGCGGCCCGGACGGTCTCTGGCTGTTCGAGGCCGGCGGCGATTACGAGGCAAGCTTGCTGCTTGCCGACCGCCTGTGGACAGGGGGCCAGATCAAGGTCGATGGCGAGGTCGTTGCCGCGGTGCCCGCCAAGGATGCCCTGATCGTCACCGGTTCGCACAATCATGCCGGCCTCGCCCGCCTGCGCGCTCTCGCGGCGGAGCTGGCGCGCGGGCCCTATAGTCTGACTTCCGACCTGTTGGTCTATCGCGACGGCAGATTCGTCAGATTCGACGGCAAGTGACTAGCCAGACGAAGCCTCGCACGCGCACCATTCTTCTGAGCATGGTCGCAAGATGCGGTTTGAGGCAGGCGAGCGCAGGGGCGGGCCGAAGGGGCAGGTGCGGTGCGCTCCAGTCGCGGGGAACGCCATGTCCGATTGCACTTGGTCGCTGCATCCGCAGCTTCAAGCCGACACATTGCCGGTCGGCGATCTGCCGCTGTCGCGGCTGCTCGCCATCAATGACGCGAATTATCCCTGGCTCATTCTGGTGCCGCGGCGCACGGGCGTGACCGAAATTGAGCAGCTCGGCGAGGAGGGCGCGCTTCTGATGGGCGAGATCACCCGCGTCTCGCGCGTGCTCAAAGCAGTCACGGCCTGCGATAAGATCAATATTGCCGCGATCGGCAATGTGGTGCCGCAGCTGCACGTCCACATCGTCGCGCGCCGGCACGACGATCCGCTGTGGCCGAGGCCGATCTGGGGCTTTGCGCCGCCGCGGCCGGGCGATGCGGCCGCGTTCACACGGTTTGTTGCGGCTGTACGGCGGGAGTTGGGGATTGCGATTCCATAGCGGTGGGTCACCCGCGGATGCGGCGTAACCCTACCGCCTGCGTTTGACGTGCGATGATGCGTGTCGTTTAGGATCCCTACGAGCACGCTCCCTGCGAGCGCGCCGTATCGAGGGCGGCCTGCGCCATCAGCCAGTCCGGAAGGCCGTAAGCGATCATGGTCCAGCCGACCCCCCATGGCGCATCGGCGCTATTCCACCAGATCTTGCACCAGCCGTTGTCGAGCCGAACCACGGCATAGTCGGCGCGCGCCGGCGCGGAAGCCGCAAGGCCAAGCGCGAAAATGCAAGCAGCAAAGGTCAATCGCTTCATCACCGACTCCCTTTTTCCGCCAGCCCGCAGAGTCGCAATGATCTTAGGATCGGCGCCGGCGGCTGTCCATCACGCCGATTCGAATCAATTTCTCTTGAGCCGCCAGCGGTAGACCGAATCACAATCGCTCGCGTGGCGATCACATTTGCTCGCGCCGCGCGGCCATTGCGTGGTGCCGCAGTCCTGGCGCGATTACTGACATTGATGCGCCCGAGCAGGCGGGCGAAGCGCGGGCAAAATGTGACGCGCATCACACATCGTCGGAATCGCGCATCACGAATGCGTGTGATTCAGAATCGCGCAACACTCTGTTCGATGCAGGCGCGGTTATCCGCAGCCGCTTCGCGCTTATCTAGCGGCTGTGCGGACTAGTCCTGCGCACGCACCGCGCAAATCAACAACGAATTCAGGAGACGTGTGATGAAGAAGCTCATCGCGATTATCGCTCTGACCATGGCCGTCATTTCCGCTTCGGCGGCGGCTCAGGCGACGACATTCGAGGATCCGACTCACGGCGGCGGCATCGCCACCCAAAGCTAAATCCGAGAACAACGCTACGGAGAGCCCGGCCGCTCCGGCCGGGCCTTCTTCATCTTGCATGCAATGGGAGTTTAAACCATGAAAAAGATCGCTCTCGCGCTTGCGCTTCTGAGCGCAACTCTGGGCGCGACATCTGCCGCCTTCGGGCAGAGCGCCTATACAACCGGTACCGTCGCAAGCAGCGAGCGCGCCGGCTATCCGCCGGTTGGCGGCTATGGCCAGCGCGGCCTTTACGCCTATGCGCCGGGCTACGGTTCGGTCTACGCCTACATTCCGGGAGCGCACCGGCGTTAAGCGCCGGCGCGCCAAAGCCTCCCGAGACGCAAAGCATTTGCCATCACCAAATCTTTTTAGCGTCTTGCTTTTTGGTGCCTCGCCCAATCGCGCTGTGTCCGCTAGCTTACGTTCCTTGTTGCGGACATGCGTTGTTCCCCTGCCACAAGATGACCTTTGCAAATGCAACAAACGGACGAAGCGAGGCCAGATTCTGTCGTGACAAGCGCGCCTGAGGGGCTCCGCTACGGAGTCACGTCATGGGACGCGCAAATTTGGGACGTGCAGAGTTTGCTGCGAGGACTTTTTGGTGCGTTGTATCGGCGCTGGTCGCGGTGTTTGTTTGGTCAAACGAGGCTTCCGCTCACATCGACCGGCATGCGCATCGGCATGGACATCTTGCTTGGCACCATCGCCTTGCCGGGCACCATCTGATGCCGAGCATGGTGTCGGAAGCCAATAGTTTTGCGCCGCGCGTCGGCGCCGCGCCTTATCCAACCTTCGCGTCAACGGCCCCCTTCGCCGCGCCACAACGCAATTTCGGCCAGACCAAGGACCGGCGCTCAAGCGCCCTCGGTGCAACGTCAGGCATGGCCGCCGCGCAGGCCAGCGCGGCCGGCGTGCCGGTGTCGCTGGTCGAGCGCGTCATTGCGCGCGAGAGCGGCGGCAACCCGCGCGCGGTGCACGCCGGCAACTATGGGCTGATGCAGATCCGGCTCGGGACGGCACGGGCCATGGGCTATACCGGCTCCGCCGCCGGCCTGCTCGATCCGCAGACCAACATGACCTATGCCGTGCGCTATCTCGCCGGCGCCTATCGCGCCGCCGGCGGCGACGAAAATCGCGCCATCGCGCTCTATGCGCGCGGCTACTACTATCAGGCCAAAGCGCAAGGTTTTTCGCCTTATGCCCAAGGCGGCTCGTCTTATGGTTTTGGCACAGGGGCAAGCGCTTCGCTGTTTACGCCGGCCGGATTCTTCCAGTCGAGCGCCCCGGCCGGCGCAGGCTATCGCGTGCGCCATCACCGTCGGCACGCGGTGTAGAGGGTCTTCGCACGCCAACGCGTCAGGGCCGGGCTTGATGTTCAGCCGGTCATGATGCCGTCACCTTAAGAGCCCGCCCGTCACAACGCTGCGACCGCGCTGACTTCGATCAGGAACTGCTCGTGCACCAGGCGGTCGACGATCAACAGCGTGTTCGGCGGATAGGCGCCGCTGGCAAACATTTTTGGAAATTCGCGTGCACGAAACGCCATGAATTTCGGAATGTCCTGCGAATGGACGAGATAGGTCGTGAATTCGACGACATTGGCAAAGCTCGCGCCCTGCGAGGACAACGCGGCGCCGAGGTTCTGAAAGACCAGCGCGCATTGCGCATCAAAATCGCCGGCCGCCTTGCCGTCCTTGGCACCGACTTGGCCGGCTATGAACAAGAACTCGGACGTCCTGACGCGGGTGATGTGCGAATATTGTCCGAGCGGCTTGCCCAGAGCGTCGGGGTTGAGAATCTGGATTTGTGGCGCGGCCATGTGCGGCTCCTCTCTGCTTGCAGGAGCGCAAGCTTAGCGGAGCGCGGCCGAGGGGTCAGCACTTGGCCGATCAGCCGGCGTGACGCTCGCCGTAGTCGCGGACTTTCTTCTTGGCGCCGGAACGTGTGATGCTCTTGATCGCCGGTTGCGGCTTGCCGGATTTTTCGGCGATCATGCGATCCTGCTCGATCAGGAAGCCGTGCGCGGGCTTGTCGCCGTCGAGGCCGCCGGTCAGCGAGCGCGGTACTTTGCGGTTCGAGCGCTGCGAGCCGTCCTCGTAGACGACGTCGAACATGACGAATTCGGAGTTCAATCCCGGCTTTCTCGGCATTGTTATTCTCCTTATTGCGGCCCGAGATCACGCCTCGTCGGACGTGCTGATTCGACTTTTATATGGTGCGCGAGTGTAAAAACGAAAACACCGGCGCCATTGTGGCGCCGGTGCGACATTCACGACCTTAAGGTTACGCCGCCTGGAGATTGGCTGCGGCCGACTTGCCGCTGCGGCGATCAGCTTCGATGTCGAAGATCAGCTTCTGCCCTTCGATCAGCGTCCGCATGCCGGCGCGCTCGACGGCGGAGATGTGCACGAACACATCCGGGCCGCCGCCATCCTGAACGATGAAGCCGTAGCCTTTTTGGGCGTTGAAGAACTTGACGGTACCTTGAGCCATGATGGCCCTCCTCTTTCTAAGACGCAAACACGTTTGCGGCCGTGCAAACCATTCGCACGGTCTTCAATCCGGATTTCGCGTGGTCTTGAGAAAGGCCAGGAATTGCTCCGGGCGCACCAGCAAGGCAGGCTCAATCGGAATGGCGCCTATATAGAGGCATGGGACCCGATTAGCAACGATGCTTGGCGTCCCTCTGACGCGTTTCCCGGCGCGATTTGCGAATTCGAGCCTGCGACAGCGCCTGAGGCCTTGTAGTCGAACGACGCCCTCCCATCTGTTGGGCGGCTTCGCCTTTGGCGGCAGAAAGACGGAACATCGATGATGACTTACTCCGGCACCTTTTCGGGCGCGCGCGGCTTTGGCTCCTTTCGCGGCTTCGGCAGGAGTTTTGCCGGCGCGGCAAGGCCCTACGACGCAGCCTCGCGCCGTGCCGCGCTCGACCGTCTCGACATGCTGGCGACCGTGTTCGACACGGCCTTCATCCTGCCCGGCACCAATATTCGTTTCGGCGTGGAGTCGCTGCTGCGGCTGGTTCCCGGCATTGGCGATGCGCTCGCCTCGGCGCTGTCCTGCTACCTGCTGATCGAGGCGCATCGGCTGGGCGTGCCGAAGCTCCTGTTCGCCCGCATGGTGGCCAATGTGCTGCTCGAGGGCGCCGTCGGCACGGTGCCGATTGCGGGCGACGCCTTTGACGTCTATTTCCGCGCCAACCGGCGTAATGTTGCGCTGTTGCGCGAGCATTTTGCACGGAGGGGCTATCTGTGAGAGCGTATTCGCAAATAAGGCGGGTTGACGCTCTCATGATAAGCTTGTTGCACCGGATTGATTCGGGGCACTTCCGACGGGACGGTATAAGCCGGCGATGAACATCCACGCGACGCTTGCCGCCACCTCCTCGCAGTCTCGCTTCCTGATGTGCCCGCCGCGCTATTTTGCGGTTTCCTACAGCATCAATCCGTGGATGGACCCGAAAGCCTGGGCCGGCGGCGCGCCAGCTTTGCACGCCAAGGCCGAGCAGCAATGGGCGAGCCTGCACCGCGTTCTGCGCGAAGCCGGCGCCGCGATCGAGCTCGCCGAGCCGCAGCCTGATCTGCCTGACCTCGTCTTCACGGCCAATGCCGCCGTCGTGCTCGACCGCAAGGTCATCTTGGCACGGTTCCGCCATGGCGAGCGGCGCAGGGAAGAGCCGCTCTTCGCGGCGGCCTTCGCTGCACTCAAGGCGCGCGGCCTCCTTGACGAGATCGTGCGGTTGCCGGACGGCCTCATGCTGGAGGGCGCCGGCGATTGCATTTTCGATGCGCGGCGCAGGATGCTCTGGATGGGCTGCGGCTTCCGTTCCGACGTCGGCGCCGGTGCGGCGCTGGAACAAGAGCTTGGCTTGCCTTGCGTGGCGCTGCCGCTTGCGGATCCGCGCTTCTATCATCTCGACACCGCGTTCTGCGCGTTGCCTTGCGGTGCGGTGATCTACTATCCGCAGGCCTTCACGGCGGCGGCGCTCAGAGCCGTTCACGACCGTGTCGCACCGGCCGAGCGCATTGCACTGAGCTTCGCCGACGCTGCGCATTTCGCCGCAAATGCCGTCTGTGTCGGTCGCACCATCGTGCTGTCAAGCGCGAGCGCCGGCTTGCGCCGCAAGCTGGAACGGCGCGGCTATACGGTTGCCGAGACGCCGCTCGACATTTTTCAGAAGAGCGGCGGCTCGGCCTGCTGCTTGACGCTGCGGCTCGATCACACGTCGTGCGCAGCGCCTGATATTGGACAAACGGCGCAGACGGCGACGGCGCAACGCAGCTAACCCGCCCGTGCCGCAACTAAAGGCACTCGTCCCCGCGAAAGCGGGCATCCAGTTCCGGATTCCCGCTGGCGCGCAAATGAGCGGAACGGTCCGATCATTCTGGCGGATTACTCGTCCGTTGCTTCGACGATGCGGATGTCGCGTACCGCGCCGTCGCCCAGCGCCTTGAGCGCCTCCTGATAAGCGGGGCTCTTATAGGCGGCGATCGCCTGCTCGACGCTCGGAAATTCAGAAATCACGATCCGCTCCTTCTGGCCAGCCTCGAATGCCGCGCTTGCGGTGCTGCGCGCGATATAACGCGCGCCGAACGGTTTTGTGGCAAGCGGCGCCAGTTTGGCATAGGCCGCGACCTTCTGCGGATCGGAAATGGAACGGTAGCAGGTCACCCAATAGGCTTTCGGCATTGTCCTAAACTCCTTGGACCGGTCGGCTAGAGACTACGACAGCAGCTCGTCGGGGAGCGCGTCGGGCGTATAGCCGCGCGGTGCATTCACGCGGTGCATTATTGCGCATCAGCGGCACCAACGGCCAGATCAGTGCGGCGCCGAGCGCCGCGGGGATCAGCGCTTGCGGGTCGCCGACGGCAAGCAGCAGCACCAGCGCCAAGCCGATGCAAAACGGCGCGGCGATGGTCAGCGTGGCGAGCACAAGGCCTTGTGCCGAATGGGCGACATACCCGCAGTGAAGCGGACGCCCGGGACGCCATATGGACGCCATCTGAGCCGGACGCTGACAGCAGCATCTGATAGAATAGCTGTCTGCATCGCAATCAACTGCAGCGGGAGGAATTGATGTCCTTCTTCAAATCGCTGTTCGGCCGCGGCGCCCCCTCGGAGCGGGCGGCGGAAACCGCGGAGCCGGTCGAATACAAGGGCTATGTCATCCGTGCCGCGCCATACAAGAACAACGGTCAATATCAGACCGCCGGCACGATCGAGCGCGAAATCGACGGCGTGCGCAAGGAGCACCGTTTCATCCGTGCCGACGCCTATGCGTCCTATGACGACGCGCTGACCTTCACGGTCAACAAAGCGCGCCAGATCATCGATCTGCAGGGCGACAAGATTTTCGGCTGAGGCGGAGCGCAATGGGTCTCTTCCGGGCATTGCGAGCAGAAGCAATTCCGTGCCGAGGCGCCGTTCGGCGCCGCTTCGAGTGGACCTGTGTCGTGCGCGGAATCCGAAACGAGCAGACAAATGCGGCGCGTCAGGCCACCCGTTCGTCGCGGCTTTCGGCCTTTTCGCTCTTGAGCCGCTTGAGTAGCGTGCGCAAGGATGTGATCTCGGCTTCCAGCAATGCCACGCGCTCGGCGACTTCACCCTCGGTCGGCTCGGCGTCGGCGCGTTCATCGGCGATGAAAGCGAGGCCGATCTCGTCGTTGCGGCGCCATTTTACTTTTGCGCGCAGAGTCTGTTCGCGCTGCGGAATGTAGAGGTCGATGACCGCAGGGAGCATCACGGTGTCGGAAAAGATGATGCGCGCGCCCTTCTCAGACAGGTCGCGCACAAGGCAGGTCAGCGCGCCGCGCTTGCGGCTGATATAGACGATGCCGCGCAGAAAGCTCTTGGTCCGTCGCGATGTGCGGCGTTCGGCCATGATCGCCCCTTTAGCAATTACGGCGAATTTACTGCGCCTGCCATTAATGGCGCCTTACCGGCAACGCCGGCCCACCTGCTTCACCAATCGGCAACCAAAGGCCGCGGAGCGCACGATGGTCCCGCGATGGTCCCGATCCTGGCGGGCGCCTGAAAGAGGCTGGAGCAGGAGAAACGCTTGGGCCGTTTTACCAGATCGAGAGCCAGCGGCCGATGTCGAAGATGAACGCACCGATGGCGCAGGCGGCAAGCCCGCTGCCGACGAGACTGAGCATGATCACCGACTCGACCCGATCGAGCGTGTCGCGGGCCTTCTCAGAATGGGACCGGGCCTGGGCCATTGTCCTTGATCCAATGCCGTACAGCAGCAGCTTATTGCTGCCCGTCGTTGCGCGCCCCTCCCAATTAACAACCGACTCGGACTTTCAATATGCTGCGCGTCACAGGTCAGACTTGCAAGCCGCGCGTGGCTTGTCGCCGGCAGCTTCGGCATCACAAAGTCTAACAATCCGTGGCAAATGGAACTTAAGCGGCTTAACCTCGGCAATCGAGCGATGTGTAGAACCGGGGGCGTCAGGAGGAACCATGCACGTGTTCAGCATTGTCGAAGCGGCCGAATTCGACCCGAAGAAGCACGTCGAAAAGATCCTCGGGCGGATCGAACAGGGCGACGTCACGGTGGCCTGCTGGGAACCTGGCCAGATCAGCCCCTACCACTGCCATCCGCATGCGACCGAAATCTATTTCTGCTTCGAGGGCGGCGGCATCATGCGCACGCCGACTGAATCGATCGTGGTGAAGCCCGGCGCCTTTGTCGTGCATCCGCCGGGCGAAGTGCACGAATATGCCAACGGCCCGCACCGCACGCTGTTGTTCCGCGTCCGCTACGGTTCCGATATGGCGGCGCGGCATCTCGACTGGCGCGGCCGCGCCGGCTGGATGCAAAGCGTCGAGGACGCGGCCTATTACCGGGAGCACCCGGTCTAAGCCGTTTGTCCCCAAGTGGGGCTACACGCTCCCGCAAACGCGGGCCACATAAAGGGGGAAATAAATGTTTCGTAAGCCGCATTGTCCCGTCATTGCCATCGAAGAGCATTATTGGGACGACGAACTGGAAAAGACCTTTGTCGGCGGCGAGGCCGGCCGTCCCGGCGAACAGTTCGATCGGCTGCATGATTTCGGCCCGCTCCGCATCAAGGAAATGGACGAAGCCGGAATCGACATGCAGGTTCTCTCGCACGGCGCGCCGTCGACGCAGAAGCTGCCCGCCGATATCGCGCCGGCGCTGAGCGCGCGCGTCAACGACCGGCTCGCCGCGACCGTCGCCAAAAACCCGACACGCTTTGCCGCCTTCGCCGCGCTGCCGACCGCCGTGCCGGAAGCCGCCGCCGACGAGCTCGAGCGCACCGCCAAGCTCGGCTTCAAGGGTGCCATGCTGCACGGCCTCGCCAATGGCGAGTTTCTGGACGACAAGAAATTCTGGCCGATCTATGCGCGCGCGGAAAAGCTCGATCTGCCGATCTACATGCATCCCTCGCTGCCGCATGCCGACGTGATCAAGACCTATTATGCCGACTACGCCAAAGACTTCCCGATGATCACACGCGCCACCTGGGGCTATACGGTGGAGACTGCGACGCTCGCCATTCGCCTGGTGCTCTCCGGCGTGTTCGAGAAATATCCGAAGCTGAAAGTCATTTTGGGCCATCTCGGTGAGACGCTGCCATTTCTGGTCTGGCGGGTCGATCACACTTTGGCGCGGCCGGGCCAGAAATCGATCGGCTTCCGCGACGTGTTCTGCAACAATTTTTATGTCACGACGAGCGGCAATTTCTCCAATCCGGCGCTGCTCTGCTGCATCATGGAAATGGGCGTCGACCGCATTCTTTTTGCGGTGGACTGGCCTTTCGTGATGAATCCGCCAGCGATTAAGTGGATGGAAACCGTGCCACTATGCGACGAGGACAAGGCGAAGATCCTCTTCGGCAATGCGAAGCGGCTGTTGAGGATTTAGAGCATTTTCCGGAAAAGTGGGTACCGGTTTTCCGTAAGAAGATACGGCGCGCGGAAGGATGAAAAGCATCACTCCGGAAACGTCCTTCGCGCCGTCGTCGCGCCGAGCACTTTTCCGCTGGCGTCGAGCGCCTGAATTGTGAACTCGTAGGTATGCACTTGCCCGGGCGGCGGCGAGGGGCCGACGAAGCCCGAGGAGAACGCATCGCACGGCACATTGAGCTGACCGCGATAGCCGACCGTCCCACCGCCGTGATGAAAACTCGGCTTGTTGAGATCAGTCATAGCGAATTTCAGGTTCACCGTTCCGGCCGGCACGTCTTTAAGCTGAAATTCCGGCGAGCCGCGCGGGGAGCCCTGGCACCAGGAGAAGCTTGCCGAAAACGCCAGCGCGCTGGACGCGCCTATGGCGAGCACGAGCGCGGCGAAACCGAGCGCCGCGATCGCGCGTGCGAGGGGACGCGCAACAGGCGCGTCGAGACGGCGTGCAGGGGCCGATGAAAACGCAGCGAGCAACGAAACCATTGTCTCGCTGCGGCAGATGCTGTCGAGCGATGCGACGCGCCCTGGGACGTCAGGAACATAGGGGGAATAACTGCCCGCGGCCTTCTCGATCACCACTGCGTAGCGCATCACTTCTGCTCCATCAGGGCGGCCTGCCTCAGCACGCCATTGAGCGTCCCGGGCGCCATATCATCAGACGGCTTGCCGGCAATTGTAACACGGCCGGGCTTTGTTGTGTGCTGGTATTGGCGATGCGAGCCGGAATGACGAACTATAGAATCTCCACTCCATCTCCCACCTTGATTTCCCCGCCCGCGATCACCTCGGCATAGATGCCGCAATCGGCGTGGCCGAGATTGCGCATCAGCGTGTGGGGGATGTTGAGATCGCGCGCCGCGGTATCGGGGTCAACATTGGTCGCGGCGCAGCGGACGATGCGCTTGATGACCTTCAGGCGCGCGCTGCCGGCGTTCAGCTCCTTGCCGAGGAGATCGAGCTCGCTCCAGGCTCGCCAGCCGTCGACATAGAGATTGGCGCGGAAGCGCAACGGGTGAACTTTGGCGCCGATCATCGTTTCCAGCGCGGCGAGCGAATTGAGATTGATTATGGAAACGACCTTGCGCGCGACGTCCGAGAAGCTGTGGCCATCGGCGTGCAGCACTTTCGGCGGACCGCGCAATTCGTCGGCGCAGAACCTAGCAAAGAAACGTTCGATCGCGGCGCGCCCTTCGGCGCTGCGCAGGTTGGCTTCGATGCGCCCGTTGGCCGCTTGCGCGTGTGGACTGGGATCAAGGGTCAGCACATGGCTGTCATGATCGAAACTGGCGCGCAATTGTGCGAGCCGCTCGTTCTTCATCAGCATCAGGAAATGCGTCTTGGCGAAATAGGCGGGCGCGGCGGGATCGAATCCGGACGGGCCGTTCTCGATGGCATAGAGCCGATCACCGGGCACGGTCTGGCCGGGTGCGAGGCTGGCGCGGGCAAGCGGTTCAGCCGTGAGGCCTTTGATCGGATAGCGGTAGATCAAGCGGATGTGCGGCATGGGTTATTCTAATGATAATGATCCTCCTGCGCGGCGCAGCGGGGGAAGATTTCCGCGCAAGGCGGAACAGAGGCCCGGTTACGCTTTCGATGCCAGCAAAATCTGCTCCAGTCCATCGAGCTGTTGCCCGTCATGCGCCGGTGATGGCTCGGCGAGGAACGGCGGAGCCCCCTTTCCCCGGAACTTTTCGTCACCATATTTATGAGTGGCGGGTCGCCTTTTGAGGGATTCGCCAGGAACGGCCGGCTTTGATCTGCGTCATCGTTCGGCCGGGACACTGTCTTACAAGTCACCGTCGCAATCTGGGCGGTGACGTCTGCGTACAACCCAATGACGATGTTCCGGGTAACGCCTTTTATGTGGAGCATGATCCCTACCGAAAACCGCTACCGACTTTTCGGGGATGATGCTCAAGGGTTCCGGAATAGGCCGAGGGAAGGGACATGGATTTCGATAAATATACCGACCGCAGCCGCGGCTTCATTCAATCTGCCCAGTCGCTCGCGCAGCGCGAGGGACATCAGCAGTTCTCCCCCGAACATCTCCTGAAAGTCCTGCTCGACGACCCAGAAGGGCTCGCGGCGGGGCTCATCGACCGCGCCGGCGGCAATTCGCGCGCGGCGCTTGCCGCGACCGAAGCGGCGCTGGCCAAGCGGCCGAAAGTGTCAGGCGGCGGCGCCGGCCAGATCTACCTGGATCCCGCTTTGGCGCGCGTGTTCGACACGGCGGAGAAGGCCGGACAGAAGGCCGGCGACAGTTTTGTCACGGTCGAGCGGCTATTGCTGGCGCTGGCGCTGGAGAAGGGGAGCGAAGCCGGAAAGATTTTGGCCAATGCCGGCGTGACGCCGCAAAATCTCAATGCGGCGATCGAAGCCTTGCGCAAAGGCCGCACCGCCGATTCCGCTTCCGCCGAGAACGCCTATGATGCGTTGAAAAAATATGCGCGCGATCTCACCCAGGCCGCGCGCGACGGCAAGCTCGATCCGGTGATTGGGCGCGACGAGGAAATCCGCCGCACCATTCAAGTCCTGTCGCGGCGGACCAAGAACAACCCCGTGCTGATCGGCGAGCCGGGCGTCGGCAAGACGGCGATCGTCGAGGGCTTGGCGCTGCGCATCGTCAATGGCGACGTGCCGGAGAGCCTCGAGGACAAAAAACTGCTCGCGCTTGACATGGGCGCGCTGATCGCCGGCGCCAAATACCGCGGCGAATTCGAAGAACGACTCAAGGCGGTGCTGGCCGAAGTGACCGGTTCGGCCGGCCAATATGTGCTGTTCATCGACGAGATGCATACCATCATTGGCGCGGGCAAGGCCGACGGCGCGATGGATGCCTCGAATCTTCTGAAACCTGCGCTGGCGCGCGGCGAATTGCATTGCATCGGCGCCACCACGCTCGACGAATACAAGAAGCATGTCGAGAAGGATGCCGCTTTGGCGCGGCGGTTCCAGCCGGTCTATGTCGATGAGCCCACCGTCGAGGACACGATCTCGATCCTGCGCGGGCTGAAAGAGAAATACGAGGCGCATCACAAGGTGAAGATCACCGATGGCGCGCTGGTCGCGGCCGCGACTTTATCGCATCGCTACATCACCGACCGCTTCCTGCCCGACAAGGCCATTGATCTGGTCGACGAAGCGGCGGCGCGGCTGCGCATGCAGATCGATTCCAAGCCGGAAGAGCTCGACAATCTCGACCGTGAAATCAACCGGCTAAAGATCGAGCGCGAGGCGCTGAAGAAGGAAACCGATTCGGCCTCCAAGGATCGCCTCAAGCGACTGGAGCGGGACCTCATCGACCTGCAAGAGAAGGCTGATGCGCTTACCGGCAAGTGGAAGGCGGAGAAGGACAAGCTGTCCCTGGCGGCGGAGACACAGAAGCAGCTCGACAAGGCCAAGAACGATCTCGCCGACGCAATCCGGCGCGGCGATTATCAGCGCGCCGCCGAACTGCAATACAGTATCGTTCCCGGCCTCGAGGCGAAGCTGAAAGCGGTGGATGCCGCGGCCTCCGGCGCACCCGTGGTGACGTCGGAAGCGGTGACTGCCGACAATGTCGCCCAGGTCGTCTCCCGCTGGACCGGTATACCGGTCGACCGGATGCTCGAGGGCGAGCGCGAAAAGCTCCTGAAGATGGAGGATGCGCTTTCCAAGCGCGTGGTCGGTCAGGCGGAAGCCGTCAAAGCAGTGTCGACCGCGGTGCGCCGCGCCCGCGCCGGCCTGCAGGATCCGAACCGGCCGATCGGCTCGTTCATGTTCTTGGGGCCGACCGGGGTCGGCAAGACCGAGCTGACCAAAGCCTTGGCGCAATTCTTGTTCGACGACGAGCACGCGCTGATCCGCATCGACATGTCGGAATACATGGAGAAGCACTCGGTCGCGCGGCTGATCGGCGCACCGCCCGGCTATGTCGGCTATGAGGAGGGCGGCGCGCTCACCGAAGCGGTGCGGCGCCGGCCCTATCAGGTCGTCCTGTTCGACGAAATCGAGAAAGCGCATCACGACGTGTTCAACGTGCTCCTTCAAGTGCTCGACGACGGCCGCCTGACCGACGGCCAGGGCCGCACCGTCGATTTCCGCAACACGCTGATCGTGATGACGTCGAATCTCGGCGCCGAATATCTGGTCATGCAGCCGGAGGGCGAAGATACCGACAAGGTGCGCGATCAGGTGATGGCGGAAGTGCGCGCGCATTTTCGGCCGGAATTCCTGAACCGCGTCGACGAGATCATCCTGTTCCACAGGCTCAAGCGCGAGCAGATGGGCCGCATCGTCGATATTCAGATCGGCTATCTGCAGCGGCTACTCGACGATCGCAAGATCATGCTTTCGCTCGATGCCAAGGCGCGCGACTGGCTCGCCGAGAAGGGCTACGACCCGGCCTATGGCGCGCGGCCCTTGAAGCGCGTCATCCAGAAGTCGGTACAAGATCCGCTTGCCGAACTGATGCTCGCCGGCCGGATCAAAGACGGTGAGAAGGTCGCGATCTCGGCCAACAGGGACGGCCTGATGTTCAACGGCACACCGATCGCGGCTGCGGCGTAACGGCCTGCCTGATTGCGAGCGAAGCGAAGCAATCGCAGGCGGCAGCGCCGAACCTGGATTGCCTCGTCGCTTCGTTCCCCGCAATGACGCGTCTACCGTTTCGTCTGCGCCGGCGCGACTGCTGACTCGTTGAGCCGCTCGCGCACGTGTTCGACGAAATACCGCGCCTGGCCTTTCGGCAGGCCGGACACACGCAGCGGATTGAGGCCGCCGGAGCTTTCCACGCTGACCGCATCCCAGACGAAGCCGCGGATGTGGATCACTTCGGCGACATGGGAGAGCGGCAGATGCTCGTCGACGCGCCGCCACGGCGTCAGCCAGAACGCGACGATATTGGTCGAGACGCCGATATGGTCGGCGATCAGCCGCGCCGGAAAGATCCAGCGCGTCAGGTTGAAATGAAAGATGGCCCAGAACCGGCTCGACCGTGCTTCGATCCGGTCGGGAACAGACATCGCTTGGGTCAAAGGCGCCTCGATTGTCGGTAGTTTCGCTCATTCCCGCGCAAGCGCGAATCGGTGCTGGTCCCCGCTTGCGCGGGAGGAGCGGACAGCGATCCGCCCGTACAGCAACATAATAACGCATTAACGCGATTGCGCGACGTGCGGTGCTGGCGCATGCGCCAGCACGGCGTCGATCTGATCGCGGTCCTTGTCGAACAGCGCCAGCGTCGGCCCGTCGAGGACGCGGCCGCGCGGCAGTTTGATGCGCATCGGGTCGACGAAGCGGTCGTTGACGATGATCTCGAAATGCACGTGCGAGCCGGTCGACATGCCAGAGGAGCCGACAAAGCCGATCACCTGGCCCTGGCGTACCTTGGTGCCGACGTCGAGGCCCTTGGCAAACGCGGTCATGTGACCGTAAGCCGTCTCGTAGCCGTTGGCGTGCTTGATGCGCACATATTTGCCGTAGCCGCCTTTGAGCCCGATCTCCTCGATCTCGCCGTTGCCGGCGGCGAAGATCGGCGTGCCATAGGGCGCGCCCCAGTCGACGCCGGAATGCAGCTCGCTGACGTGGAGCAGCGGATGCGTGCGCCAGCCGAACGGCGAGGTCACCATGCCGTTGGCGACGGGCTTGCGCACCAGGAATTTCTTCGCGCTCTTTCCGGTTTCGTCATAGTAGTCGAAGATGCCGTCGTCGGCGGTCTGAAAGCGATAATATTTCTTGGTCTCGCCGCCGACCGTCAGCGCCGCATAGCGCACTTCCGGACGGCTATCGCCGTTTTCGTCTTCGGAATAAAGCACGTCAAAGCTGTCGCCGGCCTGGACCTTGCGCTCGAAATCGACGTCATATGAATAGATGCGGACGAGATCCTCGATCACCGGCCGCGGCACGTTGTTGCGCAGCGCCGTCTCGTAGAGGCTCCGATAGAGCTGCACGCCGCCCACATCGTCTTGGATCGGCTCATCTTCGCTTTCGGCGAGACCGGTATCGATATTGCGGATATCGACCGGTACATATTGCTGGCTGTCGGACAGTGCGACGGCCGATTGAATGCCGGCATCGCCGACTATGATCACGCGCAACGGCTGCACGTGGCCTAAGCTCACGGGCGCGGCCAGCACGCGCAGCTTCTGGCCCTCTTTCAGCCCGCCTTCAAGCGCCGCCGGTCCGATCACTTTGATGATGGCCGCGATCTCGGTTGGCGCTGCGCCGAGCTCGCGCAGGATCGAGCCGACCGTCTCGCCTTTCTTGACGACGATCATCTTCTCGCTCCAATCGCCGCCGGCATTGAGCGCGCTGGTCGTCTTCGGCAACAGCGTGACATTTTCCGGCACCGCGCGCGGGCGGAAACCGAAATAAGTGTCGGGATCGGCTTCCGACGCGTAGCTCATTTTGATGCTTGCTGTGCCGTCGGCATTGGCGAGCAGCGTCGAGCCGGCGGTGCCGGCCTTGAGCGCGACGTCGCGCACGCGGTTGAGCACGTCGTCGAGCGGCAATCGGGTCGAGGCTTTGACTCGGGGGAGCAGCGAATTGAGATCGCAAACGCCAGGCGTCACCGCCTTGGTTTTGGCCGGCGCTGGGGCGAGATCGCATTCCACGAACGAGACCTCGGCGTCCGGCTCGGCCGCCGGTGGCTGGTCGTCGCCGCCGACACTGTCGGTGAGGAGCTTTTGCGGATTGTAGGGAGGAATATTGAGAGAAAGATCAGGAGGTGTCAGAAGCAGATTGCCGGTGACGCGGATATAGGGACGCATGCGCACCAATTCGCGGTCGCGAATATGGCTCGTCGTCGGCACGCGTACGATTTGGCGAGAAACGCTCGGCTCGGTCATTGCCGGCAGGCGGTCGGTCTTGCGCAGAGCGTTCAAGTGCTCGCCGATGGAGGAAATCGCGCCGCGCAAGGCGCTCTCCACCTGTTCCGGCGCGGCGGCGAAATTGGTCTCGCCGTCGAGCGAAGCAAAAACGGCGCCGCCCATAAGGGCCGCACCGCACAGCCCGGTCAGGATCGTGCCGGAAAACCACTGGACCGAAAGCCGGCGCCGGTCGACGAGACCCTCGCCATCGACGGAAAGCGGCGGCTCATTGCCGAGATGAACGACCTCGGCGTCGATGCGCCGATGATGATCCCTCGCGCTACGTAGCCCAGTTTGATCCAAGACCACGTCCCCCGACCGCCACGTCCCCCGACCACCACGTCCCACGGTCCCCAGACCGTGCGGAAAACGCGTTGGCCTTGCCGTGGCGCCCTTAACTCCAAAGCGTCACCGCGCAGGCTTCATTTGCGTCACCCTTCCGCATCGGCCCGGTTGCCTTGCGAATGCAAGCAACCAGGACATGCGGTTGCCCGAGACGATGCCCCGCCACCGGCAGAGCGTCAACGCGACCGGGCGGCTGACAGTTGAAAAGCGCAAGAGAAGATGTCGCTTCCCCTTTTCTCGCGACACCCCGACACGATCATGCAAAGAACGACGGAGGAATGTGGCTCAAGTGGGGCGTCAAGCCGGGGCCAACGGCGGCAAAATCGACGACGAATGGACGGCGCGTCGTCGTAGCATCGGCTACCCAAGATCGGGTACTCAGGTATGGCGCTAGATACGGCCCGTCCTAAATTACGAGGACCGTTCCAAGAAGGCCTACAGGGGAGGCCCGCCACCGCCTGGAAAAGCCGGCACGCGACACTAAATAAGCGGTACCGTGCGGCACCGGATCTGGGTGTCCGAGGTCCGCATCGCACCCCGATAGCCCGGCCGGCCGAGATCGGCATTGCCGCACTGCGAAAGCGATGGATTTCGCAGGCTGTTTGGGCGAGCGCCATTATTGCTTCTGGGGCCTTCCACAGAGTGGATTTGCACGTTGGAAGGTTGACAATAATGAGCGCCAAAGCCTATATAGGGCCTCTTGGGCGCGCCACCGCGTGGCGCGATGGCGCGTCCGCGAAGCCCCTCACTGTTTACACGGTGAATCATCCGGCCATGAGCTATGGCCATGTCGGATGGTGGGGCGTCGCCGGCTCTGGAGCCCTCCGGAGCAGGTGTCGGGACGACGGAACCGAAAGGTTTCGGGCTGTTTGAAAAGTGAATCGGAAGAAAGAGAAACGTGGACGGCGGAGTCCTTGCGGGCCGCTTCCTCGAGCGGGGAAGGTTCGCCTTTTTCCGTAAGCAGGGCGGCCATGGAAGAGACTTCGGCGGTCGACGTTTCAGGTCAACACTCTTGAATCTTGCAAGACGAAAACCTTGCGGGAAACAAAAGTGGGACCTCGTCAAAGCGATGTGATGGATTGCGGTCCTGAGCATCGCGTGCGAAACGTGATCAGCCGAGATCAAATCTCATCCAACTTGAGAGTTTGATCCTGGCTCAGAGCGAACGCTGGCGGCAGGCCTAACACATGCAAGTCGAGCGGGCGTAGCAATACGTCAGCGGCAGACGGGAGA
>JAJPJB010000005.1 GCA_021324465.1 Hyphomicrobiaceae bacterium
CTGGCGCTCAATGCCACGATCGAAGCGGCACGCGCCGGCGAAGCCGGCCGCGGTTTTGCCGTAGTGGCGTCCGAGGTGAAATCGCTCGCCGTACAAACCGCCAAAGCGACGGAGGAAATCACGCACGAGATTCTCTCGGTGCAGAATTCGAGCGGCAAGGCGGTATCCGCGATTCGCGACATCACGGCACGCATACAGGAGATCAACAGCTATACCAGCGCTGTGGCGCTGTCGCTCGAGCAGCAGGAAGCCGCCACCGGCGAAATCTCACACAATGTCGCCGGCGCGGCGAGCGGCGCCAAAGGCATTGTCACCGCGCTCGGCGAAGTCGCGGGCGGCGTCACGCAGACCAGGAGCTCGGCCGAGACCGTGTTGGCTGCCTCCGAACGGGTCGAGGACGCCATGGCCAAGCTGCGCGGCGAGGTCGAGGAGTTCTTGGCGACGGTTGCGGCGTAGGGGTCGCTCGCAAGCCTCTATAGGGCTTGGCAAGGCGCTTCGCGCCGAGCCCTCACGGCGGCGCAATTTTTATCCGCCGCCCTTCATCAGCCGACCAATAGCCGGCATATTGCGCCTGCATGGTCGCATAGGCGAGATCGAGATCGGCCAGAGGCTGCCGGCCGGTCGCGACGCATTCCATGAAATCCTGGATTTCCTGCAGATAGCCGCGCGTCCATTCCTCCTCGAGGCAGACGAATTGCCAGCCGGTTTTGCGGTCGACCTTTTCGGTGATGTACACGTCCTTCAGTTTCTGCTCGTCGGTCATGTAGGTGAGCATGTGATTGTTGGGCGTGATATTGGCGAACAGCGCGCCGCCGCTGGTATAGGTCTCGATCAGATTGCGCACGCCGCCCATGATCATGTCGCCGGAAATGATCGTCGCCTTGGTGCCGTCCGAGAATGTCAGCGTCAGCGTGCCCCAATCCTCGACATCGACCGGATTGGCCTTGATATGCTGCTTCTCCGCCGGCATCAGGCAGGCGGCCACGTTGCCGACATCGGCGGTCACCGCGGCAACACAAACAGCTTCGCCGCGCGCCTTCGCCTCCACACGCTTGAGATGCAGCACGGCGGCGAGCGGATGGCAGCCCATGCGAATGAGTGAGCCACCGCCGGTCATCGCCCACTGCGCGGCATGCGCGGCATGCGAGCCGCTGTGGCTCTCCTCCGCTTTCATGAACAGGATCTTGTCCTTGGTCGCGCGCAGCATCTCGACGGTCTTTGTCAGCGCCGGCGCGTAGATCCAATCTTCGGCATACATGAAAAGCCTGCCGCTCGCTCTGATTGCGGCGCGGGTCTTGTCCATCTCGGCCATCACGCGCTCATACATCGCGGCTTTCGGCACGTGCCGGCCGATCGGCGCGCGATCACCCGTCTGGCCGAAATAGCCGGCGAACGGCTTTTCGCAGATCACATGTTTTCCGGCGCCGGCCGCGGCCACGATCATTTCGGTGTGCAAGGCCGGCGGCGTGCAAATATCGACGACATCGATCGAAGGATCGGCCAGCACCTGCCGATAGTCGCGGTAGGTCTTGGCAATGCCGTGCTTCGCAGCGAACCGCTCGACATGATCGCCGCGCGACACGACGGCGACGACTTCGGCTTCGACCCCATAGACGCGCTTGTAGGCATACATGTGCAATTCGGCGACAAAGCCGGAGCCGATCAGGCCCACTCTTATTTTCACCATGGCGATACTCCCGACTGGGATGGCGGTCGGCACGGCATCCTATGGCCGTCACCCTGAACTGCTCGGCGCGAAGCGCCAAAGCTTGAAGGGTATAGCCGATGCGGGTTGACGGCATCCTTCGAGGGCTGTTTCGCGGCCGCCTCGGCATGAGGTAACGAGAGACGCAGGCGCATGATCGGACAAGCCACTCAGCGCACGAGACAGGGCCGCTTGGGATCGAAGGTCCAGCCCGGTTTGAGATACTGCATCGCCATTGCGTCGTCGCGCGCGCCGAGGCCGTGACGCTTGTAGAGCTGGTGCGCCTTCTCGACCTGATCGAGATCGATCTCGATGCCGAGCCCCGGCCGTCGCGGCACGTCGATCTTTCCGTTTCTGATCTGCAGCGGTTCCCTGGTCAGCCGCTGCCCGTCCTGCCAGATCCAATGGGTGTCGATCGCCGTGACCTTGCCGGGCGCCGCCGCCGCGACATGGGTAAACATCGCAAGCGAAATGTCGAAGTGATTGTTGGAATGCGAGCCCCAGGTCAGGCCGAAATCGCGGCACATCTGTGCCACCCGCACCGACCCCTGCAGCGTCCAGAAGTGCGGATCGGCGAGTGGAATGTCGACCGCCTGCAGGCTGATCGCATGTGCCATCTGCCGCCAATCGGTGGCGATCATGTTGGTGGCTGTCGGCAGTCCCGTGGCGCGGCGGAACTCCGCCATGATCTCGCGCCCGGAATAGCCGGCTTCGGCGCCGCACGGATCTTCGGCATAAGCGAGCACCGCACAGCCGCTGCAAAGCCGGATCGCCTCTTGCAGCGACCAGGCCCCGTTCGGATCGAGCGTGATGCGGGCGCGCGGAAAGCGCCCGGCGAGCGCGGTCACCGTTTCGATCTCGGCTTCGCCCGCCAGCACGCCTCCCTTCAATTTGAAGTCGTTGAAGCCGTAATGCGCATGCGCGGCCTCGGCGAGGCGGACCACCGCGGCCGTGGTGAGCGCCTTGTCGTGACGCAGGCGAAACCAGTCGATCTTGGCGTCGGGCTCGGCGCGATAGGGCAGACTGCACTTGGTGCGATCGCCGACAAAGAACAGATAGCCGAGCGTCTCCACCGCCTCGCGCTGCTGGCCTTCGCCCAGCAGCGCGGCGACCGGTACGCCGAGGAATTGCCCGAGCAGATCGAGCAGTGCCGCCTCGATCGCCGTAACGGCATGAATGGTGACGCGCTGGTCGAAAGTCTGCAGGCCGCGGCCGCCGGCATCGCGGTCCGCGAAACTTTTGCGTGCGGTATTGAGAATGTCGTTATAGCCGCCGATCGGCTGGCCGAGGACCAGCGGCCGGGCATCGTCCAAAGTCTGGCGAATGCGCTCGCCGCCCGGCACCTCGCCGATGCCGGTATGGCCTGCATTGTCGCGCAAGATAACGACATTACGCGTGAAAAACGGCGCATGCGCGCCGGACAGGTTGAGCAGCATGGCGTCGTGCCCCGCTACCGGCACGACCCGCATTTCGGTGATCTTTGGCGACGAGCCGGTATGCGACGCGACCGTCATAAAGGTTCAGCTCCGCGTTGCCACGATGATGCCGACAAGGGCGATCATCGCCCCGCCGCGTAGCCCTGCATGCCGCGCGGATTGGCGGCGGCGCGGCGGCGGCGGCCTTGGCGCGATGCCGCGGTGAGGCGGGCTTCCGACCAGTCCGGGCCGCGCTCGACGATGTGGCCGCGGCGGGTCAATTCATCGACAGTCTTCTGCGGCACGCGGCCTTCCAGCACCAGCACGCCGGGCCGCGCGGTGCGCGGCCAGAACGAGCTGGGGAAGTGCTCGGAATGCCAGGCCGGCGCATCGATGGACTCCTGCAGATTCATGCGGCAATGGACGTGGCGCAAAAACATCTGCGTGATCCATTGGTCTTGGCCGTCACCGCCGGGCGAGCCCCAGGCGAGGTAGGGCTCGCCGTCGCGCAGTGCGAGCGTCGGCGACAGCGTGGTGCGCGGGCGCTTGCCGGGCGCGAGCGCGGCCGGATGCCCTTCCTCGAGCCAGAACATCTGCGCGCGCGTGCCGAGCGGAAAGCCGAGCTCGGGAATGACGGGCGAGGAATGCAGCCAGCCGCCCGACGGCGTCGAGGAGATCATGTTGCCGGCCTGGTCAATAATGTCGAAATGCACGGTGTCGCCGCGCATCGATCCCATCCGCCCGACCGTCGGCTCGCCGGCGCCGAGTGAGCCCACGGTCGGCTCGCCGGCGCCGGCCGTAAGCGGCGCGGCCTCGCGGCGCAGCTTGACGATCGCGCCAAAACCTTCGATCGAGCCGGGCCGCAAGTCGAGCGAGGCCTTGTCGGTGACGAGCTTGCGGCGCGCCGCGTTATAGGCGTCAGACAACAGCGTCGCCATCGGCACCTTGACGAAATCAGGATCACCGTAGAACGCCTCGCGGTCGGCATAAGCGAGCTTTGAACATTCGACGATGAGATGAATGAAATCCGGACCGGTCGGATCGAGGCCGTCGAGCTCAAAACCTTTGAGCAGCGCAAGCTGCTGCAAGGTCACCGGCCCTTGGCCCCATGGGCCGGTCTTGCAGACCGTGCAGCGGCCATAATCGTAGGTGAGCGGCGCTTCGATATGCGGCGTCCAACGCGCCATGTCGTCGGCGGTGAGCACGCCGCGATGCCTTTCGCCGCTGGTATCCATGATCTCCTGCGTGCGGCAGAAGCGGTCGATCGCTTCGGCGACAAAGCCCCGGCTCCACGCCTTGCGCGCGCGTTCGATCTGCGCGATGCGATCGCCGCCTGCACTCTCGGCTTCTTTGATGATGCGGGTGTAAGTCGCCGCGAGCGCGGTGTTGGTGAACAGTTCGCCAACGGCCGGCACTTCATTGTGCGGCAGATAGACCGCCGCCGATGTCGGCCAGTGCTCGCGAAACAGCTGCGCGACCGTGCCGATCGTCGCATTGGCGCGCTCGAGCAGCGGATGGCCGTGCTGGGCGTAGCCGATCGCCGGCGCCAGCACCTCGGCAAGCCGCATGGTGCCGTAGTCGCGCAGCAGCATCATCCAGGTCTCGAACGTGCCGGGCACGACCGCGGCAAGGAGGCCGGTACCGGGCACGAGGTCGAGGCCTTCGCTGCGGTAATGCGCGATCGTTGCGCGCGCCGGCGCGACGCCCTGGCCGCAGATCACCTCCGGCTTGCCGCGCCTGACGTCGTAGAGAATGACGGGCGCGTCGCCGCCGGGCCCGTTCAGATGCGGCTCGACCACTTGCAGCGTAAACGCGGTGGCGACGGCGGCATCGAAGGCATTGCCGCCCTTTTCCAAAATCCCCATGCCGACTGCGGTCGCGATCCAATGCGTGGAAGCGACCACGCCGAACGTGCCCTCGATCTCCGGCCGCGTGGTGAAAGTGTTGGGATTGATATTGGTCATAAAGGTTCTCTTGTTGCGTTCCGACATGGTGCCTTCCGACATGTGGGGATCTGGCATGGCGGTGCCGCGTCCGGCTGGTTGCGCGGCGTCCGGCCGGCGCATAGAGGATGTGTGACGTCAATTTATAGGGTCGGGCCGGTGGCGGCCAGACCGGGAACGCGCAGTGGCAGGCAAAACGTCCGAAGGAGAAACCTTGAAAATCGGCCTAGCCGGCCTGGGCGCGGTGGGCCTCGAAGTCGCGCGTCGGCTCGAAGCGGGCATTCCCGGGCTCGTCCTCGCTGCGGTTTCCGCCCGCGATCACGCCAAGGCGCGGCGCAATCTGCCGGAAGCGGGCGGCCGTATTCCCATCGTCGCCGCCGACGCGCTGGGCGAGACTTGCGATGTGATTGTTGAAGGCCTGCCGCCGCAGCTGTTTCGGCCGGTCGCGTCCGCAGCTCTTGCGCATGGAAGAATTTTCATGCCGCTCAGCGTCGGCCAACTACTGCAGAACTGGGATCTCGTGGAGCGCGCAAAGAAGACCGGCGCGCGCATTCTGGTGCCGACGGGGGCGCTGATCGGTCTCGACGCGGTGCGCGCCGCCGCCGAAGGCACGATCCATTCGGTGACCATGATCACGCGCAAGCCGCCGGCGGGTCTCGAAGGCGCGCCTTATCTCATCGAGCATGGCATTTCGGTGAAAAATCTCGCCGCGCCACTGAAAGTCTTCGACGGCACGGCGCGCGAGGGGGCGCGCGGCTTTCCCGCCAATGTCAATGTCGCCGCCGCGCTTAGCCTCGCCGGCATCGGCCCCGACAGAACGCGGCTCGAAATCTGGGCCGATCCGGGGCTCGCCCGCAACACCCATCGCATCGAGGTCGACGCCGATTGCGCACGCTTTTCGATGATGATCGAGAACGTGCCGTCGGAAGAAAATCCGCGCACCGGCCGCATCACCGCGCTGAGCGCCGTCGCGGCGCTGCGCGGACTGGTGGCAGAACTAAAAGTCGGGACTTGACGCTCGAATCATATAAAAGGACCGGATTGGACAGTCGCGTCGGGAGAAGACAAAGGCGCTCCCAGGCGGAACAAGGCAATGACCGACCTCGCTTCAGCCTTCGCCGAGGCCTTGACGCTGCACCAAGCGGGCCGGTTGGCGGACGCCGAAAGCATTTATAACCGGATTCTTGCGGCGCAGCCCCGGCATTTTGACAGCCTGCATCTGCTCGGCGTGATTTTTCTGCAGCGCGGCGATGCCGCGGCGGCCGTCCGGCACATCGATGCCGCGCTTGCCGTCGAGCCCAGGCATGTTCTGGCCTGGAACAATCGCGGCAATGCATTTCAGCAGTTGCGGCGGTTTGCGGAGGCGCTGGCGAGCTATGAGCGTGCGCTCAGCGTGCGGCCCGATTATGCGGAGGCGCTGACCAATCGCGGCGTCACGCTCGCCGCGCTGGGACGGCTCGACGAAGCCGTGGCGAGCTACGACCGGGCGCTAACTGTACAGCCGGACCTCGTCGAGGCGCACCTCAATCGCGGCAATGCGCTTCAGGCGCTCGATCGCCTTGAGGAAGCCTTGGCGGCCTTCGATCACGCGCTGGCGCTGCGGCCCGATTACGCGCAAGCGCTTTACAATCGCGGCAATGCGCTGCATGCGCTCAAACGCTACGACGAAGCACTGGTCAGCCACGAGCGCGCGCTCGCTCTGTGGCCGGACTATGTCGATGCGCTGACCAATCGGGGCGCGACGCTGCATGCGCTCAAGCGGCACGAGGAGGCGCTTGCGAGCCTTGATCGCGCCTTGGCGCTGCAGCCCGAAAGCATCGAGGCGCTCACCAATCGGGCCGTCGTGCTCAATGCGCTGCGCCGATACGACGATGCGCTGGCAAGCTGTGATCGGGCGCTCGCCCTTTGCCCCGATCACGGTGACGCGCTGATCGGTCGGGGCGTGGCGCTGCACGAGCTGTCGCGCTTCGAGGAGGCGCTTGCGAGCTACGACCGCGCGCTCGCGCTACGGCCCGACGACGTCGAGGCGCTATCCAATCGCGGCCATACCCTGCATGAGCTGATGCGATTCGAAGACTCGCTGGCAAGCTGCGACCGCGCGCTTTCGCTGCGGCCCGACTTTGCCGACGCGCACTGCAATCGCGGCAATGCACTGAACGCGCTGCAGCGGTTCGACGATGCGCTCGCGAGCTATGATCGGGCGCTCACACTGCAGCCGGACTATCCGGAGGCGCTCACAAACCGCGGCATCGCGTTGCACGCGCTCAAGCGGTTTGACGAGGAGATGACGAGCTATCAGCGCGCGCTGGCCCTGCGGCCCGATTATGCCGAAGCGCATTTCAATGCCGGCTGGTGCCGCCTGCTGCTCGGCGATCTGCACGGCTTCGAGGAGTATGAATGGCGCTGGGAAACCAGACAGCGGCGTGCCAAGCGGGAGTTCGTGCAGCCGTCATGGAACGGCGCGGAGGAGGTCGCCGCCAAAACCGTTCTTCTGCATGCCGAGCAGGGATTCGGCGACACCATCCAGTTCTGCCGTTATGCGCCGCTCGTGGCACAGCGCGTCGGACGTGTGATCTTGGAAGTGCAGCCGCCGCTCTATCAGCTGCTCGGCGAGCTTCCTGGAGCGATGCAAGTCGTAGCACGCGGCCAAGCGCTGCCTCACTTTGATGTCCATTGTCCGCTGCTGAGTCTGCCGCATCTCTTCGGAACCGTGCTCTCGACCATACCGGCCGACGTGCCTTATCTCCGCGCGCGCCCGCAGGCCGTAGCACAATGGGATGCCCGCCTGGGCTCGCGCAAGCGCCCGCGCATCGGCCTGGCTTGGGCCGGCAGTGCGTCCTACAGAAATGATGCTAACCGCTCGGTGCCGCTTGCGGCTCTGCTGCCGCTCTTTGACCTTGATCTGGCCTATGTGAGCCTGCAGCGCGAGTTGCGCAGCGGCGACGCCGATCTGCTGTGCCGCTACAGCGACATTCTGCATTTCGGCGACAGGCTCGAAGATTTCTCGGACACCGCGGCGCTGATAGCGAATCTGGATCTCGTCATCGCTGTCGATACCGCGGTCGCCCATCTGGCCGGGGCGATCGGCAAGCCGCTCTGGGTCGTGCTGCCCTTGGTGCCGGACTGGCGCTGGCTGCTCGATCGCGATGACAGCCCCTGGTATCCGACGGCGCGACTGTTCCGACAGGATGAAAGCCGCAGCTGGGACAATGTCGTCGGCCGCGTGCGCATTGCGCTGCGCGAGCATTTTGGATTCTAAAGCGTGATTGCATTCTCCGTGCCCCGCGCAAGCGCGAATCCGTTTTTTGAAGCGAGAGCCGGGTCACGCTTTCGCGGGGACGAGCGGTTTAGAAGGCCGCGCCGCTCGGTCATTCGATCTGCGGAATCTTGGCGTTGGCGACGAGCTCCTTGAAGAACGGCACCTCTTTGGCGATCGCGCTCTTGGCCCTATCGGGGCCGCCGGCGAGCGGCTCGTAGCCGAGCTCGTTGACACGCTGCTTCAGGTCGTCTCTCGCCAGGACCGCGAGCACCGCCTTGGTCAATTGATCGAGCACCGGCTGCGGCGTACCGGCCGGTGCCAGTAAAAAGTGCTCGGTCTTCAGTGTAATGTCGGGAAAGCCGAGTTCAACGAAGGTCGGCACGTCGGGCAGATTGGCCCGGCGCGCACTGGTCGTCAGCGCAATGCCCCGCATGACGCCCGACTGAATCTGTGACTGCGCGCCGGGGAGCGCGGTCGAGAGCACATCGACCGTCCCGGTCAAGAGTCCCTGGGTCGCCGGTCCCCCGCCATTGAACGGGATGTTGGTGATCGCCAGCCCGGTCTTGAGCTTGAACAGCTCCATTGTCAGTTGCGGCGTGGTGCCATTGCCGGGGCTGGCATAATTGAGCTTGCCCGGCTCGGCTTTGGCACGGGTGATCACCTCATTGAGCGATGTGATGCCTCCGTCGGCCTTCACTGCGAAGACATTCGGCGCCACCGGCAGCGCGGCGATCGGCACAAAGTCCTTGAGCGGATCGTAAGGCACGTTCTTGTAAAGCGCCGGATTGACCACGAGCGCGCTCGAAGTGAGCAAGAGCGTATAGCCGTCAGGGGCAGCGCGCGCGACCTCGACGGTGCCGATATTGGCGCCGGCGCCGGCCCGGTTCTCGACGATGACGGTCTGCTTGAGCTCCTGCTGCAGCGGCTGCTGCAGGAGACGGGCCAGTACGTCGGACGAACCCGCGGGCGCGAACGGAACGATGATGCGGATCGTCTGGCTGGGATTGAGCTGGGCGGCTGCGGGCGAGGGCGCGAGCAGAGCGAGAACGGCTAATATCGCAATGCACAATGCAGCGCGCGCTCGCCCGTGAAATCGATTCGATCCAGCCAAAGGCCGTGCAAAGCGCGCAGCAAGTGCCCCGCCGAGGGACCACCCAGTCATCTATTCCTCCGCTTAAATTTTTTGCCTCGCGTTTATGTCTCGCGCCGACGCCGGGAGCGTCAGCATCGAGGTCGAATTTTCGTTCCATAATCTTTGCGCATTGCGGCCATGCGCACAACGGCGCGTTCAAGGCTTCATGTCTTTGAACGATGTGCGCGCAATTGCTAGAATTACGCCTCGCTGAAATACGCAATATGTGCGTGCAGAATATTTTGTGTCACCTTTTTCTCGGGGGAGAGCCACGGTGATCACGATCGACGTGAATGGAACCCAGCATCAAGTCGACATCGAGCCTGACACGCCGCTGCTGTGGGTGTTGCGCGATGTCATCGGCCTGACCGGAACGAAATTCGGCTGCGGCATTGCCGAATGCGGCGCCTGCACCGTGCATATCAATGGCAGGGCGATGCGCTCCTGTTCGGTGCCGATCGGCGTGCTCGACGGCGCGACGATTCTCACCATCGAGGGCCTTTCCTCGGACGCCAGCCATCCCGTGCAAAAGGCCTGGGTCGCCGAGGACGTGCCGCAATGCGGCTACTGCCAGTCCGGGCAGAT
This sequence comes from Hyphomicrobiaceae bacterium, assembly GCA_021324465.1. Taxonomy (GTDB): domain Bacteria; phylum Pseudomonadota; class Alphaproteobacteria; order Rhizobiales; family Xanthobacteraceae; genus BOG-931. The sequence continues at coordinate 10,040 of JAJPJB010000005.1, forward strand.
CATGGCCACGGTCGCATTCCTGAAAGACTTCCCCAACCCGACCGACGCCGATATCAACGCCAACATCACCAATATCTGCCGTTGCGGCACCTATGAGCGTCTGCGTCGCGCAATTCATCGCGCCGCCGATCTGATGAAGGCGTGAGGGAGGCGAACATGTCGGGACATCGCAACACGGTGCAAGCTGGAAAGTCGAATCGCCAAGACGCCGTCGCCTTCACGCGGCGGCATTTCATCATCGCCGGCGCCACCGCCGCCGGCGGGCTTGCTGTCGGCATCGGCATGCTGCCGCGCGCGGCGAAGGCGCTCACCGTTGCCGCGAAGCCGTGGGACGGGAATGCAAGCAGTCCGTACGATCTCGATGCCTGGATCGCCATCGAGCCGGACGACAGTGTGCTGATCCGCTATGCCCGGTCCGAGATGGGCCAGGGCAGCATGACCGCGCTGCCGATGATCGTCGCCGAAGAGCTGCAATGCGACTGGTCCAAGGTGCGCGTCGAATATGCCTCGCCCAATCGCAGCGTCCGCGAGAACAATGTGTATGGCGACATGTCCTCGGTCGGCAGCCATTCGGTGCGCGATTCGCGCATCAAGCTGCAGCAGGTCGGCGCCAGCGCCCGCGAGCGCCTGATCGCCGCCGCGGCGGCGCAATGGAATGTGCCGGCGTCCGAATGCAAGGCGGCGGACAGCGTCGTCAGCCATGCCGCCTCGGGCCGCCGCATCAATTATGGCGCGCTGGCAAGCGCGGCGGCGCAGATCAAGCTCGCGGCGGAGCCGGCCATCAAGGCGCCGGAGCACTATACGTTCATCGGCAAGCCGCAGCCGCGCGTCGACGTGCCGTTGAAGGTCAACGGCGCGGCGCAATATGCAATCGACACGCGCCTGCCGGACATGGTCTATGCCGCCATCGCCCAGTGCCCGGTGCCGGGCGGCACGCTCGCGAGCGTCGATGAGGCGCCGCTGAAGAACATGCCGGGCATCGTGCAGGTCGTGCGCCTGAAAGATGCGGTTGCCGTGGTTGCGACCGACACGTTCTGGCGCGCCAAGCAAGGATTGGCGCGGCTGCATCCGGAATGGAATGTCGGCGCCGCCGGCTCGACCGACAGCGCGCAATTCGTGAAGGAGTACCGCGACGCTGCGCTCAGCGGTACGGCCGCGGTCGCGCGCAACGATGGCGACGTCGACAGCGCATTGTCTGCGTCCGGTGCGAAGACGCTGACCTCGCTATACGAGGTGCCTTATCTGGCGCACGCTACCATGGAGCCAATGAATGCGACCGTGCATTGGCAAGGCGATCGGCTCGACGTGTGGGTCGGCACGCAGGCGGCGGATCGTGCGCTGAAGGTGGCGGCCGAGACCGCAGGCCTCAAGCCGGAGCAGGTCTACATCCACAACACATTCGTCGGCGGCGGGTTCGGCCGCAAAAGCCGCAATGACGAGATGGTACAGGCGATTGAGATCGCCAAAGCGATCAACCGGCCGGTGAAGCTGGTCTGGACGCGCGAAGACGACATGCGCCATGATCGCTTTCGGCCGCAGGCCGCGATCAGCTTCAAAGGCGCGCTGGACGCAAACGGCAGGCCGACGGCGCTCTATATTCGTACTGCGGTCGGTTCAATCCTGCGCTCGCTGCGCATCAACAAGGTCGAGAACGGCATCGAGCCGATGGCGATCGAAGGCCTGGCGAACAATCCCTATCAGATCGCCAATACCAAGGTCGAATGCGCGCTGAAGAACACGCACATCCCGGTCGCTTTCTGGCGCTCGGTCGGTGCCTCGCAGAACGCCTTCGCGATCGAGAGCTTCATCGACGAAATGGCCCATGCCGCGGGACGGGATCCATACCAATTCCGCCGTGCCATGCTCGGCAGCCGGCCGGACTGGATCAAGGTGCTCGATACCGTGGTCGAGAACTCCAACTGGGGCAGGTCGCTCGGGCCGGGCCGCGCGCAGGGGCTGGCGATCCACGAATGCTACGGCACGATCGTCGGCGAGGTGGCCGAGATCACCATCAGCCCGCAGGGCGCGCTCAAGGTCGATCGGATCACGCTCGCGGCCGATTCCGGCCACGTGGTGAATCCGCTCGGTTTCGCCGAACAGATGGAAGGCGGCGTCATCTTTGCGCTCACCGCGGCGCTGTACGGCAAGGTCACGGTGAAGAATGGTGTTCCGGAGCAGGGTAATTTCGACACTTATCCCATGGTCCGCCTTGCCCAGGCGCCGAAGATTGACGTGCACTTTGCCATGACCGGCGGCAAGAAATGGGGCGGCGCCGGCGAGCCCGGCGGTGCGCCGACGGCGGCCGCGGTGTGCAATGCGATCTTTGCGCTCACCGGCAAGCGCATCCGCTCGCTGCCGATCATGGATCACGATCTGTCCGGATCGGCTTAAGCGCGCGTCATGCGCGATCAACAGCGCGGCCCACAGTGCGACGATCCGGGCCGCGCTTTCTTCATTCGGCTCCATTCGGCCAAGGATTATTGGCGTGCGACCTGCTGCGGGAGGCGGGAGACGATGCTCGTAAAACTGCTGTTTGCTGCGCTGCTGATTTTATCGACCATTGCCATCGCACGTGCCGACGAAGCCAACGCGCCGGAAGATCCGGGCGAATATCTGGCGCGCGCCGGCGACTGCGTCGCCTGCCACTCCGTGCCGGGCGGCAAGGCCTTTGCCGGCGGCCTGAAGATGGGCACTCCGCTTGGTGCGATCTATTCGACCAATATCACGCCGGATCCGGAGACCGGCATCGGCAATTACACGCTGGACGATTTCGATCGCGCGCTGCGCCGCGGCATTGCCAAGGACGGACACCGGCTCTATCCGGCCATGCCCTATCCGTCCTACGCCAAGATCACCGATGAGGACGTTAAGGCGCTGTACGACTTCTTCATGAAAGACGTGCCGCCGGTGCATCAAGAAAACAAGCGCAACGAGATTCCGCCGCTGCTCAGCTTCCGCTGGCCGCTCGCGCTTTGGGATCTCGTGTTCACCGCCGGCGGCAGCTATGTCGAAAAGCCCGGGCACGACAAGGAATGGAATCGCGGTGCCTATCTGGTACAGGGGCTCGGCCATTGCGGCGCCTGCCACACGCCGCGCGGCTTCGCCTGGCAAGAGAAGGCGCTCGATGAGAGCAGCAGCGCCTATCTCGGCGGCGCGGTGCTCGACGCCTGGCTCGCGCCGAATCTGCACAACGATCTGCGCACGGGGCTCGGCACCTGGTCAAAGGACGACCTCGTCGATTTCTTGAAGCACGGTCACAACCGCGACGGCACGGCGTTCGGCTCGATGATCGATGTCGTCAACAACTCGACACCTTATCTGTCGGACGCCGATATCAATGCGGTCGCCGTCTATCTGAAATCGCTGCCGGCGAATGCCGCCCAGGCGGCCTACGTCTATGACGACGCAACAACCCAGGCGCTGCGCGGCGGCCATCCCTCGCAGCCCGGTGCGGTGCTCTATGCCGGCAACTGCGCCTCCTGCCACGGCCTCGACGGCAGGGGATTTAGCCCCTACATGCCGCCGATTGCCGGCAATCCGGTGGTGCTCGGCGAAGACCCGGCCTCGCTGATCAACCTTGTGCTCAACGGCTCGACGCCGTTGGTTGTCAAAGGCACGCCCGATCCGTATCGCATGCCGCAGTTTCGGTTGCAGTTGAATGATCAGGAGATCGCCGACGTGCTGACATTCATCCGCGGCGGCTGGGGCAATGGAGCCTCTGCCGTGTCCGCCGCGCAAGTCGCGGAGCTGCGCAAGTCGACGGACCCGACCAGTGATCAGGTCGTGATATTGAAGATGCGGTAGAAGAATTCCCTTCAGGCAAATTTCAGGCAAAATAGCGGGCGTGCAACATTGAAAATTAGCGCCGTAGGCGGGCGCCGTACTAAAGAGACTCGCAATGAGCGGCTCGCCCGACACATCATCCGAACCGTTCCGCGTCGAAGAGGCGACGATCGACGAACTGCACGCCGCGATCAAAGCCGGCCGCACGACCTGCGCCGATGTCGTGCGCCAATATATCGCGCGGGTGCGCGCCTATAACGGCGTCGCCAGCGTGCTGGTGACGGAGGACGGCGGCCCGGTGGCGGAAGCGACCGGCACGGTGCGCGCCGGCTTGCCGCTGCAATTTCCGACCGCGACGGCAAAGGCGTCCACCATCCTGCCCGATCTCGACCAATACAAGGGCGTGCCGCTCGAATATGGGCGCATGGAGCCGACCGCATCCGATCCGAGCGTACAGCAGCAGTTCGGCATGATCGCCGGCATCGCCAAGGGCACGCAGGTCAATGCCCTTGCCACGCTGAACATCCGCGGCGAGCGCTCGGTGACCTGCAAGGGTGAGTTCGATCGGCATCCCGCGCTCGGCCCGCTGCCGCCGGGCGCGCCGCCGATCTGCGAATATTTTCGTCAGCTGCCGGACGCGCTGGAACAGGCGCAAGCGCTGGATAAAGCGTTCGGGCGCAATCCCGATCTTGAAAAGATGCCGATGTATGGCGTCGTGTTCTCGTTCAAGGATCCGTTTGATACCAAGGACATGCGCACCACCGCAGGCGGCGATGCCGCTTACGACATCGATTTTCCGGCGCGCGATCACGTCCTCGTCGAGCAGTTGCGCAAGAAGGGCGCGATCATTTTTGCCAAAGCGGTGAACACGGAATACAACGGCCGCGCCGGCAACCCCGGCGGCCGCCATCGGCCGAACAAGGTGCTGCCATCGACGCTCGGCTATCAGCGCAGCAGCTGGGCCGGCAATCCGGCCAATCCCTATGACACGCGCCGCTCCGCTTCGCTCGGCTCAAGCTCGGGCTCCGGCGTGTCGGTGTCGACGAACATGGTCATGGCGTCGCTCGGCGAAGAGACGCGCGCCTCCTGCCGCGGGCCGGCCAATCACAACGCAGTGGCTTTGCTGTTGCCGCACAAGGCGATGCTCGGCTTCGACGGCGGCGCCATCGGCGCCGACATTTACTGCGACCGCAGCGGCATTTTGTGCCGCACGATCGGCGATTGCGCCAAAGTGCTGGATGCGCTCAAGGATGCATCCGATGGTTATTACGATCCGCGCGATCCCTATACGACCGTGCCGCGCTCATCCGTGCTCGGCGGCCCCTATGCGAGTTACGTAACGAACAACGGCGCGCCGGCCGCGCTGCGCGGCATGCGGCTCGGCGTCATTCGCGAATCCATGCTGATCCGGTCGAATTCAAAGACCGAGGAGCCGATCGTCACCGCGGCCGCGCGGGAGATAAAGACCGTGCTCGGCGCGCATCTCGGCGCCACCCTGGTCGAATCCTCCGATCCATTGTGGTCGCGCGATCCCGATCTCGAACAGATGAAGGTCGATTTTCGCCGTGCGCTGGCGCGGCTGGTGCCGGTCTTCATGCCGGACCTGTTGTTCCGGCTCGGGCGCGACGGCCAGCCGCTGTTCAAGGAATTCGCCGCCGCCATCGAGCCGACCGAGTTCGTCGCCGGCAAGATCTTTGGCTCGGGCACGATGAAGCCGATCGATTATATGGTCGAGCTCGCGGAGGGCCGCATCGAGCCGCCCATCAATCTCGACATCGCCACCATTCAGCAGCAGGAGCTGGCGAACACGTTCCGCTTCCACATCCGGCAATATTTGACGCGTCGTGCGGCGGATTGGAAGCAGCTTGGCTTTACTGAGACGCTCACCGATTTCACCGCGCTGAATGCTCGCTCCAAATTCTGGGGCGACGATCAGCGCGCCGCGTTCAAGAATTGGGAAGAAGTATCCGATCCGCGCAACGCGCCGGGCGGTCGCCAGGGCGTCGACGAGCGCATCATGCTGCGCGAGCTTTTGCGCCGCGTCGACATGATGGTGATCTACGAGAACAGGCTCGACGCCCTGGTGCGGCTGCACACGCCCTGGCCTCCCGGGTTGATCGGGCACGCTTATCAATATGACATCGAAAGCAATCTCAGCCCGGAATCGCTCTATGGGCCCAATGCCGGCGTGACGGAGGTGCTGATACCGGCCGGCTATGTCACGACCGCTTACGATCCGGTCTATAAATTAAACGACGACTGTACGCGCTACGTTTCGGCGCCGTCGCATGTGCCGACGACGATCGCGGAGCCGGGCCTGCCGTTCTCGCTCGTGTTCCGCGCCGAGCCGGGCAAGGAGGACGTGCTTCTGAAAATCGCCTCGGCCTATGAAGCCGCTTCGAAGCGGCGCATCCCGCCGCCGAATTTTGGTCCGCTGCCGCGCGAGGGCGAATGGTCAGGGTTAAGCAATGACGGTTAAGCATCTCGCCCCGTCGCCCGCGCGAAGTAGAATCCGGAATGCGCCAGTGCAGCTGTTGAGTCAAAGAGCGTTGGCTCTGACCTTTGCAATTTCGGTCCTGAATATGCCCGCAGCAGCAAATGCCGAAGAGGTCCGGCTCTATGCAGCAGGAAGTCTGCGCGGCGCACTGACCGATATCGCCGGGACTTTTGAGAGCGAGACCGGCAATCATGTCGAGGCCAAATTCGGTCCCTCGGGGGTGCTCAAGGACGAGATTGCCAATGGTGCGGCTGCCGATGTCTTCGCTTCGGCCAATATGGAGCATCCGACCGCCCTCAGCGATGCGCACAGAAGCGGGCCGGTCTACTTGTTCGCGCGCAACCAGCTCTGCGCGCTGGCGCGGGCCGGTCTTGTGGCGGACGGTTCGACGCTGCTGGAGCGCCTGCTCGATCCATCGGTGAAGCTTGGAACATCGACGCCGAAGTCCGATCCGTCCGGCGATTATGCCTGGGAGGTGTTCAGAAGAGCCGAGGCCATCAAGCCCGGCGCGCAAGCGGCGCTGGAGCGGAAGGCGCTCAAGCTTACCGGCAGTCCGGACAGCGCGGCGCCGCCGCCCGGGCGCGCGGTCTATGGCTGGCACATCGCCGAGGGCCGCGCCGACATTTTTCTCGCCTATTGCACCGCTGCCGGCGAAGCCAAGAAGCAATATCCCGACCTTGAGATCGTCGAACTGCCCAAAGAGCTGGCGGTCGGCGCTGACTACGGGCTGACCGTCATCACGGGAGCGCCGCCCGCGGCGGTGCAATTCGCACGATTCATCTTATCCGAACGAGGACAGAAGATACTGCAGAGCTTCGGTTTTAGGCCGCCGCGATCATAGCTCCGGGCGGCCGCGATTCGTTCGGCTCCGGGCCGCCGCGATGGAGTGTCTTCATATGATCGTATGGAGGCGGCCTTGGGCGGCCAGTCATTGATGCTGTTGGACGCGCTGAGCCGATCCGAGGCCACCTCGCGCCGCTCAGCGGCGAAGCTGATCTGAATGGAAATTCGCGCCGTTGGTTCAATGGATGAGGCCGCCTGAGGCGAGGCGGGCGGCGTGCACTGTGGCGTCCGTCACAGCCTAAGGGCGGGCGCTCGGGCAAATACCAGGTGCGGTGGTCCTGGGTCTACCGGGCCCGTCGCACCCTTAAGGTCGCGAGCGCCGCCGGCTGGCGCCTTTGCCACTTCGGTCCCCAACGCCAGCCGGCGGTACACATCCGTCATATCGAGGTCCCCGCATCGCCGCCCGCCACTGCACCGCGTGCCCAACATCGCATCAATAAACCGATCAAAAGATATCGAATAAGGACATCAGATGGGCGAGTTCGCCTGTTTCGCTCTCATCGGCGCCGCCATGTTTTTCGGTGCGGTGGTTTCAGGCACGATCGGCTTCGGCTTCTCGGCCATAGCGGGGGCGATCGTGCTGCATGTCATGCCGCCGATCGAAGCCGTGCCGCTGTTGATGATCTGCAGCTTGCCCGTTCAGATCTCGAGCCTCGCCGCGTTGATCCGCGGCATCGCGTGGCAGCGCTGTTTCATTTTTGTCGCGGGCGGGCTCATCGGAGTCGCACCGGCGGTCTATCTGTTGCGGCACCTCGATACCGAGCGGCTCAGAGCCGGTTTCGGCATTCTGATCGCCGTCTATGCCGGCTACATGCTGCTGCGCTCCATGCGGCGCGTCGCGGCGGCGCCGAGAGCCTATACCGCCTGCGCCCTTGGTGACGGACTCGTCGGCTTCGGCGGCGGCCTTCTTGGCGGTCTTGCGGCCATGCCGGCCGCATTGCCGTCGATCTGGTGCGATCTGCATGGGCTGCCGAAAGGCACGCAACGCGGCATCGTGCAGCCCTACATCCTGATCGTGCAGATCGCCGCGCTGATGCTGCTGACGCCGCATATCGGCTGGTCGTCCGACATGCTCGTTCAGCTCGCCATCAGCCTGCCGGCGCTCGCCGCCGGCACCCTTGTCGGCATCATGCTGTTCGGCCGGATCAACGACACGCTGTTTCGGCGTATCGTGCTGGGCACGCTCCTGGTATCGGGCGTCGTCCTGGCGGCGTGAGGCGGCGGCAGGCGGCAATCACCAGCTTCGATTTCACGGCGCCGGCGCCGCCTGTGGTTCTTTCCTCTCGTCGCGTCGGCCCGGCGCACCGGCCCTTCAGTTCTCGATTTCGTAGTTGTGCACAAAATCCTCGGGCGGCGTCGGACCCCAGAGATAGAACGAATCCTCGCCGGGGTGATCCGCCGACTTCCAGTCGCAATCGGCGGGAATGAAATCGATGTCGGCGGAATATTCCGAATAGCTGCCCCACGGATCGCGCACGTAGTGGAAATAGTTCGAGCCGAGCACGTGGCGGCCCAGGCCCCAGCCGCGAACGTAGCCTTTGCTGGCCATCTGCATGGCGCCAAGGCCGACATCCTCGACGCTGCCGACATCCCAGCTGATGTGATGCAGGCCGCTTCCGGTCGAGCGAGCAAAGGCGATGAGATGGTGATCGCTGCCGTGCACGCCATGCATGAAGGCGATGTTGCCTTCCGACGAATCCGACAGGCGCAAGCCCAGCACTTTGCTGTAGAACTCGATCGCGCGCGTGACATCGACGGTATAGCACAAAACATGGGCGAGCCGCCGCGGATGCGTGACCGGCGCTTTGCCGCGCGACACTGCGCCGGCGACGCCGGGCGGTGCCGAGACTGCACTGAAGACCGACTTTGCGCTCGGCGATGATTTTTCCGCGACGCGGATCTCGATCGGCACGCCGTTGTGGTCGCGGAACCACAGCCCGTTGCTCTCGAAGCCGGGCGGCGGATCGAGCAGCTCGATGCCGAGTTGGTTGAGATGCTCGCGAAAGCGCGGCAGGTCGTCCTCGAAAGCGCCGAACGACAGATAATGCAGCTTCTTGCGCGGGCCTTCGCTCAGAAGGCCCCAGCGATGCGGATGGCCCCGGGTGTAGAGCGCGAGCCCCGTGCCCTCCTTGCGCACCTCGAGGCCAAAGCTCTCGTAAAAGCTCTTGGCCTTGTCGAGGTCGGGGACAGTCAGGCTGAAATGATCGAGCGAGTGAATGCCGAGCACGCCGGGGCGGCGAGTGGCTTCGATAAAGCCGCGAATCTGGGTCATGGCGTTGCCTCTTGTTGTTTCTCGCAGTCTTGGCGCTGCGGTTTTAGCAGAGTTGCGCGCGGCGCGGCAGGCGTCACTCGATCGCAGAGCCTAGCGCGGGACCGGGATCGCAGAAAGATGTCAGAATGACCCGTCCGATACCCATCTATTATCGCCGCCGGCCGCCATGAAGCTCAACCAGTTGCGCGACGTGGTCGCCGTTGCCGAGCGCCGCCGCCTCGCGGGGGAACAGCGCATCGGCAAATTAGCTCGATCCCGCCGGCGCCGGATTGAATTTCAACGCCACGCCGTTCATGCAGTAGCGCAAGCCGGTCGGCTTCGGCCCGTCACTGAAGACATGGCCGAGATGCCCGCCGCAGCGGTGGCACGACACGGCCGTGCGCACCATGCCGTAGGAGCGGTCCTCGGTCTCATCGACGGCATTGTCGAGCGGCGCCCAAAAGCTCGGCCAGCCGGTGCCGCTCTCGAACTTGGTCTTCGACGAGAATAGCGGCAGGTCGCAACCGGCGCAGGCGAACGTGCCCGGGCGATGCTCATCAAGGAGCGGACTGGTGAACGGCCGTTCCGTGCCGTCCTGCCGCAGCACCTGATATTGCGCCGGCGTGAGCAGCTTGCGCCATTCCTCATCGCTGTGGGTGACCTCGTAAGGATGCGGCGCGGTGGTCGCGGCATGCGGGCGCGACAGGCGGAAGAGCACGAGACCAAGTCCCGTGGCCGAGGCATACAAGGCGTGGCGGCGTGTCAGCATTCGCTTCCTCCCTGCTTCCGGAGCTGGCAACGTGATCCGGCGAACATGGCTGCCGTGTTTTAGCGCAATTTCTTTGAGGTGTGGCGCCGTCCCACGCCATTTGATTGCAGGTCAAGCAAAACTCACACAGAGTTGATAAGGTTGCCTGGAGGGCAAGTCACGGCAAATGGGGGCGACCGCGTGCCGCAAGCTGCAATAAAGGTCTTGAGCACGACCGCCATGAAAATGGTGCTCGAAGAGGTCGGGCCGCCTTTTGAACGCGATACCGGCCAGCGGCTTGCGGTCGAGCTTGGGCCGTCGCTGCGGCTCGAAGCACGCCTTGAGGACGGCGAGGCGGCCGATATCGCGATCGTCACGCGGGGCGGCGCCGAAGATCTGGCGGCCCGCGGCAAGATCGTATCCGGGAGCCTGGTTGATGTGGCGCGTTCGGCGATCGGCGTCTGCGTCGCCAAGGGCGCGCCGCGGCCGGATATTGCGAGCGCCGAAGCGTTCAAGCGCGCCATGCTTGCGGCGAAATCGGTCGCGCTGAGCAAGCCGGTCGGCGGCGGCGCAAGCGGCGCGCATATGGCCAAGGTGTTCGAAAGACTCGGCATCACCGAAGCGATGCGCGCCAAGTCGCATTACGGCGCGGGCGGTGCCCAAGGCCTCGCCGGCCTGGTCGTGCGCCGCGGCGAGGCCGAGATCGGCATTCAGCAGATGGCGGAACTCATGGCGGTCGACGGCATCGACGTGCTCGGACCGCTGCCGGCGGAGTTGCAAAGCGTCACGACCTTCACGGCCGCAATCCCGGCGAATGCCAGCCACCCGGAGATCGGCCGCGCGCTGATTGCCTTCCTCATCGCGCCCGAGGTGAAGAGCATAATCAAGGCGAAAGGTTTGGAGCCGGCTTAAGCTCGAGGGGTGGGTTGGCCGCGAAGCGGCGCGAGCGCGCCTAGCACGTCCGGATTGATGACATTGATCGGCTTGCCCGCCGCATAGGCGAGGATCTGATCAAATATCTCGCTGAACTGAATTTCATATTCCTCGCGCGTCACATAACCGAGGTGCGGCGTGCAGACGACATTGGGCATGTTCAGGAGCGGATGATTGGTGTCGCGCAGCGGCTCCTGCTCGTAGTCGTCGACGGCGGCCATGCCGGGCCGGCCGGCGCGCAGCGCTTCGACCAGCGCCCCCGGGGCGATCAGCGGCGCACGGCTGGTATTGACCAAAAGCGCGGTCGGCTTCATGCGCGCGAGATCGGCGGCGGTGACAATGTGTAGCGTCGCCTCGACAAGCCGCATATGCAGCGAAATGGCGTCACAGGTTTCGAAGAACGCCTCCTTGCTTGGCGCTGTCGCGTAGCCGTCGGCGCGCGCCTTGTCGCGGCCGCCCGACCGCGCCCAGACCAAAACATTCATGCCGAAGGCGCGGCCGTAGCCGGCGACCACACTGCCGATACGGCCATAGCCGTAGATGCCGAGCGTCTTGCCGCGCAGCGTCGTGCCGACGCCGATCTGCCATCGGCCCGCCTGCAGCGATGCCATTTGCTGCGGAATCTGGCGCATCGCGGCAAGCACCAGAGCCCAGGTGAATTCCGCGGTGGCGTAGGAGGGCGTGCCCGGATGCTGGCTCGAGCAGAGAATGACGCTGTGGCGCGTGCACGCCTCGACATCGATATGCGGGTAGACGCTGCGCTGGCTGATCAGTTTCAGCTTGGGCAGGCGCTCAAGCAGCGGCGCGCGGATCTGTGTGCGTTCGCGGATGAGCACCAGCACTTCGGCATCGTGCAGCCGCTCGGCAAGCTTGTCCACGTCCTGCACATGATCGTTCCAGATCGTGACGTCATGGCCTTCGAGCTTGGCAAAGCAGGGCAGGGTGCGCAGCGTGTCGTGGTAATCATCGAGGATGGAAATCTTCACGAGATCTTTTCTCCGTTGCGTCTCCGGCAGATGCCTGCGCAGGCCGGCAAAGCGCGCATAGTCGCGATCGAGTGTAATCCACTCGCAGCCCATTTCGATGGGCAGCAAATGTCCCCCGGCCGCTCGCCAGGCTCGACCGCCTTCGCCGCCATCAGGCTGGATAGAGAGCTTCCACCTCCAAGCCGTCGTTCATACGCGGCACACCAAAAGAAAACCGGGCCCTTGCGGGCCCGGTTCAGTACGCCGGCGTGGGGGCGCCGACGACACCTTCCAGAGGGGAACAGCTGCCCGCTTGCGATTGCCTATCTGGGAGGATGCGCGGCAACCGTTGCGCGGCAGCACTTATTAAGTATGCGATCGCAGGTTCTTCCACACAACGCGAGGGTAGACATGTCAGCCATGCGAACACCGCAAGTGGCGGGAATCAGTCGCGTCGCCGGCGATTCGCAAAATAAAAACGCGCCCGCACGCCCGATTCATGGCCCCGTCACATTGGGCCAAGCTTGTGGATACGCGCCGGCGCGTTGTGCTGCCGTGCCCCGGAACGATGGTCTGGTACGAAACCATTCGCTTCCCTCCCGGCGCGCAAGATTTTTTCGAACGGGTTCTTTTTGACGAGTGCGGCCGCCTTTTTCGATGATGCGGCTTAAAAATTCCAGCGCTGCGCATTGGCGACCAGAAAATCGCGAAACGCCTGCACGCGCGCCACCGCCTTGAGCTCTTCCGGATAAACGAAGTAAGCGTCAAGCGCTTGCGCCTCGGCCTCGCCGAATAGCTGCACCAGACCGCCGTTCTCCTCGACCAGATAATCCGGCAGCATGGCGATGCCGAGCCCGCGCTGGCAGGCGCGGTAGATGCCGAGGATGTTGTTGATGATCAGATGCGGCGTGCGCGGTCCCTTGCCGTCGCGGCCGACCTCGGTCAGCCAGCGCGAGCGCTGCAGATAAACCGGCACACTGCCGCCGCCCAGCACCAGCACGCGATGGGTGTCGAGATCTTCGAACGTGCGCGGCGTGCCGAACTTCTTGAGATATTCGGGCGAGGCATAGACATGAAAGTGCACTGAAAACAGTTTGCGCTGGATGAGATAGGGCTGGGTCGGCTGGCGCAGCCGAATCGCGACATCGGCCTCGCGCATGGCGAGGTCGAGCTCCTCGTCGGTGGTGATCAGCGTGATGTGCACTTCGGGAAACAGATCGACGAATTCACCAAGCCGCGGCGTGAGCCAATGCACGCCTATGCCGGGCGTCGTAGTCACGCGCAGATCGCCGTTCGGACGCTCGCGGCTGTCGGTGAGCTTGGCACGCGCGGCTTCAAGCTTCATGAACACGTCGTGGGCGGTGCGATAGAGCATTTCGCCTTGCTCGGTCAGGATGAGACCGCGGGCATGGCGATGAAACAGCGAGACGGTGAGCTCCTGTTCAAGCGCGCTGACCTGGCGCGATACCGCCGATTGCGAGAGACCGAGCTGTTCGCCGGCATGCGTGAAACTGCCGGCCTCGGCGGCGGCGTGAAAGACTTTCAGCTTGTCCCAGTCCATTGTTCGACTTTCCGCCTCTGCGCTGCGGCTAGAGGCATACTCATTACTCGGCCGCGGCGCGATATTGCGCGTTCGCAGCCAGAAAGCGCTCGGCCTCAAGCGCTGCCATGCAGCCAAAGCCGGCCGCGGTGACGGCCTGCCGGTAAATGTCGTCGGCGACATCACCGGCGGCGAAAAAGCCGGGCACCGAGGTTGCGGTGGAATGCGGGGCGGTCTTGATATAGCCCGAGGGCTTGGTCTCGACCTGGCCGACGACCAGTTCAGTCGAGGGCGAATGGCCGATGGCGATGAAAATGCCGTCCACCGCGCGCTCGCTGATCGCGCCGGTCTTGACGTTCTTCAGATGGGCGTGAGTGACTTTGAGCGGATCGTCTTGGCCGCGAATATCATGCAGGACGCTGCTCCAGACGACCTCGATCTTGGGATTCTTGAACAGCCGATCCTGCAGAATCTTTTCTGCGCGCAGGCTGTCGCGCCGATGCACCAGCGTCACCTTGGTGGCGAAGTTGGTGAGGAACAGAGCCTCTTCGACCGCGGTGTTGCCGCCGCCGATCACCAGGACTTCCTTGCCGCGATAGAAAAAACCGTCGCAGGTGGCGCAAGCCGAAACGCCATAGCCGCGGAATTTCTGCTCGCAGGGCAGGTCGAGCCAGCGCGCTTGCGCGCCGGTCGCAAGAATGAGCGTCTCAGCGAGATAGATATCGCCAGAATCACATTCGATGCGGAATGGGCGGCGCGCCAGATCGACTTTGTTGACGTGGTCAGCGACAAGCCGGGCGCCGACATGGGCCGCTTGCTTCTGCATCTGTTCCATGAGCCAGGGGCCCTGGATCACGTCGGCGAAGCCTGGATAGTTCTCGACATCAGTCGTGACGGTGAGCTGGCCGCCCGGAGCGATCCCCTGAATGAGGATCGGATCGAGCATAGCGCGGGCCGCATAGATGCCGGCCGTGTAGCCGGCGGGCCCTGACCCGATGATCACAACCTTGGCGTGGGTGGAATTGGCGTGGGTGGAATTCGGCACCGGCTTACCTCGACCCAATTGCAGCAGGCGGTCGCCACTGTGGCGCTGAAGGCCAAAACCCCCGCGAGCGCGGCCCCTTATGTAAGGATTTCGGCGAGCTATGCAAGCTGCGCAACCCGCCATACCCACAAGGCGGGAGGGGGACCCACAGGGCCACGCGGGAACAACGAACAGCAAGGCGGGGGATTTCCGTCCCATCGGCTATTCGCCACGCGCTACTCGCCGGCTGCTATTTCCACTCGACTTTCATCACCTCATAGGCCTTGGCGCCACCGGGGGTGACAACCTCGACCTGAGCGCCCTTTTTCTTGCCGACCAGCGCCCGGGCCAGCGGCGAAGTGATTGAAATCTTGCCCTTTTTTGCGTCGGCTTCCGGCTCGCCAACGATCTGCCAGACCGTTTTCTTCTCGGTGTCCTCGTCAATCAATGTGACGGTCGCGCCAAAGGTGATCGTATCTCCGGAAAGCTTGGAAACATCAATAACCTCGGCGCGCGCGAGCTTGTCCTCCAGCTCGGCGATGCGGCCTTCATTGAGCGACTGGGATTCCTTGGCGGCATGATATTCCGCGTTCTCCGACAAATCGCCATGGGTGCGCGCGTCGGTGATCTGCTGAATGATGCGCGGCCGTTCGACCTGCTGGCAGTGCTTCAGCTCGGCCTCGAGCGCTGAATAGCCCTCTGCCGTCATCGGAATTTTTTCCATCGTCTCAGACCTCCAAAACCCGCTTTGCGTCGCCTCGCTCCGTAAAGGCGGCGGCCGCCGGCAAAAGCCTTACCGGCAAAAGCGCGCCTCGAATCGAGGGACGCAAATCCTCTTGGTCAGTGCGCCTCGAAGCCCCGCTTGAAAGCCCCTCTTGCGATGAGCCACTGAACTGCCGGAACTTCGAAACCACCGCACGAGAGACAAAAACTCGATCGCGAGCCGGACCCATGCCCGGCCGCGCGATTTCGACCCTGTCTCTACACGGACCGCCGCTCTGGCCGCCCCGATGCTTGATCAGATCCGGCCCCGAAATAGCTCTGCAGCGCACACACCTCGAGGTCGCCCCCGAGATAGGCCCTGATGCCCTGCGCTGCGGCGACGGCCCCTGAGAGAGTGGTGTAGTACGGCACTTTATGCAAGAGGGCAGCCCGGCGCAGCGAGCGGCTGTCCGCTAGCGCCGTCGCGCCCTCGGTGGTGTTGAAAACCAGCTGAACTTCGCCGTTTTTGATGGCGTCGACGATATGCGGCCGGCCTTCGGCCACCTTGTTGATCTTGACGGCCGGAACCCCGTTTTCGGCGAGGTAACGCTGGGTCCCGGAGGTCGCCATGATGCGAAAGCCGAGCGCGGCCAGAAGCTTGATCGCCTCAAGCATGCGCGGCTTGTCCGTGTCCTTGACCGAGACAAATACAGTACCGGACCTTGGCAGGCGCGAGCCGCCGCCGAGCTGGCTTTTGACGAAAGCGACGTTGTAGTCGCGGTCGATGCCCATGACCTCGCCGGTCGATTTCATTTCCGGACCGAGCACGGTATCGACTGCGGGGCCGAAGCGGGCGAAGGGGAATACCGATTCCTTGACGCCGATATGGGTGGCGGCACCCGGCTCGAAATGCTGCGGCTTGAGCCCGAAGCTCGCGAGTTTCTCGCCTGCCATGATGCGGGCGGCGATTTTCGCGGCCGGAATACCGATGACTTTGGCGACGAACGGCACGGTGCGCGAGGCGCGCGGATTGACCTCGAGTACATAGATGTCGCCGTCCTTGATGGCGTATTGCACATTCATGAGGCCGCCGACCTTCAGCGCCAGCGCAAGCTCGCGCGTCTGCCGCTCGAGCTCGGCGATTGTCGCACGATCGAGCGTATGCGGCGGCAGCGAGCAGGCGGAATCGCCGGAGTGAATGCCGGCCTCCTCGATATGCTCCATGATGCCCGCGATGTAGCTGTCCATGCCGTCGGCGAGGCAGTCGACATCGACCTCGACCGCGTCGGTCAAATAACGATCGATCAGCAGCGGACGTTTCTCGGAGACCGCAAGCTCCGACGGCCGGTCGAGATCGGCGGCAAGGCGCGCGACATAGCGATCGAGCTGATGGCTGTCATGCACGATTTCCATGGCGCGGCCGCCGAGCACATAGGACGGCCGGATCACGATCGGATAGCCGATCGTTTCGGCAATGGCGCGGGCTTTCTCCGGACTGGTGGCGATGCCGCTCTTGGGCTGACGCAGCTTGAGCCGGTCGAGCAGTTGCTTGAAGCGGTCGCGGTCCTCGGCGAGGTCGATCGCGTCGGGCGAGGTACCCAGGATCGGTATCTTTGCCTGCTCCAGCGCGTGCGCCAGCTTCAGCGGCGTCTGGCCGCCGAACTGCACGATCACCCCGTGCAGCACGCCGTTCGAGCGCTCGGTGTCGATGATCTCGATGACGTCTTCGGCGGTGAGCGGCTCGAAATAAAGCCGATCCGACGTGTCGTAGTCGGTCGACACCGTCTCCGGATTGCAGTTCACCATGATGGTTTCGTAGCCGACATCGCGCAGCGCAAAGCAGGCGTGGCAGCAGCAATAATCGAACTCGATGCCCTGACCGATGCGATTCGGCCCGCCGCCGAGAATGACGACTTTCTTGTTGTCTGAGGGGGCGGCTTCATCGACTGCGCGGCCGGTGAACGGCTTCTCATAGGTCGAATACATATACGCCGTCGGCGAGGCGAACTCGGCCGCACAAGTGTCGATGCGCTTGAACACGGGGCGCACGCCGAGCGCGCGGCGGCGCAACGACACATCCTCGGTCGAAAGCCCGATGAGCCGGCCAAGCCGCGCGTCGGAAAAGCCCATCGCCTTGAGTCGGCGCAGCGCGCCAGCCGTGGTCGGCAAGCCGTTAGCGCGAATCTCGGCTTCCATATCGACGATGTCGCGGATCTGCGCCAAAAACCACGGATCGATCTTGCAGGCCTTGTGAATGTCGGTATCGCTCATGCCGAGCCGCATCGCCTGCGCGACCTTGAGAATTCCGTCGGGCGAGGGCGTGCCGAGCGCGGCGCGGATCGCATTCTTGTCGTCGCCCTGGCCGAGGCCCGGGATAGCGATCTCGTCGAGCCCGGTGAGGCCGGTCTCGAGCGAGCGCAGCGCCTTCTGCAGGCTTTCGGCAAAGGTGCGGCCGATCGCCATCGCCTCGCCGACCGATTTCATCGAGGTGGTCAGCACCGCCTCCGCGCCGGGAAATTTCTCGAAGGCAAAGCGCGGCACCTTGGTGACGATGTAGTCGATCGTCGGCTCGAACGAAGCCGGCGTGGCGCCGCCGGTAATATCGTTGGCGATCTCGTCGAGCGTATAGCCGACCGCGAGTTTTGCCGCGACCTTGGCGATCGGAAATCCGGTCGCCTTCGAGGCGAGGGCCGAGGAGCGTGACACGCGCGGATTCATTTCGATGACGACGAGCCTGCCATCCGCCGGATTGACCGCGAACTGCACGTTCGAGCCGCCGGTTTCCACTCCGATCTCGCGCAGCACCGCGATCGAGGCGTCACGCATGATCTGATATTCCTTGTCGGTGAGCGTGAGCGCGGGCGCCACCGTGATCGAATCGCCGGTGTGAACGCCCATCGGATCGACATTCTCGATCGAGCAGACGATGATGCAATTGTCGTTTTTATCGCGCACCACCTCCATTTCGTACTCTTTCCAGCCGAGCACGGATTCCTCGATCAGCACTTCGGACGTGGGCGAAGCGTCGATGCCGCGTTCGACGATCTCGATGAACTCGGCCTTGTTATAGGCGATGCCGCCGCCGGTGCCGCCGAGCGTGAACGAAGGGCGGATGATCGCCGGCAGGCCGATGTCCTCGAGCGCCTGCAGCGCGGCGATCAGCGTCTTGACCTGATGCGAGCGCGGCGTCGACAGGCCGATCTTGTTCATCGCCTCGCGAAAACGCTGGCGATCTTCGGCTTTGTCGATGGCGTCGGCGGTCGCGCCGATCATGGTGACGTCGAATTTGTCGAGCACCCCCATCTTGCGCAGCGACAACGCGGTATTGAGCGCGGTCTGTCCGCCCATGGTCGGCAGAAGCGCGAAGCCGCCGGGCAGGACATGGCGCTCCTTGGCGATGATCTTGGCGACAATCTCCGGCGTAATCGGCTCGATGTAGGTCGCGTCCGCCACTTCCGGATCGGTCATGATCGTGGCCGGATTGGAATTAACCAGCACGACGCGATAGCCCTCGGCCTTGAGCGCCTTGCAGGCCTGCGTGCCGGAATAGTCGAACTCGCAGGCCTGACCGATCACAATCGGCCCCGCACCAATGATCAGGATCGAGGAAATGTCGGTTCTTTTAGGCATGCGCTCGATAACGATCTCGAACCAGCGTGATGTACGGAAGACTCTCTCCACGGCGATTATGCAAGAGCTTCAACTCGTCCGCCGAGCCTCTCCCCGCCGCGGAGAGGGAGAAGAAGGTAAAAAAAAGGGCGCGCCTGCGCGCGTCCTCGGGCCAAGCGCCAGGGCTCGGCCCCGCGCGAAGGCGGTCTTAGACCAGATTCGACGGGGAGGGAAGGGCGCCCACTGTTCGCCGTGCGGGCTGGCGAAACTTCCCGGGTGGGCAGAAACCAGCCTTGCGCCGCCGCGCATTGACTTCTCGCGCCGCCCGTCGAGAGTCGAGGCAACAACAATAACGGGAGCGTCACGCCATGAATGTGCAGGCCACTGTGGCCGCCTCACGACCTGTCGCCAAGCCGCCATTTCGCGCCGAACATATCGGCTCCTTGTTGCGCCCTCCGGAATTGCTGGCAGAACGCATGCGCTTTGCGCGCGGCGCGATCGATCAGGCGGCGCTCACCGCGGCCGAAGACGCGGCCATTCGCGGCGCCATCCGTCTGCAGGAAGAGCTCGGCTTCAAATTCGTCACCGACGGCGAATTCCGTCGTCGCTCCTATCACAGTTTCTTCTATCGCCAGCTCGGCGAGCTGAGCATCGACACAATCGACGGCGCGGACGCCAAGGGCGCGCAGAACGGCGGCGGTCGCGGCGCCCAGCCGGTCGCGGTAGTCGGCAGCCGCGTGGTATGGACGCATCCGATTAATGCCGGCGATGTTGCGTTCCTCAAAGCGAACTGCGATCGCGTGCCGAAGATCACCATTCCGGGCCCCTGCGCGTTGCATTTTCGCGGCGGCGACGCGGCCGTGCTGGCCAGCGCCTACACGGACCTCGATCAGTTCTGGGCCGATACAATCGAGGCTTTCACCAAGGAGCTGCACGCGCTCTGTCGGGCCGGCTGCCGCTATGTGCAGATCGACGAAACCGCCTTTGCAAAATTCGGGGATCCGGACGTGCAAGCCGCGCTCGCCGCGCGCGGCGACCAGTGGAGCGCGCTCATCGATGCCTATATCGATGTGACCAATCGTGTGCTGCGGGCTGCTCCGGCAGAGCTGCATCTCGGCATGCATCTGTGCCGCGGCAATCGCGGCGGCCATTGGCATGCCGAAGGCAGCTATGAAGAGGTCGCCGAGCGGCTGTTCAATGCGCTCGATATCAATTTTTACTTTCTCGAATACGATTCGCCGCGCGCCGGCAGTTTCACGCCGCTGCGCTTTGTCCCGAAGCACAAATCAGTCGTGCTCGGTCTCGTTTCGACCAAGGTGCCGGAGCTCGAGGACAAAGCGGCGCTGCGCCGGCGTGTCGACGAGGCGACCAAATTCATCGGCATCGAGCGGCTCGCGGTCAGTCCGCAGTGCGGCTTCGCCAGCGTCGATACCGGCAATCCGATCACGCACGAGATGCAGCGGCGCAAGCTCGCGCTCGTCTGCGATCTGGCGCGCGAGGTCTGGGGCGAGACATAAGCAAAGCAAGGCAAAGAAGAACAGGACGCATAGAATGGGGGAGCCAATGCCGATGGGAAGCATCGGGCGCGTCGCCGCCATAGTCCTTTTATTACCGCTGTTGGCATCGGCGGCGCAGGCGCAGGACAGTGATTATCCGAACCGGCCGGTGCGCCTGCTCGCGGCATCCGCCGCCGGCGGCAATCCCGACGTGATCGCGCGCCTTCTCTCCAGCCGGCTGAGCGAAGTGTTCAACAACCCTTTCATCGTCGAAGACGTGCCGGGCGTCGGCGGGGTGCTGGCCGCCAATCAGACCGCGGCCGCCCCGCCGGACGGCTACACGCTCTCGCTCAACGATTCGGGCGCGCTTGCGATCAACATCGCGATGAATCCCGATGTCAAATACAGACTGAAGGACTTCACGCCGATCACCGCGCTGGCGACGCTGCCGACCGTTCTGGTGATCAAGCCAGCGGTGCCGGCCAACACGCTTGCCGAGTTCGTGGCGCTCGCCAAGTCCAAACCCAACGCCTTGAGCTTCGGCTCGGCCGGCACCGGCTCGATCCATCAGCTCACCATGATCATCTTCGAGCAGCAGGCCGGCATTCAATTGCTGCACGTGCCCTATCGCGGCGGCACCGGTCTGGTTAACGCGCTGCTGACCGGCGAAGTCGATGCCGGCTGGTCCGGAATTTCCAACGTGCTTGCGCTGATTCAGACCGGCAAATTGCGCGCGCTGTGCCTCTCGGTCCTGGAGCGCGACGCCTCGCTGCCGGACGTGCCGACATGCGACGAGCTGGGCTACAAGGGTTTTAACGTCGCGACCATGCTCGGCCTGCAGTCCTCCGCCGGCGTATCGCCGGCCATTGTCGCCAAGCTGCAGTCGGCGGTCGCCAAAGTCCTGCGTGAGCCCGCCATGGCGGAGCGCATGAGGACGCTTGGCATTCACATGGCGGAGAATGGCACCGCGGCTTATGCAAAATTCATGCAGGACGATCTCGACCGCTACACCAGGGTGGTCGACGAATTCCACCTGCAGATCACGAAGTGATGCCGCGCCACAATTCCACGAGCGGTCCCTGCGGCCCAAAGACCGGATCGGCCGCGGGCGGCGGGACGGCCGGAATTTCGAGCAGCGCCTTGGCGCGCTCGGCTTTGGTCGCTCGGCGCAGATTGTATGTGCCGCTCGGCGGATAGGCGCCCACCACCAAAAGCCCCGGACTGGCATCGATGCATTGATGGCCGGTGCCGGCCGGCAGGATCACGACGTCGCCGGGCGCTATGTCGATCTTCTTGCCTTTGTCGCCGCCGAAGCGAACCGTCGCGCGGCCGCGCGCGATCCCCATCGCCTCGTGGATAGTCGAGTGATAATGCGGATAGGGATAGATGCCGTTGCGCCACATGTCGCCCCAGCCGTTGGCGGCGAATGTCTTCTCGATCAGCTCTTCGGGATCGGGCGAGCCGGCCAGATCAATGCCGCCGCGATAGAGCACCAGCGGCAGGTTCGGATTGTTGGGAATCCGGCCGTCGTCGGCGAATTTGAGCGTGATCGGTTCGGGCGGGCTCATCGGCATGGGGTACCAACGCGCAAAGGGACCGCGCGGTTGTAACCGAGCCAAAGTTGAGAAATTCTAACGTGGTGCAAGGGGCGGCCTGGGCCCGCTTTTCACCGCCGGCTTCCCTCTTTGGCCTTGCGCATCAAGCCTAAAAATCGGTCAAACAGGAAATGTGCATCGCGCGGTCCCGGTGAGGCCTCGGGGTGGTACTGCACCGAGAAAACCGGCCGGTCTTTGAGCGCAATACCGCAGTTGGACCCGTCGAACAGCGAGACATGGGTCTCGACCGCATGGGCCGGCAGGGTCGCGCGATCGACGGCAAAGCCGTGGTTCATGGACGTGATCTCGACCTTGCCGGTGGTCAGGTCTTTGACCGGATGATTGGCGCCATGATGGCCCTGATGCATCTTCATCGTCTTGGCGCCGATCGCGAGCGCCAGCATCTGGTGGCCCAGACAGATGCCGAAGGTCGGCTTCTTCTCGATCAATGCGCGAATTACCGGCACCGCATATTCGCCGGTCGCGGCAGGATCGCCCGGGCCGTTGGAGAGAAAGATGCCGTCCGGCCTGAGGGCCAAAATATCTGCGGCCAAGGTTTTGGCCGGCACCACCGTCACCTTGCAGGAATGACCGGCCAACTGGCGCAGGATGTTGCGTTTGATGCCGTAGTCGATTGCAACGACATGGAACTCGGCGCCGTTCTGCCGGCCATAGCCTTCGCTCCACCGCCACGGCGTCTCGTCCCAGGTGAAGCGCTGGCCGGTCGTCACCATCGGCACCAGATCCATGCCGACCAGGCCGGGCCATTCCCGGGCCTCTTTCTTGAGCGCTTCGAGGTCGAAGCGCCCTGACGGCTCGTGCGCAATGACCGCATTGGGCATGCCCTTTTCGCGGATGAGCGCGGTGAGCGCCCGCGTGTCGATGCCGGCGAGCCCGATCACGCCGCGACTCTTCAGCCAGGCATCGAGGTGGCGCGTCGCGCGGTAGTTCGAGGGCGCGGTGATGGCGGAGTGCAGAATGACGCCGCGGGCGCCCGGGGTCGCGGCGAGGCTGACGGTCTCGATGTCTTCCTCGTTGGTGCCGACATTGCCGATATGGGGGAAGGTGAAGGTGATGATTTGCCCGGCATAGGACGGATCGGTGAGGATTTCCTGGTAGCCGGTCATTGCCGTGTTGAAGCAGACCTCGCCCACGGCATGGCCGGTGGCGCCGAGCCCAAAGCCTTCGAGCACGGTGCCGTCGGCGAGGACTAAGAGCGCCGTCGGAGCGGGCTCCGACCAGCCAGAATCATCTTGTTCCTGTGTCATGAGCGGCCTAGATAGCCTTCGGTTCATGCCGCGTCAAAGCGCCGGGGAAAGGAGCGCAACTTGACCAGCCCGTTGGATCGGCTCACTGCATTCGGCCTGTTTGGCGTGACCGCGATGCTCGTCTGCTATGCGCTTGAGGAGAGGAGTCCTTGCTTCGTCCTGGCTTTTGCCGGCGCCCTTCGCGCTGGGCTCCCTATATGGATTCACGCAGGGCGCCTGGCCGTTAGGACTGGTCGCGGCGGTGTGGTCTTTCGTCGCGCTGCGGCGCTGGTGGCTGCTGCCCAAAGGCGCGATTGCATGACAAGGCAATAGCGAGGTTCATGTGCTGCGGGATGACATCAACACTGCCATGAAAGAGGCAATGAAGGCCGGTCAGGCGCGCCGCGTCGCGACACTGCGACTGATCAATGCCGCCATCCTGCAGCGCGAGACGTCGGGCGCCGAACGCCAGACCCTCGGTGATGCCGAAATCATAGATGTGATGCAGAAGATGGTGAAGCAGCGCCAGGAATCGCTGGACATTTATGAGAAGGCCGGCCGCAACGAACTCGCCCAGCAAGAGCGCGAAGAGATCAACATCATCTCCGCTTATCTGCCCAAGCAGATGTCGGATCTCGAAGCGGCCAATGCGATCTCGGCGCTGGTCAAGGAGATCGGCGCCGAGACCATCAGGGACATGGGCCGCACCATGGCCGCGCTGAAGCAGCGCTTCTCCGGACGGATGGATTTCGCCAAAGCCGGCGCACAGGTGAAGAAGATTTTGACCGGCGGCTAGGCCACCGTCATGAATTGCAAGTGCCGGGAGAGGGATCTTGGCGCGCCGGAGCCTGTGCAACGCCTTGAACCTTTGGCTTACGTCTCAGGAGCGTGCGTTCGTCCGGTGATCGGAGCCGTTTCATCGGAGCCGTTTGATGCGCTTCTATCAGGACCACATCGTTCCGCTCCTGATCAATCTGGCAATGCGGAACAAAAATCTCGCGGCCTATCGTAGCCGCGTCGTGCCGGCGGCGGAGGGACGCGTCCTCGAAATCGGCGTCGGATCGGGGCTCAACCTGCCGTTCTATTCGGCGAAAACCGAGCAATTGATCGGTCTCGATCCTTCGCCGCGGCTGCTGGCCATGGCGCGCCGCGCTGCGTGCCCGCGCGTTGGCCGGCTTGAATTCGTCGAGGGCTCGGCGGAAGCGATCCCGCTGGATAGCGCAAGCGTCGATACCGTGCTGACGACTTGGACCTTGTGCAGCATCCCTCAGGCGGCCGGCGCCTTGCGCGAGATGCGTCGCGTGCTCAGGCCTGGCGGGCGCTTGCTGTTTGTCGAGCACGGACGCGCACCTGATCCCAATGTAGTGTGGTGGCAGGATTGGCTCACGCCGATGTGGAAGCGCATCGGCGGCGGCTGTCATCTCAATCGACCGATCCGATCGCTGATCGAGGATGCGGGATTCCGGCTCGACCGTTATGAGACCGGATACATGCGCGGACCGAGGCCGATGACGTTCATGTACGAAGGCAGCGCACGTCCGCGATAATGCGCGAGCGCCGTCGCCGGCCTCCGGCGTCCTCCGATCGGAGTATGTCGTGTGCCGGCTCGCCTGCTAGCACGCCGCCGCAAGTATCGGCCTGTCTCGGAGGCGTCATGACAAACTCGGCGAAAGTCGCATATTCTTACGGAACACCGGTACCCTCTTTTTCCGGAAAATGCTCTAAGTTCATGATGCCTCAAGCGGCGGCGGATCGCTCTATGCGCAATGACGTTGCAATGAGAGCACGATAAAAGCTGGGGATGGAGATATCCGTGCATCGCTCAATCTTGCTTCTGCTCGCGACGCTGTTTGCCGCAGCCGCGCCCGCCGCCGGCGCCCGTGCCGACTGGCCGGACCGGCCGATCCGTACGCTGACGACGACCAGCCCCGGCGGCATCAGCGACGTCTTCATGCGGGCGCTCGCGGAAAAGCTCGGACCAAGGCTCGGCCAGCCGATCGTGGTCGAGAACCGGCCGGGCGGCATGCAAAATATCGGCGCGCGGGCGTGCCAGGACTCGGCGCCGGACGGCTACACGATCTGCATCATCAATGCCGATCCGATCATCTACAACCAGTTTCTGATGAAGAACCTGCCGTTCGATCCGGTGCATGGGCTGCAGCCGATCATAAAGCTGTTTGATCTTCTGCATGTGCTGGTCGTCAATTCGGATCTGAAAGTGAAGAATGTCGATGAGCTGGTCGCGCTGTCAAAGGCAAGGCCGGGCACGCTATCTTATCTGACGCCCGGCGCGCCGATGGTGCTTTACATGGAAACGCTGAAGAAGGAGCGCGGCGCCGACTGGGTGCGCGTGCCGTTCAAGGGCGGCGGCGAAGCGGTGAACGCGATCTTGAGCGGGGCCACACCGATCGGCTTGTTCGGCGAGGGCAATGTCATCGGCCAGATCAAGGCCGGCACAATGACGCCGCTGGTGATGCTCAACAACGTCCATTCGCCCAATTTCCCCAACGTGCCGACCTTGAAGGAGATCGGCTATGACGGCCCGCCGTCGCGCGGCTGGTACGGGCTGTTCGCGCTGGCCGGCACGCCGCGGCCGATCATCGATCGCATCGCCAAGGAGGTGGCGGCAATCGTCGCCGAGCCGGATTTCGCGCAGAAGCAGCTCAAGGACCGCAGCCTGGTCGGCGCCACCGACACGCCGGACGAATTTGCAAAGCAGATCGAAGCGGATCGCAAAGTCGCCGAGCAAGTCGTGCAACAGGCCGGCATGGCGCCGGAGTGACGTTGGGCCTGTGGATAACCGGGACAAGGCGGGTCCCGTTTGCGGCGCGCAGCGCCCACCCTATCTTCGCGCCACCGGCCGGCTAAGCTTGGCGAATCACCATGCGATTTTCGCCGCAATTTCTCGACGAGCTGCGCGCGCGGCTTCCTGTTTCGGAGGTCGTGGGCAAGCGCGTCAAACTGCGCAAGGCTGGACGCGAATGGAAGGGACTCTCACCCTTCAACAAGGAAAAGACGGCATCCTTCTTCGTCAATGACCAGAAGGCGATGTGGTTTGACTTCTCGTCCGGCAAGAACGGCAACATTTTCGATTTTTTGATGCTCACCGAGGGCGTCAGCTTTCCGGAAGCGGTCGAGCGGCTGGCGCACCAGGCAGGCATTCCGCTGCCGGTCATGACGCGCGAGGCGCAGGTGCAGGAACAGCGGCGCAAGACCCTGCACGATATCGTCGAGCTCGCCGCCAAATATTTCGAGGCGACGCTTGCCTCGCGCAACGGTGCGCGCGGCCGCGGCTATCTGCTTGACCGTGGCATTGCCTCGTCGACGCAGCTGAAATTCCGGCTCGGCTATGCGCTCTCCGAGCAATATGCGCTCAAGGAGCATCTCGGCGCGGCGAAAATCCCGGTCGACGACATGATCGAAGCCGGGCTTCTTGTGTCGGGCGAAGATATTGCCGTGCCCTACGACCGCTTCCGCGATCGCGTGATGTTTCCGATCAGCGATTGGCGCGGGCGCGTCATCGCCTTTGGTGGCCGGGCGCTCGAAAAGGACGTCGCGGCCAAATATCTCAACTCGCCGGAGACGCCGCTCTTTCATAAAGGCGCAACGCTCTACAATATTGCCGGCGCGCGCAAGGCCGCACATGACGGCGCGCAAGTCATAGCCGTGGAGGGCTATGTCGATGTCATCGCCATGGTCACCGCCGGATTTGAGGCGACAGTGGCGCCGCTTGGCACGGCGCTGACCGCCGATCAGCTCGCTTTGCTGTGGCGCATGGCGGATGAGCCGATCCTCTGTTTTGACGGCGACGATGCGGGCCGGCGCGCGGCCTATCGCGCTATCGACCTGACCCTGCCGCTGCTGCGCCCCGGCAAGAGCATCAAATTCGCCGCGCTGCCCGACGGACAGGATCCCGACGACCTCGTCCGTTCCGGCGGCCGCGATGCAATCGAGGACGTGCTCGGGGGAGCGCGTCCGCTCGCGCACATGTTGTGGGCGCGCGAGAGCGAGGCCGGGCCGTTCGATACGCCAGAGCGCCGCGCCGCGCTTGAGGCACGGATCGGCGAAGTCACCGCCGCGATCGCCGACGAGACGGTGCGCCGTTACTACCGGCAGGATTTGTCCGCGCGCCTGCGCAATTTGTTTGCGCCGATCGATATCGGGGCTCGACGGAAAAAGTTCGGCGAAAAGGCAGCGGGAGCCGCGAACCGCTTCGGCAAAAAATCATTCGGCGAAAGCCGGCGCTCGGGCGGTGCTGCGGGCTCGGTTCTGCTCGGCCGGGATGAGCCCTACATTGCGGCGAGCCCGTTCTTTGCCGCCAGCGCGTTGCATCGCGGGCACCGCGCGGCGATTCCGCGTCGCGAGGCGCTGATCCTGCTGGCCGCTATCAATCATCCTTGGCTTCTGCACGACCATATCGAGGAACTCGCCGCAGCGGAGTTCCGTCATGCCGACGCCCAAAGACTCAAAGGCGCGCTGATCGATGTCTTTGCCCGTCATCATTTTGGCAACGAGTTTGGCCATTCGGCCGCCGCTGCAGACGAGGACGCCGCCGCCGAGCGGTCAGCGCTCGCCGCAGAACTCGCCAACAGAGGATTTGCCGGTCTCGTCGAGCGCATTTCGCGCGCCATCACGACGCCATCGGTCTGGGGTGCTCGCCCCAATGCAGCGCAAAGCGATGTCTTGCTCACCTGGAAGCAGCTTCTTGCCTTGCATATGCAGTGGCACTCCCTAACTAGGGAACTTAGGGACGCGGAGGCGGCGCTCGGCCAGGACAATACCGAGGCGAACTATGCGCGGCTTCGCGACGTCAAAGCCAGGCTGGCCTCGCTTGATGGAACCGAAGCCTTGATCGAGGGCTTTGGTGCTCCTTCAGGTCGGCCGGCCAGGACGCTGTGATGTCGCTTTCAGCGTCAGACGAGAAAGTGCTGGGTGGGCTGATACGGGTAGCGGTTTTCGAAGGTCGTCCGCCGCGCCGGTCGCGTCATTTTGGGCCGGCACCGGAACGGACCTTCGGCGTTAGGTTTCTGCCGTTTGTGCAGAGCGAGCGGCTCAGCGCGCGGCAAGCTTTACGCCAGACCGGTGAGGGACTAAGAGGTCGCCCTTGCCGGCCTTTAAGGTTAGTCGGAGCTTAACGGAGTTCCGACACATTTGGCCTCGATTCGGGCGGTGCAGGCGAGGATAGACCTTGTCGGCGCTGCCCTTTTCGGCCATTGGCTTAATTCGCTGGTCGGACGCCCCGCGAGCGACTAAGCCAATGACCCAACAATAAGCGGACTCAAGGCCGGAGCTTTCGGGCTCTTGCCCGGTCCGAACGGTGGGTTCCTGTTTTGTCTCGGCCGCGCCGATTCGGGCGCCAATAGGATTTGAGGGACTGAACTGGGACCGGGACGCGCTGATGCAAGCGCCGGCTTCGCGAAGGCGCCCTTGGAGAAGATGAACATGGCAAGCAAGACGGTGGCCACCAAGACGATCCCCCTTAAGGCCAAGGCGGCCCCGCAAAAGGAATCCGACGCCCCCGAAAAGGATACCCCCGATACGCCCGATACGCCGCTGCCGCTGCTCGATCTCTCCGACGCCGCCGTCAAGAAGATGATCAAGCAGGCCAAGAAGCGCGGCTATGTCACCTACGAACAGCTCAATGCGGTCATGCCGTCCGAGGAGGTCACCTCCGAGAAGATCGAGGACGTGCTGGCCATGATGAACGAGATGGGCATCAACGTCGTCGAGACCGAAGAGGCCGACAACGAGGATGACGAGGAGGGCCGCGAGGAGGCCGAGGAAGAGGAAGCCGAGGGCGGCGATCTGGTCGAGGTCAGCGCCAAGACTCCCGCCAAATCCGAAGCCAAAGAGCCCGCCGAACGTACCGACGATCCGGTACGCATGTATCTGCGCGAAATGGGCTCGGTGGAATTGCTTTCGCGCGAGGGCGAGATTGCCATCGCCAAGCGCATCGAGGCCGGCCGCGAAGCGATGATCGCGGGCCTGTGCGAAAGTCCGCTGACGTTCCAGGCCATCATCATTTGGCGCGATGAATTGAACGAAGGCAAAGTCTTCCTGCGCGACATCATCGATCTGGAAGCGACCTATGCCGGTCCCGACGCCAAGACGGCGCCGGCAGGCGTGGCCGGCGATGCGCCGGCCGGCAATGGCGGCGGCTTTCCCGGGCAGCCGGTGCAGGCGGCTTCGCCACCCTCGGCACCGCCCGCCGCGACGCCGTTCAAGCCCATGAACAGGGACATGACCAAAGAGATCGCCAAGGACGGCGACGGCGAGGAGAGCGGCGAAGAAGCCGCCATTGCCGACGCCGATATGGATGAGGATGATCTCGAAAACTCGATGTCGCTTGCGGCCATCGAGGCGGAGCTCAAGCCGAAAGTGCTCGAGACCTTCGACAAGATCGCCGACACGTTCAAGCGGCTGCGCCGCCTGCAAGAGCTCGATATTCAGAACAAGCTCAAGAACGAGACGCTGTCGCCGGCGCAGGAGCGCAAGTCGAAGAAGCTCAAAGAAGAGATCATCCAGGAGGTGAAGTCGCTTCGTCTCAATCAGGCGCGCATCGACGCGCTGGTCGAGCAGCTCTATGACATCAACAAGCGGCTGGTCGGCCATGAGGGCCGGCTGATGCGGCTTGCCGAGAGCCACGGCGTGCCGCGCGAAGGCTTTTTGAAACAATACCAGGGATCCGAGCTCGATCCGCGCTGGCTCAACCGCGTCTCAAAGCTCTCCGAGAAGGGCTGGAAGAATTTCATCGCCCGCGACAAGGACCGCATCAAGGAGCTGCGCGGCCAGATCCATGCGCTGGCGACCGAGACCGGGCTCGAGATCGGCGAATTCCGCAAGATCGTGCACATGGTGCAGAAGGGCGAGCGCGAGGCGCGCCAGGCCAAGAAGGAAATGGTCGAGGCCAATCTGCGCCTCGTTATCTCCATTGCCAAGAAATACACCAATCGCGGGCTGCAGTTCCTCGATCTGATCCAGGAAGGCAATATCGGGCTGATGAAGGCGGTCGATAAGTTCGAATATCGCCGCGGCTACAAATTCTCGACCTATGCGACGTGGTGGATCCGCCAGGCAATCACCCGCTCGATCGCCGACCAGGCGCGCACCATCCGCATCCCGGTGCATATGATCGAGACCATCAACAAGATCGTGCGCACCTCGCGGCAGATGCTCAACGAGATCGGCCGCGAGCCGACGCCGGAGGAGCTTGCCGAGAAGCTCGGCATGCCGCTCGAGAAGGTGCGCAAGGTGCTCAAGATCGCCAAGGAGCCGCTGTCGCTGGAGACGCCGATCGGCGACGAGGAGGACTCGCATCTCGGCGACTTCATCGAGGACAAGAACGCGATCCTGCCGATCGACGCGGCAATCCAGTCCAATCTGCGCGAGACCACGACGCGGGTGCTCGCCTCGCTCACCCCGCGCGAAGAGCGCGTGCTGCGCATGCGCTTCGGCATCGGCATGAACACCGACCACACGCTGGAAGA
>JAJPJB010000017.1 GCA_021324465.1 Hyphomicrobiaceae bacterium
AAGTTCCCAACGAGCGCGCCGATATCCGCAGAGTGCGCGAGGTCATCGCCAAAGCGACCGGCACGCCGCCGCGCGGCTGGCTCGGCCCTGGGCTTACCGAAACTTGGACCACGCCGGACGTGTTGTCGGAAGAAGGCTACGACTATGTCGCCGACTGGGTGCTCGACGATCAGCCGGTATGGCTCAAGACGCGCGGCAGGCCGATCCTCAATCTGCCCTATACGCAGGAATGCAATGACGTCGCAATGATGCTGATCCAGCATCATAAGGCCTCGGAATATTGCGAGCGCGCGCTCGATCAGTTCGAGCAGATCTATGCCGACGCCGCCGACTCTGCGCGTATCATGGCGTTGTCCGTCCACCCCTACATCATGGGCGCGCCGCATCGCGTCAAATACTTTCGCCGCATCTTCGAAGTGATCCGGCAGAAATCCGACGTGCTGTTCTGGACCGGCTCCCAGATCGCCGATTGGTTTCTCGCCGTCGGACCGAAGGCCCCGTGAACTTTCAGGCGAAAAACGCCGCGCCGCCGCATGACGCGCATGCGCGCGCCGATGTCGGGGCGCGACTCATGCTGGCCACATTGTGCTTCATCTGGGGCACGACCTGGTCGGTGATGAAAGTCGTGCTCAATGAGGTTCCGCCGCTGAGCATGCGCGCCGTCGTCTCCGGCATGGGCGTGGTGACGCTTTATCTGCTGTGCGTGTTCATGCGGCGAAGCATGCACCTGCCCTCGCGCAAGGCCTGGGTGCATGTCACCATCGCTTCGCTTCTCAACATCGTCGGATTCTGCCTGTTCGGCACGTTCGCGCAGCTCAGCGCGGCGACGTCGCGCGTGACAATACTCGCCTATACGATGCCCGTCTGGTCGGTCCTTCTGGCTTGGCCGATCCTCGGCGAGCGCCCCAATGGCCTGCAGGCCGCCGCGCTCGCACTGTGCGCCGCGGGACTCGCGATCCTGATCTATCCGCTGACCGGCAACGGTCTTCCGCTCGGCATCGCGCTTGCCGCCCTGACCGGCCTGAGCTGGGCCGCCGGTACGGTCTATCTGAAATGGGCGCGGCTTGAGGCCGACCCGATGGGCGTGGCCAGCTGGCAAATGACCATCGCCTTTGTGGTCATCACCGCTTTCATGTTCGCTTTTGAAGGTTGTCCGGATGTCAGCCACGCCCGCACCGACGGCTGGCTCGGCATGGTTTGGACCGGTGTCGTCGGCAACGGCGTCGCCTATGCACTGTGGTTTCCGGTGGTGCGCCGCCTCTCTGCCGTGGCAGCATCGGTCGGTGTGCTCGCCGTGCCGGTGATTGGTGTCGTGCAGGCATTTTTGATCCTGGGTGAAGTGCCGACCGCCCCCGACATCATCGGTTTTGCCCTGATCTTCGCCGCCTCGGCGCTCGTCTTGCTGACGCGGCAGGCCAGTGCTGAAGCGACGCCGTAGAACGCACTATAGATGTGAACTTTCAGGAGTTGTCCATTCGATCCTGACCGGAACGCTGATGTTGCCACACCTCGGTGCGTCGCGGGGGATGTCTGTGGGGAACAGAGCTGGCTCCTCGCGTTTGCGACGATGCGCGCAATATGATGGCGCCCGAGA
Source organism: Hyphomicrobiaceae bacterium (assembly GCA_021324465.1). GTDB lineage: Bacteria > Pseudomonadota > Alphaproteobacteria > Rhizobiales > Xanthobacteraceae > BOG-931. The sequence continues at coordinate 1,595 of JAJPJB010000017.1, forward strand.
GGCAATCCTGAGCATCACTTGATTGCAAGCGCCAGCTCCGCCGCGCGCTCGGTCATCATGCTCTGTGGATCGGCGAGCGCGTCGATCACCGTGAAATGATTGGTGCCGGCGATTTCCTCATAACGCGTCTGAGCGCCGGCCTCTTGCCAAGTTTGTGCGAGCGCGCGGCTCTGTCGCTTGAACTCACTCGATTCGAGGCCGCCGCAAACAGCATCAAAAATGCGGCCGCGCACATTCGGCCACGATAGCGGCGAGAGCCGGCGCGCTTCGGCGGCATCGAGCCTAAGGTCCTGATTGACGCTGATGCCGACGAGCGGCGAAAGATCAAATACGCCTGAAATCGCATAACCTGTCGGCACCAGGCTGGCTGGGGCCTTTGGATAGAGCGATGGCCAGTCGGTCGCGACCATGCAGGCCGCGAGGTGGCCGCCGGCGGAATGGCCGACAAGGAATATCGATCGACCATAGCGCTGCCACAGGAATACGCAGGCGCGGCGGATCTGCTCGATGATGTCGCCTATGCCGAGATTCGGGCAAAGGTCGTACCCGACGACCGCGACAGCAATGCCGTGCACGTTGAGGCCGCGTGCCATTTGGCTGAACATTGAGGCGTCCAGCGAACGCCACCAGCCGCCATGCACGAACATTGCCAGCGGCGCCGCCTCACCCGCTTGCGGGAGGAACAGATCGAGGGTTTGTCGCGGGGTATCGCCATAAGGCAAGCCGAGCCGTGCGCGCTCGGCTTTGAGCGCTTCGGCCCGGAAATTCTCGGCCTCGAACGCCCAGCGCGCAAAAATCTCCGGATGCTCCGGAACGCGCGCGCGATTGTTGTATTCGACCTCGTAGTCAATCGGAGCCACCGGCGTCTCCCCGTGGTTTTGCAGGACATTGCGGCATTGCCATCCTGCGGGCAAGAGCAGGAGCCCGGCCCAACCCCTCCAGGATCGACAGGTCCGCAAAATCTGGCAAAATCTGCTAGGTGGATCGCATGAAAGTCGACGGCAAGCCCATGCGCACGATCTGGCTCGAGCCGGATGGCTGGTCGGTGGGCGTCATTGATCAGACAGCGCTGCCGCATCGATTGGTGACCGCCCGGCTGACCTCGCTCGAAGCGGCGGCGCATGCGATCCGGTCCATGGTGATCCGCGGCGCGCCCCTGATCGGCGCGACTGCCGCCTATGGCATGTGTCTGGCGTTGCGGGCGGATGCCTCCGACGAGGCGATTGATCGCGCCTATGCGATGCTCCTGGCTACGCGGCCGACCGCCATCAATCTCAAATGGGCGCTCGACGAAATCCTGGCCGTAGTGCGCAATCGGCCGCGTGCCGAGCGCAGCGCGGCTGCCTACAAACGCGCCGCGGAAATCTGCGAGGAAGACATCGCCATCAATATCGGCATCGCCAAGAGTGGGTTGCCGGTCCTCGAAGCCATCGCACAGCGTAAAAAACCGGGTGAGCCCGTCAACGTGCTCACCCATTGCAATGCCGGCTGGCTTGCCGCCGTCGATGTCGGCACCGCCACCGCGCCGATCTATATGGCGCACGACAAGGGTATTCCCATTCACGTATTCGCCGACGAGACGCGGCCGCGCAATCAGGGCGCCTCTCTTACCTCCTGGGAGCTTGGGCATCACGGCGTGCCGCATACCGTGATCGCCGACAATACCGGCGGGCATCTGATGCAGCACGGGCTGGTCGACATCGTGATCGTCGGCACCGACCGTGTCACCGCCAATGGCGACGTCTGCAACAAGATCGGCACCTACCTGAAAGCGCTCGCCGCGCGCGACAATAACGTGCCCTTCTATGTCGCGCTGCCTTCGCCGACCATCGACTTCACGGTCGCCGATGGCATCGCCGAGATCCCGATCGAGGAGCGCAGCGCGGATGAGGTTGCGACCATGACCGGGCGCACCAACGACGGGCGGATCGAAACTGTGCGCATCGTGCCGGAGGGCTCGCCGGTCAGCAATTATGGCTTTGACATCACGCCGGCCCGCCTGGTGACCGGGTTGATCACCGAGCGCGGCGTGATCGCGGCCTCGCGCGCCGGCCTGGCCCGGGCTTTCCCCGAGCGCGCCGGCGCGGCACAATGAGCAGTTGAGTCGTCGCCGGGTGGGAGCTGCAGTGTGCGTAAGCTTGCGTGTCGGCCGCTGTCGAACCCGCCTCTGCCAGGAATGCTTGCCGTGAATCTGAAGTCACTCGCGCCAGCCGTGCCGGTCGATGGCCGGCAATCGCCGACTGCACTGGCGATCGCGCGCGGCACCGCCCGCTATCTGCACGCGCTCGGCTATTGCGTGGTCTCGGAGTTGCCCCTGCCATCAGGCCGGCGCGCCGATCTGGTCGCGCTCGGCAGCGACGGCGAAATCATCATCATCGAGATCAAATCGTCGGTGGCCGATTTCCGCGCCGACCAGAAATGGACCGACTATCGCATGCATTGCGACCGGTTGTTTTTTGCCACCGTGGTCGACGTGCCTTGCGATATCTTTCCGACCGATGCCGGTTTGATCGTCGCCGACGCGTTCGGCGCGACCATCGTCTGCGAAGCGCCGGAGCATCGGTTGCCGGCGGCGACCCGTAAGAGCGTCATGCTGCGATTTGCGCAAGCCGCGGCGCTGCGCCTGCAAGCGCTCGCCGATCCGCAGGGGCCTTATGCCGGGCAAATGTTCTAGGCGCTAAGCCGCAACCGGAGCGGTCTGTCGGCTGCGCAGCCGCTCCAAGACGTGGCGCAGCATTTCGAGATCGACCGGCTTTGCCATCGTCTCGCAGATATTGAGATTGAGCGGCCTGGCGCTCTTCAATGTCTCACGAAAAGTCGCCTCGTCGCAGCCGCTGATGATCACGATCGGCGCGCGGCAACCGATGCCGCGCAGATAGTGCAGCATGTCGAGGCCGGCATGCCGGCCGAGCGACAGATCGAGGCTGATGCAATCGAACGGCGTTTCCAGCGCAAGCCGGGCGGCTTCCTCATAGGTCGCCGCCCCTGCCGGCGCGTATCCCGCCTTGGCGCCGACCCGGCAGATGATCTTGCGATGCAGATAATCGTCGTCGATCACCAGCAGCCGCGGCAAAGCCGAGTCCTCGGACTGCGGCGCCTGCGGCGCGGCAACGGCCAAGCTCTCGTCGATGGCCCGATATGATCGCGTCGGCCTGAGCATGCGCTCCACCGTTCCGATTATCCTTGCTCGTTGATATTCGCGGGCCGCAAAAATTTGATTTAATCAGTTCGCTAAAAATTGAATCAGCTCGTGACGGCAGGGGCCGGCTCCGTCGGCACGGTTAGCCCGCGGTAAATGCAATTGCGTGATCGTGCGACGCGTTTTTTGCGCCGCCTATTTCGGCGCGCGCTTGGCAAGGATGCGCTGCAGCGTGCGGCGATGCATGTTGAGGCGGCGCGCGGTCTCCGAGACATTGCGGCCGCACAGTTCATAGATGCGCTGAATGTGTTCCCAGCGCACGCGGTCCGCCGACATCGGATTTTCCGGTGGCTCGACCTTCTTGTTGTCGAGCGCAAGCAGCGCCGCGGCCACATCGTCGGCATCGACCGGTTTGGCGAGATAGTCGACCGCGCCAAGCTTCACGGCGTTGACGGCGGTGGCGATATTGCCATAGCCGGTCAGAATGATGGCGCGCGCGTCCGGGCGGCGCTTTTTCATCGCCGAAATCACATCGAGCCCGTTGCCGTCGCCAAGCCGCATATCGACTACGGCGAAGGCCGGTGGGGCCTTTTCCACCTGCAGGAGACCGTCGGCCACCGACTCGGCGGTGGTCACCGCAAAGCCCCGGCCTTCCATGGCGCGTGCCAGCCGCTGCAGAAATGACTTGTCGTCTTCGACGATCAACAGCGAACGTTCGCCTGGAACCTGTGTGGGCGCCGCAATGGTCATGGCAATCTGCTCCATCAATCAAAATACCGATACGGAGTCGCCCAATGAGCCAACCGGTATCTGACAATTAAGACGTTGCGACTACCGGCTCAAGGGGAGGCGCCGGCATGGGGCGCTCGAAATCGGCGCGATTCCAAGTAATGGTAACCGTGGCGCCGTGCAGCGGCGGCGATTGATTTATCAGCGATAGCTTGGCGCCAGAGCGCTCGAGTAGCGTCTTGGCGATGAAGAAGCCCAAGCCCAACCCGAATGCGGTCTCCTCGTCGCCTTCCGGCCCGCGCGCGCCGGGCTTTCGGTGCGTGACATAGGGAGCGCCGATACGATCCACGACCTCCGGCGCAAAACCAGGTCCATCATCGCTGATAATGATAGTGACCTCATCGGCGTTCCACTGCGCAAAAATCTCCACCCGGCTATGGGCAAAATCGACGGCATTCTCGATCAGATTGCCGAGCCCGTAGCGGATCGCGGGGTTGCGCGCGCCGACCGGTTCGCCCGCCCGGTTGGGCGGATAGGTGACTCCGATGGAGACGCCGAAATTGCGGTGCGGCGCCACAGCCTCTTCGATCAGAGCAGAGAGCGGCATGCGGTCGAACGGCTCGCCAGCCGGCAGCTCGGTGATCTTGGCCAGAATTTCGCGGCAGCGCTGCGCCTGCTCGCGCAGCAATTTGACATCTTCGGAATAGGGTGAGTTCGGCTCGAGCGCACGCTCGATTTCACGGATAACGACGGTAATAGTCGACAGCGGCGTGCCGAGCTCATGCGCTGCAGCGGCGGCGAGACCATCGAGCTGAGACAGATGCTGTTCGCGCGCCAGGACGAGCTCGGTGGCGGCAAGCGCATCGGACAGCTGCCGCGCCTCTTCGGCGATCTGCCAAGTGTAAACGCCGATATAGCCGATCGCGAGCAGGATCGAGAGCCAGACCCCGACCATGTAGATCTCTGGCAGTTCCAACGGGTCCTCGGCGTCCCAAGGCAGATTGTAGTGCAGAAACACCAGCACCGTGGCACAAAACATCGCGAAAGTGCCGATGAGCAGGGTCATGCGCGGCGGCAGCGCGGTGGCCGAGATCAGGACCGGCCCGAGCAGCAAAAACGAGAACGGATTCTCCAGGCCGCCGGTTAGGTAGAGCAATGCGGTCAGCTCCGCGATATCGAAGCCAAGGAGCCAGGCGGCGCGGTCGGGCTCGAGCCATTGGGTCTGATGGAAGCCGATACGAAGCGCAATGTTGAGCAGCGCCGCGAGCGCAATGACGGCCAGGCACGGCCAGATCGGGACCTCGAATTCGAGGCCGAAATATACCACCAGCACGGCTGCAAACTGGCCCAACACCGCGAGCCAGCGCAGCCGGACCAGCGTGTCCAGCCGGACATTACGCGGACGCTCGTTGGTGCGTGGCAGCCCGAACATGCGACGAATGTAACGATTGACGGGGCGGTATCAAACGCCCCTGCGCGGCCGGCGACCGGCTTGATGGGCTGGCGCTCGCCCCAGCCTTGCGCAAGAATACCGGCGACCACGTGATCCGAGGGAGTGACTGCGATGGCCTATGAGCTGGACCAGTTCGTTTCAGATTGCCGCTCCATTCTTGCGTGCGACGGAGGCCCGCAGGGTCGCGAGCAGGTGCGCAGGCAGCTGGAAAAGCTTCTGCAGAATCCGGAATTCGTCCGCAAGCATTGCGAAGAGGCGCCGCGCGGCCTGCATGTGCTTTACGAGGATCCCGAGCTGGGCTTTCAGATTCTCGCTCACATCAACGACAAAGCGCGCGTCTCGCCGCCGCACGATCACGGAGCGTCCTGGGCAATCTACGGTCAAGCCACGCATTATACCGACATGACCGAATGGGAGCGCGAGGACAATGGCAGCGATCCCGGCCATGCTAAGCTCAAGCCGGTAAAGAAATATCGTCTGATGCCGGGGCAGGCCGGCATTTATCAGGACGGCAAAATTCATTCGATCGATTATCCCGATCATGCCAGGTTTGTGCGCGTGACCGGAACCAATCTCGACCGCATTCCCCGCGTGCGCTTCGATCTTCAGACCGGCGAGGTCAAGCAGATGACACCGCAGCAGGCGACGTGATCTTGCGACTGTGAGTTGCGTTAGAGCATTTTCCGGAAAGGTGGGTAGCGGCTTTCCGCAAGAAGATGCGACAGAACAAAAATTCCCGGAACGTTTTCCGTTTCCGTCGAATCGGAAAACGCTGTAGCCCGCACGACGTGCGGGCAATGATTGCGGATGGCGGCGAGCTTGCGCTGGTCGATGTGCGCGAGGAGTTGATCTTCTCGCAAAGCCACCTATTGCTGGCGCGCTCGGTGCCGCTGAGCCGGTTCGAGCTGAATTTTCCGGCGCTGGTGCCACGCCGCGCTACCCGGATCGTGTTGTGCGACGACGACGATGGGCTCGCCGTGCAGGCGGCGACAGTCCTGTCCCGCAACGGTTATAGCAACGTGCAAGTCCTTGCAGGCGGTATCGCCGCCTGGGCCGCAGCTGGGTTTGAGCTATTTTCCGGGGTCAATGTGCCGAGCAAAGCGTTCGGCGAATATATCGAGCACGTCGAAGACACCCCCAATATCACGGCGCCGGAGCTGGAGCGGCTGATCCGTGACGGCGCCGACCTGGTCGTGCTCGACAGCCGGCCATTTGACGAATATTCACGCGTCTCGATTCCGACGGCGACCAATGTGCCAGGCGCCGAGCTGGTGTTGCGGGCGCGCGAAATTGCGCCCTCGCCTGCCACGATAGTCGTGGTCAATTGCGCCGGCCGCACGCGCAGCATCATCGGCGCGCAATCGCTCATCAATGCCGGGCTGCCAAACAAAGTAATGGCCCTGCGCAACGGCACGATGGGCTGGAGCCTCGCCGGCTTCACTTGCGACAGCGGCAAGAACCGGCGCGCGCCAGCGGCTTCGGCCAAAACTCTCGAATGGGCGCAGCAGGCGGCATGGCGGGTGGCGCAGGCTTGCGGCGTCAAACGCATCGATCGCGCTGCGGTCGAGCAATGGCGCAAAGATGAAACCCGCACTCTTTATCTCTTCGATGTGCGCGACCCAGGCGAATACGAGGCGGGTCATGTGCTGGGCACGCGGTCGGCACCGGGCGGTCAGCTGGTGCAGGCGACGGACCAATATATCGGCACGCTTGGTGCGCGCATCGTGCTGGTCGATGAGGCCGAAGTGCGCGCGGCGATGACCGGCTCATGGCTGCGGCAGATGGGCTTTGCCGATGTTTTTGTCCTGGCGGAGAACGGCAGCGAAACCGGCTGGCCGCCGGCGCCGATGCTGGAGGTCGATTCTCCTGGCTTGGATGCGGCGATCAATGCCGCTGCTCTGAGCGAATTCCTCGCCCGGGACGCCGCGACTGTCATCGACCTTTCGCTGAGCCGCAATTATCTCCACAAGCACATTCCCGGCGCGTGGTTTGCCATTCGTACGCGGCTTGCGCGCGCCCTCGAAAGAATTCCGCTGCGCGGCACGCTCGTGCTCAGCTCCGAGGACGGCACGCTGGCGCGCTTGGCCGTCGCCGAAGCCGCAAGCCTGACCGACAAACCGGTGCGCTATCTCTCCGGTGGCAATAGTGCATGGCATGCGGCCGGACAGGCTTTCTCGGCCGAAGCCAAGATGGCTGACGACGCCGTCGACCAGTGGCGCAAGCCGTATGAGCGGGCGGGCGACGTCAAAGCCGCGATGCAGGATTATCTGGCGTGGGAAGTCGATCTCCTGCCGCGCATCGCCCGTGATGGGTCATTGCAATTCGGCCGCTTCAAGCCGCAGCTTCCTCGAGAAGCGCGGTGAGCCGCTCCGGCGCGTCCACCATCACATCGTGGCCGCACGAGATTTCGTGAAAGCGCCAGGACGGATCAGATTTCACGGCTGCCGCTGCACGATCGAATCCCGGATTGGCATAGCTCCTGGCGCGAATGTACATCTTGCGCGAAATCCTATCGCGCGCGCCTGTGAGCTTTATTTTGTGCGTGAAGGTCCCAATCGGCTGCGGGACGCACAGGCTATCCACCCACGCGCGGTCCGCTTCGTTGACGCCGAACAATTCGGCGGGACGGGGCGGCATGCCGAGATCGCCCCGCTGCAATGCAGCGCGAATGCCTTCTTGGACCGCGGGACTGGTCAGACTTTGCGGCGTCTCCCCGTTCTGCGGAAGAAAGGCATCCAGGAACACGATCGCGCGAATTGCGGCGGCCATTTCTTCGGCCACGCCGGAAATCACAAAGCCGCCATAGGAATGGCCGCACAGCACCACGTCGGAGAGCCGCTCCCATTTAAGAACATTCACAACGTCGGTGATGTGCGTGCTGATGTCGATGCCGGGACCCGCCAGATGCGACCGCTCGCCAAGCCCCGTTAGCGTAGGTGTGAACACCCTATGCCCGCCCGCACGGAGCCGGTCGGCGACCCGCCGCCAGCACCAGCCGCCATGCCAGGCGCCGTGCACCAGCACGAATGTATGGGCCATGAACATTTCCCCCGCAGCGCGCGCTCTTACGGCTGCCAAACCGCCTGCGCAATGTTCGGCTCGGCATTCTCACGGCGCGCCTTCTCGATCACTTTTAACAGAGCGCGCAGCACCTCGTCAACGCCCTCGCCGCTAACTGCGGAAATGACGAACGGTGTTCGTTTCGCCGCGCGTTTCAGGCGCGCCGCTTGTTCCTTGATCTGTCCGGCTGTCAGCGCATCGGCTTTGTTGAGTGCGACGACCTCGGGCTTTTCTGTCAGCCCGTGGCCATAGGCCTCAAGTTCAGCGCGCACGGTGCCGTAGGCGACGCCGGCGTCTTCGGCCGTGCCGTCGATAAGGTGGAGCAGCACGCGGCAGCGCTCGACATGGCCAAGAAACCGGTCGCCGAGGCCTGTTCCCTCATGCGCGCCTTCGATGAGGCCGGGAAGATCGGCGAGCACGAATTCGCGGCCGTCGATGTCCACGACGCCAAGCTGCGGATGCAGCGTGGTGAAGGGATAGTCGGCGATTTTCGGCTTGGCGGCGCTGACCCCGGCGAGGAACGTCGATTTTCCGGCATTGGGCAGTCCGACAATCCCGGCATCGGCAATAAGCTTCAGGCGCAGTCGGATCGTCAATTCAGTTCCAGGCTGGCCGGGATTGGCATGACGTGGCGCGCGATTGGTCGAGGTCTTGAAATGCGCATTGCCGAAACCACCATTGCCGCCGCGTGCGAGCACCGCGCGCTGTCCCGGCGCGGTAAGGTCGGCGAGCAGGGTTTCGCCATCCTCCTCGTAAATCTGGGTGCCTACCGGGACTTTGAGCACGGCATCATCGCCGTTGGCGCCGTGGCGGTCCTTGCCCATGCCGGTGCGACCGTTCTTGGCAATAAAGTGCTGCTGGTAGCGGTAATCGATCAGCGTATTCAGTCCGTCGACCGCGACAGCGATCACATCGCCGCCCTTGCCGCCATCGCCGCCGTTCGGTCCGCCAAATTCAATGAACTTCTCGCGCCTGAACGACACGCAGCCATTGCCGCCGTCGCCGGAGCGGATGTAGACCTTGGCCTCATCGAGAAATTTCATCGTAATGACTTCAGTTGCATGCGGCCGACGCGGGTACAATCGGCGATTATCGCCAAAGTTTACCTGAAAACATGGTCGCTATGGCCTTCCTGATATAATGTAAATATTCAAAAATGCGGCGGCTGTTTGCGCCGGCTTTCGCGTGGAGAGTGCAGGGCGTGCGGAGCTTATTAAGGCTTGCAGGACGGGCGGCGATCTGGCGCACGACCCATGATCCGCCGCTGGTGCGGCTTCCGGTTCTTCTTGGCCTCTGCCTCGTGACCGCGGCTACGCGGATCGCGCTGCAATTCCCCGCCGCCGGCCCTTCTTACGGTTTCAATCTCTACGGCCTCAACGCCGTTGTTGCCTGGATCGCGCTCGAACTCGCGGTCGCGGCCCTGTTCGTGCGGCCCGACGGGCGCGTAACGGCTTTGTCTGCGATGTTCGTTCTCTCGATCATCGCAGATATTGTGACCTCGGGAATCAGGCTCGGCTTGCCCTTGCTTGCACCGGACGCGGCGGAGAGGGTGCCATGGACCAGCCCCATCGCCGGCACGGCGATTTTCGCCTTGGCCGTAGGGTGGTGGATCGGCGCCATGGCCTGCGTGCTCGGTAGTCTCGAGCCGCGGTCGCGGTTTCGTGTTTTGTCCCGCGCGGGCACGATGTGGGTGGCGCTGTTCGCGGCGAACGCGCTCCTCCCGCATGCGCCGGTTTTTGTTCCGCCCGATTTCGATGCGCGCAATGCAAATTGGTGGGAGGTTGCCTACGCCTATTATCGAGAAAAGAACGCCGCTAGCGCTTCGGCGGAAGCAACGCAGCTCGAAAAGGCGCAGCCGAAACTGCTGAACGCCGAGGTCGCTCGTCTGGCGCCGCCGCGCAAGGGCACAACCAATGTCTACGCGCTCGGTATCGCCGGCTGGGCGGAGCAAGACGTTTTCATCAAAGAGCTCGACGGCGGATTGCAGGCCATCGGCGGCGTGCTGCCGATTAAGGACCGCACCGTCAGGTTGATCAACAATCCGGCGACCCTCGCCAATGTGCCGCTGGCCACGCCGCAGAATTTCGCGGCAGCCGTGCACGCGATCGGTCAAATCATGGACAAGGACCAAGACGTACTGGTGCTGTTCATGACCTCGCACGGCGAAAAGAGCGGCTTTGCGCTGCAAGCCCCCGGCAGAATGCTCGAACTCACGCCGTGGGAGGTTGCATCCGTGCTCAACAATGCCGGCATCAAAAATCGCGTTGTGATCGTATCGGCGTGCTTCTCCGGAATTTTTGTGCCGCCGCTCGCCAACGACAGCACCATCGTCATGACGGCCGCTGACGCCACGCATACCTCGTTCGGCTGTGCGCCGGAGCGCGAGTGGACCTATTTCGGCGACGCCTTTTTCCGGCAAAGTCTGCATCCCGGCGCCGACTTCCCCAGCGCCTTCCAGCATGCGCGCGTTCTGATCGAAGGCTGGGAACTGATGGATCACGATCCGCCGTCCAACCCGCAGGCGCATTTCGGCCCGGCCCTGGTCGCCAAACTGGCGCCATTCTTTGCCGCGCCGCGGAGCCCGGGCGGTGCCGATCCAGCGCGTTAGAACGGGACGGCGCGGGCCGCTCATCGAACGGCAAGTCCGCGCCTCATGCGCCGAGAGCAAACCTCCGCAAGCCGGCCTGATCACGCCACCTGCCGGACCCGGCCCCAGGTCTTGAGCGAAGCCCAGAGTCCGCGGTCGAGGCGGAAGCGATCGAGCGGCGCCGAGGAATTGATGGCGCGGATGCGGTAGAGGCCGACGCCGGTCCACTGGAAGCCGCACTTCTCCAGCACGCGGCGCGAGGCCGGATTGCTGACGCGCGCGCCGGCTTGGAGCACCGCGTGGCCGAGACCGCCGAAAGCATGATCGATCACCGCACGCACCGCCTCGGTGGCATAACCGCGGCTCCAAAAGGGCACGCCGAGCCAGTAGCCGATCTCGGCCGCCGCTTCGCGCGGCTCGACACCGCACATTCCAATCGGCTCGCCGTCAAGCAGCACGACAAAGGTCGCTTCGCCGGCCCGTTGATTGACCGCACCGATGAACTCTTTGGCGTCGTCGAACCGATACGGATGCGCAAGCCGGACCGTGTTCTCGGCGATGCGGCGATCATTGGCAAGGCGGGCAATGGCTTTGGCGTCGCCCTGACGCGGCGCGCGCAATACCAGCCGCTCGGTCTCGAGCACGGGAATGCAACGCGCGGAAGAGTGCGGCGCGAAGACTTCGGTCGCGAACAGTTCGTTCGCAAACGCTTCGTTTGATTGAGTCATCGCCTGGGCTCCTGCAAATAAAACCGAAGGGAGAGCCGGCATCCCGGTCTCCCCCTGTTCGGAGCCCATTTGGACCCGCCGGTTCGACTGGATGCCGGCGGACCTCATATGATCCACCGTATTACTGAGCCGCTGCCTCGCTCATCGGAAGCACAGAAACGAAAATGCGGCCTTTGGTCTTGGTACGAAACTCGACTTTGCCATCGATCAATGCAAACAACGTGTGGTCCTTGCCGAGGCCTACGTTACGGCCGGCATGCCATTTGGTGCCGCGCTGACGCGCGATAATGTTGCCGGCAAGCACCGTCTCACCGCCGAAGATTTTGAGCCCCAGGCGCTGACCGGCTGAATCACGGCCGTTGCGCGAGGATCCGCCCGCTTTTTTGTGTGCCATCGCTGGCCTCTCTCCGAAACTCTCTAGCTCTTAGTTATACAGGATTCGTGACAAAACCATCACCCGGTCACATCACTTCTTTTTGCCTTTGGCTGCCGCAGTTTTGCCTTTTGCCGGCGCCTGAGGTCTGGACTCGGCCCGGCCCGGCGCCTTGGCTTTAGGCTTGGAACTGGCTTTGGCCTCTGTCGCGGCTGCCGATCCGCCTGCAACGCCCGCCGCCGTTTCCGCTGCAGGCGCGGGAGCTGTCGCCGCAGGGGCGCGCTTCGAACTGGCCCGGGCTTCCTTATTCGGCTTCTGACCGTCGGTCAGAATTTCGGTAATGCGCAGAAGCGTGAATTCCTGGCGGTGGCCGATCTTGCGACGCGAATTTTTGCGCCGGCGTTTCTTGAACGCGATGATCTTCGGCCCGCGGCCTTGTTCGAGCACCTCGGCTGCAACCGTGGCGCCGTTAACCGTCGGAGTGCCGAGCTTCACATTGTCGCCGCCGACGAGCAAGACCTCGCCGAATTCAACGATCTCGCCGGGTTCGCCCTTGATCTTGTCGACCTTGAGCACATCCTCGGCAGCAACCCGATATTGCTTGCCACCGGTCTTGAAGACTGCGAACATCTTTCTTCCTCGTGTTCATGCCCGATGCTCGGACTTTAGGTCCGGACCGGCTTTTTCCAGTCGATTCTGCTGATAGTTAGCGGCCTGATCCCGGCCTCGCGCAGGCCGAAGCGTGCGACCGCGCGCTGCCCGGCGCTCTTATGGCGATCCCATAACGTCCTGTCAAGAAATGTGAAATAAACGCGGCCCGTGGCCGTCAAGCGCGAGCGCCTTGTAGTCGCGCTGCGGATCGGCCCTGACAATGGCGGCGCTGTCTTTTATCGCAAAGTCGCGGTTCTGCGCGCCTAGTAGGTGCCGGCGCGTGCGGTGACTCTGATTTGAAAACGGATATTCCGCGCGCGCCCGAAAGCGGTCAAGATAAGGTCGTTTCAACAGCTACAAGCAAAGAGGAAACGGCCATGACGTCCAAAACCGCGATGAGCGCGGCCCCGCCGAGCCAGACCTCGACGCATCTGTCGCGCCGGAGCCTGCTTGCCGCAGGCCCGGCTTTGACGCTGGCCGCGGTGAATTGCCGCTCTGCCGCCGCGCAGGACGCCGAGGATTATCCAAACCGTCAGGTTTCCTTCATTGTGCCGTTTGCCCCGGGCGGCGGCACCGACACGCTGGCGCGGCTCCTCTCGGACAAGCTGCAGCAGCGCCTAGGCAAGCCCTTCGTGGTCGAGAACCGGCCGGGCGCCGGCACCGTCATTGCCACGAATTTCATCGCCAAATCGCCGCCGGACGGCTACACGATCATGATGTCGGTCTCGTCGCTCGCGATCGATGCGACGCTCTACAAATCGCTGCCCTACGATCCGGCGAAGGACCTTGCGCTGGTTGCGCTGATAGCCACGGTGCCCTTTGTTCTGGTCGTCAATCCATCGCTGCCGGTCTATCAGGTCGCCGATCTCATCAAGCTCGCCAAGGAGCGACCGCTCAGCTACGGCTCCGGGGGCATCGGCGCGTTTCACCATCTTGCGGCCGCCCTTTTCACCAATATGACCGGCATCAAGATGACGCATGTGCCATATCGCGGCACGGCGCCGGCCCTGAATGATCTGATCGGCGGCTATATCCAGGTGCTGTTCTCCGACCTCGGACCGGCTTTGCCGCAGATCAATGCCGGAAAAGTTCGTGCGCTTGCGGTGACAACCAAATATCGGGTCGCGGCGCTGCCTGACGTGCCGCCGCTCGCCGAAGCTGGTGTGCCGGACTATGACGCCGCCGCCTGGCAGGGCGTCATTGCTTCTTCACAAGTGCCGCAGCCGGTGCTCGCCAAGCTCAATGCCGAGCTTAACGCAATCATGGCCATGGACGATGTCCGCACCCGCATCGAGAATTTCGGCATGATCCCGAGAGGAACCGGCTCGGTGCCGGAATTGCGAAGCTTCCTGGAATCCGAAGTCGTGCGATGGGCCAAGGTCGTCGAAGATGCCGGCATTGCGCACACCGAGTGAAGCTGCAGCCGGCCTGGTTTTGGCTTTTCGCCACAGCGTGCAATAGTTGGCGGCACGATCGAGGCGCGCTGTGCACAGTCCGACCCCAATCGACGCAGATCGCAGAACCGCATGGCCGGACGCGATTCACGCGCAATTCCGCCGAGTCGGCATTCGCCAGGTCGGCTACGTGCCGGACGCCGGCCATAGTCGGCTCATTGCGCTTTGTCAGAACGATCCGAACATTATCGACGTCGTTCTGACCACCGAGGAGGAAGGGGTCGGCCTCGTCGCCGGCGCAGCGCTTGGCGGGCAGCGGGCCGCGCTGCTGATGCAGTCGAGCGGAGTGGGCAATTGCGTCAACATGTTTTCGCTGCTGCGCAACTGTGGTTTCGGCTGCGTCGTCCTCGTCACCATGCGCGGCGAATTCGGCGAGTTCAATCAATGGCAGGTGCCGATGGGCGCGATCACCGAGGATCTGCTGCGGCTCTGCGGTTTTCTCACCTATCGGGTGGAGCGCGCCGAGGAGGTCGGCGAGATCGTCGGCGCCGGCTGCGACATGGCATTCGATGGCGATCTGCAGATCGCCGTTCTATTGTCGCAACGGCTGATCGGCCGCAAGCAATGGACGCGATGATGCTCGAGCGGCGCGAATTTGTGCGCGAACTGTTACGCGACCGCGGCGATCTTCTGGTCGTTTCCGGGTTGGGGTCCGCCACTTACGATGTCGCAGCCGCCGGCGACCACCCGCTGAATTTTTATCTCTGGGGCGCGATGGGCGGCACCGCAATGATCGGGCTTGGGCTTGCGCTGGCGCGGCCGGATCGGCGCGTCGTGGTAATCACCGGCGATGGTGATTTTCTCATGGGTTTTGGCAGCCTCGCCACGATTGGTGTCAAACAGCCGGAGAATCTTGCGATCGTCGTGCTCGATAATGCGCATTACGGCGAGACCGGCATGCAAGCGAGTGCCACGCATGCCGGTATCGATCTGGTCCGCGCGGCTGTGGCCTGTCGCTTCAAACAGGCGCGCGCAGTGTCGCGCATGGATGAGGCGGCGACGGTGCGCATGCTCCTTCATTCCGGCGAAGGGCCGCTTCTCGTCAGCGCACGGATCAAGCCCGAGGATACCCCGCGCGTCCTGCCGCTGCGCGACGGCCATGCCATCAAGCAGCGTTTCATCGCGGCGCTGAACGCCGTCTGATCGGAAAACCGGGGCAGACAGCGATTTTGCGATCTCTGATGACCGAACTGCCCATCTCGCTGCGCGACCCGCTGCCGACCGACGAGGCGGACTGGCGAGCGCTCTGGGCTGCCTACAACGCCTTCTACGAGGCACCTATTCCCGAGCGCGTCACCGCGCGCACCTGGCAGCGCATTCTCGATCCGGCCTCACCAATTTTCGGGCGGCTTGCCACCGTCAAGGACAGGGCCGCCGGTTTTTCCGTGAGCGTGTTGCACGAGGGCACGTGGACGATCGCGCCGATCTGCTATCTGGAAGATCTGTTCGTTGCGCCGGAATTGCGCGGCCAGGGGATCGGGCGCATGCTGATTGCGGATTTGGTCAAGCGATGCCAGGCGCATGGCTGGTCGCGGCTTTACTGGCATACGCGCGCCGACAATTCGGCTCGACGGCTCTATGACGAATTCGCTGCGGCGGACGATTTCGTGCGCTACCGGTTGATCTTTTCCGACACGTAGGCTGCCTTTGCCGCGCGCTTTACCGCCTCGATGATCTCCGGATAGGCCGCGCAGCGGCAGAGGTTGCCGGAAAGATAGTGGCGGATATCGTCATCGCTCGGATCGGGATGCGCTTTAAGCAATTGCTGCGCCATTAGCACAAAGCCCGGCGTGCAGAAGCCGCACTGAAATGCGCCGCAATCGATGAAGGCCTGCTGGACTTTCGAGAGCGCGCCGTCGGCGTCGAGATGCTCGACGGTGGAGATAGTCTTGCCGTCGGCCCAGACTGCGAAATAGAGACAGCCGGACACCGCCACATCGTCGACCAGAACCGTGCAGCAGCCGCATAGGCCTTGACCACAGCTTTCGCGGGCGCCAAACAGGCCGAATTGCTGCAGCAGCTCGACCAGATTGCGGTGCGGCTCGGTCGTGGTCGAAACCGGCTCGCCGTTCAAAGTGAAGGTGATGGTGCGTGCGCTCATCATCTATCCAATCATTCGTCGTCGAGCGGCCGGCCTTCCTTGGCGCGCAGCGCCCGCAGCACCGCCTCCGCGGTGATCGGCAATTCCATGATGCGCACGCCGACCGCGTCATGGATCGCGTTCGCGATCGCCGGCGAAACGCCGAACGTGCCGGACTCGCCCAGGCCCTTGGCGCCAAAAGGACCGTTATGCTGCTCGGCCGTCACCAGCTCGCATTCAATCGGCGGAATGTCGGCCATGCCGGGAATTTTGTAGTCAGCAAGCGATGCATTGGTGACCTGACCGCCGTCGAGATGCATTGCCTCGGACAGCGTGAAGCCAAGCTGCATGATCGCGGCGCCCGAGAGCTGCGTGCGGGCCACCGCCGGATTGATCGGCTTGCCGCAATCGGCCGCGTTGACCAGCCGCAAAACGCGGACATGGCCGGTTTCCGTATCAACCTCGACTTCTGCGCCGGCGCCACCCACCATCCAGAATGGGGTCACGTTGCTGGAGAGGCCTTGCGCATCCGGCGGCGAATAAGTCGGCAGAAAGGTCGCCGTGCCGATCACATTGCCGGCCTGCATGCCGTAGCGCTTCTTGAAGATTTCGACCGGCGGATAATTGGTGCCTTCGGGCAGGCCGGCTTCGGTGGCGAGCGCCCGCAATTTGCCGCGGGCGTCTTCGGCCGCAAGCCGCACCGCATTGCCCATGTGATAGAACGAGCGCGAACCGAGCGTGCCCATGTCATAGGGCGTCACGTCGGTATCGGAATGCACAACGCGCACATCCTCGGCCGGCACGCCGAGCACTTCGCCGACGATGAGCGCATAGGCCGTATCGGAGCCCTGCCCCATATCGACGCTGCCCGTGAACAGCGTGATGCTGCCGTCGGCGGAAATATTGATGACCGCGACCGAGGTGGTCGGTGAAATCACCGCTTTGAGCGCGATGGCGATGCCGCGGCCGCGGCGCAATATGCCGGCGCCGCGATCAAACGGCGCATCCCAGTTCATGCGCTTGACGAGCGCTTGGAAGACCTCGGGAATGGCGGCGTCTTTCAGGATCGTACCGCTCGCCTGCGGCCGGCCGTTGCGCAGCAGATTCTTGTGGCGGAATTCTACCGGATCCATGCCGATCTCGCGCGCAATGAGATCGGTATGGGATTCGTAAGCCCACACCAGCTGCGGAATTCCGAAGCAGCGCAGTGCACCGGCCGGTGTGCGGTTGGTGTACATCTCATAGGAATCGACGCTGACATTGTCGATGTCATAGGGACCGGCGGCAGTGAAGCCGGATTTCTGTGCCACGCGCGGACCGATGTCGGCATAGGCGCCGCCGTTCCAATGCACCTCGCAGCTGCGCGCGATGATCCTGCCATCCTTGGTGACCCCGCTTTTGATGCGGAAGGTCGTCGGATGTTTGGTGATCACGTAGAACTGCTCTTCCATGGTCAGCGCGATCTTGACCGGCCGTCGCACCAGCATGGCGAGCGCCGCGACCAGCGCTTCGAGCTTGATGTAGAGCTTGCCGCCGAAACCGCCGCCGACATACGGCACCTTAACGCGGACGCGATTCTCCGGCCAGCCGAACAGGCGCGCGATCTCAATGCGCACGAACGACGGCGACTGGTTGGCGGTGTAAATGGTCAGCTTGCTGTCGCCCGGGTCGGCCACCGACACGAACGGCTCGAAGGCGACGTGCAGGCATTGCTGCGTCTTGAACGTGTGCTCGATCACATGATCGGCCTTGGCCAGCGCGCCATCGACGTCACCGCGGCGCAGGTGATAGTCGAGCGCGACATTGGTGCCGCCACGGTCCTTGAGATGTTTCAGATCGGCAAAGGTGCCGGCCGGCTTGAGCACTTCGTGGACGAGAATGTCCGGCTTCATAGCCTGGACTTCGTCATAGACCGCCGGCAGTTCCTCGTACTCGGCTGAGATCAGCTGCACGCCCTGTTCGGCGACATGCGGATCGCTTGCCAAGACGACAGCGACCGGCTCGCCCACGTGACGCACCTTTTCGAGCGCCAGGATCGGCTGGTCGTGAAAGGCCGGACCATAGTAGGGCTCCGGAATCAGTTTCTTGATGTCCTCGCCGGTGATCACGCGGTGGACGCCGGGCAGTTTTCTTGCCGCTTCAGTGTCGATATGCAGGATGCGCCCGTGCGGCACGGTGGAGCGAAAGACTTTGCCATAGAGCATGCCCGGCAGGCGCAGATGATGCGTGTATTCGGCGCGGCCGGTCACCTTGGCGCGGACTTCGAGCCGCGGAAAATCTCGTCCGACCTGGTTCATGGCCGCACCTCCGCATCAGCAGACAGCGCCTTGCGCACCGCCCGGCGCAGACAGACTCGGAGAAGCTCGCGCTTATAAGCGGCGGTGCCGTGCGCATCGCTGTGAATCGAAGCTTCATCGGCCGCGGCATCGCCGGCGCGGTTCAGGGCGGCGTCTTCCGCGGCTCTTCCCTGCAACAGTCTTTCGGCATTGGCCATGCGCGTCACTTTTTCAGTTGCGGCGCTCACGACCACGACCGGATCGTGGATGGCACCGTTCTTGACCGCGAAGGACACGGCAACACCGAGCGCCGGCCAATCGTCCGCCGTGCGCGAAGTGACCTTGATATAGGCCGCTTTGCGGCCGTCAAGCGCCGGCACTGTGACCGTGGTGATGAGCTCGTCTTTGTTCAGCACAGTCTCGTAATAACCCGCATACAGCTGTTCGAGCGGCAATTCGCGATTGCCTTTGCGGCTTGCAATGGTGATGCGCGCGCCAAGCGCGGCGAGCACCGGCGGCAGGTCCATATGCGGATCGCCATGGGCGAGCGCGCCGCCGACACGGGCGACGTTGCGCACGCGCGGGTTGGACAGCGTCCGCAGCGTCCGTTTGAGCACGGGAAAGTGCTTGCCGACATTGACGTCATATTCGAGCTGGCTCAGCGTCGCCATGGCGCCGATCTGCAATGCGCCGCCGTCTTTGATTGCAATGCGCGCGTAGGACGGCTCGATCCTGTGCAGACAGACCAGGCGGCTCGGTTGGAAGACGCCGGCCTTCATCATCAGCATCAGCGCCGTCCCGCCGGCCACCGGACGAACGCTCCCATCCTCGGGATCGAGCAGCGCGATCGCCTCTTGCAGCGAAGTCGGCTCCACCATGTCGAAGGGAATCACGCCGGTTTTCTCCCAGACACTTTCTTGGTTGTGCAGCGGCGACGCGCGCCTTTGCTTGAATAGTCTTGAAAAGGTTAAATCACAGTCGGGTTCGCCGCGTCGAGCCGCCCGCGACAATGCAGCCTGTCAATTCCGCATGGCATCAGGCTGGCATTCGCGCGTGTTTGGGACGTGGGCTCATGAACCAGGCGCCCGCGACCAGCCCGAGCGCCAGTAATCCCGGGACGATGGCAAGACAGAGACTGGCGGCCGCGACCGCGGCTGTTGCCGCCCAGCCGATGGACGAAAACGCCTCGGCAAAGGTGGCAAAGCGTGAAGAGACTTGTCGGCGGCGAAATTGGCTGCGTTTGGCTTGCGTGCGAAACCAGAGCTGGATCGCTGTCGCGGCCGCGGCGGCCGCAGCAATGCCGCCGCAGGTCGCCAGAGCGTGCCGCGGCGAGACAATCGCGAGCGCGGCAACGAGTGGCGCAAAGACCACCGCGACGATGCCGAGCACGGCTTCAATTTTGGCCCGCACGACATAGCGCGTGGGAACCGGCGCTGTGGCGACAAGATCCGGGGCATCCTCGCCGGAGATGGCAAGCCAGGCGAGACCTCCGGATAATTGCCCTGCCGCCATGACCAGAACCGGCACCAGCAGCTGATGGGCGCCATTGCCATCGCCAAAGCTGCGCCACAACAATACGGCCGGCGGAATCAGATAAAGCATCTGCATCAGCGTCTGCGATGCCAGCCAGGGATCGCGGCGCAGCAGCAGCCATTCCTTGCGACGCAATGCGGCGCGCGGCGATCCCGGCTGGGAGAAAGCGGATGAACGCATGCGGCTGCTGCCAACCTGGCCGACGGCCGAGGCGGATACTGCATAGGCACCAAAGCGCGGCGCAACGATCAGGGTGACAACGGCGAGCGCTGCAAAACTCGCCGTGAGCACGCTAAGGAGCGCGAAACCGTCACCGAGCGCGGCGCGCGCCGGCCACCAGATCGCGCTGTCGAGGCCGGGAGCGAGCGCGAGCGTCGTCGGCGATTGCAGCACCGATGAGCGCGACAACGTGCCGTAAGACAGAATGGCCGCGACTTGCAGGCCGATGACAAAAGCGGCGCCGATCACCGCAGCGGCAACTTGCGCCAACAGACGCGTGCGTTTTGCGCCGACTATGCGGAACAATGCAACCACAATCGTCACCGCCAATGCCGTCGCCGCGGCGCCCATGGCGAAAATCAGCCCATAAGCGCCGAGCCATCGGATGCCGCCGAACGTGATCAGCATATCGATGAACGGGGCCGCCAGCGGCAGCGCCATCAGCGGCAGCAACACCGCAATGGTCGCGATACGGACCGCAAACAGCTTTTCGGCCGCGACCGGCGACGCCAGTATGAGATCGAGATCGGAGCGCGAATAAAACGCTCGTGTCACCGATTCCATGGCTTGCGAAATCATCAGCAGCCACGACAGGAGCGCGCTGGCACCGATTGTAACCAGCGTCGCCTTGTCCGCGGCGGCCTGCGCATAGCGGGCAACCATCCAATAGGCGACCACATGCATGAAGATGACGAAGGTCGTCACCGCCATGATGGCGCGCGGCAGCCGCTCGCGGCGACCTGCCGTGATCATGGCGAGCCAATCGCGCCAAGCCAGCCGCATCTCGTGCTGAGCGAACCAGAAAACCGTGCCCGGGCGGGCGCTCATGCTGCTGCGGCCTGTTCGGCAACCAATGTGAGGAACGTGTCTTCGAGCGTTGCGGCTGCGGTTCGGCCGGTTGCGGCAGGATCGGCATGTTTGCCGGCCTGCTCCCGCAGTTGCTCAAGCGTGCCCTCGGCGATCAGCCGGCCGTGGGCGATCACGCCGATGCGGTCGGCCATGCGCTCGGCCACTTCGAGAATGTGCGTAGTCATGATGACCGTACAGCCGGCACCCACCCGCTCGCGCAAGACACTCTTGACCGCGCGCGCCGCGCCGGCGTCAAGGCCGGTGAGCGGCTCGTCGAGAATGATCACCTGCGGTTCATGCACCAGCGCGCCGGCGAGCGCTACTTTCTGCCGCATGCCCTTGGAAAAGCCCTCGCAGCGTTCGTGCGCATGCGGCAACAGATCGAGCCAATGCAGCAATTCGTGTGCACGCGGCTTGGCAAGTTCCGGCGCGATGTCCCACAGGCCGGCGACAAACTCCAAATATTCCTGCGGCGTCAGCTTGTCGTAGATCATCGGCTCGTCGGAGACCCATGCCATGACCCGTTTCGCCGCAACCGGGTCGGCGAGCGCATCGATGCCGGCGACGCGGATTACGCCGGCGTCGGGACGAAGCAACCCCGCAATCATGCGCAGCGTGGTCGTCTTGCCGGCACCGTTCGGACCGAGCAGGGCATAGAACTCGCCGACGCGCACCATGAGATCGAGATGATCGACCGCGGGGCGATCGAAGGATTTGACGAGGCCGCGAATCTCGAGCGCGAACAGATCGGGGACGAGGGGTGCGAAATGCGACATGAAACCCAAACCGCACGTGAACCGTGGGCGAGAGCCGCGGCACGCTAGCCGGCCAGAAGTTTCGGCATGGTGAATTGATTGTCGCCATTCTCGCGACAAGCACGGAAAGGTTAACGCCGCAAGGCCGTTCAGGCGCCGACGTTGAAGGCAGCCAGTGCCGCCATATTCACGAGTTGCGCATCATTCGCCGACAGCGGCACGATCTGCACCGAGCGGTCGAGACCGACCAGCATCGGGCCAATCACATTGGCGCCGCCGAGTTCCATCAGCATCTTGGTTGAGATCGAAGCGGAGTGAAACGCAGGCATGACCAGAACATTGGCGGGACCGGACAGGCGGCAGAACGGATAAGCCTCGCGCAGCTCCATGTTCAGTGCGACATCGGCGGCCATGTCGCCGTCATATTCGAAATTGACGTGCTGACGGTCGAGGATCTGCACCGCCTCCTGCACACGCGCTGAGCGTTCGCCAACCGGGTGGCCGAAAGTGGAAAACGCGAGCAGCGCCACGCGCGGATCGTAGCCCAGCGCGCGCGCAACCCGCGCCGCCTCGATCGAAATCTCCGCGAGATCGTTGGCCGTCGGCATTTCGGTCACCGCGGTGTCGGCGATCAAGACAGTCCGGCCGCGCGCCAGCACCAGCGAAATACCCATGACGCGATGCCCGGGTTTGGGATCGATGCAGCGCCGCACATCTTCCAACGCCACCGAGAAGTTGCGGGTGACACCGGTAACCATGGCATCGGCATCGCCGAGCGCAACCATGCAGGCGGCAAAGTGATTACGATCCTGATTCACCAGCCGCTGACAATCGCGCTGCAGGAAGCCCTGCCGCTGCAGCCGTTCGTAGAGATAAGCGGCATAGGCGGCATTGCGCGACGACATCGCCGCATTGATGATCTCGATGCCGTTTTGAGTGCCTTGGCCGAGCTCAAGGCCGAGGGCTTGCGCGGTCTCGCGCACACGCCGCTCGCGGCCGACCAGAAGCGCCGTGCCGAGACCCTGGTGCACAAAAACCGCCGCCGCGCGGATGACCTGCTCCTCTTCGCCTTCGGCGAAGACGACGCGCCGCGGCCGCCGCCGCAGACGCTCATAGACACCGGTCAATACGCCGGCGATCGGATCCAGCCGGCTGCGCAATTGCTGGCGATAGGTCTCCATGTCGGCGATCGGCCGCCGAGCGACTTTGGAATCCATTGCCGCTTTGGCAACGGCCGGAGGAATGTCCGAGATAAGCCGCGGATCGAACGGCACCGGAATGATGTAATCCGACCCGTATTTCGGCCGCGCGCCATAGGCAACCGCGACTTCGTCGGGAACGTCCTCGCGCGCCAGCGCGGCGAGCGCATGCGCGGCAGCGATCTTCATCTCCATATTGATGGCGCGGGCGCGCACATCGAGCGCGCCGCGAAAAATGTAGGGGAAGCCCAGCACATTGTTGATCTGATTCGGATAGTCCGAACGGCCGGTCGCCATAATGGCATCGGTGCGCACTTCAGCGACTTCTTCGACGGTGATCTCCGGATCAGGATTGGCCATGGCGAAAATGATCGGCTTGTCGGCCATCGATTTCACCATCGCCTGGGTCACCGCGCCTTTCGCCGAAAGCCCGAAGAACACGTCCGCGCCGGTCAAAGCTTCAGCCAAGGTGCGCGCCTTTGTTTTCACGGCGAAAGCGGATTTCCATTGATTCATGCCATCGCTGCGGCCCTCATAGATCACGCCCTTGGTGTCGCAAAGGATCAGGTTCTCCGGGCGGAAGCCGATCGCGCGCAAAAGCTCGAGGCAGGCGATGCCGGCGGCGCCAGCGCCGTTGCAGACGAGCTTGGTGCTTTTGATCTCACGGCCGGTGAGCTCGAGCGCATTGATCAGGCCCGCGGCCGCAATGATCGCGGTGCCGTGCTGATCGTCATGAAAGACCGGAATGTCGAGCAACTCACGCAGCTTCTGCTCGATGATGAAGCATTCCGGAGCCTTGATATCTTCGAGATTGATGCCGCCCCAGCCCTTGCCGAGCAATTTGACGCAATTGATGAATTCGTCAGGGTCCTCGGTCGACACTTCGATATCTATGGAGTCGATATCGGCAAAGCGCTTGAACAGAACGGATTTGCCTTCCATCACCGGCTTGGCGGCCAGCGCGCCGCGATTGCCAAGCCCAAGAATGGCGGTGCCATTGGTGATCACCGCGACGAAATTGCCTTTGGTGGTGTAATCGAAAGCCTTGGCCTCGTCGCCGGCAATGGCGAGCACCGGCACGGCGACGCCGGGCGAATAGGCGAGCGAGAGGTCGCGCTGGGTCGCCATCGGCTTGGTGGCGACGACTTCGAGTTTCCCGGGCCGACCTTGGCTGTGAAACAGCAGGGCTTCCTGGTCGGCAAAGGTCGGGCGGTTCGAGGCGGCGCCGTTCTTGCCGCCATTTTTGGAAGCCATTTCAATTCCCTACGGATTAATGCACAGCGGCGAATGGCGGGGGAGCGGAACTTTAGCGAAAGCAACGCCCCCTGCTCAAGGGGAATACCGGGGTCGACTTGAGGTCCAGGCACAACGCAGCGGTGCAAAAATCGCCGCATTGAAGTCGCATTGAACAAGAGCGCCCGGCAGGGTAATGCCTGTCGCGCGATCACCTAGTGGAAAGAATCAAACGGTGGAACCCTCACCAAAGCCTGCGGCCCTTGGCCTTCCGCCGATTGCCTCGGACTCTTCCGTCTGATTTTCACCACTAGCTTGCCGAGAGAACACGCGGCCGAATGGTGCCGTCCGCACTTCATCCATAGCCGACCTTCGATGATCCGATTCCTGCTTCGCTTCCTCGGCCTCTGTCTGCTGGCGACCGCCTTTGTATTTTTCGTCTATGACGGCACCAAATCGATCGCCAATCACAACCTGGCCTACACCAGGCTCGACGATATGTGGGCCATCATCGATCAAAATAGCCTCAATCTGGTGCAGAATTGGCTGAGGCAGAAATTCGCCTGGGCCTGGGATCCCTACCTGCTGCGGGGCTTCGACCTGCCGGCCTGGGGTGTTATCGCGATCGTGGCGACGATTCTGATCCTGCTTGGCCGCAAGAAGAAACCGCTCATCGGCTACGCGCGCGACTGAGCAGAACGATAGCTGTACCGTGATGACGTCAGGCGCCGCGGTGGGGTCCAGCGCAGAGAGCATTTCCTTGCGACGCCTCGCCAGGTCGCTGGCGATTGCTGTCGTCGCCGTGATACTCGCGCCCTATGCCGTCGCCCCGTTCTACCGCTTCATCGATCCGGTCTCGACACCGATGCTGTGGCGATGGGTAACCGGCCAGCGCGTCGAGCGCATCCTTGTGCCGCTCGGTCACATCGCGCCGACACTGCCGCTTGCCGTCATCGTCGCAGAGGACGGCAGCTTCTGCCGCAACCGCGGCATCGATCTGGGCGCCATGCGCGAAGCCCTGCGACAATATGACGAGGGTGGTGACGCGCGCGGCGCCTCCACCATCACCCAGCAGACCGTCAAAAACCTGTTTCTGTGGGAAGGCCGCAGCTACCTGCGCAAGGCGCTGGAAATTCCGTTGGCGCTTTGGCTCAATCTGGTCCTGCCGAAACGGCGCATTATGGAAATCTATCTTAACGTCGCGGAATGGGGACCGAACGGCGAGTTCGGCGTTGAGGCCGGCGCGCGCTTCGCCTTTGGCAGATCGGCGCGCGATCTCGATACCCACGAGGCTGCGGAACTTGCCGCGATCCTTCCCAATCCCCATTTGCGCAGCGCCAGGATTCCCGGCATTTTGGTCCGCCGGTTGGCGGCTCTTTATCAGCGGCGGGCCGAGGAGTTTCCCGGCCGAGCGGCTTGCCTTAGAAGCGGCTGAACAGACCGGATTGATCAGGTTGAATTTTGGCCTCTAGCATTACCGCGGCTGTTCTTTTATAAGCCCGAAATTCCAAGCAATACGCGAGTTGGTTTACAGGAGATCGATCCCTATGGCCGTGCCGAAACGAAAAACCTCGCCGTCGCGCCGCGGCATGCGCCGGTCGGCCGATGCCCTGAAGGCGCCCACTTATGTCGAGGACAAGGACTCCGGCGAATTGCGCCGGCCGCATCATATCGACCTCAAGACCGGTATGTATCGGGGCCGCCAGGTGCTGACCAAGAAGAGCGAGACCTAAGCTTCCCTCATCATCCGCGAACAAGGCAGGCGCGGCTAGCAGAGCCGACAATCAAAAAGCCGAGCGGCTGAAAGCCATGTGACGAAAGACCCCCGTCATGTTCGTGCTCGGCTTCCCACTGCTGCTCCTGCCCTTCGCCTTCTACAACATGATCGCGTTTCTCACGCCGGGAGTGAGTTGGACCGCGCCGGTGACGACCGTGCACATGATGTCGGGCCAGGACTGGGTGTTGACGTGGGAAGACATTCTGATTGCGGTCTCGATCTTCTTGCTCTGGGTCGAGATCATCAAATCGACGCGGATGGGATCACGCAGCGTAATGGACCACATCCTGGCCATGGCGCTGTTCATCGGCATGCTGGTTGAATTCTTGCTGGTGCCGCAGGCTGCAACTTCGACCTTCTTTCTCCTGATGGCGATCGCGCTGGTGGACGTGCTCGCAGGCTTCATCATCGGCATTCGCGCAGGCCGGCGGCAGATTGAATTCGAGGGACCTGGCGCCGCCTGACGCTCAAAGCGAGCGCGACAACAAGCGGCCCGACGCTATCGAGCGGCGGTCCACTTCGCAATAGGCCGCGATCGCCGCCGCAGGCTCGGCGCGACGGCGGGCCCGAGTCTGCGGCGCCTGTGCCGATGTAGCGATGAGGTGCGCGACAAAATCGGCATGCGCACGACCCGCTGGGTGCGGCGTCTCGCATTCGCGATTGCTAAGCTGCGCTGGGACAAGAGCGTTGCGCACCGGCATTCCCTGTCCCGAAACGGGACGTTGCTGACCGTTGAGTCGGGACCTCGCAAGCGGCATGCCGGTTGGACTTATTTTTACCAATTCGTTTAAGGTCTTGGCGCTATGGTAAGCGCCGATCTCGCATTGCCGATCGCAACGTCTCAGAGTCACGTCGAAATGGATGCAGAAGCGGGCTCCGCCAACCGCGCAGCCGAAACACCGCCATCAGCACAGTTCGATGCGGCCCAAATCCTCGCCTCGGTCGGCGAAGTCGCCTACGATTGGCGCATCGAGACGGATGTCCTGCTTTGGGGACAGAACGTCGCGCAAGTGCTCCTGATCCACGATCCTTCGAGGATCGCGACCGGCCGCGCCTTTGCGGAGCTCCTTGAAGCCGAAAATGTACAGGCACGCTTCGATGCTGTCATGCAATCGCGGCAACGCGACGAAGGGCACGGCGTCGGCTATCAGATTCAATATTGTCTTCGGCCTGAGGCTGGCTCCGAGACAAAACTCTGGATCGAAGATACGGGGCGCTGGTTTGCCGACGCCACCGGGCGGCCCATTCGCGCACTCGGCGTGCTGCGCGTCATAAACGAGCGGTATGAGCACGAGCGCAAGCTTAGCTTTCTTGCTCGCTGCGACGGTCTCACCGGCGAACTGAACCGCCACCGGCTCACCGAAGTCCTCGAAGACACGATCGAGGAGACCCTACAGTCTCGCTCGTCCTGCGGATTCTTGCTGGTCGGCGTCGACGATCTGACGCGCATCAACGATGCTTACGGCTTCGATGTCGCCGACCAAGTCATCGCCGCAATCGCCAGACGGCTGCGCAGCCGGATGCGCGGCAAGGATACGCTGGGCCGTTTTTCCGGCAGCAAATTCGGCCTGGTCCTGCGCGATTGCACGCCTGACGACATGGCGATCGCAGCCGAACGTATGCTCGCGGGCGTCCGCGCCGACATGATCCCGACCAGCGCCGGGCCGATCGCCGCGACTGTCACAATCGGCGGGGTCACTGCGCCGCGTCATGCGCGCAGCGCCGCGGAGATGCTTAGTCGTGCGCATGAGAGCCTCGACGGCGCCAAAACACGGCGGCGCGGTTCCTACTCGCCCTATCGGCCGAATATCGAACGCGACGCGGTACGCCGCGAGAACGCACGCATCACCGAGGAAATCATCGCCGCACTCAACGAGCGACGGGTTTTTCTCGCCTACGAAACCGTGGCGACGGCGGCCGATCGGCGACCGGCCTTCTATGAATGTTTGATGCGCATTCGGCGCAGCGACGGCAGCCTTCTGCCGGCGAGCAACATTGTGCCAGCGGCGGAGCGGCTGGGCTTGGTCCGCCTCCTCGATTTTCGAGTGCTCGAATTGGTCGTTGACGAACTCACTGCCGCGCCGGCCTTGCAGGCAAGCGTGAATGTGTCGCCGGCATCGACGGCCGATCCGGATTGGTGGGCGGGTTTGGCATCGCTATTACGCGCGCACACGGGACTCGCCGGGCGCCTGATCGTGGAAATTACCGAAAGTGCCGCGATCCAGGACATCGAGGAGACACGGGGCTTTGTTGCGCGCGTGAAGGATCTCGGCTGCCGCATTGCCATCGACGATTTCGGCGCCGGCTACACCTCGTTCCGCAATCTGCGCAGGCTCGGCGTCGATCTGGTCAAAATCGACGGCGCTTTCGTGCAGGATATTATGCGCGCGGAAGATGATCGCGCTTTCGTGCGCACGCTCCTCGATCTGGCAAGCCGGCTTGGCCTCAAGACCGTCGCCGAATGGGTGCCGGACGAGCCGGTCGCGCAGACATTGCAGATGTGGGGCTGCGATTATCTGCAAGGCGCCTGGATTGGGCTTGCCTCGACCGAACGGCCCTGGATTGCAAGCGGTGCGGCAACGATCGCGATTTAGTCTTTTTGCGTCAGGCGATCGACCTTTCGCTGCATCTCCTCAAGTTGTCGCTTGAGATCGTCGATATCGCCGGACTTTTGCGCCGGCCGTTCGTGTTCCGGGGCAGTCTCGCTGGTCTGGTTCTCCCGCCGAGCGAACGGTGCGAACATTGCGAAAGTGCGCTCGAACATTTCCATGTTTCGCCGCACCTGCTCCTCGAGCGAGGTGAAGGCGCCGACTCCGAACGCCTGCGCCATCTGCTGGCGGAACTTTTCTTGTTCGCGGGTGAGCGACTCGATGGACACTTCGAGATAGCGCGGCACCAGCATCTGCATGCTGTCGCCATAGAAGCGGATGAGCTGCCGCAGAAATGTGATCGGCAGAAGATTTTGGCCCTGCTTGTTCTCCTGCTCGAAAATGATCTGCGTGAGCACCGAGCGCGTGATGTCCTCGCCGGTTTTCGCATCATAGACGACAAAATCTTCGCCGGTCTTGACCATGGCGGCGAGGTCTTCGAGCGTGACGTAGGTGCTCGTACCCGTATTGTAGAGCCGCCGATTGGCGTATTTCTTGATGGTGACCGGCTCAGCGGTCTTGGTCATGGGTTCGGACATCAGGACACCGAAACAAAGCAACCTTCAAGATAGGCGGTTTTGCGCGACGGGGCTACCGTTATTGTGACACGGCCGGCGAAAACGGACGTTGCTCGTAAACGGGCGCCTAACCTGCGTCCATTTGGCATGCCAGAGATGCGGGCTTTTCCAACCTTGTCGGCGGGCGGGCGTGTCCTCTATGACATATATCCGAGAAAGCCAACGGCGCTCCCCCCGCCCGAGAATAAGCCCAAACCGGAAGGATTTCCCGATGAAAGACGATGTTGTTATTGTCAGCGCGACGCGTACACCGGTCGGTGCGTTCAACGGCGCATTCGCTAACTTGCCCGCGCACGACCTCGGCAAGGCCGCGATCAAGGCGGCGCTTGAGCGCGCCGGCGTCGAGGCGCCGCGCGTTTCCGAAGTGATCATGGGGCAGATTCTCACGGCGGGACAGGGCCAGAACCCGGCCCGGCAGGCTTCCATTGCAGCTGGTATTCCGGTCGAGACACCAGCCTGGGGCGTCAACCAGCTTTGTGGCTCCGGATTGCGCGCGGTAGCGCTCGGCTATCAGGCCATCGTCAACGGCGATTCCGAGATTGTGGTCGCCGGCGGCCAGGAGTCGATGAGCGTTGCGCCGCACTGCGCCCACCTACGTGGCGGCGTGAAGATGGGGAATTTCGAAATGATCGACACGATGATCAAAGACGGTCTGTGGGACGCATTCAACGGCTACCATATGGGCAATACGGCCGAGAACGTCGCACGGCAGTGGCAAATCACGCGTCAGCAGCAGGATGAGTTTGCCGTCGCCTCGCAACAGAAAGCCGAGGCCGCACAAAAGGCCGGGAAATTCAAGGACGAGATCACGCCGGTCACGGTCAAGAGCCGCAAGGGCGACATCGTCGTCGATACCGACGAGTATCCTAAACACGGCACTACGCTTGAAGCGATCAGCAAGCTGCGGCCGGCGTTCGACAAAGAAGGAACCGTAACCGCGGGGAATGCCTCCGGGATCAATGACGGGGCCGCCGCCATCGTCCTGATGAAGGCGAGCGAAGCGGCCAAGCTCGGCAAGACGCCGCTGGCGCGTGTCGTCTCCTGGGCGCAGGCCGGCGTCGACCCGAAGATCATGGGCACGGGTCCAATTCCGGCATCCCGCGCCGCGTTGAAAAAGGCGGGCTGGAATGTCAGCGATCTCGATCTTGTCGAGGCCAACGAGGCGTTTGCAGCACAGGCCTGCGCGGTAAACAAGGACCTCGGCTGGGACACGAGCAAGGTGAATGTCAACGGTGGCGCCATTGCCCTCGGCCATCCGATCGGTGCGTCCGGGGCCCGCGTTCTGGTGACGCTGCTTTACGAGATGCAAAAGCGCAACGCCAAGAAGGGGCTCGCCACGTTGTGCATCGGCGGCGGCATGGGCATTGCCATGTGTGTCGAACGATGAGGGCGTACAACAGGGCAACGTGCGTTTGTTGACATAGGACACGGCCGCGCATCGGCCGGGGCCATTATGGCCGGCTCAAGTGGAAACTTGCGCCGGCCATCAGCGTCTTTAGGCTGGCGCCAAGACCAGGATTTGGATTTCGGCCGGAACGGTTTGCACACGGGCGAATGGGCCGGACGCAGAAAGTGGTGCGGACTGGATTTGAAACAGGGAGGAGATTATGCCCCGCGTTGCATTGGTTACCGGGGGAACGCGCGGTATTGGCGCGGCGATCAGCAAGGCGCTCACCGCGGCCGGCTACCGGGTCGCGGCCAATTACGGCGGCAATGATGAAGTCGCCAACAATTTCAAGCAGGAGACCGGGATCAATGTCTACAAATGGGACGTCTCTTCATTTGACGCCTGCGCCGCCGGCGTGAAGCAGGTCGAGGCCGATCTTGGCCCGGTCGAGGTGTTGGTAAACAATGCCGGCATCACGCGCGACGCGCAGCTTCACCGCATGAAACCCGAGCAATGGACCGAGGTGATCAACACCAATCTCGGCTCGCTGTTCAACATGTGCCGCAATGTCATCGAAGGCATGCGCGAGCGCAAATTCGGCCGCATCATCAATATCTCGTCGATCAATGGCCAGAAAGGGCAGTTCGGTCAGACCAATTATTCCGCCGCCAAAGCCGGCGAGATCGGCTTCACCAAGGCGCTGGCGCAAGAGGGCGCGCGGGTCGGCGTCACTGTCAATGCGGTGTGCCCCGGCTATATCGCCACAGACATGGTGAAGGCGATGTCGCAGGAAGTGCTGCAAAAGAACATCTTGCCGCAAATTCCCATCGGCCGCCTGGGCGAACCCGAGGAAATCGCGCGCTGCGTTGTGTTTTTGGCGTCGGACGAGGCGGGCCTGATCACCGGCTCGACGCTGACTGCCAATGGCGGCCAGTATTTCGCCTGACACGAAGCGGCCCTATATAGCGCGGAGCCTTCCCCGCACGGGTCGAGAGTCGGCACACCATGGCGTCGCCTCCCAAGCCGGTCGCCGAGCAGCGACGCGATCAGATGTTCCCCGATCTCGAGCCGTTCGAGATCGAGCGCATGCGCCGCTTCGGCGAGTGCCGCACGTTTCAGCCCGGCGACAAGCTCTTCACCGCCGGCGAGATCGGCCCCGGGCTGGTTGTCATACCTTGCGGCAAGGTCGAAATCAGCCAGACCGACAGTTCGGGAAATCGGCGGCTTATCGTCACGCACGGCCCCGGTCAGTTCCTTGGCGAATTGGCGCAAATGGCCGGACGGCCGTCGCTGGCCGACGCGACCGCGATCGAGCCGGTGCACGGCATCATCATTCAGCCCGATCGGTTGCGCGCGCATGGCCAACATCGAAGTCGTGACCGGCGCCGCGGTGAGCGCGCTCGAAGGCCGCAACGGTGTGCTGGAAGCGGTACGCTGGCGCCATGGCAAAAACGGCAACGAGATGCGGCATCCGATCGATCATCTGTTCCTGTTCATCGGCGCGGAGCCGAATACCGACTGGCTTGCCGGTTCCGGCGTCAAGCTGGACGCCAAAGGCTTCGTGCTGACTGGCGAGGCAGCCGGCGGCGACCGTCATGCGCTGGAAACCAGCCACGCGGCGTCTTCGCCATTGGCGATGTCCGCGCCGGCTCGATCAAGCGCGTCGCCGCCGCAGTCGGCGAAGGCGCGCAGGTGGTGGCGGCGCTGCACGGCTACTTGGCGGAAACAGCCGGCAAGCCGCCGACGCTAGCGGTCATGGTGACCAATCCTTCGGCGCCAGTTCAAACCCACTGAATTCAAAGCCCGGTGCCGCAGTGCAGCCGACCAGCGTCCAATCGCCGAGCGTCCGTGCGGTTTGCCAGGCATGACGAGGCACAACCGCTTGCGGCCGTTCGCCGGCGGCAAGATCCGGACCAAGGGTCACGCTCTCAATGTGCCCTTCCCGTTCGGAGATTTCGAGTTTTAAAGGATCACCGGCATGCCAGTGCCACAGCTCGACCGAATCCATCCGATGCCAGTGTGAGCGCTCGTGGCGCGCGAGGAGAAAATAAATCGCCGTGGATAGGGCACGGTCTCTGATGGTCTTTTGGCTGTCGCGAAAGGTTTCGCGAAAATGGCCGCCTTCGGGATGCGGCTTGAGATCGAGCAGCCGGATGACCTGCGAAGCTGAGAGCGCGTTCACAACCGTCACTCAGAAGCGGTTCTTGCGCTCGCGAATCTCGGCAAAGACCTTCCAGGCCGGACTGCCCGAAAGGCCGAGCGATTTCGCCAGTTCGGCATCATCGGCGCGCAGGAACGGATTGGCCGCCTTTTCCGCGCCGATCGTTGCAGGGATCGTCGATTTGCCCGATGCGAGCAGCCTGCGCACTTCTTCATCGCGCGCCGCCAACGCCTTGTTGTTGGAATCAATGGTTTTGGCGAAGCGAATATTGGCCGCCGTATATTCATGGCCGCAATAAAAGCGCGTGTCCTCGGGCAAGCCGCGCAGCTTGAGCAGCGATTGCCACATCGTTTCCGCATTGCCTTCGATGACCCGGCCGCAGCCGATCGAAAACAGGGTGTCGCCGACAAAGGCGATTTTCTCGGCCGGAAAGAAATAGGAGATATGACCGGCAGTATGTCCCGGCGTTTCGATCACGCGGCTTTCGAGACCGCCGACGTTCACCGTATCACCTTCGCCCACCGCCTTATCGACATGCGAAATGCGCCGCGCCTCGCCGCGCGGTGCTACGACGCGGCAGTTGTGCCGTGCCTTGAGCTCGCCGATACCCGCAGTGTGATCGGCATGGTGGTGCGTGACAAGGATATCCGTCAGCCGCCAGCCGGTTTTCCTGAGAGCGGCTTCGACCGGGGCGGCCTCCGGCGCGTCGATGGAGGCCGTCGCCCCACTCATCGGATCGTGAATGAGAACGCCAAAATTGTCGGTCAGGCACGTAAATAGATAGGTTTCGGCCGGCATGTGATCGCAATCCGAGAATGACTGAGGCCCAAAGGTAGGCGCTCGGCCTTGTTAACCGCAAGGCCGACGCTGCGACGATTACTCGCCGCTCGGCACGGCACGCGTTGCAATGACGTGCTATTTTGAGGGTATGGACGTTGTCGACCTGCGCAATTTCTATGGCCAGCAGCTCGGCGTGGTGGCGCGCCGCTTTATCGGGCGCGGCATCCGCGCGCGCTGGAGCGACACCCGCGGCATGCGCGTCCTGGGAGTGGGTTATGCCACGCCTTATCTCGGTTTGTTCCGCGAAGAGGCCGAACGCTGCCTGGCCCTGATGCCTGCGCCGCAAGGCGTGGTGCGCTGGCCCTCGACACGGCCCGCTTTGGCCGCCCTGGTCGAGGAGGACGAGCTACCGCTGACCGACTCTGCGGTCGATCGGCTGCTCTTGGTTCACGCGCTTGAAATGTCGCCAGATCCGGTCGAATTGTTGCGCGAGGCTTGGCGGGTGTTGGCGGCCGGCGGGCGCCTGCTCGCGGTTGTACCGAATCGGCGCGGCCTGTGGGCGCGGATGGACACGACGCCATTCGGCCAGGGACGGCCCTATTCGCGCTCGCAGATCACTCATCTCCTTCGCGACACCTGGTTCACGCCAACCGGCTGGGGCGAAGCGCTTTACGTGCCGCCGATCTCGCGCCGATTGTTTTTGCGCTCAGCGGTCGCCTGGGAGCGCACCGGCGCTAGTCTGGCAGCGCCGTTTGCCGGCGTTCACATCGTCGAGGCCACGAAGCAAGTTTATCGTGCCATCCCGGCTCGGCGGGAAAAACGCAGGCTGGTTCCAGCGCTCAAGCCGGTCCTGGTACCTTCGCCGGGTGCGACGGCCATTCACAGCTAGGCGGCCGCTCACTTCGGCCACGGTTCAGCGGTTACGGAAGCAGCGTCGGCACCGACATAATCGGTGAGATTTTGCGCGCCGTCGCGTTCGAGCGCGGCAAGCAAGGCGTGCTTGATCTCGCCTACCAGGCTGAGCCCTGCAAAGACCAGCCCCGAATAAATCTGAATGAGGCTCGCGCCGGCTCGGATCCTGGCAAGCGCGCTGTCGCCGGTATCGATGCCGCCGGCGCCGACCAGCGGGAACACGCCCTCGACCCGCACATAAGTCTCGGCCAGCATCCGGTTGGCAAGTGGCAGGAGCGGACGGCCCGAAAGGCCACCCTCCTCCCGCGCTTTGGCGCGTTCATGCAGGTCAGCGGGCCGCGATACCGTGGTGTTGCCGATGATCATGCCATCGACGCGCCGCGCGCGGGCGATGCCAACAACCTCATCAAGGTCAGACAGCGACAGATCCGGCGCGATCTTCAGAAGCACCGGCGTCGGCCCGGCATTGCGGGCAACACGCTCGCGCGCCTCGATCACGCGTGTCAAGAGATCGTCGAGTGCCGCGGCCTGCTGTAGATTGCGCAGTCCGGGCGTGTTGGGTGAGGAGACATTGATCGTCACGTAGCTCGCCACCGGAGCGAAACGTTCGATCAGTTTCACATAATCGCCAATGCGATCAGCCGAATTCTTGTTGGCGCCGACATTGATTCCAACAATGCCGCCGGCATTGGCGCGCAGCGCGAGCCGCTTCAGCGCTGCTTCCGCGCCTTCCGAATTGAAGCCGAGCCGGTTGATGACGCCGCGATCGGCGTCGAGCCGAAACAGCCGCGGCTTTGGATTGCCCGGCTGCGGCAGCGGCGCGATGGTGCCGACCTCGACAAAGCCGAAACCGGCGCGCAACAGCACGTCGGGCACTTCCGCGTTTTTGTCAAAACCTGCCGCAACGCCGATTGGATTGGGGAAATTCAGCCCAAAAACCCGCATCGCCAGCCGCGGGTCGTCCGTCGCGGCCGGCGGCAGCGGCGCAAATTTGAGCATCTTGATGGCGAGCCGATGGCCATCCTCAGGATCAAGTGCATGCAGAAGCGGCCGCGCGACGCGATCGAACAAACTGATCACGGCGCAAGCTCCGGAAATGCACGCTGCCCGTCGATCTCGTCGGCCAAAGGCTTGACCCAGCACACTGCGCTTAGCGGGAGCTCTGCATAGAGATGGGGGAACAAATCGCCGCCGCGCGAAATTTCCCATTTCAGGCCGGAGCCCAAGCGATCACTGTCGGCTGCGATCAGCAGCAAGTCGGTCTGCGCAGCAAAATGTTCTGCCGCGGTCTCGCGTACCTGCGCCGCGGTGGAAAAGTGGATAAAGCCATCGCGCCGATCAACGGCCGATCCGTAATAACAGCCGGCGCGCTCGGCCTGTTCCCATGCTGCCCGCTCGCAGATTTTGTAGATCATTGGCAAGTCAGTAACCGTCCGGCGGCGTTCAATTGCGGGGCGACCCTATCGGCGCCCCCAGCTGCGTTCAAGGCAACCGGTCGGGCCCCGCCCCCTGCTCGAGGCGGCGCCTGTGGGCGAAAGAACTTGCGTGTCCAGGTAAATATTCCTATGATCGAACGAAAACCGGTTCCCGGTTTTGAAATCGTCAAAATCGGGTTTTACGCTTTTCTGCTGGGCATGATCGCTCCCGAAAACATCAGCTGTTGCCGGACACCGGCAGGGCTGTCGGGATCGCGTAGGGATCGGGGTGGGGATGTTGACGCACGCGCAGGTCTGGTCGGCCATCGATCGCCTCGCCGCACGCGCGGGCCTGTCGGCTTCCGGACTGGCCAAGCGCGCCGGTCTTGATCCGACTACCTTCAACAAGTCAAAGCGTATTACGGCAGCCGGCCGTGCGCGCTGGCCTTCGACGGAATCGATCGCCAAGGCGCTTGCGGCGACCGGCACGTCCTTGGACACTTTCGTCACCCTGATCGAACCGGCAAGCGGCAGTGCAACGACCGAGCAAGTGCCGCTCCTCGGCTTTGCCCAGGCGGGGGCGGGTGGATTTTTCGACCAGGGCGGTTTTCCCGCCGGCGACGGCTGGGATGAGATCGCCTTCCCATCGCTGAATGACGAGCATGCGTATGCGCTGGAGATTTCCGGCCGGTCGATGGAGCCGGCCTATCGCGACGGCGACATCATCGTTGTTTCGCCGGCGGCCCCGGTCCGCCGCGGCGACCGCGTCGTGGTGCGCACCCGCGACGGCGAAGTGACGGCGAAGGAGCTAAAACGCAAAACTGCGAAGTCGATCGAGTTGAAATCGCTCAATGCGGCGCATGAGGATCGGATACTGCCGCTGTCCGATGTGCTCTGGATGGCGCGTATTGTGTGGGCGAGCCAGTAGGTCAGGCTGAGCGCGCCAGCGCTCCGTCGATCATGTCGATCGTGTTCTGCACCCCATAAGCCGCGACGAAAGAGCCAAAGCGGGGGCCTTTCTCCTGGCCGAGCAGCACCTGATAGAGCATGTTGAACCAGTCGAGCGACACGCCCGGCTTGCCGTCCCTGGCTTTTTTCCTCTCGTCCAGAAACGGCTCGCGCCGGCCCACCTCGTAGACGACGTCTTGAATGCTTTCCGGTGAAGCTTCCGCCGGCAATTGCGACAGCGCGTCGCGCAAGTCGATCAGCGCCGCGCGCTCGCGCGCATCCGGTTCGCGGAACTTTTTGGTCGGCGCGACGAAATCCCGATAGTAATTGATCGCGTAGTCGACCAACGCCGCCAGGCGCGGGTTGCTCTGTCTGGTCACCCCGGGCCGGTAGCGGCCGATGAAGCCCCACAAAGTGTCGGCATTGGCTGCGTTCGAGGCCGTGACCAGCGACAGCAGCATGGCAAACGGCACCGGATTGTCCGGCGGCGGCGGCGCGCCATTGTGGATGTGCCAGACCGGATTGCCGAGCCGCTCCTTGGGACCCTGTCGCGGATAGGCGTCGAGATATTGCAAATATTCGTCGACGTGACGCGGAATGACGTCGAAATAGAGCCGCTTTGCCGCCTTTGGCTCGCGATACATGAAAAGCGACAGGCTTTCGGGACTGGCATAGCGCAGCCATTCCTCGATGGTCAGCCCGTTGCCCTTCGATTTCGAGATCTTTTGGCCGTTCTCATCGAGAAAAAGCTCGTAATTGAAGCCTTCGGGCGGCGTACCACCGAGCGTGCGGCAGATTTGGCTCGACAGCTTCACCGAATCGATCAAGTCTTTGCCGGCCATTTCATAGTCGACGCCAAGCGCGAACCAGCGCATCGCCCAGTCCGGCTTCCATTGCAGCTTGCAGCGGCCGCCGGTGACGAGCGTTGTGACCCGCTCACGCGTGTCCGGGTCCTCGTATGTGATGGTGCCGGCTTTGGCGTCGTGTGCAACGACCGGCACTTGCAAGACCACGCCGGTCTTGGGATCGATCGGCAGAAATGGCGAATAGGTCTGTGCCCGCTCTTCCCGCAACGACGGTAGCATCACCGCCATCACCTCTTCGAAATGCGCGAGCATCGTCAGCAGCGCTGCATCGAACCGCCCCGACGTGTAACAGGCGGTTGCCGACATGAACTCGTAGTCAAAGCCGAACTGATCCAGGAAAGCACGCAGCCGCGCATTATTATGGGCGGCGAAACTGTCATGCGTGCCGAATGGGTCGGGTACTTTGGTGAGCGGCTTGCCAAGATGCCGCGCCACCATATCCTTGTTCGGCACGTTGTCTGGGACTTTGCGCAGCCCGTCCATGTCGTCGGAGAACGCGATCAGCCGTGTCTTTATCTTGTCATCGGTGAGGACACGAAAGGCATGGCGCACCATGGTGGTGCGCGCGACTTCGCCGAATGTACCGATATGCGGCAGGCCGGAGGGGCCGTAGCCGGTCTCGAAGATCAGCTCGTCTTTCGGCTTCTTCTTCAGGCGCGAAATGAGCTTGCGCGCCTCCTCGAACGGCCAGGCATGCGACAGCTCGGCGAGCTCGCGCAGGGCGCTCGGATTTTCGGCGGTCGCCGCGGTGGTCATGGCCTCGTGCTTTGCAGGTTTCATCACAATCAAAACGGGCTGATCGGGAAGTAACGGAGCCACAGATCGGTATAGCTGCCTTTTTCCCACAGCCGAAACAGCGCCCAGTTGAGCGCCTGACGCAGCAAATCGTTGCCGCGTTTGACTGCAATGCCCACCCCCTCGCCAAAAAACCGGCTCTCTAGATAAGGGCCCCCGCGAAAGGCGCAGCAGCCGTTCGAATCACTGCCGTTGAGCCAGAACGCGAGCGAAATGCCGTCACCGAACAGCAGATCGACATCCTTGTTGCGAAGCGCATCACGTGCCGCTTGCGCGTTGGGATAGGGCCGGATGTCGGCCTGGGTGAACATCTCTTTGAGAAAGGCTTCGTGCGCGGTGCCGGCGACAACCGCGATCTTTTTGCCCTCGACCAGTTCTGGCAGTACATCAACAATCGCGCTTTCGGTGCGGGCCACAAAGCGCGCTGGCGTGCGGTAATAAGGGTCGGTGAAGTCGGCCTTTTGCCGGTTCTGCGGCGTCGTCGCAATAGACGCAATAACCGCGTCACCGCCCTGTTTGTCGTTGAGCGCATCAAGCAGCAGATCGAAGCGGCGCGCCTGAATGGTGCAGGTCGTGTTGATCTCGGCGCAGATCAGCCGCGCCAGATCGACATTGAATCCGGCTGGATTGCCGTCCGGTCCGGCATAGTCGAAGGGCGGATAATCAAAGTCCGTAAGAAAACGGATGCTCTGGATCCGCGACAGGTCAGGCCGCTCAGGGCGACGGCGTGGATCCCAGAAGCCAGGCACCGCCGCCGACGCGGCGGCGGGCGGCGTCTCTTTGGCAAGCGGCGATTGCGTTAGGCCCTGCGCTGCCGCGGCCCATATCGCGGCAGCGGTCAGGCACGCCCCGGCCGCTGTCGTGACCCGCAAGGGGTGCCAGAATGCCGGGGCGTTGTGGCGGGACATTGCCATTGCGATCGTAGCGCCTGAGTTCGGTATTTGGCCGGAGTTTCAACGCGACGACACCGACCTAGCCGCGGCTTGCAAAAAAGTCGAGACGGACGGGGACGCCACGGAAAGCGCCATGGACGGTCAGAAATAGCGCCGCAGGTCCGCGGCCTCGGCTTGCACCGGCCGGCTCATGTCGAAGGGGGCGACGAAATGGCCGTCTTTGTCCATCAGATAGACGACCGCGGTGTGATCCATCGTGTAGCCGCCGTTCTCGAGCGGAACCTTTTTGGCATAGACCCGATAGGCCCTGATCGCGGCATTGACGGCAGCCGGATCACCGGTCAAGCCGCGCACATGCGGGTCGAAATTGGAGAGGTAGTCCTTCATCACTTTGGGCGTGTCGCGCTCGGGATCGACTGTGATGAACAGCGCCGCCGTGCGATCGGCATCGGGTCCGAGCTGTTTCATGAGCTGCGACATCTCGAACAACGTGGTCGGGCAAATGTCCGGGCAATGGGTGAAGCCGAAAAAGACCAAAAACGGCTTGCCCTTCATGTC
Source organism: Hyphomicrobiaceae bacterium (assembly GCA_021324465.1). Taxonomy (GTDB): domain Bacteria; phylum Pseudomonadota; class Alphaproteobacteria; order Rhizobiales; family Xanthobacteraceae; genus BOG-931. The sequence goes on from JAJPJB010000017.1 coordinate 41,631, forward strand.
GGCGTCGGTGACCGGCTTGCCGTTCTGGTCTTCAAGGTGGAAGGGGCCGCCGACGGCAGCGACAGCGGGGCCGATCGGCGAGGGCGCTCGGCCGGTGACGAACAGAATGGCGCCGATGAACAGCGCAAGGCCACTGAGGAAAGCGCCCAACACCAGGAGTATGCGGGATGCCTTTGCGTTCACGACAGTCCCATCAACCGAAACAGGCTGCAAATCCGGCGCGGATCGTCTCAAAAAATACCGTAGTTCCGTAATGCGCCCACAGTAAGACGCTGCCGGCGAGCGCCAACGCGACAAAAGCGCCGAACACCACTATCACTGGGGCAGCCGATGCGGCCTTGGGGGCAATCTCGGGCAGGGTCTCCGGCATGGGCTGTAGATAAGCCGGAATCCCGATCACGGCAACGCCGCAAAGAGGTGCGGCCCCCTCGGGACGGGGCCGTTGCGGGCCGCCCCTTCGGCCCGCAAACCATGGGCTGGAGGCTACTGACAGGTCGAATACATCGCGCTCAATTCGCGGCCGCGCAGCGCGATGATGGTTGGCCTCAGCCCGCCATGCCGATTGATCCACGATCTGATCGCCGGCGGGTAAAGCCGCATCACGACGCGGCTGCCGGCCCTGGTAGGGACCAGCGAACGTGAGACATCGTCATAGTACGAGGCCGCATGGAAGCCCAGCACGGCGCGGCTGGTGACGCAGACCCGATCCCGCGGAATAATGCCGGTAAAGAGCGTGCAGGCTGAAAGGCACGGCCCATCGATAACGATACGGTCACCCGAGGCACGCAGTTGCTCGAATCTTTGCACATAGGAGGACACCTCGCCCCCCGGATCATTAACGATGCGCACGACGGCAAACGCTTTGCCTGCAAGGGCCGCGTCTGCAAATGTCACGCATGTCAGCAGCGCCGACGCCAGCGCGCCGGCCACTATCGCGTTCAACTTCATTGGAGTACCCCTCCCGCTCAACCACGTGTGCTATCGCCGGCCTTTGTGGCAAGACTTCGGGCATTCGTGAGCTTTCTTTGGAAAAGACGACCGCACATCGCGCTGGCGCGATGCGGACGGGGGGCGCGGAGGATGCTATAAGGAACCGCCCCAGGCAACGCAACAACTCGCCCTGCTATCTACGGAAATTACAGATCGTCATCGGCAAAAAAACAACGAGTGCAGAGAACCATGGAAACGTCAGCCGCCCGCAAGACCAATGTTCCAGATTTTGCAACCGCCTATTATCTGCTCGAAGGCTTGAACGAGATTGGCGTCGACTATCTGTTTTGTAATTTTGGGACCGATCATGCCCCGATCATCGACGAGATGGCGCATCGGCGCAAACGCGGCGAGCCGATGCCGAACGTGGTGCGCTGCCCGCATGAGAACACGGCGGCCCACATGGCGGCCGGCTATGCGCTGATCACCGGACGCGGCCAGGGCGTGCTGGTTCATGTCGACGTCGGCACCGCCAATACCGCCAACGGGATGCACAATTTGTTCCGCAGCCGCCTGCCGGTGCTGCTGATGGCAGGCAAGGCGCCTTATACGGTCAATGACGAGCTCGTCGGCTCGCGCGACACCTATGTGCATTTCGTGCAGGAGCCGTTCGATCAGGCGAGCTTGGTGCGTCCCTATCTGAAATGGGAATGGACATTGCCATCGGGCGTGGTGGTCAAAGAAGCGCTGCGGCGCGCGCACTCGATCATGCAGAGCGAGCCGCGCGGGCCGGTCTATCTGATGATGCAACGCGAGACTTTGACGCAGCACTGGCGCGCCGATGAGATTCGCCGCTATCCGGCCGAGCAATTCGCCGCAACCTCGGGCGGCGCCGCCGATCCGAAACTCGTTTCGGCCTTAGTCGACAGGCTTTTGTCCGCGGAGCGACCGATCCTGATCACCGGGTATGCCGGGCGGCACGTCCATTGCGCGCGCGCGATTGACGCGTTGGCGCAATTCGCGGGCATCGCGGTCTATGAAGCGAACATGACCAACAACATTTCACACACCAGCCCCTGCTTCGTCGGCTTTTCGGCCGACAAGGCGATACCGCAGGCCGATGTCGGCCTGCTGATCGACGTCGACGTGCCCTGGTTCCCAAGCGACGTGCAGGCAAGTGAGCGGACGTTCTGGGCGCATATCGATATCGACATTCTCAAGCCGGGTTCGCCGATGTGGACCTTCCCGGGCAATGTCCGCATGCAAGGCGACAGCGGGCGAATTCTCGATCAGGTCCTTGACGAGCTCAAAGGGCGAGCGACGCCGAAATTCAAGAATGCGGCGGCAGCGCGCCTAAAACAAATCAAGGCGCTGCGCGATGAGCGCCTCGCGCATGCCGCGAAGCTTGCGTCGGACAAAGGCCGACCGGGTGCCGTCAATCCGCATTATCTGATGGCGGAGCTTGGCAAATTGCTCGACGACCAGGACATGATCTTCAACGAGGGCGTGACCAATGCGGCGCCGGTCATGATGCAAATCCCACGGCCGCTCCCCAACACGACCGTGCGCGCCGGGGGCGGCGGGCTCGGCTGGTCTGGCGGCACGGCGCTTGGCGCCAAACTCGCCGCTCCCGATCGGATGATGGTGCAGATTTGCGGCGATGGCAGCTTCTATTTCAACAATCCAAGCTCGGTCTTCGCTGTCGCCCATCATTACAAGATTCCCTTTCTCTCCATCGTGCTCGACAATTCCGGCTGGAATGCCGTGAAGCAATCGACGCTGCGGGTCTATCCCGAAGGCGAGGCCAAGGCCGCCAATGCTTTCGAGGCGGAGCTCGCTCCTGGCGTTCACTTTGCCAAGGTCGCCGAGGGGTTTGGCGCCTATGCCGAAGAACTCACCGATCCGGCCGAGGCGCCGGCGGCGCTGGCGCGGTGTGTCAAAGCGGTCCGCGGTGGCCGCGCCGCCCTGCTGCACGCCCGTGTGACGAAGATGTGAGGATAAAGACGTCTTGAGCCGGGAGCGTTTTCCGATTCGATGGACGGAAAACGCTCCAGATTTCTTGTTTGATCTCTTGTTTGTCGCACCTTTTACGGAAAACCGCTACCCGCTTTTCCGGAAAATGCTCCAGCTCGGTCCAGCCTACGGGCTCGCGTGATTGATGAATTTTTCTGGCGGCGCCTCGCCCCATTGCGAAACCAGCGCTTCTTCGGCCGGCACCAGATTGGAGCCGTTGGTCAGATTGAGGCGATCGCTGTCCGCCCAATGCTCGTGCACGCGGCCCCAGGGATCCGCCCAATAATCGTAAACCTGGCTGCCAAGCACGTGCCGGCCGATGCCCCACATGTGCTCATAGGTGCCAAAACTCTTCAGATAATCGTGGCCCATGCAGACGTCGTCGATATCGGGCACTTCGAAGGAAAGATGGTTGAGGCCGGTCTTCTCGTGATTGAGGCAGAAGAACACGTGATGGTCGACATAGGTGTCGCCGCGATCGCAGCGATTGAATGAGCCGATGATATTGTCCTGCTTTTCAACATACACGTCATCCGAGCAGACAAAGCCAAGCATTTCGCGGAACCAGTCGACCGTCTCGCGAAAACGCGGCGTCATCAGCACGCCGTGACCGATGCGCTTGACGTGCGCAGGTCCCTTGGGAAGCCGCATCAATTCGCCGGCGCGCGCCAGCGGCGCCTCGCCTGAATTAAGCTTCTGCCGCTTGACCGTGATTTCCTTGACCGGTGCAATGCCGCAGACCACTTCGATTTGATAGCCGTTCGGCTCGGTCAACCGCACGCGCTTGCCGCCGCCGGGCTCGTCGATGTTTTCGATTGCGGACGCACCGGGCGCTTTGGCGAGGCGTTTCAGATCGTCTTCGCTTTCGACATAATAAGCGAGGCCGACAAATTTCGGATCACCCTTCTCGGTGATGTGGATGTGATGATTGGGATCGGTCCCACGCATATAGAGCGCATTGTTGGTCCGCTCGGCGCGCCGCATTCCGAACCGCGTCAGAAACTCCTCCATGACGTCGAGATCTGGAGATCGCAGACGTCCATAGGCGATGTCGGTCGCCTTGACCCAAGGCATTTTCTTCTCCCTCGATATTGGCTCCGCGCGCGGCCATCGCCGTCGCAGCGTTCCAATCTGCCACGATCGGATCGCCGGAGCTACCGCGTTGTCGCGCGCCGAGACCCGGTGCGGGGCCCCGAGCCGGGGCGCCGAGGCGGTATCTGCCGCACCTCAGGGGCGGTAATCGGCCGCTTTCGTCTCGTCGATTCGCACGCCACCCATGGCGTTGAATACGGGCGTGAGAATGATCACGACAAGCAGATTGAGCAGAACGGTGTAGAGGGCGGTGTAGCCTGGGACGGTATAGCCGCCGATCGCGAGCGGATAATTCGGCGTGAGGTTGGCGGCGATGAACATCCAGATGCCGATCACGGTGCCGACCGCCCAGCCGACCAGCAAAGCCCAGTCATTGAACCAGCGGGTGTAGACGCCGAGCATGACCGCCGGCAGTGTCTGAATGATCAGAATGCCGCCCAGCAGTTGCAGATAGATGGCGAATTGCGTCGGCACGAAGATGATGAAAATGAGCGCGCCGAGCTTGACGATCAGCGACACCCATTTTGCCATTTGCGCTTCCTGCTTATCGGTCGGATTGCGGTTGATGAACTCCTTATGGATATTGCGCGTGTAGAGATTGGCTGCAGCGATCGACATGATCGCCGCCGGCACCAGTGCGCCGATGCCGATCGCAGCAAAGGCGATGCCCACAAACCAAGACGGGAAGCTGTGCAGGAACAGTGCAGGGACGGCAAAATTGTTGCCGAACTGCTTGAAGCCGGCAGCAAATTCGGGCGCGCCGCCCAGGCCGGCCGCTATGGCGAAGAAGCCGACCAGTGCCAAAAGACCGAGCATGAACGAATAGCCTGGCAGCAGCGCAGCGTTGCGGCGGATGGCATGACCGCTGCTCGCCGCCAGAATGCCGGTGACCGAGTGCGGATAAAGAAACAGCGCCAGCGCCGATCCTAAGGCAAGCGTCGCGTACACACCGTATGAGCCGGTGGTGTTGGCGCCGGGAACAGCCAATAGCAGTTTAGCGGGTGGGACCGCCGCGAAGATTTTGCCGAACCCACCTAATTCGATTGGCACAACGATGACTGCGGCAAATGCCGTGGCGTAGATCAGCAGATCCTTGACGATAGCGATCGATGCCGGCGCGCGCAGCCCGCTTGAATAGGTGAAGGCCGCCAGAATGATGAAGGCGATAATCAGCGGCACGTCGCCGGCGTAGCCGGTGCCGGAAATGCCCATGGCGCCAATGACGACCTGGAGACCGACCAATTGCAGCGCGATGTACGGCATCGTGGCGACGATGCCGGTGACCGTCACTGCCAGCGCAAGCCAGCGATTGCCAAAGCGGCCGCGGACGAAGTCGGCCGGCGTGATGTAATTGTGCCTGTGACAGACATACCAGAGGCGCGGAAAGACCAAGAACAGAATCGGATAAATCATAATCGTGTAGGGGACCGCGAAGAATGCGATCGCGCCCGCACCGAAGGCAAGCGCCGGAACGGCGACGAATGTATAGGCCGTATAGAGATCCCCGCCGACCAGAAACCAGGTGACGAGCGTGCCGAAGCGGCGGCCGCCGAGGCCCCATTCGTGCAGCAGATCGAGATCACCCTTGCGCCATTGCGCCGCGGCAAAGCCCAGATAAGTGATCAGGGCGAACAGCAGCACGAAAACGACAAGCGCGGTCCAATTTATGTCCACCACGATAGCCTCTCCACCCTAGTTCTTTGCTGCGTTTCTTGTACGCACGATGCGGAATGCGAAAGTTGTAAAGTTGTCCGGTGAACGCTGTTCAATTTGAGCGCCGAAGCTTCTGCGGCAAAACGGCCGGCTGATAAGGCTGAGCGGCCGCACTCACCGTCGATATTGGGCATCAGTCGCGAAGTAGACGATCGCTGTGAGGATGGCACCGACGATCACCCAGAGCAGCTGATACCAGTAGAAGAACGGCATCCCTCCCAACGACGGCTCGACCTTGTTGTAAAAGGGCGGCCATATCACTGCGACGAACTGGACTAGAAACAGGAGATACCACCAGCTCCAGCCCGGGTTTGCTTCGCCTCGTTCGTCGTTGGTCCGCTGCGACAGATTGAGTGGGGACGTATTTTGTTGGCTCATAGTTCTTTGGCTCAGGGCTGTATCCCGCAAAGCCATCCCGGCATGTTTCGTGATGAGTACAATGATGGTAACACAGTCTTCAGCGCGCACTATAATCGCTGCACCCGCCGTATCAAAGCAAAATGGATGCCCCCTCGCAAGGCCAGCGGTCTGTTCACAAGGCTGATCGGGCGGGCGAGGAGTTGCGATACAGCCGGCTGCAGCGCCGTGGCAGTGGAGCGGGCGATGGGAATCGAACCCACGACATACAGCTTGGGAAGCTGTCGTTCTACCACTGAACTACGCCCGCGTGCGGGCCGAGCATAATAGACTGCGGCCGATGGCGGAAGAGTAGTCGGTGCGCGCCTCAGGCGGCGCGGACCGCGGCGAGCAGGTTCTCCATCTCGGACGACAGGCGGTTGCCCTCCTGGGCGAGCGATTTTGCCGACGCGAGAATCTGTGCCGAAGCCGAGGTGATCTCGCTCGCGCTGTGATTGACCTCACCTAGGTTGGCGGCGACATGCACTGCGCTGCCGGCGGCGGCCTGAACATTTTCGGCAATTTCGCGCGTTGTCGCCGCCTGAAGCTCGACGGCAGCGGTGATGGCACCGGCGATCTCGGCGATCCGCGTGATCGTGCCGCCGATGTCCTTGATGCTGGCGACGGAGTCCTGCGTCGCCGACTGAACGCCGGCGATTTGCGTACTGATCTCGCCGGTCGCTCTCGACGTCTGCGCGGCCAGCGCCTTGACCTCCTGCGCCACCACGGCGAAACCTTTGCCGGCCGCGCCGGCGCGCGCCGCCTCGATGGTGGCGTTGAGCGCGAGCAGATTGGTCTGCTCGGCAATTGCAGTGATCAGCTTGACGACATCGCCGATGCGCCCGGCGGCGCGCGTCAATTCGGCGATGCGGCCGTCGGTCTGCTCGGCCTGCGCCACCGCCTCGCGCGCGATCCGCGTCGATTCCTGGGCCTGCCGGCTGATTTCGCCGACCGAGGCGATGAGCTGTTCGGTAGCCACCGAGACCGACTGTACGTTGTCGGCGGCCTGTGTCGAGGCGGCCAGCACTTTGCCGGTCATGTCCCGGGTCGCTTCGGCCATGGTGCCGAGCGTCTGGGCGGCGGCCTCGAGCTCGGTCGATGATGACGACACGGAACGCACGACGCTTGCAACCGTCTTCTCGAAACGGCCGGCGATGCCGTGGATATCGGCGCGACGCGCCTCGGCCATGCGCCGAGCCATTTCCTTTTCGGCGATTTCCAATTGTTCGATGCGAATGAGCTTTTCCTTGAATGCTTGCGCCGCGCGCGCATTATCGCCGACTTCGTCTCTCCGCTCACGATAAGGAATTTCGATGTCCTTGTTGCCCTGGGCGAGCGCGCGCAGTACATCGCCAATGCGGCGGATCGGACGAGCCAGGGGAACGTCGCCGAACACGGCGACCCCGGCGAGGACGAGAATAACGAACAGGCCGATGCCGAGATTGATGCGGCCGACACGCCTGCGCTCGATGCTCGCCTGCGCGTTGCGGTCCTCGGCATCACCGATCAAACCTTCGGTTGATTGCTCGATGAGAACATTCATTTGTCGGCCGAGATTGAGAGCGCGCTGGATCTTGGCGACCGTGTCGCCGTAGTCCTTCGCCGCAGCGGCAAGCTCAGCGCTGACGGCGACGTAATCCTTGGCAAGGCTATCGATTTTTTGCAGCTGCTGCTTATCGTCCGTTTCGTCGCTGAGTTCTACCGCGGTCGCGATGTGCTGGCCGGCCGCCGCGGCATTGGCGCGCAACCGCCGCAATGCGCGATCGATATCTGCCGGCGCAATCGACAGGCGCATCTCGCGCATTTCGACCTGCATATTGCCGAGGTCTTTGGCGGCGCGGAGCGCCTCGATCGCGGCAAGCTGCCGGTTGCCGGCAAGCGCGCGCTGCTGCTCGGCCCAACGGTCGCCGACCTGTTGCTCAGCCAGCATCCCGGCGACGAGCGCGATGCCGAGGCCCGACCAGATCGCGAGCTTCGTGCGAATTGGAAAATCGAAGCTCGGCATTTCCGGCCCGCTTTGCTTGCCGGGGTATGATTAAGAGCGGAGGTTAATTCGACGTAAAATTTTGACGGAACATGAGTTCAAAGCGAAGCCCGCACCTCTGAAGAAGCCTGCGCCTTTCAATATGTAATGATCCCGGACATTACGCGGCGTGGCGCGCTGCGGGCGAAGCAGACGCCGCGACCTGCGCGGCTTGATCGGCATCGCTGCGGAAATAATGCGCGCGCTCCTCCATCCGCGCCGACTGCTGCTCGAGTGTTTTTGCACTGGCTGCATTTTCCTCAACCAGGGCCGAATTCTGCTGGGTGACCTCGTCCATCTGTGCGAGTGCCTTGTTCACCTGCTCAATTCCCGACGCCTGCTCTGCGCTGGCATTGGCAATATCGCCGACGATGGTGGCGACCGCCTTGATCGATTCGACAAATTCGTTGAGCGCGGCGCCGGCGCCATTGACAAGGTCGACGCCCTCTTTCACCTGAGCATTGGAACTGGTGATCAGATCCTTGATATCCTTGGCAGCCTGTGAGGAGCGCAGCGCCAGACTGCGGACCTCCGACGCCACCACCGTGAAGCCGCGACCGGCATCGCCGGCGCGGGCGGCCTCGACCGCGGCATTGAGCGCCAAGAGATTTGTTTGGCGGGCGATCTCGTCGATGACGCCAATAATGTCGACGATCTTTCGCGACGATTCGTCGATCCGCGACATCGCTTCGACGGCCTGCGTCACCACGACGACACCGCGGCTGCCGGCATCCTGTGTCGCGGCAGCCAATTGGCTGGCCTGCCATGCGCTGTCGGCGTTCTTTTTCACCGCCGCCGAGATTTGCTCCATGGAGGCCGAGGTCTGCTCCAGACCGGCAGCCTGTTCTTCCGTGCGCTGTGAAAGGTCGGTCGTCGCGCTGGAAATCTCGACCGCTGCGTTTGCGACCTCCTTGGCTGCCGTCTTGATTTCCGCGATCGTTTCCGACAGCTGCCGCGCAGCAGTGTTGGCATTATCCCTCATATGGCCGAGCGCTTGAGCAAGGCAGTGATGCGCTTGCTCTGGCCGAAGCTCTCGTCATAGACGCACCGGAACATGGCGAGCACGGGTTGGACACTTTGCGGACTGGCTGGCTAATCGGCCATGCGCCGCTTTGTCCCGCTATTCGGCTGCAATTCTGCGGCCGGCCGCCGCTTCAATGTCGTTCAAGCACTTGGCCAGCGCTTCGCCGTCCGGATCAAGCAATGCGGCGGTGCGCGCATTGGCGATTGCTTCCGCCGCCTGACGCGGCGCCATGCGGCCGGCGAGCGTCGGACTGATCAATTCCTTCTCGATGAGGTCATAGTTGGAGCTGCCGCGCTTATGCGTGTCGCCATAACCCTTGATGAGGCGGGCGCATTCGGCAATTTCGAGCGCCAGTTCGCCCGATAAGCCCGCCGCTTGTACAATCAACCGCAGCCAGGCTTCGATGTTCTGCTGCTCCTTAAGATAGCGGAACGTCTTTGGACGGTACGGCTTCAGCTTGGCAAGCAAAAAGAAGCGTAGATAGCCAAGCACCGACCGCGTGTTGATCTTCATGCCCCAATGGGCGCGGCCAAGTGCGGGATAGCGCGCCGCAAGTTTCAATACGGGCCGTGCCAACCAGGGCGGCAGCACCGAACAAAATTCCTCGACGCCGGGCTTGAGAAATTCGCTGATGGTGAAAGTCTGCCCCGATCCAAGCCCCATGTCGGTTTCAATGCGCGCAAATCGCACCGGATCGATCTTGACTTCAGCAACCCGGATCACATCCTCGTAGGACATGCGCACGGCAAGATAGCGCGCGGTCTCAGCCAGCAATTTGCCGCCCATCGCCGCCTTGGCGTCGGCATCCCGAACCGGGGCGAGTCGATCGAGATAGAGTCGCGCATAGACGCGATCTTGATAGGCCGCCAGACGGCGTATGCCTTCCGTCACGAAGCCGCGCGCCGCTTCTGGCATCGCGGCGATTTCGTTTTGCAGATCGGCCGACAATGGCAAGGCGACGAGTGGCCGCTTGACCGGGTCCGCGCGGGGCTGCGAACCACGTCGTGCCGCCTGGAAACCAGCGCGAAAACCGCGCAGGTTTGCCTCGACCGCCTTGCCGTCAGCGCGGATCGCCGCCTCAAAGGCCTCGGCAGGAATTGGCAGCGCGCCGGCGCCCGCGATGGCGCCGAGCATCACCGCATTGATCATTGCGCCCGATTCCCGCGCGATCGCCTCGAGATCGAGCAGCAACGCCTTTTGTGAATTTTTCTCCACCGCCGCGATAAGCCGACCCTGATCGTAGCGGCCGTCGCCCATCGCTATCTTCTCCGTCACGAGATAAGAGCGGCTCAACGAGGCGATGGTCATCGTGCGGTCGGGCGTAATGTAGCCGCCGGCGACGGCGCGGCCGGCTTCCAACAATTCGCTGGCGACGACGAGGTCGACATCGCCGATGCCCGGGGCGAGCCCGAGCACGGGGCGGCGTGGCTCGCCGGGAGACCACGGCGCCGGCACAAGTTCGATGTGATAGGTCGTGGCGCCGGTACGCTGCGCGACGCCGGGGATCGATGTCGACTGAACGGGGAAATTCTGGCTGACCGCCGCCGCAACGATCCAATCCGTGAGCACACCGCCGCCCTCGCCGCCCAGTGCGGCAATGAGGATCGTGAGGGGTCGTACCTCTTGCGGCGGCAGGCCCACGCGAGCCATCTTCCCGCTTTGAGGAGAAGACCGGGATAATGGGGCTTGAGGTTCCTCGGCGACAGTACTGATGTGCTGTCGGGGCTGGAAAGAAGGCGCAGCAGCGGCGCCACTGATCCATCCGATCACGCGACTGCGGCGTTCCTGCAGTTTGCGGTCCCACCAATTCGGATTGCTGACGACGTCGACGCGATAGAATGACGGGCAGAGGACAGCGGCATGCGCGACTTCTCCGCACAGGCCGCAGCCGACACAGCTTTCGATCACGGTAGCTACCGGATCGGTGCGCAGCGGATCGGGGCTGGGCTTGATGGTCAATGATGGACAGCCGGAGAGCCGGATGCAGGAATGGTCGCCGGTGCAGATCTCGTCATCCACCCCATAGCGCGTCTTCACCACGCGCTCGCCGCGCCTGAGTTTTTCGGCGTCGACGACGCGGAGGCGGCGCTGGCGCGCCAGCATGCATTCGCCATCGGCGATGATGACCTTGAGCCCGCGCTCGGCCGTGCGCATCGCCTCTTTCAGCGTCGCCACCATCTTCGCCACACTGTAGGTACGTACGGTGCGCAGCCACCGCACACCGAGCGATCGCAGCGCCTTCTCGATGCTGATGCCGGTCGGCGTGCCGCTGCGATCAGCCTTGCTCGACGGCAGATATTGCCGGCCGGTCGCCGAGGCGTAGCCGTTCTGCATCACGATGAGGACGCCGTCGCCCTTGTTGAACATGTTGGATGCGACGCCGGTGATCAGGCCGTTGTGCCAAAACCCGCCGTCGCCCATGACCGCGATCGGGCGCTTGTCCATATTCGGGCCGACCGCAGCCGCGCTCGCGAGCGACATGCCATAGCCGAGGATCGAATTGCCGAGCGAGAACGGCGCGAAAGTCGCAAAAGAATGGCAGCCGATGTCGGCGCTGATATGCGTCGGCCCAAGCTCGCGCTGCGCAAGCTTGATCGCGGCGAAGACCGGTCGCTCCGGGCAGCCGGTGCAGAAATTAGGCGGCCGCGGCGGAATGTCCCCGACGACGGCAACGGCGGCCGGCCTGTGCGCCACCAGGGTCTGGACGCGCGCCACAATGGCCGCGCTGTCGACGCCGACCGGCTGCGCCTTGACTAAAAACGCGGCAAGACCGCGCAGAAAGATTTCCGACGTGTAATCGCCGGTCGGCGGCAGGCAATCCTTGCCATGCACGCGCGTGCCGCTGCCGGCGCCGCGAAGAATGACGTTGATCTGCTGTTCCACGTAATCCGGCGAGCCTTCCTCCACCACCAGCACGGCGCGCTTGTCGGCGCAAAACTCCTTCACCTCATCGGGCACCAGCGGATAGGCGACGTTGAGCACGTAGATTGGAATGCGGGACGCGCCGTAGAGATCGGCGAGATCGAGCCGTGCCAAAGCCCGCAACAGGCCGTTGCTCAGGCCGCCGAGGCTAATGATGCCGATGTCGCCAAGTTCGCCGGCGATGATCTCATTGAGCTGTTGCTCGCGGATGAATTTCTGCGCGGCGGGCAATCGCTGCTCCACCTTGAGCCGCTCCTGCGAGAATATCACCGGCGGATGGGCAAGACGGCCATATTCGAATCTCGGCGGGCCGGCGAGCCGATGCCGGCCGCTATAAGCGCCGCGCTTGTTGTCCTTGGCGATGAATTCGCCGGTCACGTGGCAGGCACGCACTCGCAGATCGAGCATCACCGGCGCGTGGCTCGCTTCCGAGAGATCAAACCCCTTTTCGACCATATGCACGATGGTCGGCAGATCGGGCCGCGGGTCAAGCAGCCAGATCGAGGATTTCATCGCATAGGCGTAAGAGCGTTCCTGAATGACGCTTGCACCTTCGCCGTAATCTTCGCCAAGGACAATCAGCGCGCCGCCGATGACGCCGGGCGAGGCGAGGTTGGACAGCGCGTCGGCCGCAACATTGGTGCCGACGATCGATTTCCAGGTCACTGCCCCGCGCAGCGGATAATTGATCGATGCGCCGAGCATGGCCGCCGCCGCAGCCTCATTGGTGCAGGTCTCGACATGCACGCCGAGGTCAGCGAGCAGATCTTCAGCATCCACCATGACGTCGAGCAGGTACGAAACCGGCGCGCCTTGATAGCCGCCGACATAGCTCACGCCCGATTGCAGCAGCGCCTTGGTGACGGCGAGGATACCCTCGCCGCGAAACACTTCGCCGGCGCCGAGCCGCAGCGCATCGACCTCTTTCCTGAATGAGCGTTCCATCCGGTTTCCGGCGCGTTTGGGATCGTCAGACTGACGGGACTTCTATACCTAGTTTTGCGACATCCCGCCAAACGTCTCACAAACGGACGCGACGCGGCAATTCTACTCGCACAAGCGCCCTTGTCCTTCCGGCGCGGTCGGTTAGGGTGCCGTCGGGGAAGGTATTCGAGCGATCCGTTTCGATGCCTTGGGGAACAAAGGGCAGGCATGAATGGACGGCCAGGCTCAGATTGTCGTCGAGCGGGTCAATCACACCTATCGGCCGCCGCGCGGGCGGCCTGTGCTCGCGCTTTCCGACATATCTCTGGACATTCGGCCGCGCGAGTTTCTGGCTCTGCTCGGGCCGTCGGGCTGTGGCAAATCCACGCTGCTTTATCTGGTCGGTGGGTTTCTGCCCATTGAGGCGGGGCGCATTCTGGTCGAAGGCAAGCCCGTAGCCGCCCCGGGTCCGGACCGCGGCATCGTGTTTCAGCACTTTGCACTGTTTCCCTGGAAGACGGTGCGCGGCAATGTGCTGTACGGCCTGGAGCGTCAGGGCCTGCCGAGGCCGGAGCGGGAAAAGCGAGCGCAGGCGTTCATCGACATGGTCGGTCTGCACGGCTTCGAGGACAGCTATCCGTCGCAGCTGTCCGGCGGGATGCGACAGCGTACCGCGATTGCGCGCACGCTCGCCATCGATCCGAGCATTCTTCTGATGGATGAGCCGTTCGGCGCGCTCGACGCGCAAACACGCTCGCTGATGCAGACGGAGCTGCTCAAAATCTGGCAGCGCTCGCCGAAGACGGTGATCTTCGTCACCCATGACGTGCAGGAGGCGGTCTATCTCGCCGAACGCGTCGCGGTGATGTCGGCGCGTCCGGGGCGCGTTAAAGCAATCGTCGAGACAAAATTTCCCAATCGCGATCCGAGCATTTTGCGCAGCAAGGAGTTCGTGGAAAAGGTCGATCAGCTTTGGAATATGGTGCGCGACGAGGCCATCAAGGCTCAAGAAGCGACGGGAAGTTGACGACGGGGCGGCGATGGAAAACGTGGCTAAGACGGCCGTGCGCTATCTGCCGATCGTGATTGTGATGGTCGCGTGGGAGGCAATCGCTCGCCTCAATCTCGTCGATACCCTGGCGCTGCCGCCCCTGAGCAAAGTGGCGGCAGCCTGGTTCGATCTCATGCGTGATGGCGAGCTCGTCAGTAACGGCGCGTCATCGCTCTATCGTGGCAGCGCCGGGCTTCTGCTCGCCGTCCTGATCGGCGGCACGCTCGGCATGATCATGGCGCGCTGTCGGATTTTCGACATGTTGATCAATCCGCTGGTTGAGCTGTTTTATCCGCTGCCGAAATCGGCGCTTATTCCGGTGACCGTGCTGTGGCTCGGCTTCGGCGACGGCTCAAAAATTCTCCTGATCTTTCTCGGCTGCATGATCCCGGTCACCATCGGCGCTTATAACGGAGCGCGCGGCAGCGATCACGCGCTGCTTTGGTCGGCGCGCAGCATGGGCGCCGGCAGTTTTCGCATGATGTGGGACGTCGTGCTGCCCAGCGCCCTGCCTGAACTGCTCAACGGCATTCGCACCGCGCTCGCGCTTGCCTTCATTTTGCTGGTCTCCTCGGAGTTGATCGTCTCGCAGAGGGGCTTTGGCTATTTGATCGGTTATCTCGGTTCGACGGGCTCCTATGAGGGCATGTATGCGGTGGTGCTCACGGTCGCGCTTCTCGGCTTTGCCGTCGACCGCATCTATCAGCTTCTCATGCAATGGTTGCTGCGATGGCGGGATTAGAAGGGCAAGCCACGGACCAGGCAACGCTCGCCGAAGCGGAAGCTCGGATTTCGCACGACGCGCTGCGCCGCTTTGACGACATCTTCAGGCGTGGCGCCGGAGCTTTTTCAATACTGGCGCTGCTGGTCGCTTGGGAAGTCTTTGCCCGCAGCGGCAAGGTCACACCATTTATGCTACCGCCGTTTTCCGTGGTCGCCGAGCGCATCTACACCGACGCATTCCACGGCGATCTGTGGATCAATCTCGGCCTGACTTTGTATCGCGCGCTTACCGGATTTTTCATCGCTGCGATCGGCGGCGTCACCCTCGGCGCCTTGATGTCACGCAGTCGGTTGGTGCGCTGGTTCTTCGATCCGCTGATCTCCGTCGGCTTTCCGATGCCCAAGATTGCTTTTCTGCCGATCATTATTTTGTGGCTCGGCCTCTATGACATCTCGAAAATTTCAATGGTGGTGTTCGACGCGATCTTTCCGGTGGTGACCGCGACGCTTGCCGGCATTGCCGGCGTCGACAAGGCGCTGATCTGGTCCGGACGCAATATGGGCGCCGGCGAACGCCAGATGATGTGGCAGATCATATTGCCGGCCGCCTTGCCACAGATTCTTACCGGACTGCAGGTGGCGCTGCCGATCGCGCTCATTGTCGCGATCATCGCCGAAATGGCAATGGGCGGCTACGGGCTCGGCGGCGCGATGATGACGGCGTCGCGCTATGCCAATTCCCCCGGCGTATTCGCGGGCATCGTTGAAATCGCTGTCGTGGGCTACATCCTGATCAAGGCTATGGCGTTTATCCGTCGGCGGCTGTTGGTCTGGCACACCGAGACGGCGCCCTCCTAACTGTTTGCGGCCGGCTATTGGCCGGCCGCCGCCCCCGACATCTTTGAGAGTCAGCTCACCAGCACATTCTTGAACTGCCAGGGATCGCGCGTGTCGATATCCTCCTTGAACAGCCCGGGGCGATTGGTAATCGGCGTCCACTCGGTATAGGTGCCGATCACCGGGCCGAGATAGGGCATCTGTATTTCGAGACAGCGGCGGAAATCCATCTCGTCGGCCTCGACAATGCCGGCATTCGGATTCTCCAGCGCCCAGACCATGCCGGCGAGCACGGCCGAGGTAACCTGCAGACCGGTTGCGTTCTGATAGGGCGCGAGCTGGCGCGTCTCATCGATCGAAAGCTGCGAGCCATACCAATAGGCATTCTTCTTGTGCCCGTAGATGAGCACCCCGAGCTCGTCGATCCCGTCCTCGATCTCGTGCTCATCGAGAATATGGATCGCTGGCTGGCGCTTGCCGCCCTGACCGAACAGTTCGTGCAGCGACAGTACCGCATCATTGCACGGGTGATAGGCGTAGTGACAGGTCGGCCGATAAATGACCTTGCGCCCATTGCGCAGCGTAAAATAGTCGGCGATCGAGATCGATTCGTTGTGCGTGACCAAAAAGCCGTATTGCGCCTTTGCGGTCGGTGTCCACGAGCGCACGCGCGTATTGGCGCCCGGCTGGGCCAGATAGATCGCCGCCTGGCAGCCGGTTTTGTGCCGAAAGCCGTTCTTCGGCATGTTCTTCTCATGCGTACCCCAGCCGAGCTCGGCAGGCTGCATGCCTTCCGAGAGAAAACCTTCGACCGACCAGGTATTGACGAAAACTTCCATCGGCTTGGGCTTCTTGGCGCGCTGCGTGTCGCGCTCGGCGATATGGATGCCTTTGACGCCGAGCTTTTTGGCCAGTTGGCCCCATTCCTCACGCGTCTTCGGCTCCTTGAACTTGAGCTTCATGTCGCTCGCGATGTTCAACAGCGCCTGTTTGACGAACCAAGAGACCATGCCCGGATTGGCGCCGCAGCAGGAAATCGCCGTGACCCCGCCGGGCTTCTTGCGGCGCGCCTCGAGCACCGTCTCGCGCAGCGCATAGTTCGAACGCTTCTCCGGACCGAGTTTTGTGTCGAAATAGAAGCCGGCCCACGGCTCGACGACGGTATCGATATAGAGCGTACCGATCTCGCGGCAGAATTCCATGATATCGACGGACGATGTATCGACCGAAAGGTTGACGCAAAAGCCCTGGCCGCCACCGTCGGTGAGCAGCGGGCCCAAAAGCTTGCGGTAATTGTCGCGTGTCACCGCCTGGTGGATGAAGCGGATGCCGCGATCGTCCAGAAGTTTGCGGTCCTTGTCCTCAGGATCGATGACCACAAAGCGGGCTTTGTCATATTGGAAATGCCGCTCGATCAAAGGCAGCGTGCCCTTGCCGATCGAGCCAAAGCCGATCATCACAATTGGGCCGGTAATGCGTCCATGAACGGGCCATGAGGTCATTATTGTTGCTCCGAAGCAAATGAATGGATGGTTGATTGCTTCAGGCCTCGATCAAATTCAATGGGATCGGGGCCTGTGACCGAGGGATAGAACCTTACGCGGCGCGCCGTGCCGCGGCGTGACGCGTATGTTCGCTCGCCGCAATGAGCGCATTTAGACCAGACTTCGGCTCGAGCAGGCCGGTGGGGCCGATCATTCCGCGCGCGCCCTTGAGCGCTTCGGGCTTGAGCTCAAGCGCCAAGAGCCGGCCGCGCTCGAAACCGCCCGGCATCCACAGCTCGCGGGTGCGCGCTGCAGAAAATCCGAGGCGGCGGTAATAGGGCGCATCCCCCACCAAAAGAATCGCACGATGGCCGGCAAGGCGTGCACGCGCGATGGCACGGCGCATCAATGTCGTTCCAATGCCGCGATTGCGATAAGCGGGATGGACTGCGAGCGGTCCGAGCAGCAACGCCGGGCATCCCGGACCAGCGCTGACATGCCACAGCCGCACCGTGCCGACGACTCGCCCGCGATCAACCGCTACCAGCGACAGGCCATCAGCCGGCCGACGGCCCTCGCGCAGCCGCTCCGAGGTTTTGCTGAAACGCCCGGGGCCGTAGGCCTCGTCGAGCAGGGCTTCGCGCGCCGCGATGTCCGCGACCCTTTCTTCCCGGATGGTCACCATTGATCCGCTCCTTTTGGTCATTGCGCTCGGGCGCCGCCGCCGTTCCTTCCTCCGCTTGCGGCGACTGGGGGGAGGGGAGCCGGCAAGGCCCGAGCCAGAGGGGTCAGATGTGGAAGGTACGCAGCGGGGTGAAGCCGTTGAAGGCAACCGCTGCATAGGTCGCGGTATAGGCGCCGGTGCCTTCGATCAGGACCTTGTCGCCGATCTCAAGGCTGACCGGCAGATCGTAAGGTCGCTTCTCGTACAGCACGTCGGCCGAATCGCAGGTCGGGCCGGCGAGCACGCATGGACCGACCTCATCGCCGTCGCGCGGCGTCTTGATCGGGTAGCGGATCGACTCGTCCATCGTCTCGGCGAGCCCGCCGAATTTGCCAATGTCGAGATAGACCCAGCGCGCCTGATCCTGCTCGCTCTTCTTGGCAACGAGCACGACTTCGGCTTCGATCACGCCGGCATTGCCGACCATGCCGCGCCCCGGCTCGATGATCGTCTCCGGGATGCGGTTGCCAAAGTGCTTGCGCAGCGACCGAAAGATCGAACGGCCATAGGCCTCGACCGCCGGCACTTCGCGCAGATACCTGGTCGGAAAGCCGCCGCCGAGATTGACCATGGACAGGTTGATGCCGCGATCGGCGCAGGCGCGAAAGATCGCCGCCGCCGCCCGCAGCGCCTCGTCCCAGGCCGCGGTGCGGCGCTGTTGCGAGCCGACGTGAAACGACACGCCGACCGGCTCGAGCCCCATCCGCTGCGCATGATCAAGCACCTCGACCGCCATCGCCGGATCGCAGCCGAATTTGCGCGACAGCGGCCATTCCGCGCCCGCACAGCCGAACAGGAAGCGGCAGAAAACCTTGGTGCCAGGCGCGGCGCGGCTGATCTTCTCGACCTCGGCTTTGGAATCGACCGCGAAGAGCCCGACGCCGAGCGCGTAGGCGCGCGCGATGTCGCGCTCCTTCTTGATCGTATTGCCGAAGGAGATGCGTTCGGCGCCGGCGCCGGCGGCAAGCACCATCTCGATCTCAGCGATCGAAGCGGTGTCGAAGCAGGAGCCGAGCGATGCCAGAAGCGACAATAGCTCCGGCGCTGGGTTTGCCTTCACGGCATAGAACACCCGGCTGTCCGGCAGGGCCTTGGCGAAGGTTTGATAATTCTGGCGCACAACGTCGAGATCGACGACGAGGCAGGGACCATCATCCTGGCCCGCTTCGCGGCGGCGGCGCAAGAATTCGCGGATGCGCTCGGTCATCAGAGTCGCTCCTTCTTCCAGTTCACGAGGCCGAGCTCGCTGCTGAGCGTCGACCCGCGTTGAAATTCGGCCGAAGCGCCGTTCGCGCCGCGGTCGGCCTCGACGGCTTTGAGCGGCTCGGGCTTGATCGTGCGTTGGGGACACGGTGCAAGCGCGCGGCTCTCACGCCGCAGATGCTGCCTTGGATTGGAGCGGGAATTCCCGTTCCGCACGCCGGCAAACAAAGATGGACAAGCCTCTTCGGTGTTGACCTTTGGACAGCCAACGAGACCAAAAAAGCCCGCTCCGTCGTTGCTTTAAGCCGCGTCCCCCGTTGAGCGCGGGGTGCGC
>JAJPJB010000050.1 GCA_021324465.1 Hyphomicrobiaceae bacterium
AAGCTGCGCGTCATCAATCTTCCAGGGGCGAAAATCCTTGCTCATAGCCCCACAAGGAATCAGACTCGTCCAAACTTGACCAGCCACTACTTGGACAGGCTCCTAGCGCCTTTACTTGAAGTTCACCGGCGCATTGACCCCAGATGGTCGTCTTTGAACCGATGCTGCGGCCCGATCGGACCCTCGCCACGATGATTTGCGCCGGCTATTCCGCCTTCACGCCGGCTGCCTTGATGATCGGCCACCATTTGTCGATCTCGGCCTTCTGGAAGGCCGCCAGCGCCTCTGGGGTCTGCTGCTCCGGCGGATAGATCTCCTGTGCCAGATCGACGAGGCGCTTGTGCGTCTCCGGATCGGCGAGCGCCGCGACCGACGCCTTGTTGAGCTTGGCAATCATGTCCTTGGGCGTGCCTTTGGGCGCCCACATCGCATGCCAAAATGAAAAGTAATAGCCCGGCAGTCCGGCTTCGTCGGTGGTCGGAATGTCGGGCATGACCGAGACGCGCTTCGGCGCGGCCGCCGCATAGGTCTTGACCGTGCCCGCCTGCAGCTGCGGCATCACCACCGCCGGTGCATCGAGCGCAATGTCGACATTGCCAGCGACAAGATCCTGCATCGATAGGCCGGCGCTGCGATAGGGCACCATCTGCCATTTCAGCCCAAGCGTCTGCTGCAGCAGAATGCCGGCGATATGGCTCGGCGAGCCGACGCCGGAATTGCCTTCGGTGGTCTTGTCGCCGTTCTGCTTCAGCCAGGCGATCAGCTCCTTGAGATTGTTGGCAGGCAGCGATTTGCGCGAATCGATCATGAAAGGCTGCGTGGCGACGAGCCCGATCGGCTCAAAATCGTTTAGAAGGTCGAAATCGAGCTTGTAGATCGCGCCGTTCGCCATGTTTGTCCCCCATTGGCCGAACAGGATCGTGTAGCCGTCGGGTGCGGCGCGCTCGGCTCGCGTCACGCCGATGGTGCCGCCCGCACCGCCGGTGTTCTCAACGACAACCGGCTGGCCGAGCTGCTTGCCCATACCCTGTGCCATGATGCGCGCCAGCACGTCGGTCGAGCCGCCCGGCGCGAGCGGCACGATCATGATGATCGGTTTCGTCGGATAGTCGTCGGCGCGCGCGGCGCTCGCGCCGGCAAAAGCCGCCGCGGTGAGCCCCGCGGCATACGTGGCCGCGACAACGAAATTACGAATCATGTTCTCCCTCCCAAGACCTGTCGGCTCCCTATGCCAGAGGATCGCTTCGCGCCAAAGCGCAAAGCGGCTTATGAGACCGAATGTCCGTGCCCGGCTCCGCATTGCCGCACCGATTGAATCATGGTTCACTGGTTCGGCGCTTGGCGATTCTGTCGTGCTTTCCGATGCCTTACCGCCGGACCGAAAAAGTCAGGCGCCGCCTTGCGGCGCGTCATGCCGCGATCATCGCCGCGGCTGCTGAATCGGCGCGCGAAGGCGGCATGGCCGCCGTGCAGATCGCGCCCGTTGCCGTGCGTGCCGGCATCGCGGCGGGCACCGTCTACCGCTACTTTCCGGGCAAGACCGATCTGGTCGCCGCGCTGCTTGCGGAAATCTCCGAGCGCGAGATCGCCGCGCTGCGGCGTGCCGCGGATGTGGCGCCCGGACCGCTCTCGGCGCTGGCCGCAATGATCATGACCTTTGCCGTGCGGGCGCTGCGCAACAAGCGACTGACTTTTGCCGCGATCGCCGAGCCCGTCGACGCCGAACTCGATAACGAGCGACAAAATTTCCGCAAGGCGCTCGCCGACGAATTTGCCCTGCGCATTACCGGCGCAATCAAGGGCGGGCACTTGCCCGGGCAAGACTCCACGCTCGCCGCGACCGCCTTGCTCGGTATTCTGATCGCAGGCTTGGTAGGTCCGCTCGCGCCCGAAGCGACAGGTCGCGAGCGCGACATCGTGCAATCGCTCACGCTCGTTGCGCTGCGGGCGCTCGGCGTCGCCGACGCGCGCGCCCGCGGGCTGATCGTGCAGACGGCCTTGCCGGGCGCGGCTTAGCGTAGGCCCCGGACAAGCGGAAGCCGGTTTTCCGATCAGGGCGTGCGCAAAATCAACACCCGGTGTGAATCACGCCGCAGGCTGGCGCAGATGCGGGAAACGCTCGCTCAGCAGCGAGCCCGGATAATAAGTCGGCGCGAAAGCCGGATGCGCGCGGATAGCATCGTACCAGCGCCGTACCCGCGGCAGGTCCTGCCACGCGCGCTCCTCGCCTAGATCGGCCATGCGCACAATTGCCGGCATGACCATCACATCGGCAAGCGTGATGTCTTTGCCGAGGAGCCACGGTCCGCCGCTTTTTTCGATTTCGGCCTCCATGCGTTCATAGCTGCGCCGCAGCCGCGCCAGCGCTTCATCCATGTCCTTCCGTGAAAAGCCTTTGCGGCCCATTGCCAGCATGAATTCGCGCCGCAGCGGCTTGGAATTGGCGAACTCGACAAATTGCTCTTCGCTCATGGCGGCGAAGCGCGGCAGAAAGGCTAGATTGAAAGTAGGCACCCGCACGGCCGCCGCCGGCATCTCGTCCATGAAATGCATCAGCGCCCGCATTCTGGCGCGCCGCACCGGATCATGCGGCGTAAAGTTGTACGGCTCCGGCGCAATCTCGTCGAGATATTCGATGATCGCGGAGGAATCGATCACGATTGAACCATCGTGATCCAGCGTCGGCACCACGCCGTTCGGATTGAGTTTTAGATAATCCGGCTTGAGCTGATCGCCGGCGAGCAGATCGAGCTTGATCTCGGAGAAGGGGAGCTTCTTGGCATTGAGCACGAACCGCACGCGCTGACTGCACGTCGATTGCGGCGCATTATAAAGCTTGAAGGTCATGATCGGTCCCGTGTTTCTCAGCCTGTTCCGCACTGAGCCTAGGCGCGGCCGCTGCCCGCTGCCAAGCGCGCCGCCTTCACGACGCCATCAACATTTCGCCATCAATGCGACAGTAGCGTGGGCACGGTCATCGACCGCAGGATCGTGCGTGTCACACCACCAAGCACGAACTCGCGCAAGCGCGAATGGCCATAGCCGCCCATGACCATGAAATCGGCGCCGCTGTCGGCGGCATGCGACAGCAGCACGTCGGCGACGTCGACATTGCCGCCGGCGATGCGGTCGACCGCGACCTTCAAGCCGTGGCGCGCCAGATGCTGGCCCATATCGGCGCCCTCGATCTCGTCCTGCTTGCCGCGCTCGTTGGCGACTATGACAATCTCCACGCGCCCCGCTTTGACCAGAAGCGGCATTGCGTCGCCGATGGCGCGTGCCGCCTGGCGGCTGCCGTCCCAGCACAGCATGACATTGTCGAGCTTGAGCGGGCCCTTCTGAATATAGGGCACCAGAATCATCGGTCGGCCGGATTCAAACAGCGCGACTTCGGCAATGATATCTTCGACCGAGGAGGTCTCCGGTTCGGTTTGGCCGACAATGGCGAGATCGAAGCGCCGCGCGATGCGCGCGAATTGCTCGCCGGCGCCGGCAAGGCTCGCGGTGAGCATCATCGGCTCGGCCGACAATCCGGCGCGGCGGGTCGCCTCGCTAAAGCGGCCGATCGCCGCTTTGGCTTCGGCCTCGTTATCGGTCTGCTGCCGTTCGATGATCTCGGCCGGGATATACCCGGTCGCGGAGACCGGAACGATCGGATCGTAGACAAAGGCAATGCCGGCGAGATGTGCGTCCAGGGCGCTTGCGACCGAAACCGCAAAGTCACCGGCCGGTCCTGCACCTTTGGTCACGCTCAAATTGACAACAATATCCCTGATCATGAACGCCTCCCGGAGCCGCGGCCTGTAACGGCTTATCTTATATCCGATCGCGGCCTTGCTTGCGCCAGATCAAGTCTGCTCGGGACCAATGCCTCACTTCTTGTTGCCGTTGGCATCGAACTGCCTGATATAGGCCCACAGATCATTGATCTCTTCGTCGTTCTTGATGCCGGCGAAAGCCATCTTGGTGCCGGGGACCCTGGCCATCGGGTTTTTGATGTATTCCTTGAAAGTCTCTGCGTTCCAGGTGATCCCGGAATTCTTATTGGCGTCGGAATAGTTGTAATTCGGCGCCGTCCCGGCATGCCTCCCGTCGAGGCCATTAAGCTCCGGCCCGATCTTATTTTCGGCATCGGGGCCGATGGCGTGGCAGGGCAGGCACTTGTTGAAGGAGTGCTCGCCCTTTTCGACGTCCTGTGCCGCTGCCGCGCTGATCGAGGCCACCATCAATGTCGTTGCCGTTATAAATTTCACGGTCATTGTCCGTCCTTGCACTATCCTCAGCCGAGCGTCGCACCCGCGCGCGGTTCAAGCGAGCCGCGCCGATCGTGTCAACCGGGCCGCACCCCTGCCGGCGGGGCCGCCGGAACTGCATTCGTTACCGGCCGCTTTCGCGCTATAATGTGAACGGAAACGCGCCTAAAGCAAAACCAGGCAAGAGGAGCCGGAGAAGAGGCCGACATGTCGATTGTGATGCCGCCGTTTGATGAGGCGGTGCTCAAGCGCCGCGGCGAGATCGTAGCGGCGCTCAGGCGCATCGTGCCCGGCGAAGGGGTCATCGATTCCGAGGCGGCGATGCGGCCGTTCGAGAGCGACGGGCTCACCGCCTATCGGCAACTGCCGATGGTCGTGGTGTTGCCGGAAACCACCACGCAAGTCGCCGCCGTGCTCGGCTACTGTCATCGCGAGGGCATCAAAGTCGTGCCGCGCGGCGCCGGCACCTCGCTCTCGGGCGGCGCGCTGCCGCTCGGCGACGGCGTGCTGCTTGGCATGGCCAAGTTCAATCGCATCCGCGACATCGATTACGAGAACCGCGTGGCGGTGGTCGAGCCGGGCGTGACCAATCTCGCGGTCTCGAAAGCGGTCGAGCATGCCGGCTTCTACTATGCGCCCGACCCCTCGTCACAGATCGCCTGCACGATCGGCGGCAATATCGCGGAAAATTCCGGCGGCGTGCATTGCCTCAAATACGGCATGACCACCAACAATGTGCTCGGTTGCGAGCTCGTGCTGATGACGGGCGAGATCATCCGGCTCGGCGGCAAGCATCTCGATTCCGGCGGCTACGATCTGATGGGCATCGTCACCGGCTCGGAAGGGCTGTTGGGCCTCGTGACTGAAATCACCGTTCGGATTTTGAAAAAGCCGCAGACGGCGCGCGCTGCGCTGCTCGGCTTTGCCGCGTCGGAAGACGGCGGCGAATGTGTTGCCAAGATCATCGGCGCCGGCATCATTCCCGGCGGCATGGAAATGATGGATCGCCCGGCGATCGCGGCAACCGAGGAATTCGTCCATGCCGGCTATCCGCTCGACGTCGAGGCGCTGCTCATCGTCGAGCTCGACGGTCCGCAGGCCGAAGTCGATCACCTGCTCGAGCGCGTGCAGGAGATCGCCAAATCGTGCCGAGCCGTGACCTGCCGGCTGTCGAACTCCGAAGAGGAGCGGCTGTTGTTCTGGGCCGGCCGCAAGGCGGCGTTTCCGGCGGTCGGCCGCATCTCGCCGGATTATTACTGCATGGACGGCACCATCCCGCGCGCCAAGCTGCCGCTGGTGCTGCGCCGCATGCAGGAATTGTCGGCGAAATATGGCCTGCGCTGCGCCAATGTCTTTCATGCCGGGGATGGCAATTTGCATCCTCTGATCCTCTATGATGCCAACAAGCCGGGCGAGCTGGACCGTGCCGAGCAATTCGGCGCCGATATCCTGCGACTCTGTGTCGAGGTCGGCGGCGTTCTGACCGGCGAACACGGCGTCGGCGTCGAGAAACGCGATTTGATGCCGGTCATGTTTTCGGAAGAAGACCTTAATCAGCAGCAGCGGCTCAAATGCGCCTTCGACGAGAAGAGCCTGCTCAATCCCGGCAAAGTCTTTCCGACGCTGCATCGCTGCGCCGAACTCGGCCGGATGCACGTGCACGCCGGGCGCGTCGCTTTTCCTGATCTTCCGCGATTCTGAGATTGCGCCGCCGCAGAGCTTTATCATGATCAGCGTGCGTTCATGAAATTCGGTCTGTTCTGTTCGGCCCAAGCCAACAGCAATGCCCTCGATGCGCAGACCGGGCAGGGCTTTCGCGACTATCTCGACTTCAATGTGGAGGCCGAGGCGCTCGGCTATGTCTCGAGCTTTCTGGTCGAGCATCACTTCACCGGCTGGAATCAGGTGTCCGCGACGCTGATGCTCTTGACGGCGCTTGCGATGCGCACGAAGACGCTGCGGCTTGGCTCGGCGGTGATGGTCTTGCCGTGGCACAATCCGGTGCTGCTCGCGGAGCAGGCGGCGACGCTCGATCTGATCTCCGGCGGCCGCTTCGAATTCGGCATCGGCAAGGGCTATCGGCACAGCGAATTCAGAGGGTTTCAGATCGCGCCGGAAGAGGCGGACGCGCGCTTCGAAGAAGCGCTCGAGGTCATGACGCGAGCCTTCACCACGCGCGAGCGTTTTTCGCATCGCGGACGCTTCTGGCATTTCGAGAATATTGTGGTCGAGCCGCCGCCGGCGCAGCAACCGCATCCGCCGTTCTGGGTCGCTGCCGGCAGCGAGGCTTCGATCCGCCGCGCCGCCGCGCGCGGCTTCAATCTGATCCTGGACCAATATGCCAGCGCCCAGACGCTTCGCGAGCGCATCGGCATCTACAAAGCCGAACGCAAGCGGCGTGGGCTTGGCTTCGATCCGCTGCAGGTGACCGTGGCACGCCAGCTCTATATCGCCAAGGACCAAGCCGATAAGCAGGCGGCCCTTGAGCGCCAGGCCGCCTATACCAAGCGCACCGTCGATGTGTCGCGCAGCCCCGACCGCAAAGGCGGCTCGCATGTGCTGGCTTATGCCGAAAAGGCCGGCGGCACCGAGGAGAACGCGCTATTCGGTACGCCGGACGAGATTTACGCGATGCTGGAGGACCTGCACGGCGCCGGCGTCGCCCATGTGCTGCTGATCGTCGCCGGCGGCATCGGTCAGCTGCGCCGCTTTGCGCGCGAGATCATGCCGGATTTTGCGCGCGCGGCGCCGGCCGCTGCCGAGTAGTCCGGCCGATAGGACCGACATGGCCGACAGCTTCAAACCCCATGATGCCGCCGAAGTCGAAGCGGCCATTCGTTCGGCGCTGGCCGACGGCAAGACGCTCGAGCTGACGGGGGCTGGGACCAAGCGCAGCATTGGCCGCGCGGCACAATGGGATGCGACACTTGATCTCGCCGGTCTGTCGGGCGTCACCTTGTATGAGCCGGAGGAGCTCGTTCTGTCGGCGCGCGCCGGCACGCGGCTGGCCGAGATCGAAGCGCTGACAGCGGCGCGCCATCAGGAGCTCGCCTTCGAACCGATGGACTATGGACCGCTGCTGGGCACCGCTTCTGGCGCTGCCACGATCGGCGGTGTCATCGCGGCCAATCTGTCGGGGCCGCGCCGCATCAAAGCGGGGGCGGCGCGCGATCATTTCCTCGGCGTGAGCGCCGTTTCCGGCCGGGGCGAGACATTCAAATCAGGCGGGCGCGTGGTCAAGAACGTGACCGGCTATGACCTGTGCAAGCTCTTGGCCGGCTCCTGGGGTACGCTTGCGGCGATCACCGATGTCACCATCAAGGTACTGCCCCAGGCCGAGACCGAACAAACCATTCTTGTTCTCGATCAGGACGATATCGCCGCCCGTAAGGTCATGGCCGCCGCGATGGGCTCCTATGCCGACGTCTCGGCCGCGGCCCATGTGCCGGCGGCGCCTGCCGCGCGCATGGCCGAAACCGCGCCGATCCGCACCGCGGTCACGGCGCTGCGTCTTGAGGGCGTCGCGCCATCGGTCGCGCAGCGCAAATCCTTGCTGGAAGCGCTGCTCGCGCCATTTGGCTCGCTCGCAAGCCTCAACGAGGTCAATTCGCGTGCCTTTTGGCGCGGCGTGCGCGACGTGATGCCGTTTGCGGCGGCGGGCCCTGTGGGCCAGCACGACGTCTGGCGTATTTCGACTGCGCCCAGCCAGGGCGCGACGGTCGGCCGTACACTGGCCGAGAAGGCCGGGGCCGAGGTCCTCTATGACTGGGCCGGCGGTCTGGTATGGGCAGCCTTGCCGGCCGCGGACGACGCGCATGCGCCGCTGGTGCGGTCGGCGGTGGCGGCGTCGGGTGGTCACGCCACCTTGATTCGTGCGCCAGCCGCAGTGCGTGCCGCCGTCGCGGTCTTTTCACCCGAACCCAAGCCGCTTGCCGCCTTGACCAAGCGCGTGCGCCAAAGCTTCGATCCGCAGGGCGTCCTCAATCCCGGGCGCATGTGGGCGGGCATCTAGTCCGATCAGAACCAATAGATTTATAGATATGCAGACCTCGTTCACCCTCGCGCAGCTGGCCGATCCCGATGTCGCGGAATCGGAGAAGATTCTGCGCGCGTGCGTGCATTGCGGCTTCTGCACCGCAACCTGTCCAACCTATGTGCTCGACGGCAATGAGCTCGATTCACCGCGCGGACGCATCTACCTGATCAAGGAGATGCTCGAGCATGACCGCTCGGCGAGCGAAGAAGTGGCGACCCACATCGATCGCTGCCTGTCGTGCCTAGCCTGTATGACGACATGCCCGTCCGGCGTGCATTACATGCACCTGGTCGACCATGCCCGCGCGCATATCGAGACCACCTATCGCCGGCCGTTCACAGACCGGGTCCTGCGCGCGCTGCTGGCCAAGCTGATGCCCTATCCGGAACGATTCCGGCTCGCGCTGGTTGCGGCGATTGCGGCCAAGCCGTTCGCGCCGCTTGCCGCTGCGCTCGGCCTGAAGCGCCTTGCCGCCATGCTGCGGCTCGCGCCCTGGCGACGGCCGCATGTGCCGCTCAAGCCGCGCATCCATGCGGCGCAGGGGTCGCAACAGGCCCGCGCAGCGCTGCTGCCCGGCTGCATCAACGACCTATTGGCGCCGCAGATCAATGCCGCCACGATCGACATATTGACGCGACACGGCGTCGAAGTTGTGCTGCCGCAGGGCCTCGGTTGCTGCGGCTCGCTGGTCCATCACATGGGCCGCGAAGACGAGGCGCTGGCCGCCGCGCGGGCCAATATCGACGTTCTCGCGGGCATCGACGGCCTTGACGCGATCGTCATTAACGCCTCCGGCTGCGGCACCACCATGAAGGATTACGGCTTCATGCTGCGCAATGATCCGGCCTATGCGGCCGCCGCGGCGCGCATTGCCGCGCTTTCCAAAGATATCGTCGAGTACCTCGCAGGTCTGCCGCTTAAGCCCGGCCGCATGCCGAATCAGGCTGGTGCGCGAGCGTCCATCGCGACTGCGAATAGCGCAATGGACCGGTCTTCGAGCGATGATCGAGAACTCGATCCGCATGGTCTCGTCGTCGCTTATCACTCCGCCTGCTCGCTGCAGCACGGCCAGCGCGTAACGCGGCAACCAAAGGAAATACTCGGCAAATTGGGTTTTGCCGTGCGTGATATTCCGGACGGTCATCTGTGCTGCGGTTCGGCCGGGACCTACAATATTCTTCAGCCGGACATCGCAAGGAGGTTGCGCGATCTTAAAGTCGGGACTATCGAGAGATTGCGGCCTGACGTGATCGCAGCAGGCAATATCGGTTGCATCACCCAGCTCGCGACGGGCACTGATATTCCGGTCGTCCATACGGTCGAACTGATCGACTGGGCGACGGGAGGTCGATGCCCGCAGGCACTTCGGGAGCGTCGGCCGCACGCGGCGAGGCGCCCGGTCACGGCAACAGGCTGAGCGGGGCTTTCAGCCGATGTCGTGTCACAGTACCGGTCTCTTGAAGGGGGCCGCACGGATTCTGGATCGGTAGCAGCGATCGGGAGGTCGATCATGGCGAAGAAGTCCAAAGCGAAGAAGTCGGGCAAGAAAAGGAGGGCCGCTCCGGCGAGCAGAAAGAAGAAGACACTGAAGGCGTCGGCGAAGAAAAAGACAACAAAGAAAGCGGCAGCAAAGAAGCCGGCAAAGAAGGCCGCGCCCAAGCGCAAAGCGCCGCCGAAGGCTCCTGCGCCGATGCCTGAACCGGCGCCCGCGCCGTCATGGACGCCGCCGGCAAGCGACATGGGCGGCGGCGAAAGCAGCAGCTAAAGCTTGCGCCGGATCCGATCGGGCGAGCGGGCGCTGCGGGGCCACATTGCATCAGGGCTGGCGGCCCAATAGCATTGCTCTAAACAGCATTGTTTCAGCATCCGGATCGGCGGCAAAGCCGCCGCCGATCCGGTGCCGGCTATTCCGGCCCTTTCGCCAGTGAGGAGGTGTGTTATGCCGGGTCCCTACAACATCCTGCTGATGGGCGCGTCCTACGGCTCGCTGCTTGCGTCCAAGCTTCTGTTCGGCGGCCATTCGATCCATCTGGTCTGCCTGCCGGCGGAAGCCGATCTGATCAATGCCGAGGGGTTTAAGGTCCGCCTGCCGATCCGGGGCCGCAAAGACCCGGTGCTGCTCGATTCGCGCAAGCTTCCCGGCAAGGTCTCCGCCGGGCCGGCGACCGGAGTCGATCCGAAGAAATACGATCTGGTCGGGCTGTGCATGCAGGAGCCGCAATATCGCTCGCCTGGCGTGCGCGAGCTGCTCGACGCGGTGGCGAAGTCGCGGGTGCCTTGCATGTCGATCATGAACATGCCGCCGCTGCCATATATCAAGCGCATCCCCGGCCTCGACTACGAGGCGCTCAAGCCGGCTTATACCGACCCGACAGTCTGGGACAGTTTCGATCCCAAGCTGCTCACCCTGAACAGTCCGGACCCGCAGGCGATACGGCCGCCGGAGGAGAAGGCCAACTTCCTTCTGGTCACGCTGCCGACGAATTTCAAATGCGCCAGGTTCGACGACGACAAGAATACGGCGATCCTGCGCCAGCTCGAGAAGGACGTCGACAGCGCCCGCTTCGACGTAACCGAGGGCAAGATCGAGCTGCCGGTCAAGTTCAGGGTCTACGATTCGATCTTTGTGCCGCTCGCCAAATGGGCGATGCTGCTGGCCGGCAATTATCGCTGTGTCACCAAAGACGGCATGCGCACCGCGCAGGAGGCGGTGCACAGCGATATCGAGACCGCGCGCTCGGTGTACAACTTCGTCTTCGATCTTTGCCTCAAGCTCGGCGCCAAGCCGGAAGACCTGGTGCCGTTCGAGAAATATGCCGCGGCGGCGCAATCGTTGACCCGGCCGGCCTCGGCGGCGCGCGCGCTGCAGAACGGCGCGCCCTATATCGAACGCGCCGACAAGCTGGTGCAGCTTATTGCCAAGCAGAAGGGCCTGAGCCATCCGGCCATTGACGCCCAGGTGGCGCTGGTCGATGCCCGGCTCGACGCCAACCGCAAGAAGCAGGCTGCCGCTTAGCTCCGCGTCAGCGTCGTCGGCGCGCTTCACCGAGAGGTGAGATTTCCCGGATTGTGCTCCACAATCCGGGCATCTGGCTGTCACACCTCGGCGTCCTTCCAGAAATCGAATCGGCCGCCACTTCCGACCGTGGCGTTTCACGCGACCAGGCGGTGCACACATGCCCGCTCCCGCGTGAGCCCGCCAACAACGGCCTGCATCCTCGCGCTCCCGAGGCGCCTGTGGATAACTGGCCGGCTGATCGCGGAAAACAGGGCGGAAAGACAGGCATATGGGCCGCATTCCCCGGGCAACGGTCCATCCGTGCGTCTGTACACGCCGTGGCGGTGCGCTTGGGCAGTTGCGCACCGCCGAAAATTCAAGGCCGACGCCTGCGTTGGCGCGCAAGAGTGTAACCCGCCTGCCACACTGTCCTAGAAACTCTAACGTTTGCTCGCAAACGCATAAAAAGGCAGCATTTGCCCGTGTTTTGAGCTTGGCTGTCCCGAGGTTAACGGGAACTATTGATAAAGTTCACGCTGCGTACGGGGCGCTGCAGGAATTTCGGCTTGGTCGTTCGGGCCTCCTCCCAAAAAGCCTTGCCCGAATACAAGCGGGACAACAGAAGGGGCAGATCTATGAAAAGAGTCGCTTTATCGCTGGTGCTGGCGGCCAGCGTGACGGCTTCCTCGGCTATGGCCGCCGACATGGCAACCAAGGCACCGCCGCCCGCGCCGGCGCCTGCGCCATCGCCATGGGACGTCGCCATCACCGCGGCTCTGATGACCGACTACAATTTCCGCGGTGTCACCCAGTCGGCGCATCATCCGTCGGCCCAGGCCGGCTTTGAGGCGCGCTACAATTTCAATAAAGACTGGCAGGGCTATGCCGGTATCTCGGGAGAAAGCATCGACTTCCCGAACCAGGCCGCCGCAGAGATCGACTTCTACGGCGGTATCCGCCCGACCTTCGACAAGCTCGCCCTCGACTTCGGCGTTTGGTACTACTGGTATCCAGGCGGCAATTGCTTGGGCAACGCGCCCGGCACTGCCAATGTTGCCATTTGCACCGCCCCGGCGGGCCCTTCTGTGCCAAACAAAAACGGACAGCCGCTCGGCGGCAACTTCGTGAAGTCCAACGTAAGCTTCATCGAATTCTACGCCAAGGCGACTTACACCTTTAACGATCAGTGGGCGGCCGGTGTGCAGTACTGGTACTCGCCGTCGGTCCTCAATTCCGGTGCGCCCGGGAACTACGTCACCGGCAATATTACCTTCACCGAGCCGAGCTCGTGGTGGGGCTCGACCGGGATCGGCGGCTATGTGTCCGGCGACGTCGGCTGGTGGGGTCTGGGCACCTCCGATAGTTTCTATGGCACGGGCATTCCCGGCAATCCGTTCTTCGCAGGCGTGAAGTACACGAGCTACTGGAACTGGGACGCCGGCCTCGGCTTCACCTACAAGGCGTTCACGCTCGACCTGCGCTACTACGACACCAATCTGACCAAGGCACAGTGCAACGTGTTCACCAGCGCGTCGAATGCGTCATTCTCGCCCGGCAACATTACGGCACAAAATCCGAACGGCCTTGGCTCGAACTGGTGCAGCGCGGCCTATATCGCCAAGCTGTCGTTCGCGACCAATCTCAGCGGCCTGAAGTAAGCGCAAAGCTTTGCTATGTTCAGTTGCGGCCGGCGGCGGAAACGCCGCCGGCCTTATGAATGCCAGCTTGCCAACTCACTCCGCCGCCGAGACGAGCGGCACGTCGCGCACCCGCGAGCCGGCCTCGCCCCGGGCGACTTCCAAGCGGCGGCGATGGAAGGCGCCCAGCGTCGAGCGATGGCCGATCGAGACGATGGTGGCGCCCTTCAGCCGCTCTTGGATGAGCCGATAGAGCATGGCTTCGGCCGGCTCGTCGAGGCACGCGGTGGCCTCGTCGAGGAACAGATAATCCGGCTTCTGCAGCAGTGCTCGCGCAATCGCTAGCCGCTGCTGCTCGCCGAGCGAGAGCATGCGATTCCAATGCGCTTCCTCGTGCAGCCGGTCGCTCCATTCGCCGAGGCCGACCGCCGCGATCGCCTCGGCAATCTGCGCGTCATCGAAGGCGCCGGCGCGCGCCGGGTAGCTGACCGCCGCGGCCAGGCTTGCCACCGGGAAATAGGGCCGCTGCGGCAACAGCATGATCTTGGCGTCTTCCGGCACCGTGATGCGGCCCGAGCCGAACGGCCAGATGCCGCCGAAGGCGCGAAACAGCGTCGACTTGCCGGCACCGGAAGGGCCCGTCACCAGGACGCGTTCGCCCGGCGCAAAGACGACCTGCCTGGCCTCCACCAAAGGCTCGCCACCCGGCAGATGCACATCGAGATCCTCGATCGCGATCGCTTTCGCATCCGCGCCCGGCACGACCTCGACGCCCGGCCGGCGCAAGGCGGCCTCGCGGCCGGCGACGATAGCGTTCTCGAAGCCTGCCAAGCGTTGCGCCACCGCCTGAAATTGCGCGATCTCCTGGTAGGCCGTGACAAAATAGGACAACGCCGTCTGCACGCGATCGAAGGTATTTGCCGTCTGCATCAGGTCGCCAAGCTGCGTCACACCGGCGAGATAAGCGGGGCCGGCCATCAGATAGGGAAAGATCGTCGAGGTCTGGGCAAAGCTTTGCGTGAAGAACAGCAGCTTCTTCTGCCGCTGCATGATCGCGATCCAGTTGCCGACGACCCGGCCGAAGCGCTCGCTATGGCGCTCGCGCTCGGCCGCCTCGCCGTGCAGCGCCGCGATCTGCTCGGAATTCTCGCGCGTGCGCACCAGATTGAAACGGAAGTCGGCCTCGAAGCGCTGCTGCTGGAAATTCAGCGGAATGAGCGGCCGGCCGATCAGATGCGTCAGCACGGTGCCCAGCACCGCATAAATGAGCGCCGCCCAGACCAGATAGCCTGGTATGGCGATGGTCATGCCGAACAGATGCAGCGGCGCCGCCTCCGACAGCTTCCAAAGAATGACGACAAACGAGCACAGCGTCACGATCGAGTTCAGTAACCTAAGCCCGATCGACAGCAGGCTCTGGACGAACTGCGCCAGGTCATCGGCGATACGCTGATCAGGGTTGTCGGCCTCGTCGCCAAGGAGCTGCATCCGGTAGTGGTTGGCGGTGTTGAGCCACTGTCGCAGATACGTCTGCGTCATGAAGCGTCGCCAGCGGATCTGCAGCCAAAGGTTCAGATAGTTTTGATAGACCAGGATCACCGTATAGACCCCGGCGAGCCCGCAGAAGACCAGGATGTACCAGACGAAGCCGGCGGCATCGCGGTTCTGCAACGCGTTGTAGAAGCCGTTGTACCAGTAGCTCAGCGCCACCGTGATGGCGACGATCGACAGTTCGATGCCGATCACGGCGGCAAGCAGGATCCGCCCCGCCCAGCGGTCCTCCGAGCGGAAATAGGGGACGGCCAGGCGCCAAATCGTGGCCAGTGTCAAAAGAAGGCGTTTCAAGCGAGACCTCCGAGATTTTTGCGGGGCAGTGCGAAGCGATCAGTGGGTGTTGCCAATCTGGTCAGGGCACAGAGCAGTCCAAATTTGCGATGCAAGGCCTGCGCTCGAACGTAGAACCCGAACCTGTCGCCGCCGGCACGGCTTGAATGGCATTGCCCTATCACGAGCTTGCATAATGGGGCAGGGGACTTAATTGCCGCGGCCGAATGTCCTGCGGCGATGAGCGGCCAATTGGGCCGGTTTGGGGCTCATTGGCGGCTAATCGCGTTTTCTTGATGTCGAGGTGAGGGCATTGGCCCGCCGATCACGCCGCGCCGATGGCGGGTCCAATCCGGGTACCGCCGGTCCGGGGGGCAAAAGGCCAGACTGGCTTTTTCGGCGACTTACGCTAAAGCTCTGGCGGCGGCCCCCCGGCCGCGACCCGCGCCCTCCGCTTAGCCAGCTTTTTTGAACTGAGAGACGATGATGCTTTGGCCGCGTCGGAGCGTTCTGTGCCTCGCCGTGCTCGTGATCGCGGCAGCCGCCTGGGCGGCGCATGCGAATGAGGCCTTTCCGTTCGGCAGCGAGCTCATGCTCGATACGCCGCCGATGCACGGCTCAAAGCGCGTTCCCATGATCGAGATCGAGGACGACGGAACGGCCGTGCTCGATTTGTGGTGCGCCAGCGCCAAGGCGCAGGCCATCGTGGGCGACGCGACCATCACCATCGTTCCCGGTGTTGTGCTCCCTCCCGCCCAGCCATGTGAGCCGGAGCGACAGGCGCGCGACGCCGACTTGTTGACAGCGCTCGCGCAGGTCACTGGCTGGCGGCGGCACGGTGATCTGGTCGAGCTCTCCGGCCCTGCTGCGCTCCGCTTTCATCTGATGACGAATTGACGGCTCCCTCCAGCCGCCTTTCACCGAACTGAGCCGCCGCCTGCCGCGCGGGCATCGACTTTTGGCTTCGGCCGTCATCGCCGCAAAACTGCACGACCCGCCTCCCATTAATCTTTGGTAATGACTTACTAGCGACCTGGTAGGAAGGAACTAGATAGCCGCCAATGAGTTATTGCCATGATCATTTCTGGGCCAAACCTCCACCAAACCTGTGGGGAAACAGCCATGAGCCAAATGAGGAACACGCTGTCCGCCGGTGAGCGGGCGGACAGTATCGCCGGGGCTCTGAGCAACGGCTTGATCGTTGTCGATCCAAGGGGCGAAATCCTTTGGATGGACGAAACCGCGCGCCGCACCATCAATGGCGGGCTGCAGAGCCTCATGTTTCCAATCGCGCGGAATGGGCAGACAGTGCTCGAGGGCTTTCTATCGGCGGTCGACGTCACTGTTGACGGCCAACGCCGGACCGTTTGCGTGCTTCAGCAAACCGCAGATCAGAACGAGACCGCCACCGATTTCCTTGCGGCGATCGAAGCTGTGCTCTCGGATAGCTGGTTTACCCGCACGGTAGTCGAAAAAATCAAGGCGTGGCGGCAGGCCAAGCAGCCTGACCCGCGAGCGTCCGACCTTGACATGCTCACAGATCGCGAGCGTGAAATTCTTGCGCTCATCTGCGAGGGTCGAAGCGATGCCGAAATGAGTCAAATACTCCGGCTCTCCCAAAACACGATCCGCAATCACGTGGCCTCGCTGTATCGAAAAATCGGCGTGAACCGCCGCAGCGCGGCAATCATTTGGGCCCGCGAGCGGGCGCTCACTCGTCACGAGTTTGTGGCCGGAGCGCGGGGCCGGCGCCCCGATCGGCACGCGTAAAGGCGCGCAGCCGGTTAGTAGATTTGGTAGCATTTTCCCTACTAAGCCGCTGGTATTTCTCGCTCTCTTGCGCGGGTGGTACGGGTGATGTTCTGTTCGAGGCAACTCGCGTATCACCCGAATGAGACCGCTGCTGCCCTTGATCTAACGAGACGGCGTCGGACCGTCTCGTCCTTTGCGAAAGGTCGCGACGCCAACGAGTTTAGGTGATCACTGCGTGCCCACAAGAAGGCCTGCGCAAGTGAGCAACTTTTTGCTGCGACTGTATATTGCGGGAAGATCGGCAACCTCACAACGCGCGCAATCGAATCTATATGCCCTTCGGAGCCTGATCGGGCCGGAGTGGAGAGTTGAGATTGTTGATGTGCTCAGCGAGCCGGAGCTTGCCGAGCAAGCCGGAATTTTGGC
Source organism: Hyphomicrobiaceae bacterium (assembly GCA_021324465.1). Classification (GTDB taxonomy): domain Bacteria; phylum Pseudomonadota; class Alphaproteobacteria; order Rhizobiales; family Xanthobacteraceae; genus BOG-931. Next base: position 16,927 of record JAJPJB010000050.1, read on the forward strand.
GACACCGACCCTTTCCTATGAGCATCCAGAGCGCCCGCGCCGGATCATCGGCGATCTCAGCGATGCCAAGCGAGTCGTGGAATTCCTGGGGATAGAGGTGAAGGAGAAGTACGCATGAGCGCGCACGACGCGGATACGGATATCCCTGACGTGCTGGAGAGAGTGCAGACCGGTGTCACAGCTTTCGATGAACTGATCATGGGCGGCTTGCCGCGCGCGCGAACGACCGTAGTCGGCGGCACACCAGGCAGTGGAAAGACCATTTTTGCCGTCCAGTTTCTTGCGCACGGCATCGTACATGCGGGCGAGAATGGCGTCCTGGTTACATTTGAGGAGTCGCCGGCCGATATTGAATCAAATATGCGGAGCTTCGGCTGGGACCTGGCGCGCTGGCGCAGGGAAAAGCGCCTGGCTGTCGTCAACGCCAGCCCTTCCGGAAACGAAGAACTGGTTACAGGCGATTTTGATCTCATCGGGCTGTTGGCGCGCATAGAGCATGCGGTAAAGACCGTTGAAGCCAAGCGCGTTGTGCTTGATTCGTTGACCCAGTTATTCGATCACTTCATAGGCGACCCAAAAGTTCTGCGACGGGAGCTGTTCCGGATTAGCGATGCGCTCAAGAAGGCGCGTCTTACGGTGCTGATGACCGCCGAACGAAACGTGGAATACGGCGAGATTACCCGCCACCGTCTTGAAGAGTTTCTCGCCGACAATGTTGTCATTCTGCGAAATGTGCTGCAGCGCGAGCGCAGAAGGCGCACCATAGAGGTGTTGAAGATGCGCGGCAGCCACCATGTCGAGGGAGAAGCGCCATTTACCATCCAGGGCGGCACCGGCGCGTCAGAAGGGTTCGGCAATCACGGGCTTGTTGCTGTACCATTGTCTTCGCTACGACTTGAACAGCAGTCGAGCACGGTGCGCGTTACCAGCGGCAATTCGGCGATCGACGAAATGTGCGGTGGCGGGTTCTTTCGCGACAGCGTTACGCTGGTAAGCGGCGCCACCGGCACCGGCAAGACGCTTCTGGTGACAAACTTTCTTGCAGGTGGGGTCGCCGCAGGAGAAAAAGCGCTTTTGTTTGGCTACGAGGAGAGCCGCGGGCAGCTATTTCGAAACGCCAGCGGTTGGGGTGTCGATTTCGAAGCGATGGAGGCGGCGGGAAAGCTCAGGGTCTTTTGCCTTTATCCGGAGGCCCAAGGTCTGGCCGATCATTTGCTGGCCATCCAAAGCCTTGTCGACCAGATGCAACCGAACCGCATCGCAATCGACAGCATTTCCGCGCTGGAGCGCGTTGCGCCCGATGTGGGCTTCCGCGAATTTCTGATCAGCCTCACCTCTTTCATCAAAAAACGCGAGATCGCCGGCCTCTACACGGCGACCAGCAAATCGCTGGTCGGTGGTGAGACCGCGAGCGAACAGCACATTTCGACCTTGACCGACTCCATCATTCTCCTCCGCTATATGCAGGAGATGGACACCATGCATCGCGGGCTCATGGTGCTGAAAATGCGCGGCAGCGAGCACGCCAAGGAGATTCGCAGATTTACGATTGACGGCTCGGGCATGCATTTGGGCGAAGCGTTCAAGGGCGCACCAAACGTGTTTTTCGGTGGAGGTCAGGAATACTGAGCAGGCGGAACCGTATGAGCAGCGCGGCTTTTCCGGACAACATCGACCAGGCGGAAATCAGGTTTCTAGTCGAGAAGAACGCCGATGGAATAATCGTTGTGGATGATGAGGGAGTGGTGCTGTTCGCCAATCCGGCTTGCGAGGCCATGTTTGGCCGAGCCCCCGAATCCTTGATCGGCTCTCCGGTGGGCATTCCGCTGGTGGCGGGGGAAACTACTGAGATTACCCTTCACAAGCCCGGCGGCGCCCAGGTCGAGGCCGAAATCCGCGTCGTACATACGAATTGGGGCCGGCGACCGGCCCGGCTGGCCAGTATTCGCGACATTTCCGCACGCAAAGCGATCGAGGAGCAACTGCGGCACGCAAGCAAAATGGAGGCGATCGGCAAGCTGACAGCCGGCATCGCCCACGACTTCAACAATCTTCTTACGGTCGTGCTTGGAAACCTTGAATTGGCGCAGCGACAAAACGAGCAGGAGCCGCTGGCGCGAATCCTCGACAACGCTACCCGGGGGGCACGGCGCGCCGCGGTTCTTACCGAGCGACTACTCGCCTTTTCGCGACGCAAGCCGCTTGAGCCGAAACTGATTAATGCCAACGTATTGGTCTGCGGCATGTCCGATTTGCTGCGGCAAACGCTGGGCGAAACGATCACGGTTCAGACGGTGATCGCTGATAATTTGTGGCCCATCGAGGTCGATCCAACGGAGTTGGAAACCGCCATTCTCAACCTGGCGGTCAATGCCCGCGACGCGATGCCGAAGGGCGGCGAAGTCATCATTGAAACCGCAAACACCGAATTGGACGAAGCTTTTGCTCCGCTCGATGCGGAAGTGAAGCCGGGCCCTTACGTTCTCATCTCAGTCACCGATACCGGAACCGGAATGGCTCCGGAGGTACTTCGCCAAGTCTTCGAACCGTTCTTTACCACCAAGCTGGATGGGCGCGGCACCGGGCTGGGCTTGAGCCAGGTCTACGGCTTCGTCAAGCAGAGCGGGGGCCATGTGAAGCTCTACAGCGAGCTAAATCGCGGCACGACCGCCAAGATTTATCTTCCGAAGGCGGACGCCAAGATGGCGCCTCATCAGACTGAATACCCCGACCATCGGAGTGGACGCCTTCCCGTCGCTCTACCGGGCGAGGCAGTGCTGGTCGTGGAAGACGACGATGACGTGCGCGTCTATACCGTTAGCTCTTTGCGAAACTTGGGTTATGTGGTCTTTGAGGCGTCCGATGCCGCCGCTGCTGTCCAAATCCTCAAATGTGAGCCATCGATACGGCTACTGCTCACCGACCTTGGTCTGCCCGGAGGGATGGACGGGAAAGCTCTCGCCATGCGCGCACAATCGATCCGCCGTGACCTGCAAGTATTAATCACGACAGCCTATGCGGGCAACGTGCTGATCCACGAAGGACGCCTCGACAGAGGCATAGACCTGCTCAGCAAGCCGTTCACGTTAAGCGCGCTTGCCAATCGGGTACGTCAGATGCTGGATCGGTACGAGCCGCCAAATCGAACGCCAGGGCATATACTGGTCGTCGACGATGAGCTGCTGCTGCGAATGATGCTGGTTGACGCGCTAAGCGACGATGGGTACCGGCTTGAAGAAGCCGGTAGCTTCGCGCAAGCGCTGGAGAAGTTGGATTCGATCGGGGGCAGCCTCAGCGGGGCGGTTGTCGATCTGGGCCTTCCCGACCAACCGGGTGATCTGCTCGTTTCCGCGATCCGCACCATCAAGCCGAACATACCCATCATCTTGACGACCGGCTACTCCGACCGCGACACAACCAAACGGTTTTCGGCTGATGAACGTATCCGGATTCTGATGAAGCCGTTTGATCCCTATCTGGTGGTGGATGCGCTTCGGCGGCTGGAAGGTCAGCCCCCTACCAGCGCTAACTTGCGTTAAGGGGGGCGCGTGTTCCGAGGCGAGGCGGGGATGCAACGCAAATAATGCGGCGCCGCGTGCTGCAACGCTTACGCCCAAACGGCGTTGCTCATGTCGGAATTTCCCCCACAGCAACAAGGGAGATTTAACGATGAAACGAATGGTACTCGTTGCTGGTCTGCTTGCCCTTGGTTTCGCCGCTTCCACCCCGGCACGCGCTGATTTCGCGGTGATCAAGTTCCAGGACGGCACCTGCAGACCGTGGGCCGACAGCAAGGTCGGCCCCTGGCCGCCGGGATCAGTCTATCTGGCGGTCGGTCTGCCAAGCTGGGATGCCGCTACCAAGATGGGCCAACAGGAAGTGAGTCGCCATCGCTGCCAGAGCCTGCGGCCGTTCTAGGCCCGCGGGGTCCTGCTAGCCCGCATGAGCGCGGTCGCATGCTCAGCGCGGGCTAGCCAGGCGGAGCAGCCCGAAAGTGACGCGCTGCAGCCCCCTTGATGGTCGCAAGCTCCACGCCCGGAACGAACCGAGGCGCAAGAAGTCATGGCTTTTCGCCGAGGTGTTTGGCTTCGCCCGCAACGACGGTGAGTCACGTATTCTGCGGCGCCTTCCTGGGCCATTGCGCGTGGGGACAGGGGGCGGTTCGCTCAGCGCAGCGTGGTCCATGCGAAGATTTGCAATCAAAAATTCGTGGCTGGCGGAGCCGACACCACTCACTGCTCAGGCGAACGCTTTCGCCGCATATAGCCGATGGCGCTGGAGCCAACTGGAGCGTCGGCATCGGAACCGGGTCAGTCTTTCAGCGGGCGTCTCCGACAACCCTTCTCGACACGATCCATGTGACCGCGTCAGCTTGATCGCTTCTGCAGCGGCGTTGGGAGACGGCGGAACCGAGGCGCGGCCGCCTGTATAATGGCGGCATGGATGAAACGCTTTTCGCCGATTTGCCGCCATGGCTAACCCAAGCCGGGCTGGCCGGCACGCCTGAAACTGACATTGTCCGCGGATTTTGCGACCGTTGCGTCGCGGCCGGCCTGCCGCTGGGCCGCGCGCATGTATTCATCGATACGCTGCATCCGGTCCACGAAGGCCGTCTGTATCGCTGGGGTTTCGGCCCCGGCGAGTCCCCGGTTCACGACTACGGCCGCACCAGCCTGGCAGGGCTCGCCAATCCCGGTCATGTGTCCTTGGATCAGCAGGCGGCCGATATCTGGCAGCGCAGCCCTTTCTACGCCATGCTGCAAACCGGCACCTCGCTGTTGCGCCGCCGCCTGGGCGCCGGCACGGACGGCGAGTTCTCGCTGCTGCCGGATTGGCGCGCGGCGGGCATGACCGACTACGTCGCGATCATCAGCCGGTTCGACACTGAAGGCATCATCGGTGAGATGGATGCCGTGTATTCGTCATGGGCCACGAATAGGCCCGCCGGATTCGCCGACGATCAGATCGCCATGCTTGAACGTCTCGTGCCGTATCTGGCGCTTGCCATCAAATCGGTGTCGCTCACCCGCATGACCCGCACGCTGATGGAGACCTATCTCGGCCGCGATGCCGGCCAGCGCGTACTCAGCGGCCGTATCGTGCGCGGCGTTGCCGAACGTATCGACGCGGTCGTTTGGTTCAGCGATCTGCGGGCATTCACGCGCATCACCGACACGGCTCCGGAACAGGTCATCCCTTTGCTCAACGACTATTCCGATGTGATCGTGTCGGCGATCGACGAGCATGGCGGCGACGTACTCAAGCTGATCGGTGACGGGACGCTCGCGATCTTCACCGCCGAGGACCGTCTGCACGCATGCAAGGCCGCCTTATCGGCCGCCATCGCCGCGCGCCAAGGCATTGCCGAACTGAAAAAGCGCCGCATCGCGCAAAACCAGCCGGTCACCGACATGTATCTGGGCCTGCATGTCGGCAAGGTCTTCTACGGCAATGTCGGAAGCCGCGAGCGGCTGGACTTCACCGTGCTCGGGCCGGCCGTGAACGAGGCAAGCCGCATTGCGACAATGTGCCGTTCGGTCGACCAGCAGGTCTTGGTTTCGGCGGCCTTTGCCGAGGTCGGCGACATCAAGCGTCGCCTCGTCTCGGTCGGACGATACGCGCTGCGCGGCGTATCGCAGCCGCAGGAGCTGTTCACGATCGATCCCGGGTTGTGAAGGGGGCTGCCGCACGATTTTTCGCGCCCCGGGACGCCGAACAGGAGGCGTGAACCCACTCCTGCGTCGCCTCGCGAGTGTGGAGCCCCGGCACGCCGCGCTCGCGAAAAAATTGAAGCTGCACAGCAAGCGTAGGGACGGATGCTCAGCAAGCGTAGGGACGGATGCTCAGCAAGCTATCGCGCGGATCAGCGCATCGCCATCCAGTCGAATCTATAGTTCAGCCCAAGCTCGACGGTTTGGATTGTCTTGGTGAGCTGAAAGACGTTGGACATCGTGCCGTTGGTGACGGTCACCGTGTCGGCGTGACCAAAGTCCATATACTTGTATTCGATCTTGGCCGACCAATTCGGCGCAAAGGCATATTCGACGCCGCCGCCGAGATTCCAGCCCCATTGAAATACGCTGCCGTTGCACGGCGTGCCCGTGCACACCGGTGCCGTGATTCCGGCCTGCGTAAAATCTTCATGCGACCAGGCGGCGCCGCCTTTAACGTACCAGAGCACGCGATCCATCGCGTAGCCAATGCGTCCATCGATCGTCCCGAAATATTTGGGCGCGCCGCGGCAGGAGATTGTCAATCCGGTGAGGACCTGCGTGCAGACACGCGTGTCGTCCAGATTCCCCCACGACGCATCGCTCTCGAGACCGGCGATCCACGCGCCGGCTTGCCAATTAATTCCGATCTGACCGCCGCCAAGCGCTCCATTCGGCAGCGGATGATTGGTGATCGGTCCACCGACCAGCGGCATGATCGCCGGATCGGCCCAGCCATAACCGAGGTGGCCGCCGATATAGATGCCGCTCCAGTTGTAGACCGCAACGACCGCCGGCGGCGGCGCCTTGGTGGCCATCGGTCTTGCCAGGTCGGCTGCCGAAACCGGCATTGTGGCGCCGACCAAAATCAATAGCGCCAGACCTGTTGCGAACCGCGTGTTCATGAAATTCCCCCGCCAATCGCGCTCTTGCGCTACTGCTTGCTTCAGGCTTTGCGCACTGTGGCAAAAACGATGGCACCGGCCAGCGGAAAGCGCCACGCCGCGCGCAGAAAATCGCCGGTTGTTGCGTCAAAGTCACAGTTGGTTGATCGTGAATTAATTTCGATTGAGCGATTGGGATGATCTATCGGTCCGGCATACACGCGCCGGACTCTATGTCTCGCCCGGCAGCGAGACCTCTTCGCCGAGGCTGTCGCGCAGGTAAAGCTTCTCGATGGCGACAAAGATGATGACCGCGATCGGCGCGGCGAAGATCGCCGCGGCCGTGCCGAAGACGAAGAGTATCGTTACGATGCCGAGCAGCATCACCGCGGGCGGGATGAAGATCATGTGGCGCTGAATGAGCGGGGCGACCAGATTGCCCTCGGCCTGATGAATGATGATATAGGCGACCGCCGTCCAGAGCAGGGCCGGGATGCCTTGCGTCGTGGCGACCAGCAGCGCCGGAACGGCGGCGACGACCGGCCCGAGATAGGGCACGAATTCCGCAATGCCGGCGATCATGCCCAAGGCAAGCGGCGAGGGCAGGCCAATCAGCCAGACCGCGAACGTCGAGGCCACCCCGATCAGCACCATCTGAATGAGTTCGCCGAGCAGCCACAGCCGCAGCGCGTCGCCGACATCGTCGATGGTCTCGTTAGCGATCTGTCGCCATGGCGGCGGAAATAACTTGTTCAAGCCCCTGCGATAGAGCTTTGGCTGCGCCGCGAGATAAAAGCCGGCGATCACCGTCACGACGAAGGCTTCCAGAAAGCTGGCGCTCACGCTGAAGAACTTGCTCGCCAGCGACGGCAAGGAGAAGTCGCCGCCGCCCTGCACGTGGGACAGGATGAACTTGCCGAGCTGCGAGGTCTGCAGCTGCCCGGTCACTGCGCCGATGCCGGCGCTGGCGCGGCTGAGCACGTCCTGCAGCTCCGATTGCATCTGCGTACCGAACAAGTAAGCGGTGCCGGCCAACGCGCCGATAATGATGGCGCCCGAGATGATTAAAGCGACGGCTTGCGGACATTTGCACCAGCGTACGAACGGCTCGGCGACGAGCCGCAGCAGGGCAGCGACCAGGATGGCACCGACACAGATGAGGACGACGTCAAACAGAAACCAGACCAGGACCGGAACGAGCGCGACAAGAACGACGATGACCGTGCGTTTGAAGAATTCGACGGTCGTCAGCGGTGCTGCTCGTGCATGACCATGCAACCAAGACGCTCCAGAATGGACTGCACGGCCCCGCCCTCCGCCGCAAGGCGGCGGCGCTGTACCGGCAATGACAGCACAGGTGAAACGAGCGGCATCCGACGATGTTCCGGCCGGGCGGGAGAAGGCCGCGCGCCAAGCCGGAGCCTCGCTTGCTTGGAACTTCCGTTTGGCACCGCGGATTTGATGGGATGGGCCATATTGCGGCCCGACGCCGGCGGTGGACTTGTGGAACTCGCCCTTTCAATAGTTTGGTTTGGCATTGTGGCTTGGCTGATCGGCCGCGCGCTCAATCAGCGCGGCTTGTTGCCCTGCCTGGAGCCGGTGATTGCACCGGCGCCCGACGGCGCCGACGTCGCCGTCATCATTCCCGCGCGCGACGAGGAAGCCAATATCGGGCGCTGCCTGCAGAGCCTGATCCAACAGACCTATCCCACCGCGCAGACCCGCATTGTGATGATCGACGATCAGTCCCGCGATCGCACCTTTGCCATCGCGGCTGCGCTGGCGCAACGTTGTAAACGGCTCACGGTGCTGCGCAGCCAGCGCCTGCCGCCGCACTGGACCGGCAAATCGCATGCCTGCTGGCTCGGCGCGCAGGCCGCACCGGCAAGCGAATGGCTGTGCTTCCTGGACGCCGACGTGTGGGCCGAACCGGCGCTGCTTGCCAGCGCCATTGCCCATGCGAGGTCGGCGGATCTCGATCTCGTTTCGATCGTGCCGCGACAAGAGCTGAAGAGCTTCGCCGAGCGGCTGATCATGCCCTGCGGCTTTTATCTGCTCGCTTTCTGTCAGGATTTGCGCCGGGTGCAATCGCGCGATGCGGCTGACGTGACCGCGACGGGCCAATGCATGCTTGTGCGCCGCGTGGCTTACGACGCGATCGGCGGTCATGCCGCGGTGCGCGCGGCGATCTGCGAGGATCTCGAGCTTGCGCTTCGCATCAAGCGTTGGCGCAAAAGGGTGCAGCTGGTGGACGGCAGCCGCCTGGTGTCGACGCGGATGTATCGCGACTGGCCGGAGCTGTGGATCGGCCTTTCCAAAAACCTGGTGGACATGCTGCATGGGCCCCAGCGCACGCTGCTCATTGCCATGGCGGCCGTGGTGCTGGCCTGGGCGGCCTATCTGATCCCGCTCGCCGACGCGGCAGGTTGCGCCGCCGCTACGCCGGGCGGCTGTCTGGCGCTCTGGCCCGGAGCGCTCGCCTCGGCCGCCGCTGTGGGGCTGCACGTCGCCGGCGCCGGCTACTTTGGCATTCCGCTGTGGTACGGCCTGCTGTTTCCCCTCGGCTATACGGGCGGCGCCTTGATCGCGCTCGACAGCGTCAGGCGGCGACGGTTGGGCCGCGTGCGCTGGAAGGGCCGGACCTATCCATGAGCGCGGCCAAAAGCGCGCCACGGAGCACCTCCGAAAGCGCCTCCGACACCGCGGCACAAAGCAGAGCGCTCGCTGCGCCGCGCCGCGATCACGTCCATGTCGGCAAGATCTCCACCCAGACGACTCTGATCGTGCTGGCCGTCATCACGCTGCTGGTCTACGAAACCCAGTGGATCTTGCCGCCCTTCGTGCTGGCCGCCATCCTCGCCTATATCTGCACGCCAGCCATCGCGTGGCTTGCCGCCCGCTCAGGCTTACCGCGCGCCTTATTCGCCGTCGCCTTTTTTTTGCTGCTGCTCGGGATTGCGGCTCTCGTCGGCTATCTCGGCGTGCCGCCGCTGTTGGGCGAATTAAACCGGGTACTGACAGATTTTCAGGGCACGATCCGCGACCTCGCGACGCGCCTCATCGGCAATCAAAAGATCAGCCTGTTCAATCAGCCGATGGACGCAACGCAGCTTGCGCAAGCGCTCAGCGCGGAAGTGCGCTCGCGCCTCAGCCAGCCGGGCACGCTCGGTCTGATCGCCGCCGGCGCGTTTGGCGGCCTGTTCGGCGTGACGCTCACCATCATTCTGCTACTGTATTTTCTGCTCAGCGGACCGGTGATTGCCCGCGGCCTGCTGCAACTCGTGCCGCCGCAGCATCGGCCCCTGATCGTGCATATCTGGCTGCTGCTCGATCCGGTGCTCAAGCGCTATTTCCTCGGCGTGCTTTTGGTCGTCGCTTATGCCTCGGCTGTGGCGTATATCGGCCTCGGCCTGGTCTTGGGCGTCCCGCACGCCGGATTTCTGGCTCTCCTGACCGGCCTTATGGAAATGATTCCGGTCATCGGGCCCTTGGCGGCGGCATTGACGGCGGGCCTGGTTGCGGCGCGCTATGCGACGGGATTTGGCGCGATCATCGCCTATGCCGTCTATGCAACCGCGCTGCGGCTGTCCATCGACCAGCTGTTCGGCCCGATTGCGCTCGGCACCGCGGCGCGGGTGCACCCGATCGTGGTCATCTTCGGCTTCCTGGTCGGCGCCTATTTGTTCGGTATTGTCGGCGTGGTCTTGGCGGTCCCGACGGCGATTGCCGTCAAGGCGACCTTGCGGCACCTGTATGACGAGCCGGAAGGGATCGGCGGTGCTTGAAAGGCAAAGCTGGCATGCGCGCCGCGCTGCGACTTTGCTGGCCATTTACGAGCGCAGCCGGTTGGCGGTAAATTCGCTTACGACCGCAGCCAGTTGGCGGCAAATTTTGTCGGCCAACCGACGCAACTTTCAGGCGTCACGGCGGTTTTTGGTTCGGGTCATGGGATTGCGCCCTGGTTTACGATCCGGATTGCTTTAATGGTTTCAGAAACAACCATTTTTGATGGGCAATCGAAACATCTTGATCGCCCCTGGTTCACCGCCATCGTCACCGCGCTCGACGACCGCTTGCGGCTACGGCTGGGCGTTGTCGAGTATTCGCAGTCGCCCGATTGCCTGTTTCGCATTCAGCCGACGACCAGCCAGGACGATGTGACCCTTTCCGACGGCACCCATATTCGCGTCGGCGATCCGATCATTCATCTGCATGTCTGGAACGAGCAGGTGCCGGCATTCCCGGAAAACGGGCCGACGCTGGCCTGGGCGCGGCGCTTCAATCGCGCTTTCGATTCCTCGTTGTGCGAGCTCTCCTATTTTCTGCGCACCCGCGATTTTCGCGACGTGGTCGCCATTTGCGGCGATTTGAGTTTCAAACCGCCCTGGCGCGGCGCCCAGCTGACGCAATTCGTTGCGCGTTTCGGCTTCGAGCGGGTTGCAGAGCGCCGTTGCTGGTCGCTGCGACGACGCGCGCATTGGCTTGGGCAGAACGTTCTGATCTCGATGATGGTGCTTGCCCATAATGCGGCGGCGCTGCGCGCCGACACGCTATGGCGCGATCGCATTCCGGTCTATCTGTCCCGTCAGGCGCTCGACCGCCGCTATGGTGCAAGGCGGAAGGATGGTTCGTGAAAACCCGGCCCGTTCGGCCGCCATGGAGGTGAAAACCACGGCGACGGCATTGCGTTGCCGAGAAGTGATTATTGTCGAGCGTTTTCATGATCGCCGTCGTTGTTGAACTTTTCTCCGATATTTGCCTCGCCACTGCGGCGCTCGGGTGCCTGTATCTGCTGGTCGCGGCGGCCGCTGTGCTGCGGTTTCCGCGCGCACGAACGAGCGACACGATTGGCAACCCCGCGGCGGAGCCGGTGACGATCCTAAAGCCGCTGCGCGGCGGCGAGCCCGATTTGCTGCGCCGGCTGGTGGGCTTTTGCCGCCAAGATTATCCAGGACCGGTGCAGGTCGTCTGCGGCGTCTGCGACCGCGCCGACCGGGCCGTCGGTCTCATCGAATTCATCCGCGCGCGCTATGCGGCGGTCGATCTCGTCATCGATTCGCGCCGGCACGGTCTCAATCCGAAAGTCTCGAACCTGATCAACATGCTGCCCTATGCGCGCCATGACATCGTGATCCTGGCCGACAGCGACATCGATGTCGGCGAGGATTATGTGCGCAAGATCGTCGCCGCGCTGCGCAAGCCCGGCGTCGGCGCGGTCAGCTGCCTGTATCGCGGCATTGCATCGGCCGGCTTGTGGTCGCGGCTCTCGGCGCTCGCGATCAACAGTCATTTTCTGCCGAACGCGGTGCTTGCGATCAGCTTCGGTCTGACAGAACCCTGCTTCGGCGCCAGCCTGGCGCTGCGGCGCTCGACGCTGCGCCGCATAGGCGGCTTCGACGCCTTCAAGGACATGCTCGCCGACGACAATGCGATCGGGCAGGCGGTGCGCGCCATCGGACTCGCGGTCACCATTCCCGAATTTGTCGTCGGACATGTCTGCCACGCGAGCAGCTACCGCGAGCTCTTGGCGCATGATCTGCGCGTCGCGCGGACCATCAAGAGCGTCGACCGCATCGGCTATTATGGACTTATCGTCACGCATCCCTTCGCGCTCGCCCTGCTGGCCGTTCCGCACGCCGGCGCCGATGCCGCGATGATGGCCGCGCTCGCTTTTGCCTGCCGCGTGGCGCTGTGTCTCTGCGTCGAGCAGGTCTTCAAGCTCGACATGCAGCGCTACTGGCTCATTCCGCTGCGCGACGTCCTGTCGTTCGCCACCTTCGTATGGGGACTGTTCGGCAATTCAGTGAGTTGGCGCGGCGCCACTTATCATGTCACCGGCGACGGTCGGCTCGCGGCCGATCGCAGACACGCGTGACCTGGTCGTATGACGTGGTCGATTCGTTGAGGCAAGTCTCATTATGTGGAAGAAATTTTCGCCGCGGACTTCGTTGTCTTGGACCTCGCTGTCTTGGTCTTCGCTGTCCCGGTCGGCCTTCTCGTGGTCGGCATTGTCGTGGCCCGATTTCTTCGACGACACTTTGCCGCGATTCGCCTTCTCGGAAGCGAGCGAGCAAGATCGGGCGTCCGAATTCGCTGCAGACAACGCTGTAGTCGCGCTGGTCGGTTTGACCTTCGAGGCCAAGATTGCCGCGGGGCCGGGCGTGCTGGCGATCTGCCGAGGCGGGGGGCCGCAAACGGCCGAGCTCATCCAGCTCGCCGTGCGCGCCGGCTGCCGCAGCATCATCAGCTTCGGCGTTGCCGGCGGGCTCGCGCCCGATCTCGTGCCCGGCGACTGCGTGGTGGCATCGGCGATCATCGACCAGGCGGCGGCACGCGCCACCGATCCCTTGTGGTCACGCAATCTGCTGGAGGCGATACCAAATGCGCGGCACGGCCCGATCATCGGCGTCAATCACGTCGTCAGCGATCCGGCCAGCAAACAGAAGCTGCACGCCGTGACCGGCGCCATCGCCGTCGACATGGAATCGCATCTGGTGACGCGGCTCGCCGCGCTCTATGGGCTGGCCTTTGCCGCGGTGCGCGTGGTGGTCGACCCGGCGCATCGCCCGGTGCCGTCAGCAGCCGTGCTGGCGATGGGGCCGGGCGGCAGCGCCGATCTTGCAGCGATGCTCTACGACGTGTTGGAGCGGCCGTCGCAGCTTGTCGCGCTGATGCGGCTCGCCGCGGATATCTATGCGGCGCGCGCTGCGCTGATTCGCCTGCGCCGCGCCGTGGGGCCCTGTTTCGGCTGGCGCTAGATAGTCCGTGTCGTGACTGAAAACGGCGAGCGGAGACTTCTGGTCGAACACAAACGGCCGTTGGTTGAACTCGATGCCTGGCACTTTAGATAACAGGCTCTGGTCCGGCGGCTGCCAGGCAACAAAAGGGCGCGGATCGCTCCGCGCCCCTCTGACCTTCTGTAAGGGAGCTTCGCCGCCACAGACTCAGAAGCCCATCCCGCCCATGCCGCCGCCGCCCGGCATCGGCGGCATCGCCGGCTGGTCCTTCGGCAGTTCGGCGACCATGGCTTCGGTCGTGACCAGCAGGCCGGAGACCGAGGCCGCATCCTGCAGCGCGGCGCGCACGACCTTGGCCGGATCGACGATGCCTTCGTCGAACATGTCGACATAATCCTCGTTTTGCGCGTCGAAGCCATAAGTCTCCGACTTGTTCTCGAGGATCTTGTTGACCACGATCGAGCCTTCGACGCCGGCATTCTCGGCGATCTGGCGCACCGGCGCTTCGACCGCCTTGAGCACGATATTGATGCCGGTCTGCACGTCGGCATTGTCGTTTGACAGCCGGCCGATCGCCTTCTTGGCGCGAAGGAGCGCAACGCCGCCGCCCGGCACGATGCCTTCCTCGACCGCGGCGCGCGTGGCATTGAGCGCGTCCTCGACGCGATCCTTCTTCTCCTTCACCTCGACCTCGGTCGCGCCGCCGACGCGGATCACCGCGACGCCGCCGGCCAGCTTCGCCAGCCGCTCCTGCAACTTCTCGCGGTCGTAGTCCGAGGTGGTCTCCTCGATCTGCGCCTTGATCTGGTTGACGCGCGCCTCGATGTCCTTCTTCTTGCCGGCGCCGTCGACGATCGTGGTCTTCTCTTTCTCGATCACAACCTTCTTGGCGCGTCCGAGCATGGCCGGCGTCACGTTCTCGAGCTTGATGCCGAGATCTTCGGCAATCAGCTGCCCGCCGGTGAGGATGGCGATGTCTTCCAGCATCGCCTTGCGGCGATCGCCGAAACCCGGCGCCTTCACGGCCGCGACCTTCAGCCCGCCGCGCAGCTTGTTGACCACAAGCGTGGCGAGCGCCTCGCCCTCGATGTCCTCGGCGACGATGAGCAGCGGCTTGCCCGACTGCACCACCGCCTCCAGCACCGGCAACATGGCCAG
>JAJPJB010000065.1 GCA_021324465.1 Hyphomicrobiaceae bacterium
GCCGACCCGGGATCGTCACAGGCTCGGTGCCGGCCCGCCGGGCTTGCGCAGGCCCCGGATCTGCGGTGCACCGCTGCGCTTCGCTGCGCGCTGCACCGCGTCCGGGGGAACGAAGGCAAAGAAAAACCCCGGCGGATCGCTCCGCCGGGGCTGGGGATTTCACGCTCTGATCAGACGATCAGGGCAGGAAGTCCTTGTGGGCGCGGAACCGGATGGTCCAGGCGCTCGAATGGTCTTCCGTCAGGAAGGCGTTGCCCAACCCACAGCCGGGCTGGCCTGAGCCAGAGGTGCCGCAGCCATTGAAGCCGCCCAGTACGGGAGTGCCCGTGCTGGCGCTCTTCATATCCGAGTAGATACCCTCGATGCCCATGTAGAACGTCTTGCTCACGTTCCATTGGGTTCGGGTGCCAATGAACCAGGTCGACCAGTTCATGTTACAACCCGGTGTAGCGACGGCAGCGGACCCTTGGCCGGCCCCGAAGCCGGCAGCCGAGCACAGCTCGGCATTGGCCTGGGCATTATACCTGACCGCATCCCAGCCGCCGAAGACGGAGGTCTGCCAGGCCGGGCTCCAGTGATGCTCGAACGACGCATTGAAGCCGTAGGCCGTGGTCAGGTTACAGCCGGTCACCGTTCCACCACCCGCTCCGGGAATGCCGCCATAGACGCAGTCGCTCAGAATACCGAAGGCGGCGTTGCTGCCATCGACCTTGCCCCAGTTGAAGTTCGGGGTGAAGAAGATGTAGCGGAGCGCGCCCTGGGTGTAGTTGCCCTGCGCCTGGAAGTAGTCGCCCTCGCCGATGAACGGCGTGTTGATGCGCAGACCGGCGCCGGCCGCCCAGCCCCACTTGTCGCCCGGATGCCCGACGCCAATGCTGGTCGCAGACCCGCTGAGATTGACGCCCTGAACCGGACCGGCACCGATCGCCGTGCTGTAGTAAGAAGCGTTGTCCTCATGCAGCGCGGCCATGATCTGGGCGCCGCCCCAGGCCTGGTCGAGGCGGATATTGCCGACGATATCGCCGATCTGCTGGCCACCATAGGCGCCGTTGTTGGCGGTGATACCGGGAACCGCTGTCGTGAACCCGCCGGGCACGATGCTGCCGGTGCCGGCAGCTGAACCCGTACTGATGGTTCCTCCAGGTGTGAAGCCGGAAGCGTCGACAATCTGCGTCGTGCGCCGCGTTTCCATCGACAAGGTCGCCGACAGGCCGTTGCCGAGCTGCGCGGTGTAGCCGATCACGAACCAGCCCGGATCGCCAGTGTCGGAGGCCGGGTAGTAGCCGCTATAGGCCACCGCCGGCACGCTGTAATAGTCGTAGAACGACTGCGACAGACCGGCAGTAATGCCCGCGAACTGGACGAAGGCGCGGTTGGCGCTGAACGTGTTGGCCGCGGTGTTCAGGCCGATGTCGGTCGTGTTTACGCCGACGGCGATGTAGCCGCGGGCGGTGCCATAGGCGGTCTGCTCACGCGCGTCGGCGGTGATGTAGCCGCGGGCGCGGAACACCAGGTTGCTGACGGTGCGGCCGCCTGCGTTACCGTTGAACGGACCGTTGGTCAGGCTGCCGTTGAAGCCCCAGCCGGCCTCGCCGCGCACCCAGCCGCCGATCTTCAAGCACAGATCGGTGCCGGGCATATAGTAGAATCCTGCCCCGTAGAGGCTGCAAACCTTCACGTATTCGACCGGCTTGGCCTTGACGGGAAGATCAGCTGCCTGCCCCGTAGTAACCGCAACCAGACCGGCCGCGGAGCCGAGGAGGAGGCTTTTCACCATCTTCATTTTGAACCTCCAGATGTTTGCCGTGGGAGGGTTCGCTCCGTCGGGTTTGCACCCTGGATAGTCCCCTTTGGTCCCCAAACCGCCCGGTCCTCGCTGTCCCGAACACCGGACGGGTCGACTTGGGGTTCCCCCCTCCGTCGCATCACCACATTAACCAAGAGGTTCCGAGGCGCAACGGAGAACTGGCCAACACACAGTCCGCTTTGACCGATTTCGGCAATGTGTTGCGCAAAAAACACGCAGGCGATGCCGCTGCGCTGTGCGACCGGACGACGAAGAATGCGCCGCGAGCATGGCAAATCCCACTATAAAATCAGGTGCTTATCATTGCCGCTCCGGTCGCCGGCAGAGCCGCGCAAAAGCCGCTTGCGGCAGCGCGCCCGGCGCGGCGAGCTTGGCTTGCGCTCGATGCGCGCGTTTTCGGTGCGTCCCCCGCCGCCGCACGCAGGCGAGATTCGCGCCCGATTCTTTGGTCGGAGCAGCCTTCTTCGACGACCGCTTCGCGGCCGCCGCAGGAGGAGGGCTCCACCTGTTCCATGCAGCGGCATACACCTTTCTATACGGCTCTATACGGCAGCAGCAGCACCGTCGCGTTTTTCGCGACGCGATGTGCCGCGCCGGCTTGTGCGCGAATTGACTGGTTCTGGCGCACGCCTTGAAGTCCCTAGATTTGACGCAGAAATACCGCAACGATAAGCATTTGCCGCGCCCGGAGAGGTGGCCGAGTGGCTGAAGGCGGCGGTTTGCTAAACCGTTATACGGTCTAAAGCCGTATCAAGGGTTCGAATCCCTTCCTCTCCGCCAGTTCGACGCCACGGCACGCGGGATTATCCCGGCCGTCGCCGCGGCACCGCTCAGCGTCATACCAATTCGATCTGCGCACGGTGGCCGGCGGCGATGGCCAAACGTCTGTCGCGCGTCAGCAGCGGCGCCTCGAGCGCCTCGGCCAGCGCGACATAGGCAGCGTCATAAGCCGTCAGATTGTTCCGTAGAGCCCAGATGCGCGGCAACAGGAAATCGTGCGGGTATCGCCGCAAGGGAAAATCCGCCAAGTCGGCCAGAGCTATGCGACCACGCTCGGCGCCGATTTCGCCGCTGGCGGCATAGCGCCGGATCACCTGTGCGACCTCCACATCGAGCAGATGCGGCGCGTGGAGTGTTTGTCGAGGAGCGAACATCCGATCTTCCACGACTTTCGCCGCCGACGTGCGGAGCAGGACTTCAAGCAGGGCTGAAGCATCGACGACAATCACGCGCGATCGCGCTCGGCACGAACCGCCTCCGCAGGCGTCACTGACGGGACCGTTTCCGTGCGGCTGTGCAGTCGCGCCCGGAGTTCGTCAAGCGTCGGCCGTTCCGCGACCTGACGAAGCTCGCTGAGCAGATAGTCCGACAGCGACATGCCAGCCAGTGCCGCGCGCGATTTGAGCCGGCGATGCAATGTATCCGGCATGTTGCGGATTTGAACCATCGTGGCCATGTGTAGAGCATAGAAACATGTGGTACACATGTCAAAGCGCATCCCGGCCGGCGCGTACGATCGCGCCGCGGGCGTCATTATAGGGCTGTGGCGTAGACGAAGTGCTCATCATCGTCGGGCGCGGCCCGCGCGGTCGAGAGCGATCGTCGAACGCGGCGCCAGCGGGCGGTGCAGCGCATCGCGAGCGTTGCGGATTTAAATCATGGTCGACATGCGGTAGACATAAAAACATGGGCAGCCCAAGGCAAAAACGCGCGCTCGTTCGTGCAGCCGCGCCCGTTGACCCGATCTTTGGCCTCCGCTAGCTGCAACACGCGGCAATCACAACGCGCGGCGTCGGCAACAATGAACCGGGACCCACGGCAAGTTCCAGCCGGCGCGCCATCGCCATTGGCGGGCGCCGGCAATCCGGCAGCCGGCGGCACGCTTGCCAAGCTTTTCGCGGCAGCGGTGACGCTTCATCAAAAAGGCGCACTCGCCGAGGCCGAGCGGCGCTACCGCGACGTGTTGGCGCTTGCGCCAAATCATGCCGACAGCCTGCACAATCTGGGACTGATCGCGCTGTCGCAAGGCAATGCCGAGGCGGCAGCGGAACTGATCGCGCAGGCGATCGCCGCCAGCGATCACAAGGCGGAATATCACTACAACATCGCGCTGGCCTACCGCGCGCTGGGCCGCCTCGATGATGTCGCCTTGCATCTGCAACGCGCGATCGCGATCCGCGGCGATTATGCGCTTGCGCATCTCAATCTCGGCAATGTGCGCCGCGAGCAAGGCCGGCCGGCCGAGGCCGTGGCCTGCTACGAGCGCGCGCTCGCGCTGAGCCCGCATTCCGCGGCAGCCCGATTCAACCTCGCCAATATGCTCGCCGAGCAACGGCGCTGGGATGCGGCGATTGCACATTATCGCCAGGTTCTGGCGCTCGATCCAAGCCACGCCGAGGCGCATAGCGGGCTCGGCGTCGCGCTTGCCGGCCAGGGCAAGCCGCGCGAAGCCATCCCTCATCTCGAGCGGGCGCTGGCGTTGAAGCCCGATAGCGCCGGCGTCTGCGAAGAGCTGGCCAATGCCTATATGGCGGCGGGCGACGTGCAATCGGCGGTGCGCGCCGCGAGCCGCGGGCTCGAAGCGAGCGAAACGACGGCCGGCAAGATTCTGTTCGCGCAGTGCGTGACATTTGCCAAATTCGGAAGCGACAGCGACGGCCGTTACCGCAGGCTGGTGCAGCGCGCCCTGGTCGAATCGTGGACCGTGCCGCGCGAGCTTTCCAGCGTCTGCATCAGCCTGATCAAGCTCGATGCGCGCATACGCGACCTGATCATGCGCGCCGATGCGGCCTGGCCGCAACGCCTGCCGGAATTGTTCGATACCGATGGACTGGCGGCGCTCGGCAACGACGAACTGCTGCGCCGTCTGCTCGAATGCGATCCGGTGACCGACATCGGTTTCGAGCGGCTGTTGACCAATCTGCGCTATGCCATGCTGAGAAGCATTGCATCGGACATGGCGGCAGACTCGACGGACCAGCTGCCGCTTGAGCTTTACTGCGCCCTGGCCCGGCAGTGCTTTGTCAATGAGTACGTTTTCTCGGTGCTCGACGACGAGCTCGATCAGGCCCGACTGCTGCGCAGCTCGCTCGACGAGGCCCTGGCGACAGGCGCACCCGCAGCTGCGATGTTGCCGGTCACCGTCGGCGCCTATTTTCCGCTCCACACGCTGGCGAATGCGCAAGCCTTGCGCGAGCGATGCTGGCCTGCCGCGGTCGAGGCCTTGCTTGTTCAACAGATCGACGAGCCGGCCGAAGAGCTGCGGATCCGGGCGACACTCCCTGCCCTCACCGATATTGATGACAAAGTCTCGCGCGCGGTGCGCGCGCAATACGAGGAAAATCCCTATCCGCGCTGGGTCAAGGGCGGACCGCCTGCGCAGCCCCTCATTCTCGATCGCCGCCCCGAGCCGATCTCCGAGGTGCTTGTTGCGGGCTGCGGCACCGGCATGTTCGCGACCGGCTTTGCAAGAAAGGCGCCGCAGGCGCGCTTTCTCGCCGTCGACCTGAGCCTGGCCAGTTTGAGCTATGCCAAGCGCATGGCGAATGGTCTCGGCCTGACCAACATCGAGTTCGCACAGGCCGACATCATGAAGCTCGATGCGATCAACCGCAGCTTCGACTTCATCGATGCGTCCGGTGTCTTGCACCACATGGCCGATCCATGGGCCGGCTGGCGCGTGCTGCTGTCGCTGCTGCGCCCCGGCGGCATCATGCAGATCGGGCTCTACAGCGAATTGGCGCGGCGAGGGGTCGTCGCGGCGCGCGCCCTCATCGCCGACCGCGGCTATCGCCCGGTGCCGGAGGACATAAGGCGGGTTCGCGAGATCATTGCCGCGGCGGAAGACGGCTCGCCCCTGCAGCAGATCAGTCAATGGGGCGATTTCTTCACCACCAGCGAATGCCGCGATCTCTTATTTCATCCGCAGGAACACCGCACGCGCCTGCCGGAGATCAAATCGTTTCTTGCGGCGAACGATCTGCAATTCGCCGGATTCATTTTGGACGCGCTGACCTCGGACCGTTTCGCGCGACGTTTTCCGGAATTGGCCAAGTTGACCGGCAAGGCGCGCTTTGACGGCTTTTTCGATCTCGATCGTTGGCACGCCTTCGAGACGGAATTTCCGGCGACCTTTGCCAGCATGTATCGCTTCTGGGTGCACAAGCCCGGCGTCCCTTCGAGGCACGCGCCGGGATTTGCGCCCCAGGCAATGCCGCGCTAAGCCGCCAATGGCGGTACCGCCATCGCAGCGGGCAACGCGGGCATCACGGGCAATTCGCAATTGCCGCGCAACCAGTCGCGTGCTGCACGCTGCGCGGCGGCAATTTCGGCATCCGACATCTGACCGGCGATCTCGCGGCGCAGGCGGATCGCATCGGCATTGCCTTTCATCGCCGCCAGATTGAACCACTTGTGCGCGGCGATGAGATCGACCTGCACGTCGCGGCCGACCGAATACATCAAGCCGAGCTCGAACAGCACGTCGCCGGCGGCGGGTCCTGCGCCGAGCGGCGCCATGCTGCTGTCGAGAATCTCGAACCGAGCCATTGAACACTCCCCTGTTTGCACTTCGAGAGCGTTCTGCTCTCGCGTGTTCGCCGGCTTTTTCCCCCAGCCGACATGCGGATAATCCGCAGAAGATTTGAATGGTGGTTTAAGCAATGCGATGAATGGATTCTGAACTGCGCACGGCGTGCGCCGTTGCGCGGCAACGTCTTGTCAAACTCTTGGCAAGTTTCCGGCAAGCTCTCGGCAAGGCGCCATTAAGCAAGGTCGGGCGCGCCATGCCGGTGAAGGCCCGGGGCAAGACGATTGCACATCACTCCCCGGCAGCTAGGCAAGCACGGCGGCCTCGTCTATCGTCCGCCGCGGCGGACATTGAGGACGAGGTAGCAATGAAAAATTACCGTAAAGCGGCGTTAGCAATTGGACTTGCGGCAATCGCGTTTTCGTATCTGGTCGGGCCGACAGCGGCGGCCGATCCGACGGGCACCTGGTATACGGGTGACAAAGACAGTCAGGTGCGCATCACCAATTGCGGCGGGGCGCTGTGCGGTACGCTGGTATGGCTGAAGGAGCCGAACGATCCGGCAACCGGCCGGCCGAAAACCGACAAGAACAATGCCGACGCGTCGAAGCAGAGCCGGCCGCTCATCGGCGTACCGATCGTGCTCGGCATGCGCCCGAGCGGCACGCCCAATCAATGGACCGGCAGCGTCTATAACGCGTCCGACGGCAAGACCTATACCGGCTCCTTTACGCTGACGGATGCCAATACGGCGGAGCTCAAGGGCTGCGTGCTCGCGGTGCTGTGCAAGTCACAGACCTGGACGCGGGCAAAATAAGGTGAGGAGCACGGCGGTCAGCGTGGCGCGACAGCAAAGCTTTCCGGCGGTTCGCCGCGCTGCGCGCGTTCCCACATGGTGACGTAGGCCGCCTCGATGTGACGGGTGAAGCGCGCCGTATCGAACAGCGGAAACGTATTCCGGTTGCGTGCGAGCTTGGCGCGGATCGAAGACAGAAGCTCCGGCTCGCGCGCGAGCTTTAGCGCCAGCGCTTCGTACTCGGCCAACGAGTTTTTCACCAGCTCGGGAAGGCCCACGGCGCGCAAGAGGCTTGCCGCAACGCGTGCGGCGAAGGTTGAGCCGAGACAGGTCACGACCGGAACGCCTGCCCAAAGCGCGTCGGCCGTCGTGGTATGCGCGTTGTAGTAACGCGTATCGAGGAACAGATCGGCCTGCCGTTGCCGCGCCAAATGATCGGCGGGATCAGGCAGCGACGGCGCAAAAATCAGGCGCTCCGGCGATATGCCGCGGCGCTGCGCTTCTAGGCGCAGATTGCACGAGGCCGCCGCTTCGCTCTCCTTAAGCCATAACACGCTGCCGTCGATCGCGGCGAGAAGCCGCATCCAGACGTCGAATATTGTCGGCTCGATTTTGTAGGGTTGGTTGAAGCTAAAGAAGACGAAAGCGTTCTCGGGAAGATTCACTTCGCTGCGGCTTGGTGTCCGTTCCGCGATGGGGCGCTTGTCATCATTGGCCATGAAGCAGTCGGGCAGCCAGACGACTTTCTCGCTATAGAAGGGGAAATGTTCCTTCGGAAGGATTGTGGAGTCGGCGACAATATAGTCATAAAAATCGGCGCCCATCGTGCCGGCATAGCCAAGGTAGTTTACCTGAATCGGCGCGGGACGGCGGGCAAAAACGCCGAGCCGCGCATTGCGCGTGAAGCCGTTGAGATCGACTACAATATCGATCTCGAGTTGCCGGATCAGTTCGGCGATCTCCTGGTCACTTTGTGCCGACGCGTCGATGAAGCGCTCGAAGGCGGCGGTAATGCGGCGGCCAATTTGCGAATCCCGCGCGGTCTCGAACGAGATCGCCGTCGTCTCAAAGCGAGATTTGTCGTGGTGCTCAAACAGGCCAACCGTCAGATGAGCAACCGCATGTTCGCGCAGATCCGAGGAGAGATAGGCGATGCGAATCCGTTCGTGCGCATAGCTCTCGCCTTTCCAGATCGGGTCAGGCGGCGACCCGTACTCGATGTTGATTTGGGCGCACCGCAACTGATCGGCGGGCGTCGAAGGCAATGGGAGAAGCGCAAATGGCACGCTGACGGTTTTACGCTCACGCACACCGTCCAGGAGACGGCTGATATCAGCGTCTAGATTTGTCCATTCGCAAATGCTGAGCTTGGCGTAGAGGCGGTGGCCCGCCACGAAGCTCAGCGCGAGGCCGGCGTCCAAACTCAGTGCCCTTTCATAAGCGGCAAAGGCCTCGGCGAAGCGCTTCAGTTCCAGCAAGGCCGTCGCGCGGCCAAGCCAGGACTCAGCCAGGTCGGGAACCAGCGCCAGGGCGCGGTCATATGTGCCGATCGCCTCACGATAACGCCTGAGCTGGAGCAGAACGTTGCCGCGGTTGTTCCAGGCATCGGCGTAGTTGGGTGCGATCTCGAGCGCTGCATCGCAATGCGAGAGCGCCTCTTCGGCCTTGCCCTGCCTACGCAGGATGATGCTCAGATTGCTGTGCGCCAGCGCCGATTTCGGATCGAGCGTCAGCGCCTTCTTGTAAGTCGCGACGGCCGCATCATGATCGCCAAGCTCGCTTTGCATGCGGCCGAAATTGATCAGCGCCTCCGGCGCATTCGGGCGCACGCGCAGCGCTTTCTTAAAGTGCTCAAAACCGGCGGTGAAATTGCCGCGCTGCGCCTCGATCAGGCCGAGCATGTGCAGCGCTTCGAACTGGCGTTTGTCGGCCTGCAGCACCATTTTGTAGAGGAACTCGGCCTGCGCGATATTGCCCGTCTGATGGGCCGCGATCGCGCGCGCAAGTATCTGCTGAGATTGAGGAATTGACGGTGGCATGGTGCGGGCGGGTGAAGCTTAGCGCAGTGCGCCCGCCAAGGAAATGCACATGCTGCTACCGCGCGCGCTGGCCGAACAGCACGGCGCGCACCTGCGGATCGTTCATGTCGACGGCCGAGGCCGCCTCGATGCGGATGGCAAAGGCGCGCTTGACGGCGGGCCGTGCGCGGACAGCTTCGAACCAGCGCTTAAGATGTGGAAATTCGCCGAGGTCCTGACCCTGGCGCTGCGCAAGCCGCACCCAGCCGACGCAGGCCATATCGGCGATGGAATAGCGGCCGGCCAAATAGTCGCGGCCGGCTAGGCGGGTATTCATCACGCCATAGAGGCGATTGACCTCGTCAGTATAGCGCGCGATCGCATAGGCGATCGCATCCGGCGCGTAACGGCGAAAGTGGACGGCTTGCCCGGCCATCGGTCCAAGGCCGCCGACCTGCCAGAACAGCCACTCCTCGACCGCGACGCGAGCGCGCTCGTCACGCGGATAGAATTTGCCGGTCTTGCGCCCGAGATATTGCAGGATCGCCCCGGACTCGAAGACTGAAATCGCGCGGCCGCCCGGTCCCGCCGGATCGACGATCGCCGGCATCCGATTGTTGGGCGAGATGGCAAGAAAGTGCGGCGAGAACTGTTCGCCTTTGGAGATGTCGAGGGGTCGCACGACGTAAGGCAGCCCGCATTCCTCCAACATGATCGAAATCTTCCAGCCGTTCGGGGTCGGCCAGTAATACAGCTCGATCGGCCGCTCGCGGCTTGCCCGAGCTGCGCGGCGTGCGGGCTGTCCGGTCTCCCTCTTAGCGGCGCGCGGCATGCGAAGTTCCCAGCCACACAGAAGGCTCATGCGATAAAAAACGGCGCCGCGGAACTGCTCCGGGCGCCGAAAAAAGTTTCGGGAGGATATCCGAGGGCGTCGGCGAGATGGTTGAAGGCTCAAGTCTGCCAGCGGCACGCCGGAGCGAGAGCGAGGTTTTGCCGCCTCTCGTCGTCACCATCGCGTGGAGATTGCGAGAGTGAAGCTTGCGCCTCCGTCCCGCCGACGCCCTCTGTCATTCACCGGAGCCGGCCAGTCCAGGAGGATCGTCCAAGTGGATCATGGCGATCCGTCCCGCGACCTCGGCCGGTCCGCGTGAGGCGATCTCCGACACACGAAATGTCGAAGACCGAATACGGCATCGACTACTTCTTCTTCCGGCGCTTCGCTGCCGGTTTCTTAGCCGCCTTAGCCTTAGCTTTTCTCTTCTTCGCCATTGCTGCCCTCCTAGCCTGAGTGGATGGCGATATCGGTGCAGTGCAGTCGCGAATCGATCCGCACTGCTTCCCGATTACTACAGCAGAAAAAAAATAACAGTGACTCTGCTTAATTTTGTGTGTAAGGGGCGCGCCCCGCTGTTGCGTGCGGCCTGCCTTCGCCGCAGCCGCTGGGCGCGCGACGTCAATTATTTCTTTGCTTGCGCGCGGCCGGGCAAAAGTTTGCGACTGCGCAGAAATGCCGATGAAATGCGACTTTTTGCGCTGTCCACTTTTTGAATCTCGATTTTTCGGCACCCGACTCCGCGCTTTGCGTATGCCGCGCCGCAGCCAGAGCTTCGCGCCGATTCCGGCGCCTCCGCGGCACGAAAAAAATTTATGCACCGGGCGCCTTTACGGGCGGGTTGACCGCTCGCGCCGGTCGCAAAACGCGCGAATCGGTGCAAAGCGATTCGCTGAGTCGCATCGCGTAGAGCGGTCTTGGCAGGTGCGCGCGGCACGGTCCGATCGTCCGCGGCACGTCAGATTGCCGCGGCTCGGGGCAGATAGGGAGCGGCAGCAAGAGGCAACACGCGCTTGTCCGCGGTGCCGGGCGAGGCGAAAGTTCAGATGCCGATCTTCTGCTTCAGGAGATCGTTCACGGCTTGCGGGTTGGCCTTGCCGCCGGATGCCTTCATGACCTGGCCGACGAACCAACCGATCGCCTTCGGATTGGTTCTGGCATCGGCGACCTTGTCGGGGTGCTGGGCGACGATCGCAGCCACCAATTTTTCCAGCGCGGCCACGTCGGTGACCTGCTTGAGGCCGCGCTGTTCGACGATGACCCGCGGATCGCCGCCCTCGGTCCAGACGATCTCGAAGACATCCTTGGCGATCTTGCCGGAAATCGTGCCGTCGCCGATCAGATCGAGGATGGTCCCGAGCTGTGCCGCCGAAACCGGCGCGGCGGTGATGTCCTTGCCTTCACGATTAAGCCGCCCGGCGAGTTCATTGATCACCCAGTTGGCGGCGAGCTTTGGATCGCGGCGCTGCGCGGTACCGGAACCGCCGAGCAGCGTTTCGAAATATTCGGCAGTTTCGCGCTCGGCGACCAGCACGTCGGCATCATAGGCGGTCAGCGCATAGTCGCGCATGAAGCGCGCCTTCTTCGCGTCGGGCAGTTCAGGCAGGTGTGCTTTCAATTCCGCAACCAGCGCCGGCGACAGTTCGAGCGGCAGCAGATCCGGATCCGGGAAATAGCGATAGTCGTGCGCCTCTTCCTTGGTGCGCATCGACCGGGTCTCGCCCTTCGCCGGATCGAACAGCCGCGTTTCCTGCTCGATCGCGCCGCCGTCCTCGATGACCTCGATCTGCCGGCGCGCCTCGTGCTCGATCGCCTGCCCGATGAAGCGTATCGAATTGACGTTCTTGATCTCGCAGCGCGTGCCGAGCGGCTCGCCCGGCCGGCGCACCGAAACATTGATGTCGGCACGCAGATTGCCCTTCTCCATGTCGCCGTCGCAGGTGCCCAGGTAGCGCAGCACGTTGCGCAGCTTGGCGACAAAGGCCTTGGCCTCCTCGGCGGAACGCAGATCCGGCTTGCTCACGATCTCCATCAGCGCGACGCCGGCGCGATTGAGATCAACCAGCGACATGGTCGGGTTCTGTTCGTGCAGCGATTTTCCGGCGTCCTGCTCCAGATGCAGCCGCTCGATGCCGACGCGGACCGTTTCGCCGTCCGGCATGTCGACGATCACTTCGCCCTCCCCCACGATCGGCGATTTGTATTGGCTGATTTGATAGCCCTGCGGCAGGTCGGGATAGAAATAGTTCTTCCGGTCGAACACCGATCGCGGATTGATCTTGGCGTTGAGCCCCAGCCCGGTGCGCACCGCCTGCCGCACGCATTCGGCGTTGATCACCGGCAGCATGCCCGGCATCGCCGCATCGACCAGCGAAACATGCGTATTCGCCTCGCCGCCGAATTCGGTCGAGGCGCCGGAAAACAACTTTGCGCGCGAGGCGACCTGGGCATGAACTTCCATGCCGATGATCACCTCCCAGTCGCCGGTTGCGCCTCTGATCAGCTTTGACTTTCGCGCGGGTGCGTCCATTGCGTCCAAACCTTTCCGGTTCGGTTACGCGCTTGCGTCGCGCGCGGCAAGCCCCAGGCGCAATCCGCCAAATCGCGGTTCCGGCGGGCGGACCCGGCGCTCAGCCGCCGCACTTGGCGCTGCAGAAGTTGCCGTAGCACGGAATGACCTTGGTCAGAGTCCCATTCGTGCACAGCTGTTGCGAGCACCAATTGGTCGCCGGGTCGCAATCGAACGAGCAGAACGTATTGTTGGCGATCGCCGCCTTTTGATAGGCGCAGCCACCGGCCGGAATACTCACTTTGCCGCCTTTCGCCAAAGCGACTGGAACGCCCGCCGCCGCGAGCGCGCCCGCCAACACGGCGACGTTCACAACCGACATCATGCGCATGCTTTTCCCCCGCTCATGACCGGTACCATTGTACATTCCCGCGGAACATGGGCAAGGCAGTGCGGGGCACAACGCCGCCGCGGCACCGCGCTTCGACGAGACCGGGTCGCTGTCAGCGGCCGAGGGGCCGTGTCACGAAGCGCTAATTGCCCTCGCGCCAAATGCCGAGCGCTTCCTGCGCCGGGCGGTCGGAAATCGAGAACAGCACCGACTGCTCGGGCGCGTTATGGGAATAGCGCTTCCATGGCGGCACGACGAACACGTCGTTCGGGCCCCATTCGAGCACCTTGCCGTCGACCGCGGTGGTGCCGCGGCCTTCGACACAGACGAAGATCGTGCCGTCGGTCGAGCGATAGGGCTCGCCGCGAAAACCCTTTGGCAGCATGGCAAGGCAGGCGCTCATGGTTGGCAGCACCGGGCCGCCGGTGACCGGATTGGCGTAACGCACGCGCGCACCATGGCGTCTGTCAATATCGCCCGACTGCATCAGGCGCTCGACGATCGGCCGGGTGCGGGCATAGGTGTAGTTGATGACGGGGCTGCGGTTCATCGCATGGGTGCCGTCGGGGAGGACACCTGAGCCATAGAACGCCAGCGAGTCGCCGTCTTTGCGCCTCGTCGCCTGCGTCGCATCCTCGAAATGCTCGGCGAAAGAGGCCTCGTAGAAATTCACCGCCGGGAAATCCAGCACGTCGAGCCACAACATCGGCTTGTCGGAGGGGTTGCCATGATCATGAGGCGCCCAGTTGGCGGTAATGACGAAGTCGCCGGGCGCCATGAAGGCCTTCTCGCCTTCGACTGCCGTATAGGCGCCCTCGCCGTCAAGCACGAAGCGGATCGCGGAGGAGACGTGGCGGTGGGCCGGCGCCACCTCGCCCGGCATGATCATCTGGACGCCGGCAAATAGCGTATTGGTGATACGGGACTCGCCGTGCAGTGCCGGATTTTCCAGGATCAGCACGCGCCGCTCGGCTTCCTCGGCGGTGATCAGGCCGCCGGATTCCATGACCAAGGACTTGACATCGGCATAATGCCAGACATGCGGCTGACAGCGTGTCACCGGCTCCTTGGTCACGACCGACTTCATCACCTTCCATAGTGGCGCCATGTCCTTCTGCGCGATGCGTGCGTAGAACGCATCCCGCATGGCCTCGATATTGTGTTTCGAACTCGGCGTGCCCGTCTGAGTTGCGGCGACCGCCATGGGGTCCTCCTTAAAAGAAATCGCGTCGCTCGCGGCGAATATAACGAAGCCGTTTACCGGCGAAAATAGCGGAAAATACCGCGCCCTTGCCGCAGGAAGCGGGGCTGCCATGCGCAGCGACGCGGCTCATCAGGTATTAACGTTGCCGCCGTCGACCGCAATGGTCTGGCCGGTGATGAAGTCGCTGTCGGCGCTGGCAAGAAAGACCAGCGCACCCAAAAGATCCTGTGGCGTCTCGTCGCGCTTGAGTGCCCGCGAGGCGACCGCCCGCGCTCGCGCCGTTTCGACATGGCCCGGATTTTCGGCAATGACTGTCTCGCTCATGGTGAAGCCGGGGGCGAGCGTATTGACCCGGATGCCCTGCTCCCCGAGCTCGCGCGACAACGCCCGCGTCATGGCCATGATGCCGCCCTTGGAGGTGACGTAATGCAGCATCCAGGGAATGCCGCGGAATGCCGTGCCCGACCCGATATTGATGATCTTGCCGTAGCCCTGCGCCGCCATATGCGGCGCGACATGCTTGACCATCAGAAACGGCCCGCGCAGATTGATCGCCATCACCCGGTCCCAGAGCGCAGCGTCAATCTCGGTACATTTTTGCTCTTGCAGGGGCGCGAACAGCGCTGCGTTGTTGATCAGCACGTCGATCTTGCCGAACCGGTTCATGGTCTCGGCAACAAGGGTCCGCACGGCGCTTTCGTCGCTGACATCGGCGCGGCGGCTTGCCACCGAGTTGGCGCCGTGCTCACGCGCCAAGCCTTCAGCGAGCCCCTCGCCGTCGGCGATGTCCACGATCATGAGGCGCGCGCCCTCGGCGGCGAGCGCACGCGCATAATGCGCGCCGATGCCCTTGGCGCCGCCGGTAAGGATCGCGACGCGGCCGTCGAGACGTCCCATTGCCTTCTCTTTCGGGCCCTTGGATTAGCGCTTCGGGCCGTGTTCGACAATGAATTTTGCGAAAGCTTCGAGCTGCTGCTTGATGAAGCCGATGGTCTGCTCATCCTTGATCTGGCCGGTCTTGTCGTCGATGCGCGCGGGCGCATTGCCGATGAAAATCTCCGGCTTGTTCATGGTGATGGCGTCGAGAAAGATCATGCAGCGGCGCAGGTCGTATTGCATGCGCCCGCCGCCCAAGATTCCCGCTGCCGCCGAAATGAGCGCGATCGGCTTGCCCGCAAAGGGCTGGTTCGGCATGCGCGACACCCAGTCGAGCGCATTCTTCAAGCCACCCGGGATCGAGAAATTGTATTCCGGCGAAACAAAGATAACGCCATCGGCGGCGCGCACCGCCTCAGCGAGCCTCTGTACCGGAGCTGGAAACCCGGTCGAGTTCTGTATGTCGGCGTTATAGATCGGGAAATCGGCGAACGACGGCGCTTCGGTGATTTTCAGGCCTGCCGGCGCATAGCCGGGAAGCAAGTTCATGACAATGCGATTATAGGAACCCTTGCGCAGGCTGCCGCAAATACTGATCACACTGAGGTCGGGCATCTGATCTCTCTCGTCATTGAATACCGATGGGCGACTGATGGGCGCCGGAGCGGCCCAGCGCACCAAGATGACCTATGGCCCGAACTGCCGCAATGCCAGCACGCGCCGCGTATCCTTGGGCAAGTCCTTCAATTGTTCAGGACGGCAATATCCTTGGGAGAGCGGCGACCCGACAGCGACTGCACGAAAGCGTAGATATCGGCGATGTCCCTGTCCGATAGGATGGCGTCGGAATAGGCCGGCATATCGTTGACCGGATTGCGGATCTGCATCTTGAAGCCCTCGAACGGCAGCGCCGTCTTGGCGAGGATCGGCGCCGGGCCATTATAGGCGCCGCCCTGGCCGGAGCGGCCGTGACAGGTAAAGCAGCCGTCGGCGAGATAAAGCCGCTTGCCGTTGGCCGCATCGCCGGGCGGGGCGTTTTGCGCCGCCGCGACTGTGGTTGCGACCATGCCGTACAGCGCACCGGCAACAATGGCCCGCGCGATGTGTTCAAACGACGTCATCGTGCGCCTCCTCTACCGTGGGTCGGTGACGACATCGACCACGGCCGGCCGGCCGCTCTTGACGGCGGCGATGGCGCGCGTGAGCGCCGGCGCCAGATCTTGCGGGTCGGTGATCGGACCTTCCCCGTACGCGCCCATGCCGCGCGCCACCGTGGCGTAATCGATATTGGGATCTTTGAGCGTCGTGCCGATGTCCATCTTGGTGACATCGCGCCCATGCCGCGCCGCCATCGCCACGAGGTACATGTATTCCTGGTGATAGGCGCGGTTATTCTGGATGACGTAGAGGATCGGTATTTGGTGGTGCGCCGCCGTCCATAACGCGCCAGGATTGAACATGAAGTCGCCGTCGCCGCCGAAGGCGAGCGTGAAGCGGCCATGCTTCTTGTTGGCAAGCGCCGCGCCGATCGAGGCCGGCAGATTATAGCCGACGCCGGCCCCGCCGGAACTGCCGTTCCACTGATACGGCTTGTTGAAGTCCCATAGCCGGTGCGGCCAGGACAGCCTGATCGTCGTACCGACCACCGACCAGTCTTCGTTCTTGATCTGGTTGTAGACTTCGGCGCACATGCGCGCGGTGGTGATCGGGCTCGCATCCCAGCCGATCGTGGCATCGCTCTTCGACTGTTCGACCATTGCCAGATGCGCGGCGGCAAGCTTCTTGCCCCGCGCTTCAAAAGCCGAACTTTTGGCATCATCGGTGAGCCGCTTCACCGCTTCGGTAAGGGCCGGCAGCGAGGCCTCGCCGTCGCCGGCGATGTCGAGATCGACATCCTGCCAGCGGCCGAAGTCCTGATAATTTGATTTCAGATAGAGGTCGCGCACGCCGAGCGTGATGACTTTCGCGCCGGGCTTGGTGCCCGGCCGCGAGCGGCGCACGATCCGATCGCTGAAATGGGTGAGTGTGCCCCATAGATCGTTCATCTCGATCGCCAGAATTACGTCCGCCTGTCCGATCAGTGCCCGGCGAAAGCTCTGGTTGAGCGGATGCCGTGACGGGAAGTTCATCCGTCCGGCGTTGTCGATGACACCGCATTGCAGTGCTTCGGCAAGCGCGACCAGATTGGCCATTCCGGCCGGCGTGCGTGCCACGCGATCGCAGACGATGATCGGATTCTGCGCCTCGACCAGCATTTTTGCGGCTTCGGCGATGGCGCCGGCGTCGCCCTGCGGCGGCACGACGGGTGCGAATTTCGGGATGCGCAGGCTCTCCGCGTCGGCGATCGGATTTTCCTGCAGCTCGGCATCGAGCGCGATAAAGACCGGGCCCATCGGCGGGGTGGTTGCGATCTTGTAGGCGCGCACTGTCGACTCGGCGAAATGTGTCAGCGAGGCCGGCTGATCGTCCCATTTGGTGAATTCGCGCACGATCTGGCCGATATCGACGCCGGCATGCAGCCACTCCGCGCCCGGCGCGCGCTTATCCGCCTCCATGATATTGCCGCCGAAGACGAGAACCGGCACACGGTCGCACCAGGCGTTGTACATCGCCATGGTCGCGTGCTGCAGGCCGACCACGCCATGGCAGGCCATCGCCATCGGCTTGCCCTCGATCTTGGCATAGCCCTGCGCCATGTGGACCGCGATGTCCTCGTGCACGCAGGTGATGATCTCCGGCCTGTTGTTGGTGTGATTGACGATCGCCTCGTGCAGGCCGCGATAGCTCGAAGCGCAATTGATCGCCATGTACTCGATGCCGAGCGCATTCAGCACCTCGGCCATGAAGTCGCCGCCGCTCGAACCCTGGTTCACGGGATCGCTCGAGGGACTGAGCGCCTCGACTGCGGTCTGCAGCGGGCCGGGCAGCGCCGCTTTCGATATTTCCTGCGGCGCGGCCGGAAAGGCCGTGGCGGCAGGCGGCGCGACCGCGGCAGCAGCACCGGCGAGGCCGGCGGCTCTCAAGAAATTGCGGCGGCTGGAATCGGCAATTCTGCGCTCCGGCATGGCGGCCTCCCGGGAAC
Source organism: Hyphomicrobiaceae bacterium (assembly GCA_021324465.1). GTDB lineage: Bacteria > Pseudomonadota > Alphaproteobacteria > Rhizobiales > Xanthobacteraceae > BOG-931. The sequence continues at coordinate 18,044 of JAJPJB010000065.1, forward strand.
TGCCCGAACGGCCAGTCGGAGCGTCACCCGCGTCCTGGCATTTCGAGCATTGTTTGCTTGCCGCGAATCTTCCGTTCGGGCGGTATGGCGTCAACTCGGCTTTGCGGGGACCAGCTATGCGGCCGCGCCGCAAAGCGCGATCAACTGCTCGGCGAATTGAGCAGCGCCGGCGCGACCACCTCTTTCCAGCTTTTTGGCACGGTTTTCAGTTCCCCGTGCCGGCCCATGAAATCGGCAGTCGTCTGCATGCCGAAAACGGGGCTGCCGAACTCGTCCTTAATCTCGCGGATCACCGCCTCCATCGCGGCGCCGTTGATCACGCTTGAGGGTTCGTGGGTGAGATAGATCTGCGCGGCGCGGCGCGGATCGTCATGGACTATGCGCGCCGCTTCGTCGATCGCTTTTTCGATCACCTCGGGCAATTGCGGATGGGCATCGATATAGGCTCGGGTCGCGCCGAGGATGAGAAACGAGGACTTGCCGCCCATCACCTCGGATGAATTGAGCACGGCATGCACGTTCGGATCGCGCAGGGCGATCTGAGTGAACGGCGGCGACGAAAAATACGCCTTCACCGGCCCGCTACGCTCGACGAGATCGCTGATCGCCTGCGCATGCGGCAGCGCCACCACTTGACCGCGCAGCTTGTCATATTGGCCGAAACTCTTTTCCGATTGCAGCTCCAACAGATACATTTGCGGCGAGGACAAAGTCGGCATCGCAATCTCGTCCGCCGGCTTGAAGTCGGCAATGGTTTTCACCCCCGGCTGATTGCTCAGCAGCACCAGCGGCAGGGATGTCATGCCGGAGACAACAAGAATCTGCCGCGGCTTGTCTTTGCCCTGCTGCCAGGCCGCAAGCAAGGGCGCCGGGCCGAACGGTGCAATATCGACTGCGCCAGCGGCAATGGCGCCCTGCACGTCTGCCGCACTGGTGAAGCGCTGAAACTCGGCCTTCAGCTCGAGATGCGCGTCCTTGCCGTGCTTTTCGATCAGCTTTAAATCTTCGCAGATATAGATCGGCAGAAAGGCAAGGCCGAAGCCGACGCCGATCTTGAGCTGACCCTGGGCGAGCGCGGGAGCTGAGCCCGCGCACAGCGCAAGCGCAGCCGCCACGATGCGCAGAAACCGCCTCATCTGCGACGCTTCATCTCGCCGCTGCGCGCGCGACATCGGTCCGACCGACTACTCGTTGGCGATCGGATTGCGCAACGTGCCGATGCCTTGGATTTCCACTTCCACCGTGTCGCCGGCTTTCATCCAGACCGGGTTGGGCTTGCGCGCATGGCCGACGCCCGACGGCGTACCGGTGAAAATGACGTCGCCGGGCTCGAGCGTCATGCCTTGGCTGATATAGACCAGCATCTCGACAACCGGAAACATCATGTTGTCGGTATTGTCGGACTGCATCACCGTGCCATTGAGCCGGCTCTCGATCTTGAGCCCCTTGGCCGCAGCCGGCAATTCATCAGCGGTGACCAGCCACGGGCCGAAGCCGCCGGTGCGATCAAAATTTTTGCCCATGTCCCACTGCGTCGTCTTGCGTTGATATTCGCGCACCGAGCCTTCGTTGCCGCACGAATAGCCGGCAATGCAGAACGTCGCATCGGCGGGGGTGAGATGCTTGGCGCGCTTGCCGACCACCAGGATCAACTCGGCTTCATAGTCGAGCGTCTCCGACACTTGCGGGCGGATGATCGGCTCGCCATGCGGCACCAGCGAGGTGAGCCCGCGCATAAAGATCGTCGGGAATTTCGGAATATTGTCGCGCTGTGAGCCTTCCTTGACGTGCTCGAGGTAATTAAGGCCAAGGCATATGATCTTTCCCGGCCGGCCGACCGGCAGCGAATATTTCAGGCCGGCGAGCGGCTTGCGGGCCGCGGCCGGCGCCCCTTTGGCAAGGTCGGCAAGCGGCTTGGTGTCGCCGTTGGTCTTTCTCAAGAACTCGCCGAGATCGCTCGGCACTTTGCTGTCGACAGCCTGCAGATCGATCACCTGATCGCCTTCGACCACGCCAAGACGCGGGCCCGCCTGCCCTTCGAACGCAACGATCTTCATGCTCTTGCTTCCTTCAATGAGGTCCAATGGGCGGCGGACTATATCGGCCCGCATGGCGCCAATCTACCGGGCTGCAGCGCGCCCCAAGATACGGTGCAATAACCGCAGCAGGCCAAACATTTCGTCAGAAATTTTATTCGGTATACAATGGCATAAGCACGAGCGCAGCGGAAATGAGCGCAGCTCAGTGGCGACGGCGCCCCACTTCCGGCGGAGATTTTTGGCATGGCAGCTGTCCCGCTGATCCACATTTGCGATGCATGCAAATCATACGATGCCGGCCGCTCATTCGCCGTGCACAAGGCAAATCTGAGCGTTGCCGAGGGCGCTTTTGTCGCACTGGTCGGCACCAGCGGATCCGGCAAGACCACGCTTTTGAAGTTCATCAATCGCCTGGTTCAGCAGGACAGCGGCAGCGTGGCGGTCGCTGGCAGGGAGACGCTGAGCAGTGACGTTCTAAGCCTTCGCCGGAGCATCGGCTATGTTTTCCAGAACGCCGGACTGTTTCCGCACATGAGCGTGGCGGAGAATATCGGAATTACACCTGATCTCCTCGGATGGCCTGCTGAAAGAATAACGTCGCGTGTCGCCGAGCTCTTGGAGTTGCTTGAATTGCCGCGCGGCTATGCGTCGCGCTACCCGGCGACATTGTCCGGCGGTGAACGTCAGCGCGCTGCTGTGGCGCGGGCGATCGCGGCCTATCCCAGGATCGTACTCATGGACGAACCGTTCGGCGCGCTCGATCCTCTCACCCGCGACACCATCGGCGCCACATATAGAAAACTGCACGATCAATTCGGCTTCACCACGCTGATGGTCACCCATGACGTGCAGGAGGCGATCCTTCTTGCCGACCAAATCGCGGTCATGAAATCGGGCCGGGTGCTTGCGCAAGATACGCCACGGCGTTTGATATTGGAAAATAGCATCCCTGACGTTTCGGCCCTGATATCCGTTCCACGACGCCAAGCTGAACAGATTCGCGCTGCCATTGACTCGCGCAATGAAGGCAATGCTCATGGGTGAGCGGCTTGCCAATGCGATCCGGCTGTTACCCGAATATCTGCTTCAGCACGTCTTGTTGTCGGCGGCCGCGCTTATTCTCGGCATGCTGCTTGCCATCCCGTTGACGATACTGGCGGTCCGCCGCCGGCGCGCCGGATCCTGGGTGTTGGCCGCCACGAGTCTTGTTCAGACGGTGCCCGGGCTTGCGCTCCTGGCCTTGTTCTATCCAATTTTCCTTGGCCTGTCGCGGCTTTCGCAGACCCTGTTCGGCGTCGGCGTTCCTGCGCTGGGGTTTCTGCCGAGCGTCGCTGCGCTCACGCTCTATTCAATGTTGCCGATGGTGAGAAACGGCGTCGCCGCCTTCACCAATCTCGATCCGGAAGTGATCGACGCGGCGAACGCGGTAGGCATGACCGCGCGCCAACGCTTTTTTCGCGTGGAAGTGCCGATGGCGGCGCCGGTCGTCATGGCCGGAATTCGCACGGCAGCGGTTTGGACCATCGGGGCAGCCACTTTATCGACGTCCGTCGGACAGACGAGCTTGGGCAACTACATCTTTTCCGGCTTGCAGACGCAGGACTGGACCTCCGTTCTGTTCGGCTGCATCGCCGCCGCGGCGCTGGCCTTCGCGGTCGATCAAATTCTTGGGCTGATCGAAATCGGCCTGTCGCGGCGAAATAACAGGCTCACTTATTTTGGCCTGACCACCTTCGCGATCGCCCTTGGCGGCGCAATCGCATGGTCGGGCGAAATGCGTGCGCCGGGTTACACGGTCGGCGCGAAAAACTTCAGCGAACAGTTCATCCTTGCCGAACTGATCTCGCAGCGGCTGATAAGCGCTGGCGCAACGACCCAACTGCGGACCGATCTTGGCTCGGCCGTCGCCTTTCGCGCACTCGCCGGCAATGAAATCGATGTCTACGTCGATTATACGGGTACGCTATGGCTCAATGTCCTGGGGCGGCGCGACCTGATCTCAGGCGAGGCAATGCAGAAGGAACTTAAAAACCTGTTGGCGAGAAACTATGGCGTTCTTCTGCTCGGGCCGCTTGGCTTCGAAAACGCCTACGTCCTCGCCATGCGGCGCGAGCAGGCGGCGGCGCTGCACATAACCGGAATAGGCGATCTGGCGCGCTATGCGCGGCGGCTTACGCTGGGGGCAGATCTGGAGTTTTTGAGCCGACCGGACTGGACCATGATCAAGAACACTTATGGTTTGCAGTTCGGCGCAACGCGCGAGTTCAATCCGACCTTCATGTACAAAGCCATTGAGGACGGCACCGTGGATGTCATCTCGGCATTTTCCAGCGATGGCCGGCTTGCCGCAGAAAATCTCCTGACGCTCGCCGATCCGCAGCATGCCGTTCCCTCTTATGACGCGGTCATCCTGCTCTCGCCGCAAAGGTCGCAAGACGGCCTCCTCATCAAGGCGCTTGCACCGTTGCTGGGGCATATTTCTCTCGAGAAGATGCGCGACGCAAATCTGATGGTGGATCGCGACGACGGCAAAGCGACGCCTTTGCAAGCGGCGCAATTCCTGGCGCGGACGATCGATCAGCCGAAATCGCAATGAAGGGCGTGGCCAGCAAGCAGCCGGACGAAGCTTGCAAAATCATCGTTTACGCAAGGTAAGCCCCGACCTCACTCGCCGTCGCGGCGAAACGTCAGCACGCCGAACAGGCCGTCAGTCCAGGCCTTGAGCGGCGCCCAGCCAGTGCCGCGCGCCAGCGCCTGAAAGGATTCGATCGTATATTTGTAGCTGTTCTCGGTGTGGATCGTTTCACCGGCACGGAAGCTGAAGGCTTTGCCGTTCACCTTGACCTTCTGCCGCTTGGTGCTGGCGAGATACATTTCGATCCGGTTCTTGTCGCGATTGTAGCAGGCGTGATGCTCGAACGCACCGAGATCAAAATTGGCGTCAAGCTCGCGATTGATGCGCGCCAGCACGTTGAGATTGAACTTCGCGGTGACGCCCTCCGCATCATTGTAAGCGGGACAGAGGATCGCGGCGTCTTTGACCAGATCAACGCCGATCACCAGCACCGCATCCGCACCCAGCACAGCGCCGGCGTGCCGCAAAAACTCGGCCGCCTCATGCGGCTCGAAATTGCCGATGGTCGAGCCCGGAAAGAAGCCCACGCGCGGCAGCGCAGCAATCTGCGGCGGCAGCTCGAACGGCCTGGTGAAGTCGGCAATGACCGGTTGCACCACAAGGCGGGGAAAATCGCGGCGCAACTGGGTCAGATCGCCTTGCAGAAAATCACCGGAAATATCGACGGGCACATAGGCTTCCACGGTCGCTGCGGCGCCGAGCAGAATGCGCGCCTTCTTGCTCGAACCGGCGCCGAATTCAATCAGCACGCAGCCCTGCGGAAACAGCGACGCAATCGCCGGAGCCTGCGCGCGCAACAACGCGATTTCGCAACGCGTTGGGTAATATTCCGGCAACTGCGTGATGCGCTCGAACAGCGCGGAGCCGGCGAGATCGTAGAAATATTTCGGCGGCAGACGTTTGGGTTTTGCCGCCAGACCTTCGAGCACGTCGGCGGCAAAGGCTTCGCTCGTTGCGATGGACCGTGCCGCTCGGCGAGCAGCCTGCATTGCGGTGGGCATGTTGTTCTCGTTAGGAGCTTATTTGAAGGCTACTTCTGCTACTCAGCTTTCATATTCGGCAAGGCGCAAACCGGAGAATTGCCAGCGCGCCGGCGGATAAAAGAAATTACGATAGGACGGCCGTGCGTGCCCGGCCGGCGTTGCAAGCGAGGAGCCGCGCAATACCATTTGGTTGACCATGAACTTGCCATTGTATTCGCCAAGCGCTCCGGGAGCTGCCTGGTATCCGGGATAGGCCGTGTAGGCGCTGCGCGTCCACTGCCACACGACGCCAAACGCGTCGCCAAGCGCGCCGGCTTTGGCGGCGGCCTCCCACTCCGCTTCCGTCGGCAAGTGCCTGCCGGCCCAGCGCGCAAACGCATCCGCTTCATAATAGCTGATATGGCACACCGGCCTGTCGGGCTCGACGCAGCGCAATCCGCCGAGCGTCAGTGAAAACCACGCGCCATCGACCTTGCGCCAATAACCGGGCGCATTCCAGCCTTGCGCCGCCACCGTCGTCCACCCGTCGGAGAGCCACAGCGTCGGCGTGCTGTAGCCGCCATCGGCCATGAATTCGAGCCACTCGCCGTTGGTAACCAGCGACGGCGAAAGACGTACCGGTTGCAGCAGGACCTGGTGCGCCGGCTGTTCGTTGTCGAAGCAAAATCCTGCACCGTCATGCCCGATTCTGTGAATGCCATGCAGCGTGACACCGCCGTTGAACGCCTTGCCGGCCGGCGGCCATTGCCAACTCGGATCGTAAACCGGAGAGGTCTCGTTGAACGAGAAGGCATGCAGAATATCGGTGAGCAGCAATTCCTGATGCTGCTGTTCATGATGTAGTCCGATTTCGATGATCGGGATCAGCGCGTCAAGATTTTCCGCAGTCTCGATCAGCTGCGTGACAGCATCGTCGACATGGGCGCGATAGGCGGCGACTTCGTCAATGCTTGGCCGCGTGATCAGGCCGCGCTGCGGGCGTGCCTGGCGCGGACCGGCAGAGATGTAATAGGAATTGTACAGGAAAGCGAAACGCTCGTCGAAGACGCGATAGTTTTTGGCATGCGGCCGCAACAAAAACTGCTCGAAAAACCATGTCACATGCGCGCGGTGCCATTTGGTCGGGCTGGCGTCCGGCATCGACTGCACGACCTGGTCTTCCGCCGACAGCAATGCCGCGCGGCGTTCCGTCTCGGCGCGCACGGCTTGAAAAGCTTTAAGCCAATCCTGACGCAGGGCGTGGCGCGCGCGATCGCGCGCCGCGCGATGCGGGGGCTCGGCGAGTTCACTTGACGATGCGGAAGCGGCCAAATCAGCGGCCAGGTCGGAAGGCCGAGTGTGCGCCGAAGCGCCCGATTGTGACATGATAAGAGTCCGCAAATGTAAGAGTCCGCAAATGCCGGCCCAACTGCAGGTTTCCCCTACCGCAGGTTTCAGTGTCTGGAGATAATGGGCCCCCGGCAGCTTGGTTCCATAGATGAGCGAGACAGTTCCCACTGCAATGCGAATCAGGACGATTTAACGCTGTTGTGAAGGCACGGCAAAAGCCCCTTGGAAAACCACGATAAAATCGTCACGAGGTGGAAGTTGTCGTCGATCAAGCGACCGACGTATGTTTTGCGCTCGGTTTTGGCAAGTGGGCGCTCGACCAAAGGGTAAAAACGGGGGAGGGATGATCAAGCGCGTGACCAAGAAGACGAGCGGCGCGGCAAGGGTCATGCTGCCGCGCGAGCGCAGCGATTATTCGGCCATCGTCGATCGGCCGCCGTTAAGGCTTCCGAGCGGCGCGCGCATCGTGTTCTGGAGCATCGTCAATCTCGAAGTGTGGGACATCGCCGCGCCGATGGCACGGCAGGTGCTCGCGCCGCCCACCGGCGTCACGCACCTTCCCGACGTGCCCAACTGGAGCTGGCACGAATACGGCATGCGGGTCGGCGTGTGGCGCTTCTTCGATCTGTTCAAGCGCGAGAAAATCCGTCCGACGCTGGCGATCAATGCGCGCGTCGTCGAAGATTATCGGCGTGTCGCAGAAGAAGCGAAAAGAGACGGCTGGGAATTCATGGGCCACTCATATCAGCAAGGTCCGATTCACAAAGAGCCGAACCAGAAAGCCATGATCGCGCGCTCGCTCGATCTTCTCGAAAAATTCTGCGGCAGGCGGCCGGTCGGCTGGCTTGGGCCGGGGCTCACCGAGACGCTCGAGACCCCGGATCTGCTCACTGCGGCGGGAATAAAATATATCGGAGACTGGGTCTATGACGACGAGCCGACTACGATCCGCACCAAGAACGGTCCCCTCGTCACACTGCCCTACACGATGGAGCTGAACGACATTCCGATGATGGCGGTGCAGCACCACGAGGGCGAATATCTCTTCAAGCGCGCGACTGATCAGTTCGACCGGCTTTATGCCGAAAGCGAAAAGCGCGCCAAAATCCTTGCGCTGGCGATTCATCCCTATCTGAGCGGTCAGCCGCACCGGATCAAATATTTGGAGGCAATTTACGAGTACACGCGCAAATTCGAAGGCGTCGTGTTTTGGACCGGCGAAGAAATTTTGGATTGGTATTTGAAATCCAGGGCCGCTGGCTGAATCCAGGGTATTGTCATGGCGGGCTTGTCCGGGCCCTTTAGGGCCCTGGTAAAGAGAAAAAGTCGTGGATGCGCGCGACACCGGCGAGCGAAGCGACGCTGTTCTTCGAACGGCTACGCGCGGGTCTTCGAACGGCTACGCGCGGGCATGACGGCATCGGGGCGTATAATGCATCGTTTGTTGGCCTTGGCCGCGTTGCTGGTAGGCGCCTGCATCGCTGTCGCAGCGCAAGCCGCGCCCTGCCGCACCGGCGGGCCGTACGACAAATGGCTCGCCGACTTCGAACGCGAAGCGATGGCGGACGGGATTTCCCAGCGCACCATCGCCGCGACCGCGCCCTATCTCAGTTATGACCAGCGCATCGTGAATATCGACCGCGGCCAGCGCGTTTTCACGCAGACATTTTTGGAGTTTTCCGATCGTATGGCCGCCGCCTATCGCATCCAGATGGGCGCGGCAAAGATCAAGACCTACGCACCGGTCTTTGCCCGCATCGACCAGCAATACGGCGTACCGGCGCCGGTGATCGTTGCGTTCTGGGGGCTCGAAAGCGATTTCGGCGCCAATATGGGCAAATATCGCACGCTGAGCTCTATCGCCTCGCTCGCCTATGACTGCCGCCGCGCCGATCGCTTTCGCGGGCAGCTTGTCGATGCCCTCCGTCTAATCGAACGCGGCGATCTGCGCCCCGAAGAGATGATCGGGTCATGGGCCGGAGAGCTCGGCCAGACGCAAATGATGCCGTCGGAATATTTCAAATATGCCGTCGACTACGACGGCGATGGCAAACGCAATTTGTTGCGCAGCGCCCCTGACGTACTTGGCTCGACGGCGAATTATCTGGTGGGGCTCGGCTGGCGCCGCGGCGAGCCGTGGCTCACCGAGGTACGCGTCCCAGCCAGCATGCCGTGGGATCAGGCCGATCTCGACATTCAATTGCCGCGGGCGAGATGGACGGCGCTCGGCGTCACGCTCGCGGATGGACGCGCGCTGCCGGCCGACAACCTGCCGGCATCACTGCTGTTGCCAATGGGACGGCTCGGCCCGGCCTTTCTGGTCTATCGGAATTTTCAGGTCTATCTGCAGTGGAACAATTCACTGGTCTATTCGACCACCGCCGCTTATCTCGCGAGTCGCATCGCCGGCGCGCCGCCGCTCCATCGCGGCACGCCACCGCCGGCCCTCTCCTTTGCCGAGGTCAAGGCCATGCAAGGCATGCTTGCCCATGCCGGCTATGATGTCGGCGCGATCGATGGCTTCTTGGGCCTAAAGACCCGACAAGCGGTCAAGGCCATGCAGATCAAATACGGTCTGCCCGCCGATTCTTATCCGACAGCAGACTTGCTCTTGCGCATGCGCTCGGGACACTAGCCACTCTCTCGATCGCGGAAATTTGCAGCGCGTCGGCGCAGCCCGCGGCTTCGGCCCGCATGCCGACATAATAATGTGCGAGCGGCGTGGACGCGCAGCGAAGCTTGATGGTAGAGCACAGCGGCGGCCGAGCTGGGGGGACGCCACAGGCGGGGAACATGCATGTCCGCAGGGGCGGCGTCCATTTCTGGGGAGCGCTGCGCCGCAATATGTTATAGTGTTACATTGGGGGCAGCGGTGTGACACGGCAGGACTGGAACGCAATCGTGAGAGATGAAATGCAGAAAAGAGATCGCGGACAATGCTCTAGCCCGCGTTTGGTCGTGTGGCGTCACCTGGCTGCCGCCCTGGCCCTGGCCGCCATTCTCTTCACACTGTGCGATCCGCTGCATGCCCAGGACAGTCCAGCTTCCAGTTCAGCTTCCAGTTCAGGTTCCACTTCAGGTTCCCCTGCCCCGGCGCCTAGTGCGGCGGCGCCCGCCGAGCCGACAGCCGCACCGAGCATGCCGACCGCACCGATAGCCTCGCCGGCGCCGGCTGCAAGCGCTGCTTCGCCGGAGCCGGCCCAGTCGGGCCCGCCTCCGCTACAATCGCTGCCCACGATCGGCGGCGCCTCCCTGCCGGAAGACCTGTCGCCTTGGGGCATGTTCGAAGCCGCCGATATCGTGGTGAAGATCGTCATGATCGGACTTGCGCTTGCCTCGCTCGTCACCTGGACGGTGTGGCTCGCCAAGAGCTTCGAATTGCGCAGCGCGCGCAGCACGGTGCGCCGCGATCTTCGCATCCTCAATGAGTCGGCGACCATCGCCCAGGCGCACGAGCGATTGCACGATGGCACGAGCGCCGTCGCCCGATTGATGCAGGCGGCGGCGCAGGAAATTCGGCTTTCGGCAAGCCTGCGCGCCGAAGGCCTGAAGGAGCGCATCGCGCTGCAGCTCGAGCGCATCGAAATGGCGGTCAGCCGAAAAATCTCGCGCGGCACCGGCATCCTTGCCACCATCGGCTCGACGGCGCCCTTCATCGGCCTGTTCGGCACGGTGTGGGGCATCATGAATAGCTTCATCGGCATTTCGAACGCCCATACCACCAACCTCGCCGTGGTGGCGCCCGGCATCGCGCAGGCGCTGCTCGCCACCGCCTTTGGCCTGGTTGCGGCGATCCCCGCGGTCGTGGTCTATAACGTCTTGGCGCGGCAGACCCAGCATTACCGCGCTTACCTCGGTGACGCCTCGGCGCAGGTGATGCGGCTGGTCAGCCGCGATCTCGATCGTGCCAAATTGCCGCTCTCGCAAGCCGCCGAGTAATCGAGGGCTGCTTCGATGGCCATCCGGCTCGACCACGGCACTGACGAACTCATCGAAGTTCACGACATCAATGTCACGCCGTTCATCGACGTGATGCTGGTGCTGCTCATCATCTTCATGGTGGCGGCGCCGCTTGCCACGGTCGATGTGCCGGTCGACCTGCCCGCCTCAACCGCGCAGCCGCAGCAGCGGCCGCCCAAGCCGGTCTATGTCACCATCAAAGCCGACGGCAGTCTCGACATCGGCGACAGTCCGGTCACCCGCAGTGCGCTGCCTTCCGCGCTCGCCAGCGCAACGGGCGGCGACAAAGACCAGCGCGTTTTCCTGCGCGGCGACAAGGCCGTCGCCTACGGCCAGGTCATGGAGGTGATGAACGCGTTGCGCGATGCGGGCTATCTCAAAGTCGCTCTGGTCGGCATGGAGACGCGTGACGCAAGATGAAGATGCAGACGACGGTCAACGCTCCGGCCTGGTTCGACGACTATGATCCGCGCGAGCTCAAGCGCTGGGCGGTCGCCGCGGCGATCGTGGCCGGTGTCCATGTCGGCGCGATTTCCGGATACCTTTACGTGCATCAGCCGGACGAGATCGGCGACGATACCGCCCCCATCGCAGTCGATTTTTCGCCGAGCGACGACACCGTCGACCAAACCGAGGTCGCTCCTACGCCGGATCAGCCGCCGCCTCCGCCAAAAGTCGAAGAGCAGCCGCCACCTCCGCCGCCGCCCGAACCGCAGGCCGTCGCTGTTCCGGAAACCCCGCCGCCTCCGCCAAAAGTCGAAGAGCAGCCGCCGCCGACGCCGCCCATGCCGGCGCGGACCAAAGGCGGTGCGCCGCACATCGAGGCGTCCTGGGAGACCAGCCTGGTCAAGCGCCTGCAGCAGTTCAAGCGCTATCCGAGCGAAGCGCAATCGCGCGGCGAAGAAGGCGTCGTGATGCTCAGCTTCAGCGTCGACCGCAACGGCCGCGTGCTCGCGCATAAGATCGTGCACAGTTCGGGCTATCCGGCACTCGATGCCGAGGTTACGTCCATGATCGAACGCGCCCAGCCGCTGCCCGCGTTTCCGCCGAGCATGACGCAAGCGAGCCTCGACCTGACTGTGCCGATCCGCTTCTCGCTGCGTTAAGCCGTAGACTCTCTCGTCTTCATTTTCGGGCACCGGGTTCGGCAGCCCGCGCCGATGAGCTTCAAACCCAGCCTGCCCCGGCTCGGTTCGGTCAAGAACTGCCGCCGGCCGCAGCCCGGCCCACCGCATCATCGGTCGGGCTCGTGCGATCACGCCAGCCCGCTCGCCCGTGCCTGATCTTTCGCCATTACCGCCCAATCATGCTCGCTCTCGCCGTGCGCTACGGCGCCGATCAGACGGTCGCGCCAGACATTGCCGCTCGGCAGCGGCACGCCGACGGCGCCGCCCGCTTCAAGCGCGAGATTGGCGTCTTTGAGCCCAAGCACCGCGCGCTGGCCTGCCGGCTGGTAGCGCTCTTCGGTGATGAGCTTGCCGTACACCTTGTAGGCCGAGCAGGCGAACAGCCCGTCGGTCATCACCTCATAGAAGACATGCGGCACGACATTGTATTTGCGTACCAACGAAAAGCCCTCGCCCATCGCTTCGATCGCGCAGCCCAGCACGAAATTGTTGGCGATCTTGATCGCGGCCGATGCAACGGGATCGGCACCGCCTTCGAAAGTCCGTCGTGCGATCGCCGTAAACAACGGCCGACAACTTTCGACGCTTTGCTGATCGCCGGCCAGCACCATGCCGGCTTGACCGGAGGTGACGACTTCCGGACGCCCGAGCATCGGCGCTGCGATCAGGATCTGCCCGGCGTCGGCGTGCAATCTTGTCAGCGCCTGAATGGAGGCGACGCTGTGCGTGCCGGCGCAGATGTGAATGCCGCCCTTGCGCAGCGATGCCAAAAGCCCGCCGGGCTGATTGACGACGTCCATCACCGCCGCGTCGTCGGCAAGCATGGTGAAAACCGCTTCGCCGAAATTGGCGGCGGCGGCAATCGTATCCTGCGGCTTGGCGCCAAGCGCGATCAGATCTTTGAGCTTCTCGCGCGTGCGATTATAGACGCCCACCTCATGCCCGCCCTCGATGAGGCGGCGCGTCATGGCCGCGCCCATGCGGCCCAACCCGATAAATCCGACTTTCATGCAATATCTCCGGCGGTCTGTGTCCCGGATGCAGTACAACACCATCAGCGCGTTCAAGCGCGCCCTTGACGCGCTATGGCGGTCGCACTGCTGATCCGGGACCCCAACAAACTCCGTGCTTGTGACGATGCCGGGTCAGCAGCACATCGCTTCGTGCCGCGCTGCGCCCAGGAAAAACATCAGCTCAACTGCGCCTTCACCCAATCGAGCTCGCGACAGACATAGTCGACGATGTCGCCGGTTTTCAGATTTTCAGGCAACACGTCCCAGGTATAGGTCTCGATCTCGAGCTGGCGCGACAGCGGCTTCTTCTTGTGGAAGCGCAGTGCGTCTTCGATGGCAAAGCGCGTGGTGCGGAACGGGCCGAGATCGTCAAGAAACACCGGCACGTGGAAATGCGTGCGCCACTCGCGCGGCCCGGGATTGTTGTCCCAGGCGGCGAAGGCGTCTTCCAGATTGAGAAAGCGCGTGAGCTTGCTGTCTTTCTTCTCGACCGTCTGCGTCAGATAGATCGTCTTGGCATAGCGCTTGAGCGTGTCGACGATTTCCTGCGTCACTTCCGGAATATGCAGTGCGGCCGCTTCCTGCAGCTTGAAGATTGGAATGCCGGCATCGACCAGCTTCTGCAAATTGTCGGAAATATTCTCGTATTCCACCGCCTGATGGCAGATGTCGAAGACAACGCCGAGATGGCGGCGCAGCGCGACATGCGCTTCCGAGATCGGAATATGCGCAAGCTTCGCCACGGTCTCGGCGGCCGCGCCGGAATAGAGATGCTTGGTGAAATAATCGACCGTCTCGTCGGTGGTCTCGAGAAAGCAGTAAGGCTCGGGCTCGAGCGCGAGCGTCACAACCCGGCCGGTGCGCTGCTCGAGGCCGACGAGATGCGCGACCACACGCATGACATGTTCGGTATAGCTCTTAACGATATCGCTACCGGTCACCCGCGGCTTAAAGCCGAGCGGGGCGCTCTGGATCGATGGCGAGATGCCGGCCGGACACACATCGGCCAATATGTCGGCGACATTGATCGTATAGCGGGTGCGCTCCTCGGAGCGCCAATCGGGCTCGTAGACCTGCTCCTTCACCACCGTGCCCTTGAACGCGCCATAGGGAAAGGCGTTCACGGTGTAAAGATACATGTCGTTGTCGCCGAGAAATTTCTTCAGCTTGTCGCGCTCGGCCGCGCTCTGGACCAGCGTCTGCGCCGACTCGGCCGATAGCCGCAGCGACACGCCGAACGCCTTGTTGCCGGCCACACGCGCCTTGACCTTGGGAACGTAGGTGTTCAGCGACGCCCACATCTGCTCCCAATTGTCGCCGGGATGCACAAGCGTCGAATAGGTCAAATGACCGAGGCCGTTACCAAGATCCATTGTTGTTCCTGCCCTTATGAAGTCGCACCGCGCGCGGCGCGCGCCATCGACGATGGCCGTCTTAGATAGCCAAAATTCAACGTCGACTAAAGCGTCTTCGCGGGCTGCCAAAGGACGACGGCTCCCGTTCCCGCGCCGCGCCATTGCGCGCGCGTGGTGGTGTGATGCAGCGCAGCCTCCCTCGGCGTATCCCGGGCTCCGCGCAGCGTCGTATCTGCGTTTCCCGGGCGCAGCGCAGCACGGAACGAAGTGGAGCGGTGCGCTGCAGACCCAAGACCGTCACAGGCTCGAATGCTTCAGGAGCTGAGCTTGCGCAGGCCCCGGATCAGCGGTGCACCACTTCGTGCTGCACCGCAGCCGGGGAACGTCACGTTGTTTGTTTCCCGGGCGCAGCGCAGCGCGGAACGAAGTGGAGCGGTGCGCTGCAGACCCGGGACCGTCACAGGCTCGAATGCTTCCGGAGCTGAGCTTGCGCAGGCCCCGGATCAGCGGTGCACCACTTCGTGCTGCACCGCATCCGGGGAACGTCAAGTTGTTTGTTTCCCGGGCGCAGCGCAGCGCGGAACGAATGCGCATTCGATGTCTATTGTCGGACTTCGCCTTGTCCGCCCCAGGCTTCACCCGCCTGTCGCGTCAGGTCCGCCGTTTGGCCCGCCATTGCAGCGCCTGGCGGGCCAGCCACAGGATGGCAAGGATAGCCATCAACACTTCGGTCAAGCCGCCCAAGACGATCTTCGCGCGCGTCGCCAGGCTCGAAGCCTGAACTATATGCGCCGATAGGTCTGGCCAGGTCGAGAGCATGATCGCAATACAGCTGTTTTCGATCAGGTCGAGAGTCGCCATCGCGATGGGCACGGCCACCAGTGCACGCCGCAGGCCGGGCGCAAGGGGCCGCTCCCGCACACGGCCCGGCATGGTCAGCCACCACAAGGCAAGCCCGCGCGAGAGCGCATAGAGCGGCGGATAAAGTGTGTCGAGCGCCAATTCAGGAAAAGCGTAGTAACGCCGACCCTCGCTGCCAATTGCGGCGAGAAATGCCTGCGCCTCGGCAAAGCTGTAGCCTGCCGGCCTGATATCGAATGGCGCCGCGCCACCCGCCAAGCGTGACAGCTCGGCCAGCGGGCCAAAGAACATCACGGCCCACAGCAGGCCGCTTGCCGCCAGCAGCACGGCAACCAGCAGCCCGCAAGGACACCGGCATCGCACGGAACGCAGGGCGCGCGGCGCCCAGGCTTGCCCGCGACGGTGCGCGCTTAGCTCATCAGCCTGAGCACCGATGTGTCGTATTGCTTGGATCCGAGATTGCCGTCGGCGAAGATGCCGTGCTCGGAGACCCACTGGATCATGTCGTTGAAGACTTCGCGCGTATAGGGCTCGAACACGATGCGCTCGCCCGGCCCCCAGCGCCGTGTGTCCATCTGCGCATGCCAGCGAACCGGAAATTCTTTCTTGTAATAGTGCGTGTAGAGCTCCGGCCGTTGGTCGATGTCGCGTTGGGCGCGTTTGAGGCCGCGTGCATATTTGCGCAGGTCCTCGATATCCGGGTCGCCGTGCACCATCATCGCCATCATGAAAGTGGTGTCGATGATCTTGCGGAAGCCGAGCTGCTCGGCGAAGTAATACGGCCCGCTGAACAGATGTACGGCCGGCACCTTGCGGTCGAGCAGAAGCTCCATGCGCTTGAACAGGAGCCCGTCATTGAACGACAGATTCATCTGCTCGGGCTTGAGATACTGCTCAAGCGCCTGCACCGTCGAATAGTGGCTGCCGGATTGATAG
Organism: Hyphomicrobiaceae bacterium; assembly: GCA_021324465.1. GTDB lineage: Bacteria > Pseudomonadota > Alphaproteobacteria > Rhizobiales > Xanthobacteraceae > BOG-931. Next base: position 34,282 of record JAJPJB010000065.1, read on the forward strand.
CCCACGGAAATCGGCACCCCGGCCAATTGCTCGGGCGAGGTTATATTGGATTCCGGCGCAACGAAGACGCCGGCCGGGCTCACCGAATAAAGCTCGCCGAACAGCTTGCCATGGCCCGCCGAGGCCGCGACGCCGATCGTCCAGTGACAGGCGCAGCTGACATCGGCCTTGCGACCGGCCTCGATCGACTGATAGGCCCCCACCTTGTTGGACGTGGCGTGGTTCTGGCCGTCGGTCGATTGTACGAGCTCGCGGAAGACGTAATCTAGCCCTTCGTCTTTGAAATAGCCCTTCTCTTCCGCAACCCATTCCTGAAGCCTGAAGTGAGGCTCAATGATGAACTTTGACATTGGCTGCTCCTTTGACGGCGTTGTCTTGCATTATAAAGCGCGGAAGTGCGCATGTCAGAAGCTCATCGGCCTCCCGTGCAATCCGCGTCACAATCTCGCCCGCCGGCGGGATGTCGTGAATAAGGCCGGCATCCTGGCCCATGGATAGCGGACCCTCGTCGACATCGCCGGATTCGCGCGCCGCCCGCAATTTCGCATTGGCTTGGGCGCGGTGCTGACGCAGCGCCCATTCGCGCCCGGCCCAGCGCTCGATGAACCGATTGCGGCGCGAGCGCGTCATCGCGCCGGGCCAGACCAGACCTGCGGCGATATCGGGAATTTCTGAGAGCTGCGTATCGTGGCCGTCGCTGTCGACGATGGCCTGCTTGAAATTCGGGTGCAGCGGCGACTCCTGCGTGGCGAGAAAGCGCGTGCCGAGCAGAATGCCCTGCGCGCCGAGCGCCAGCGCCGCGATCAGGCCGCGCCCGTCGGCAAAGCCGCCTGCCGCCAAGACCGGAATCGGCGAGACCGCGTCGACCACCATCGGGATGAGCGGCATGCTCGCCATAAAGCCGACATGGCCGCCACCTTCGGTGCCCTGCGCGACAATCACATCGGCGCCGGCTTCGGCCGCGCGCACGGCCTCTTGGACGGTCCCGGCCATGTGGGTGACCTTGCAGCCGGCGCGATGCGCGCGGTCGAAATAGCTCTTGAGGTCCTGCTCGGGACGCGCCCAGGCGAACTGCATCACGCTCGGTTTGAGTTCGAGCGCCGCTTGCAAACTGTCCTCGCGCGTGTCGAACAGGAGAAAGTTCAGCCCGAACGGCCGGTTTGTTCCCCGACGAATGGCTGCGGTGCGCTCGCGCACCTGTTCCGGCGTCTGATAATGGCAACCGAGCGCGCCCAGCCCGCCGGCGCGCGAAACAGCCGCGACCAATTCGGGCGAAGTTGCCGAGCCCATCCCGCCAAGCGCAATGGGATGATCGATATCGAGGAGATCGCAAATCGGCGTGCGGATCATCACGGCGCTCCGCAGCTTTCAGGCCGCCCGGGATATGAGTTTTGCGAATTCCCGCTCCTTGAGATGCTGATCGAGACCCCAGCGCTCGACCTGCTGCATCACTTCGTCGAATTCGGCTTTCGGAACCGGCTCGTAGACAAAGCGCTCGCCGCGGCCGAACTTGCTGAAATTCCAGGCGCGATCGGAAAACTCGGCGGGAATCGACAGGTTCCACAGCGGCAGAAAGCGGTTGAGATCGGCCTGCAGCGCGTCCTCGGCGCGATCCAGAGCGCGCAGATATCGGCCCAGTACGTCGGCCGGCATGTCATCCGGCACCCACCAGATGGTGTGGAACGTGTCCTCGATGATCGCGCGCAAGCCGAGCTGCTTTGCCATGTCGATTTGCGGCGGCAACAGGCTGGCCGCTTCGACTTCGCCATTGAGCAAAGCGGAGAGTCGCGCACCGAAGCCGCCGACATTTACGGTCCTGATATTCGCAAGCGGCAGATATTTTTCCAGCCGGTAGGGGACGTTGAAATGGCTGCCGGCGCGCATGCCGACGGCGACCGGAACGTCTTTGAGGTCTTCCGGCCGCCTGATCCTCGAATCCGGCCGGACAAAGATCGCCCACGGCGAGACGCCATAACAATCCGGGACGAACTTTCCCATGCCGGCACTGGCATTGCAGATGCTGCCCCAGGCGCAGGCACCTTGAATGACCGAGCGGCCTTCAGCGAAAGGCCGGTCCTGCGGGCGCTCGAAATATTGCAGATCCTTCCAGCTGCTCTGGGTACCGCGGAAGGTCTTCATATCGAATTCGACGTCGAGCCCCTCGGCGCGGAAGAAGCCTTCCTGCATGGCGACGAAATCGTTGAGTCCCATGCCTTTGGGAGCAACCGACACCTTGATGGCCATGATGATCCTCCCCTGCGAGGTTCTTGTACATTATTTTGTAACGCGTACTGTATTCCGTAACGCCAAGCGGTCAAGGCACCCTTTGCCGCAAACCCCGTGGGTTCCGTCGTGAAGAGAACACAAGCAAGATTGCGCAAGATGCTCTCCGCGCGCGGCGCAGCCGAGCGCGGCGGCGTGCGATCGGTCACGATTGCGGCGCGAATCCTCAACACGTTGGCCGCCGGGGGCGGGAGCCTCGCGCTCAAGACGCTCGCAGCGAATACCGGATTGGCGCGCGGCAAGGCCCATCGCTACCTGCGCAGCTTGCGCAGTGCCGGACTGGTAGCGCAGCAGGCCGAGACGGGCCTGTACCGGCTCGGGCCGCAGGCCATTGCGATCGGGCTTGCCGCATTGCGCGGGGTCAATCCGGTCGCCGAGGTCTGTAACGCCCTGCCCGCGCTTCGCGACCAGATCAATCAGACCGTCACGGCGGCGGTCTGGAGCGAGGCCGGACCGGTTATCGTGGCCATGCAGGAAAGCGACCACTGGCTGACGATGAATATCCGCGTCGGGTCGCGACTTCCAATCCTGACAACCGCCATCGGCCGCACCTTCCTCGCCCATTTGCCCGAGGCCGATACCGCACCGCTGATCGCGGCCGAGCGAAAGGCGGCGCAGACGCGCGGCGTCACCCTGCCAAGCGTTGAGGAGATTGCAAGCCTCACGGGGGAAATTCGCAAGCGCGGCCTCGCCCGCGCGCCGAGCGCGATCATTCCCGGCATCGATGCCGTCGCGGCGCCGGTGTTCGATTTCGCCAGCGCGCTGGTCGCGGTCATCTGCGTGGTGGCGCGATCGGAGGCGAAAATCACGGGCTGGAACGGCAGCGCGGTGCGGGCGCTGAGCGAGGCTGCGGCGGACATTTCCGCGCGCCTGGGCTTCCTCACCAATCGGCTGCCCAGCGGGCCGCAAGAACGAGCCGCCGCAAGCGGCAAGCGTGTCACTCAGCGCAAGGGCTGTTATCGCCTCGGATGAACCTTGGAAGGGCGGATCCAAGTCCGGCGCTGCCGAGCCGCTGTGCGCGCTCTACCCCCCTCGGGCCCTCGACCGGCATTTGCCGCGTCAAACCAAATGCGATTGAACCCGATTTACAGGACGGCGGCCCCGCCCTGCCATTTCTGCGAGTGAGCGCCAGGAACTCGAATGCCGGGCAAAAGGTTACATACCAAAAGGTTATAGGGAAAAGCTAAATCCATCAGTCAGAGGCAGATCCATGGAGGCGAAACAGCCATCGAATGACAACGATCGTTGGCGGCACCTGGAAAAGGCACGCGAGATCGGACGCGCCAAGGAGGATCCTGCAGCGGACGAGTTGAAACGTCAGTTCCTGCAAAAATCGCAGGGCTCACGCCTTGAGAGCATGCAGAGTTGACCTTCCTCCGGTCCCGTCCGGAGAGGTCATCTCCTATTTCCTTTGACTTGCTTCCGTTGACTTGCTTCCCTTGACTTGGCTTACCGGCGTCGCGAGCGCACCTTCGCTTCCGCGACAGGCGGTTCCCGCGCCGTAAGTGGCCCGGTTTGACGACCACCTTCACAATCCCGACCGCAACACTTTAGCCCACCTGTTCGATCTTCTGCGAAGCCGCGGAGCGCACGATAGCTTCGGTCACAGCAACCCCGTGGATCATTTGGTCGTAGGGGATAGGATAGGCCGGCCCCCCTTCCGCGGCCTTGGCGAAGGCTTCGAGGGCGGCGCGCGAAATATCCATCGTCGCCGCCTGCCAGGTCTTTGCCTCACCCTTCACCGGCTGAAATTTGCAAGCGCCGAACAGCCGCGTGCGGCGCTCCTCCGACGATGCGCCTGCCACATGGGTGACGCCTTCGAGCCGCAGCCAGCCCTTGGAGCCGAACACCTGGAAGGAAAAGCCGGGGCCGGTCGTTGTCATCGTGCCGAGATAGCCGGACATGCCGTCCTTCATGCGCAGCAGGATCGAGGTCGTGTCATCGGCATCGATCGATGCGGCGCGGCGAAAGCTTTGCGCAAAGACGTGGTCAATCGGCCCGCACAGATCGATCATGCCGTCGATCGCGTGCACGCCCATCGGCATCAGGCCGCCGCACGGCGTCTCGTGCTTGTCGGCGCGCCAATGGCTCGGATTGATGAACAGCACATTGGGAAACGTCATGGTCGCTTCGACGTGCAGGATGGTGCCGAGTTCGCCGGAGCGGATCATGTCGCGCAGCTTGACCATCTCGGGATGAATGCGCCGGTTATAGCCGAGCGCGAGCGTGACGCCGGCCTGGCGCACCGCGGCGACCGCGGCTTCGGCCTCCTCTTTGGTTAGCGTGAACGGCTTCTCACAAAAGATGTGCTTCTTGGCCTTGGCCGCCGCGACGACCTGCGCGCCATGCATCGAATGCGGCGTCGCCAGCACCACAGCGTCGATGCCGCGCTCGGCGAGCACCGCGTCGTAATTGGCGGCGAGTCTTAGGCCGTGCCTTTTCGCAAAGCCCTCAATCTCCGGCGTCATCGTGCGGGTGGCGCCGGAAATGAACCGGATTGCCGCGCTCTTCTCGGCCGCTTCGACAAGCGTCTTGCCCCACCAGCCCAGCCCGACAATGGCGGCATTGATCATGTGCAAACTCCAAAGCTGTTGTAAGGCGGATTGGCCGCAGGCGTAAACCCGCCGCCGGGATGAGATGCGTTGGCGGATTGCGCTGCGCTAGTCCGACCTACGCTTGGTTACCAGAGGACCATGTCGGCGCGATAATGCATCGCCACCACGAGGCAGCAGATCGCCCAGAATACGCAATATTCGAAGCCGCCGATATTCCACAGCCACTTGCAATTGGTCACCTTCCATACCGCGCCGGCCGCAACCAAGAGATGGATGAAGCCGATCGCGCCCGCGTAGAAAGGCAAGATTGCGAAAATAAGCCCGATGGCAAGGAAGCTCTCGATGATGCAGGCGGCATACATCCAGGCTGCAGGCGCGCGAAACTTTGCCGCTTTGAAGAAACCGAGCGCCTCCGGCACGAAGAATTTGGCGTAGATGTGCGGAATGAAAAACAGCCCGCAGATCAGGCGCAGGATGTTGAACTCGTTGGTGAGATCGAAACTTTGCGCAAGTCCGTGCATGTCCCCTCTTGTTCCTTCGGTGCTTGTTTAGCGTCGCAATCACAGAGCATAACGCGCCCGCGCCGCACCACAACCCGCTCGCTCCCGCGGGCCGATAACTCACGCATCCAGCTCCTTGTAATAGCGAAAGATGCCCCATTCGTTGAACGGAATGCGTCGTTCCGAGGCGAGATAGGCCTTGATGCGCGGACGCTCGCGGACGCGCTCATGCAGCGCGAGGAGGCCGGGGATGTTCTTCTCGAAACGCTTCATCCGCCTGGGGAAGGCATAGCGCAGGCCCTCGACGATCTGAAACAGCGACAGGTCGACATAGCTGAGCCTGCGCCCGATCGTATATTGACCGCCATTCTTCTGCAGGACCTGCTCGAAATAGCCCAGCATTTTCGGCACCCGGTCGCGCCAAAACGCTGATGCGCGTTGCTTGGCCGCCGCTTTCTGCTGCTCGTAATAAAGCGCGGACGAGATCGGGTGATGCGTGTCGTGTATTTCCACGATCAGATCGGAGATCGTCAGCTGCAATTGATGCGCCCAAAGCCGCCCGGCCTCCTCGCGCGGCGCGAGATTGAGACGCGAGCCGAGATAAAGGAGTATCTCCGCAGTCTGTGCGATGACAAGCTTGCCGGCCTTGAGAAAAGGCGGCGCGAAGGGTGGTCGCGCAGCGCGCTTGTCCTCGAGAATCTTCTCCATTGCCGCTACGCCACGCCTGCGAGCGACATCGACGTAATCGGCGCCGGCTTCTTCAAGCGCCAGCCGAATGAATTCGCCGCGGCCCTGAATCTCCGGCCAATAATAAAGCTCGTAGCGCATAGCTTGACCTCCGGGCGTGCGAGTGGCCGCAGCCGCACAGTCGTCCGCTCATTTTCGCCAAACCGGGGCACCGTTTGAGCGTGCGGCAGAGCGGCATATTCGGCACGCATTACCCTGCCGCCGCCGCTCTGTACTGCTCGTCGGTCACGTGTTCCATCCAGGTCACATGCTTGCCGTCAAGCGCCTCCTGCATGGCGACGTGGACCATATTCGTGTCGGGGGCGGCGCCGTGCCAGTGCTTCTCGTTCGGCGGGATCCACACAACGTCGCCGGCGCGGATTTCGCGCACTTTACCGCCCCAGCTCTGCACCCGGCCGGCACCGGCGATGACAAACAGCGTCTGGCCGAGCGGATGCGCATGCGCCAGGCGGTGCGCGCGCCGGGCTCGAATCGCACCACGCCGGCGCGCACCCGTGCCGGCGCTGGCGCCTCGATGATCGGCTCCTGCCAGACGACGCCGGTAAAGCTCTCCGCCGGTCCGCGGCGCGAAGGCACAGTGCCGCAGGTTCGAATATCCATTTTGTCTCCTCCTTGGTTCGGCCCGGCTCACGGAGGCCGGCCCTGGGCCGCTCGTAACATCTTGGGCCGCGCGTACGATAATCAGCTTCCTCGCCCGGCACCCGCTAGCGGCAGAGCCTCGCGGCTCCCGCCTCAACGCCGTATCATACCGAACGCGGGCATGTTTCGGAAAAGTGGGTACGGTTTTCCGTAAGAGAATGCGACAAAACAAAAAACCATGGAGCGGGATCAGCCCGGCATGAGGCCATGCTGCGTGTTGCGCATCGGACACATGCGAACCGCGACGTCGTGCGGGCCCTGGTCACAGCCGGGCTCCTTCTGAGTGCGCTTGCGCTCGGCGCCTGCTCGAAATGCGACGTGCCGATCCTGCTGCCGACGCAAGCGGCAGTGCAGAGCTGCCACGATGGGCCGCGGCCACAATGACACTTGAGCCATCGGCGGCGGCACTGGCGGATCAGTCTTTTTGCTCGAAGTGGCCGTCGGCGAGTTCGTGGGAGCCGGAGTCAGTCTCCGCTAGAGAATCGATATCTGGCAGGACTTCGTTGCGCGGCCTGCCATAGGCGTCGGCCAGTTGCCGTGGCGACATTTCAGGAAAGGCGGCCCCGCGGTCGGCGCGCCACCATGTCCAGATCAATCTTGCGAGCATGACAATCAAAGCGAGCTGAAAGACGAGGCCCATGACGGAAGCGGCGCCGCTGAGTTCGCTCACCAGACCGTGGCCGAACACCAAGCCGAGCAGGCCCGAACCGAGGAAGCCCGCGGCAAAGCCGCCGACCACACCCGGCCGGTTGAACAGTCCGCCCAGTGAACCGCCCGTCGGCTGCGCGGCTTGCGGCCGCACAAAAGTACCGGCATCCCCGAGATCGCCAAACGCATCTCGTCCGAAGATACCGTCGCCTGTCGCCGAACCGAACGGCAGCGCCAGAATGGTGCGCGCAACATTGCCGCCGAATCGCCACTCGCTCTTCAGCGTCGCATCCGCACCTTGCGCGGAAATGAGCATGCTCAGGACCAAGGCGGCAAATATGATGAGTCCACGCAGATAGGGCGTGCGCGCCCCCGGCGATCGCCCGCCCGTTCGCAGATAAGGCGCCCGAAAATACCCAAGTGACCACGAAGCCGTCTGGGTGCCAACGAGATGGTACACGTATGGTCGCCCTTCCCTGCGCGGCGCCTTCGGCCAAGGCACTGACCTGCGCTGGACGGTAAAAAGCCCGTAAAATCAGCTCATGCGGCAGCGCGCGCTTCATCATCATCTACGCCAAAGACGGCACAAAAAGGTCTGCCGCAAAGCGTCGCACGCGCATCTGCCGCATGCCTGCACGGCGGGTCTGTGATGCGCGTCACAGCCAAACCGGCGCCGGGCCGAGCAAAAGCCGATCAATTTTCATGTCAGGCCGCTCGGCACGTCCCCGGCTCAAGCCGCCAGCGTCTCCTTAACCGCATTGACCAGCTGCTTGAGCGTGAAAGGCTTTGCCAGAAACGCGAACTGGCCATCCGCCGGCAGGTGTTTTTGGAACGCGTCCTCGGCATAGCCGGACACGAAAATGATCTTAAGATTGGGATTGCGGCTGCGCAGCTCGCGCAACAGCGTCGGCCCATCCATTTCCGGCATGACGACATCGGAAACCACGAGATCCACGCGACCCTCGGATTTCTCAAGCACATCGATGGCTTCGACGCCGTTGCCGGCTTCCAGCACGGTATAGCCGCGCGAGGCAAGGCCGCGTGCATTGAGCGCCCGCAAGCCTTGCTCGTCCTCGACGAGCAAGATCGTCCCCTCGCCGGTGAGATCGGTGGCGGCCGCGCTTTTGCCGCGGTCCGCAAACGGCGACGTCGCGATGGCCGACCCATTGGTCGCGCCAATCGTTTCAGCCTCGGCGGCGCGATCAGCGCTCTCCTCGGCGGCTGCGACATGCCGCGGCAGGAAGATGCGGAATGTGGCGCCCGCGTGCTCCGGCGACTCGACATAGACGAAGCCGCCAGTCTGCTTGATGATGCCGTATACCGTGGAGAGACCAAGTCCCGTGCCTTTGCCCACCTCTTTGGTCGAGAAAAACGGCTCGAAAATCTTGTCGAGAATTTTTGCAGGGATTCCGGTGCCGGTGTCGGAAACCTCGACCAGCACATAGTCGGCCGGCGGCATGCCTTTGGCGCGGAAGCGCTCACTGTCCTCGCGCGTGACATTGCTTGTGCGCACCGTCAAGCGGCCCCCATTCGGCATCGCGTCGCGCGCATTGACCGCGAGATTTACGATCACCTGCTCGAACTGCGAAATATCGACCTTCACCGGCCACAGATCGCGCCCATGCACGACTTCCAGCGCAACCTTTTCGCCGATCAAACGCCGCAGTAGCATGGTGAGATCGGACAGCACCTCGCCGAGATCGAGCACCTGCGGGCGCAGCGTCTGCTTGCGCGAGAAGGCGAGCAGATGCCGCACCAGGCTCGCTGCCCGGTTGGCATTTTGCTTGATCTGCATGATGTCGGCGAAAGACGGATCCGTCGGCTTGTGTGCGTTGAGCAAAAAGTCGGTCGCCATCATGATGGCGGATAGAACATTGTTGAAATCGTGAGCGATGCCGCCGGCAAGCTGGCCGACCAGCTCCATCTTTTGCTGCTGCGTGACCTTGTTCTCGAGCTCGCGCTGCGCCGTCGTCTCGAGTGCATAGACGATGGCCGCTTCCTGATCGCGCTCCTCTTCCTCGACCGCAGTCACATAGAAGCGGCCGAACCGCTCGCCCTCGCCCGCGAGCATCGCGTCGACCGGCGCGATATCCCCTTTGCCCTGTGCCGCCTTTTGGATCGCATTCGCCAGCGCTTCGCGATCGCGCGCCACGACGGTCAACAGGATCGAGCGGTCTTCGCTCTCGCCTTGCGTCTCCCCGCTCCTTGCACCGTGGAACAGCCGCGCGAAGAGGGGGTTGGTGCGCACCACGCCGCCATGCTTGTCGATCGTCGCGATCGCCATGGGCGTATTGTGAAAGAAGCGCATGAAACGGATTTCGGCGGCGCGCTGCGGGTCGGTGCCGTCGTCGCGGGCGCGGTTGAGGACGAGCGTGCGGGACGCGCCGGGCGTGCCGTCCGCACCGTAAGCAAGCTTGTGAAAGACGCGCACCGGCAGCGTGCGGCCGCTTCGCGTGCGCAGATCGAGGTCGAGAACCTCGGTTTTCACCTCGCCCGGCGCGCCGCGCAAGGTCGTCAACAAGGCGGCGCCGTCGCCGGCAACCAGATCGGAGAGCTTCAGCCCGCCCGAGCCGACCTGTGCCAGATCCTGATCGAGCCAATTGGCAAGCGTGGCGTTGAGATAGACGATTTCGCCCTTGTCATCGACCGAGAAAAAGCCGGCCGGCGCGTGGTCGAGATAATCGATCGCGTGCTGCAGTTCCTGAAATACGTTTTCCTGATGCGCCCGCTCGCGCGTCACATCCGACAGCGACCACACGGTGAGCCGGCCCTCGCGCCGACCGGCGCCGAGCGGCCGAATACGAAAGCGCAGCCAGCGTGCCGGCCGGCCCTTGCTGCCGGCAACTCGAACTTCTTCCTGGAGGCGCTTGCCGTCGCGCGCGGCCTTGAGCAGCCGGTATATCGCCTCCGACGCATCGGCATCGCCGATGAAGACCCGCTCCACCGGACGCAGATCGTTTTGATCCACGGCGTCGGTGAGATCGAGATAGGCGGCATTGGCATAGACCACCCGGCCCTCGCCGTCGGTCACGACGATGCCGTCGAAGGCATTGTCCACGACGGATTTGATCAGCGGCTGAACGGCCTCGGCGCCCCAGACCCTCAAGATCCCGCAGGCCAAAGCAAACAGCGAGAACACGCCGACGGTCGCAAGCACCGCCAGGAAAGCCTGGATATAGGGCTGGGCCTTATTGCCGCCGACAAGAACGATGCCGGAAGCGCTGGCGACCAGGAGCACGGCGACCAAGAGCACGAGCACGATGCTGCCGCCGCGAGCGGCGCTGGCGCTGCTGCGGTCGACCGCGCGTCGCGACGCGACGAGAGCCGGCCGCTCAACCCTGGACCCAACAGCCTTGGTATCGGCATTACCCGACGCTGTCATGGTCTGCTCTGTCATGCCCCCGCATTTGCCTTGATTCCCTGCCTTGCGCTACTGAATCGCGCAAGAGATTTTGGCGGGAAGGCGCGTGATAAACCGCCAATCGCCGGTCCGATCACCTCCTGCTCATCGGCGCAAAGCCCCACGCAGCCGCATGACATAGCCGATGACTTCGGCCACCGCCCGGTAATGCTCCTGCGGAATTTCCTGATCGACTTCGACCGTGCCATGCAATGCCCGGGCCAACGGCGGATTTTCGATGATCGGGATATTATGGCTCGCGGCGATCTCGCGGATCTTGCGCGCGATCAGATCGGCGCCCTTGGCGACGCATACCGGCGCATTCATGCCGCGCTCGTATTGCAGCGCCACGGCAAAGTGGGTCGGGTTGGTGATGACGACGGATGCTTTCGGCACCTGCGCCATCATGCGCTTGCGCGCGCGGGCCTGACGGAGCTGACGGATTTTGCCTTTGATGGCGGGATCGCCTTCGGTCTGGCGAAATTCCTCCTTCATCTCCCGCACCGTCATTTTGTGACGGTCGTACCATTGCCGATACTGAAACAGGTAATCACCCGCGGCGACGATGGCGAGGATGGCCACGACCGTGCCCAGCATCTGCATGGCGAGGGAGCGCGTGAAAGGCATCAACAGCGCGGGGTCCACGTCGACCAGCCCGCCGAGGCGATGGCGCTGCGGCCACAACAGGGCCCCGATCACGGTCCCGAACAAAGCAAGTTTGGCAAAGCCCCTGGCGAAATTGACCAGCGCCTGTTTGGAAAACAGCCGCGTAAAACCGGCGATCGGCGAGATTTTGGAAAGATCCGGCTTGATCGGCTCGAACGAAAAGATGATGCGGTGCTGGATCGCTGTGCCCGCCAGCGCGGCAAGCGCAAGCAGGAGCAACGGAATGCCGAGTGAGACCAGGAGCCTTTGCGCCAAGCTCTTCGACAGATCGAGCAGCGCCGATCCGTCGATTGGAATCTGATAGGAATTGGCAACAAGCCCGCGCAGCATGGTCTCGACGCTTGATGCTGTCGAACCGGCAAACAGCATCAGCACCAGGGTCGCACCGCCGATCGCGAACCAGGTCGAGACCTCGATGCTTTTGACGACATCGCCGCGCTGGATGGCCTCCTCGAGCCGTCGCGGCGTCGGGTCTTCTGTATGTTCCGAATCATCGCGTTCTTCGGCCATCGCTATTTAGATTTCCCGTTTGCGCATGATCTTTTCCAGAAACCGGCCTGCACTGTTGGGGATCATGCTCTAGGCATGCGGAGCGAGCAGGTGCAGGACGCCGCCCGCATAATTGAGAAAGACGCCCATCATCGAGCCCAGCGCCAGTACCAGGAACAAAAATCCGATCAGGATCGAAAGCGGCAGCGCGACGAAATAGACCTGCATCGCCGGCATCAGTCGCGACAGCACGCCCAAGCCGAGATTGAACAGAAGGCCGAAGGCCAGGAACGGCGCGGCGAGCTGGATGCCGATGCGGAAGGCGCCCGAAATGATCTTGGTCACCAGCGCCGCGGCATCACCGGTTGCCGGCACTTCGCCAGGCGCAAACAGCGTATAGCTGTCGTTGAGCGCGGCGAGGACCAGATGATGCATGTCGGTCGCGAAAAACAAGGTCACGGCCAGCATCGTGAAGAAATTGGAAAAGATCATCCCCTGCTCGGCCTGGCTCGGATCGACCTGAGTGACAAAGCCAAGGCCCAGCTGCTGCGCGATCACCGAGCCTGCGACTTCCAGCGCCGAGACGGTCAGTCGCGCCGTCAAGCCCAGCACGGCGCCGATAACGATTTCTTCGATCACCATGACGATCGCCGGACCCAGAGCGCCGGGATTGATCGGATAGGAACTGCGATGCAGCGGCAGCAGGACGGCCGCCAGGATCAGCGCAATCGTCAGCCGGATGCGCGGCGACAATCCCTGCTCGCCGATGCCCGGCAGCAGCATGAGCATCGTGCCGGTGCGCGCAAAGACCAGAAGAAAGGCTGCGCCCAGCGCCGGCAGGAACGAGACATCGATCCGCACCGCTCACTCCGTTCAGCCGTTGGTGATATGCGCCGCGATGCGCACGAAATTTGCATGCATCCGGTCAGCCATGAACGGCAGCGCGATCAGCAGGGCAAGGAAGATCGCGATGATCTTCGGCACGAAGACCAGCGTGGTTTCCTGGATCTGGGTGAGCGCCTGCAACAGCGAAATGACGACGCCCACGACAAGGCCGACAAGCATCAGCGGCGCCGAGACGATGAGCAGCGTAACAATCGCGTCGCGCGCCACGTCCATCACTTCGGGCCCGGTCATCATTATTGTGCTCTCCCCCAAACCCTATGACGTCTGTTGCAAGCGCGGCGGGGTGACCTCAAGACGATTTCAAATTTGCATTTTCAAGATATCTTCATAGGCCGCGATCACCTTGTCGCGCACCGAGACGAGGGTTTGCACCGCAGTTTCGGTCTCGGCGACGGCCGTGACGACGTCGACCATATTGGCCTTGCCATTGGCGACGGCCATGGCTTGCGCATCGGATCTCTGCGCCGCCGCGGTGACATTATCCATCACCGTCCTGAGGACGGCGCTGAAGTTTAGACCGCCGCTCGGCGCGGAGCTCAGCCCGCCGGCGACTTTGGCAGTGTCGTCGCGCATGCGCGCGAGCGCGGCATAGGCATTGGCGGCGACAGTCGGTGTCGGCATTGTCGGCTCTCTGAAAGGCTCTCGGCCGGGGTCTTGTTCGGTTACGTCTTGATGATGTCGATGGTGCGCTGGATCATGCGGCGCGTGGCCGTGATGACATTGAGGTTGGCCTCGTAGGATCGCTGCGCGTCGCGCAGATCGGTCATTTCGACGAGCGTATTCACATTCGGATATTTGACGTCGCCGTTGGCGTCGGCGGCGGGATTGCCAGGCTCGTGCTTGACCAGAAAATCAGACGAATCGGTTTGGATTCGCCCGAGTTCGGGCACCTGCACGCCGAGCGAACGGTCGAGCTCAGAATTGAAAGTGACAATGCGGCGCCGATAAGGGTCGCCGCCCGGCGTCTGCGCCACCGAATCGGCATTGGCGATGTTCTCGGAGATCACCCGCATGCGGCCCATCTGCGCCCGCAGGCCGCTCGCAGCGACGGTCAGCGATTTGATGAAGTCCATGAGTCGAGCGCTCCGTCTCAGCTCCGATCGAGTGCAATTTTGATGAGCGAAAGACTGTGCGTGTACATCGCGGTCACCGCCTCATAGTCCATCTGATTGGCGGCGACCTTCATCATTTCGTCTTCGTGACTGACGGCATTGCCGCGCGGGCGAATCTCATAGCGCGCAGTCTTGTCTTCGGCGAATTCGGAATCGCCGCCGCCCTGCCCGACAATGTGATTGGGGTCTGTGCGCACGAGGCCGATCGAGGCGGCGGCCAATTCGCGGCTGAAATCTGGCGGCGCGAGGTCGCGCGCCCGATAATTCGGCGTATCGGCATTGGCGACGTTTTCGGCCAAGACTTCCTGGCGGACCTGATGCCACTGCATGCGGCTGCGCAGCATCGACAGGATCGGAATGTCGGAAATCGGCATTGGCGGCGTCCCCGAGAGGCCGACAGAGGTCGGCTTGGCGCCCGATCGGCGCTGGGCAGACTTTGCCCGGTGTATGGTTAATGCCCGGTTAAAACCGCATTCGTGCCGGTTTTGCCATTAAACCGCCGTTTACCAAGAAAATGCTGGAACCATCGGCCCTGGCGCGAATTTCGGCTATCCTTTTTAATTGTTTGTTAGTAATCACGGCGGCAAATGTTTCCGGCGCTGTTAACCTTTGGGGGCCGGGGAGAGCGCCGAGGCGAGCGGGGAGTCTGTACGGATGTTGGATAGCCTATTTGGAGCGGAAATGCCGCTAGCCGTGCGCTTCTTCCTGGCATTTCTCATTGTGCTGGGCCTGATCGGTGCGATCGCTTGGGCGGTGCGACGGTTTGGTTCGGGCCGGCTTGGCGCGGCGACGCGCGGGCGCCAGCCGCGGCTTGCCGTGATTGATTACGCCAGCGTCGATAACCGACGTCGGCTCATTTTGGTCCGGCGCGACAATGTCGAGCACTTGCTGATGATCGGCGGACCGACTGACGTGGTCGTGGAACCCAATATTGTGCGCGCGGTGGCTGCGCCGCGTGATGTGCCGGGCGCGCGGCCGCCAGCGGGCATCGAGGCGCTGCCGCGCGCCATTCCACTTCCCGACAACGGAGCGAACGGCTCTTCGTGGCCGCTGCAGCCGGAGCCCGGCGCGCGGCCGTCGCCGAGACTCGAGCCCTTGCCGGACGAATCGCCGGCGCGGCCGCAGCAGAGCGCCGAGCCGCCGCCACGGGCGCAACGCGACACGCTTGCCGCGCTTGCCGACGAGCTCGGGGCAGCTCGCCCTGCCCCGCCGCGTCGCTCGAGCGTGTTCACGCGGCCGCAACCGGCCGAACCGCGCGCCGAGACGAAGACAGAGAAGATCGAGCCGCGCGCGGAGCCGCATTCCGCGACGCCAAGCGCGCCGCAAACGGCGCCGACAATTACCCCGCCCCCAACCGCCGTCGGCTCCGACTCAAAAGATTCCGATCAAAGCCTCGCCGACATGGCGCAGCGGCTCGAAGCCGCGCTGCGCAAGCCGAACGCGCCCTCTGAGCCGCGCCGGCCTGCTGGCGGCGCCGAACCGGCGCACCCAGCCGACACGCTGCCGCGCGGGCGCCGCGCAGGCGAGCCGAAGTCAGCGGCGCCGGAGGCAAGGCCGAACGAGAGCAAGACCGCGCTCTACGATAGCCTCGAACAGGAGATGGCGAGTTTGTTGGGCCGTTCAAACAAGACCTGATGCGCGCCGCAAGAGGCCGCCGCGTCCGGTGCATAACCGTAGCGGCCTCGGTAGCGGTCCTCTTGTTTTCGGCGACGCCGCTCGCCGCGCAGGATATCAGCATTAATTTCGGCCAAGGCGCCGCCGGCGGCGGATTGAACGAGCGCGTCATTCAGCTGATCGCACTTCTCACCGTGCTGTCGCTGGCGCCGTCGATCTTGGTGATGATGACCTCGTTCACGCGGATCGTCGTGGTGCTGTCGCTCTTGCGCACCGCGCTCGGCACCGCGACCGCGCCGCCGAATTCAGTCGTGATTTCGCTCGCCCTCTTCCTCACCGCCTTCGTCATGGGCCCGGTGCTGACCAAGGCCTATGACACAGGCGTCAAGCCGCTCGTCAACAACGAGATCAGCGTCAACGAAGCGTTCGAACGCGCCAGCGTGCCGCTGCGCGGCTTCATGGAGAAGAATGTCCGCGAAAAGGACCTGCAGCTGTTCATGGACATGTCGGGCGACAAGCCGCCGGACAAGCCGGAAGATCTGTCGATGCGCATTATCGTTCCGGCCTTCATGATCTCCGAGCTGCGGCGCGCCTTCGAGATCGGCTTTTTGCTTTTCCTGCCGTTTTTGATCATCGATCTCGTGGTCGCCTCGGTGCTGATGTCGATGGGCATGATGATGCTGCCGCCGGTCGTGGTGTCCCTGCCGTTCAAGCTGATCTTTTTCGTGCTGGTCGACGGCTGGACCTTGGTGGCGGGATCGCTGATCCAGAGTTACGGCACGTAACTTGTAGCCCGGATGGAGCGAAGCAAAATCCGGGCTACAGCTCTATATCGATGCGGCATGCCATTGGGGCGCCGGTTGGTTCTCAGCTGGACGCCGGCTGCAAAGGCTTAAGTGAGAGTTGGGGGGCGCTGATGGTGACATCGCACAACTCGCATTCATATGCGGGCGTGACCGAGCCACGCAAATAGGGAGCCAGCCGGCTCATTTGCATCAAGCCCGCGCAGCTTGGGCAGACAGGCAGCAGTTGATGGCTTTTTGGTTTGCGCATCGGCGAGCCCCATGAAAGGGAAGACTCCGGCGGTCGTCGGCAGCGCCGAAGTTTCCGCGTCCGCCAGGTACGCTGCACCAGTCCCAGCGAATAATGTTAGGCCGCAACGGTAAGCATGCAGTTAAAAAGTGCGCTCCTGAAAAAACGTCTCCCGTCGAAATGGTCGGATTTCCAGGGCTCCGCCGTCTCCAACGCTTGCTTCACGCGGACCCGTTGGCGCCTTTGCCCGCCCTACGACTAGGCGCCTTTCGGCGACCACACACCCGCCTCTTCGAGCTCCTTCATCGCTTGATCGGTGAACTCCGCCTTGGGTCCGTCGCCGCCGATGACGAACATCAGGATTGCGTCCTCGCCGCCCGGGCCCGGCGTCACGTTCTCGAAGCGCCGAATGGCGCCCGGCGGAAACGAGATTACATCGAGCGGATCGAGATCGACCGACTCCACCTCGCCCTTCTCGTTCTCCCAGCTGCAGCGCCAGGTGCCGGTCATCGGAATGAACGTCTCGTTGGTGTCGTGGTTGTGCATCATCGGGCCTTTGCCGGGCTTGGCGCGGCAATAGCCCAGATTGAATCCTTCCGAGATCGGGATCGCCGCGAGCCGCGAAGCATCGTCGCCGACCGGCGAGGTCACCGCGCCGCCGGAATTTTTCGGCGGCTGAAAGCCGATCACGTTATAGAGCGTGCGTTCGCATTGCGGCGCCTTGCTGTCGGGAAGCCCGCCGTCGGAGCCCTTGAGGTCCCTGAAGCGCGCCACGCGCTTCATCATGTCGGCGCGCGAAATGCCAAACCGGGGCAGCGTTTCCATGACGATCATTCCTCCTCGCGATTGCGTTTCGGTCAGCTATCATGCGGCATGCGCAGCACGGGCTTTATGGTCAGGCCGGCCGAGGATTCTTGGGCGGCCCGGTTGATTTCGGCAAAATCGTAGAATTTTATCATTTTCTCGATCGGAAATTTGCCTTCCATGATCAAGTCGACAAGCCGGGGGATGAATTTTTGCGGGAAGCTGTCGCCCTGAATCACGCCGCGAACCACGCGTCCTTCATGAATGAAGGGCATGTCAAACGTTACCTCGGTACCCTTGCGCGCGCTGCCGAGAATGACGCAGGTGCCGCCCGGCATCAGCGCTTCGGCGGCCTCGCGAAGCACCACCGGCAGCGCCGAGGTATCGACCGACGCGCGCACGCCGCGGCCGGCGATCGCACGGATTTCGGCGACGACATTGCGGCCAGTGGTGTGATCGATGACATGCGTGGCGCCGAGCTCGCGCGCGAGCGCAAGGCGGTGCGGATGAATGTCGACGGCGATGATGGGATCGCAGCCGGCAATCTTCGCCGCGATCAGGGCCGACAGGCCGACTGCGCCGACGCCGAAGACAGCGAAACCATCGCCCGGCTTCGGCTTGATCACGTTGAACACCGCGCCGGCGCCGGTCTGGCCGCTGCAGGCGAGCGGGCCGAGCAGCTCGATCGGCGCATCCTTGCGCACCTTCACCGCATAGCGTTCTTGCGTCAGCGCAAACGTGCCGAACGACGATTGTTGGAAGAATGCGCTGTAGACCGGTTTGCCGTTCTTCGACAGCAGCGTGGAGCCATCGGCGCGCGTGCCTTTCATCTTCAGATCGAACGCATGCACACAGTAGCTGTGCAGGTCCTGCGCGCAGTTCTCGCACGTGCCGCACCACGGGAATGACATGACGACGTGATCGCCGGGTGCCAGCCTGCGCACGGCCGTGCCGACAGCATGGACGATGCCGGCGCCTTCGTGGCCGTAAACACCGGGATAGGGCGAGGCGTAATAGCCGTCGCGGCCATGCAGATCGGTCTGACACATGCCGCTTGCCACAACCCTGACGATCACTTCGTCGGGTCGCGGCGCGCAGAGCTCTACAGTGTCGATGACGAACGGGCCCGACCTTTCGTTGACGATGGCCGCTTTGATCCGCATGGTCCCCGTTCTCAGCCTTTTCTTCGACGCATCATTGCGCGAACGGGTGCTGTAGCTCGCCGTCCTTGTATTCCGGCGGATAAAGAATGACAGCTTTTCCCGGCTTACGGTACTGGTCGAGATTGCCGCCCTCGATATTCTGGTACTGGATCATCAGAAGCCGCGGCGTCGCCCATTCGCCTTTGGCGTCGAAGCGGATCGTGCCGACGATGGTGTCGAAAGCGTTCCTGTGGATGTAATCGGCAAGCTTTCCGTCATCCAGCGAGCCCGTGGCCTTGACGGCCTGCTCGATCACCTGCATCGCCGCAAAGGCGAACGGCGGCTGGTAGAAGCCGAGCGGATCGGTGCCCTGCTGCGGCGCGCGCGCCTGGTAGATCTTCAAAAACTCCTCGATGCCCGGAAACGACATGGTCGGCGCCGGCACATAGAGATGATAATTCACCACGCGGTCGAGCTTGTCCGCCAACTGTTGCAAAAAGGTCGCGTATTGCAGCCCGACCATGCCGCCGCCAAACAATTGGGCCTTCAGGCCGATCTCGGTTGCCGCCCGCACGATCCCGACCGAATCGAGCGGATAGGACGCGACGAAGACGAGATCTGGATTGGTCGCCTGGATCCCGCGCACGATCGGCGTATAGTCGGTCGTGCTCGGCGGATAAGTGTGATCATAGACAATGTCAAAGCCTTCCTGTTTGGCGATTGCGCGGGCGCCGGTCATGACATTGTTGGAGAACTCGGCATCGGCGCCGACGATTGCGACGGTCTTCGGCCGCGGCGTAATGGTCTTGGCGACCTCGAAGAAAGCGCGGCCCATCACGCCCTTCGCATCGGGGCCCCACGCGGCGGTTTGGAAGTAACGCGGATATTTGAATTCGTCGTTGCTGCCCAGCGCGACCAGCACCATCACCATTTTCTGGCGCTGCATGATCTCCGGCATGGCGGCGACGATCAGATTGGTGGCGGCGCCCATCAGCAAATCGACCTTGTCCACGTCGAGCAGCTTGGCGTAGATGCCGGGAACTGTGTCGGCCTTGGACTGGTCGTCGTAATAGACGAATTGCACCTGACGTCCGAGCAGGCCGCCGCCGGCGTTTACCTGCTCCTGCCAAATTTGCTGTGCCAGCAAATTGGCCTTGCCGGATGAAGCGAGCCCGCCCGTCAACGAGGTGCTGAAGCCGATCTTGATCGGATCGGCCGCCTGTGCCGCCGCAGCTGCGCAAAGTACCGCTGCGGTGGCAAGCGCTGCAGCAGATTTTCGCAGGCAAAATGCAAAGCCGCCACGTGCCGACCGACCGCTCATGACATCCTCCCCGGACGTTTTGTTTGCTTATCCGTTGGCCCGGGATTCTCAAAGCCGCCAATGCGGCTGTCAATAAAGCCGGCGCTGTATTGTCGGTCTGGCGGAAGGAAAAGGCGGGGGCGGCAGCCCACTGCCAAAAAAGTCAGCGCATCGCGGTGCGGCCGCTCGCGCGCGCCGGCGCTGCGGGCGCGAGCACTGGCGCCGACGGCCGCAAGCCGGGTGGCTGTGATAAGAGCTGCGGCGGCGCAGGAGGCGGCGACGGTGACGGCGAGGCGCTCGCGGATTCAGGATAGCGCGCCTTCAAATCACGCAGAAAGCCTTCGAGCGTATCGATCGAGGTCGCGGCGTGGGCGATGGAAGCAAACTGGTCGCCACTCGAGCCGATCGGGGACGAGACGATGTCGAAGACATGCGCGTCGGGGGTCTGCGCCATCTTGGCGGCATATTTCTCGCGGAAGCGGCCCAGACCGAGCGTATCGCCCGACAGCGCATAGCCGATCTCGGCGCGCAAAATGTCCTGCTGCTCGACATCGCTCAGCGGCGCAAAATCCTTGTAGCGATCGCCATACATCAACTCGATTTGTTCCGCCGCCTCATCCCAGCGCTTCGCCGCCCACAGAATATCGGAGCGCAGCCGAATGGCCTCGCGGCCGTCGATATTGGCGATGACCTCAAGCGCCAGATCATGCCGTCCGAGGTCGGATAGCGCGCGGCCTTCAAGCAGCAGGCGCTGATTGCGCAGCTCGTTCGACAGATCGGCCATGCGGGTGGCGCGTAAAGTCGCAAGCGCCCGGTCGGCCTTCCTGTTCATCAGATAGATCACCGCAAGCCGCGTCGCCACTTGCGCCCGCGCGGCGCCTTGCAGGCGGTGGTCGACCTGGTACTGCAGCAGATCGGCGGCCTGATCGAGAAGATCGACCGAAACCAAGCGCTCGGCGAGCCGCCGGATCATCTCGTCGCCGCGGCTGCCGACCGGCGTTAATTCGCGAAAGTCGTAGAACAGCGCCAGCGCATCGATCGGCGCCATCGCGTCGCCTTTGGAGGTGAGAAAGAGCGAGTCGAATGTCGCCGCCGCCTCGTCCTGAATCTGGCGCGTCATCGCCGAATCCGGGTGTGCGGCCATGGCGCTGCGCATCACATAAAAGGCGTCGCGGTAGCGGCCCTCCTCGGTATAAAGATGCGCCAACACCTTGAGCGCCTCGATTTCGGTCTCATCACCGCGCCAGATCGTGGTGAGCGATTCCAGCTGTGCGATCACATCGTCGCGCTTGAGATCGCCCAGCCTGTAACGCAGCAGCGTCTCGCGCAGCAGGCCCTGCGCGGCAACGGGACGGTCCCAGGAATCGGCCGCAGTACGGTACGCCTGCAGCGCATCTTGGGTGCGCCCCATGCCTTCATCCAGCCGCCCCACCAGGACCGCGATCAGCGGCTGCATCTCGCGCGGCACGCCAATGGTCTGAAAGTCATTGAGATCGGCGGTCGCGCCGTCGAAGTCGCCAACCTCGATGGCGGAGCGCATTTCGTCCTTGAGCGCGACGCGCTGCAGCTCGATCGGCAGCGTGGCGACTGCCGCCTCCACGCTTTTAAAGCCCTCGCGTGCCCGCGCCCATTGACCCTGTTGCGCAAAAGCGAGCGCGCGCCACAGCGGCGCGTCATGCTGGTCGCCGATCCCGGGATTGGACAGATCTTTGAGCGCATCGTCGGGCCGATCCATCATGATTTCGGCAATCGCCCGCAACACGATGGCCGGGACGCCCCTCACCGGGGGCTTTTCGTCGGCGATCGCCACATCGAGCACGCCCTTGGCTTCGGCATACATGTCGCGTGCAAGATAGAATCGCGCAAGATCGAGCCGGGGCTCCATGCGCTTGCCCTCCGGCGCCTGCGCGGCGGCGTAGATCAGATCGGCCTGCCGCCGCATATAGGAGCCTTGGCGATCGGAGCCCCAGGTCTGCGAATCGAATGTCACCGGCCGATTGGGGCCGTGCAGCAGGGTCTGCAGCGACGGCGACAAGGTCAGGCCCGCCGGGCGGTCCACAACGACCTTGTCGGCTGCAAGCTTGATGGCGAGGTCGTCGGCGAGCGGCTCGATGGCAATGCCCTGTGTCGACGCCAATGCGCGAAACTCGACGAAGTCGTGTTCGCTGAGGAAGCCGCGCACCGGCGCAAAGCCGGTGACGACAAAGAGCATATTGCCGGTCTGCGGATCTTGGATGCGGTGAACCTGCTGCGGCTCGTCAAAAGCGATGGTGATACTCGCACGATTGGGCCCGATCATGTTGCGGGCGAGTTCCAGCGCGCGCGATGGCTCGAGCACGGAATCGCCGATCTGGATCGTCCACATCGCGCCATCCGCCATGACGCTGGAAAGATGCGGACGATCGAGCTTGAGGCGTATGACAGCGGCTTCATCGACGCGGCTCAGCTCATAGCTGCGAATGGTCCGGCTCGGCTCGCCTTCAAGGGCGGCAAGGTCGATGGCGGCTTTGCTGTCCAAGACGAGCCAGAGCGTGTCGGCGCGCTGAAATACGGCGATCGGCACCGGCGCTTTGAATGGAAACGAGAGCTTCAGGCTAGCGCCATCGCGCGTGAGCTCGACGGCAACACTATTGCGGCCTTTGGCTGCTGGGACAGCAGGTGCGGCCGTCGATGGCGCGGCGGGCGCCGCGGCAGGCGGCGATGCCGCGGCCTGTGGTCCTGGTGCACCGGCGCTTGGCGGCGCCGCGGCAGCTCGGGTGGCCGGCTGCGGCTCAGACTGTGCCCCTTGCGCGACCGCCGGCGGCGTGGATTGTGACGGCAATGCAGGGGCGCTGATCGCAGGAACCTGCGGAGCGGGCGGCGCCGCTGCAGGCGTCGCGGCGGGCGCAACGGCCGCCGCCTGCGGCATCGGCGGAGTCAAGCCGCTCAACGGCACAGAGGGTCGCGGTGCCGGTGGCGCAGGCGAAGGCGGGCGCAGCTCCACTGGCACGTTGGAGGCGCCGCCCGGCGTTGGCGCTGCGTCTGACACCGCGGCGTGAATGGCCGCGGCCGCCGCCTCCGGGGTCGGCGTGCCTTCATTGCCGCTCTTAGCGAGCGGCACCGACGCGGGCGCGCTTATTGCGTCGAGAGCGACGATATCAACCACATAGCCCTTTTCGTCGCGGAACGTGCGCACGTCGATGCCGGCGCCCAATGTAAACCGCACCAGCGACGAATCCTTCTCCAATTCGCTGCTGATGCCTTCGACGCCGGGTGGCAGTGCGGCTTGCGCATCGGCAAGATCGAAGGTCAACGGCGCGTCGAAATTCAGAACCAAGCGGTCCTTGGCGCGATCGGCCGCCACCGCGGTTTGATTTGACACGTCGAAGACGTAGCGTGTGAAAGTCGGCTGCGTCGCGACATGAACACGGATCGGCGCCACATATTTGGCCTGCGCCAATTTACGCTCGCGCTGCAGCGCCGCTTCCGCTTCACGCGCGCGTCGGGCGAGCTCGCTAACGACATCTTGCGGCAAGCTCGGCGGCGGACCGCTCCAGGAATCCGGTAATAGATCGATGAACAGCTTCTCGCCGGCACCCATCATATTCACGGTGACGTTCTGCGCCAACGCCATGCGGATGGCCTTGCCGTCAGGATCGCGCCGCGCCGCGCCGATATAGTCCGGCGCTTGCTCGGGAACCCGCTCTACGGCAACGTCGATCGGCTGTTTGAACGTGATAATCAGCACATGGCCGGAAACGCGCGTGCTGGCATCGATATATTCGCTGGAGCTGAAGAGAAGCCGGGCATAGCCGCCGCCCACCGTTACCTTCAGGGTGGCCTTGAGCGGCGCGGCTGTGGCGGGCGCGGCGAGTGTCGCGATCAAAAGCGCCGACTGGGCGCAGCGCCAAAACGATCGGCTGAGGCGACGGCCAACGCTCCGGATGGTGTGACCACGCGCCATGACCAACTCGAACACACTCAACTCACTCGAACACGCGGGACCGCTCGCATGGGCGCCCAGCGGACGCGATCACACAGCCGGTCTGGCAGCCCCCGAAGCCCCTACACTAAAGGGCCGTACTTAATGGCGGCTTAATCCAATAATTTCAAACTGTTGCTTAGAGTCCTTACGGCGCGCCGGCGCGCTGAAATGCTGCCGAGCTCAGCCCATAGGGATTGCAAGACAAAGCCTAATCGGCGAACAGTTCGCCATGCTCCGCGCCTTTCCTTCGCATCACGCTCCGGCTGCTTTGTCGCAATGCGCCTGGGTCGATTTGACCGATCCGACCGACGCGGAGCGCTCCTCGATCGAGACGAGCTTCGGCCTGCGTGTGCCGACGCGAGCGGAAATCGATGAGATCGAGGCGACGAGCCGGCTGCAGCTCGACAACGGTGCGCTCTACATGACTGCGCCCCTCATCCTTGCCTCAGGCAACGAGCCCTGGATTCCGGCTTCGACCGGATTCGTATTGACAAAGCGCGTCTTGCTGACCGTACGCTTTGCGCCGTCGCAATATTTCGACACCGTAGTCAAGGAGATAACCGATCTCGAAGCATTCGAGCCTGCGCTGGCCTTTGTCCGCATCCTCGAAGCGCTCATCGATCATATGGCGGATCTGCTCGAAGCGAGCAGCGGAGAGCTCGACGAAGTCTCTCATATCATCTTTCGGCCCGGCCCGCCGCGGCGAGGCAAGCTTTCGCATGAAGCCGCACAACTACGCGAGCTCATGATCCGCACCGGCCGGACCAGTGAACGCATGGCGCGCATTCACTACACCTTGGTCTGCCTTGATCGCATGGCCAAGTTCGCCGCCGAGCGCGGCCGCGAATGGATCGCACAGAATCTGATCAGCGAGCTGCAATCGGTCTCCTCCGACATCGCTTCGCTGGTGCAGTTTGCCGATGGGCTGGTAAACCGGGTGCAGCTCCTACAGGACGCCGCGGCCGGTATCATCAATATCGACCAAAACGACGTGATGAAGGTTTTGACCATCGCCTCGGTGGTCGGCATCCCGCCAGTCCTGGTCGTCGGCATCTACGGCATGAATTTCAAGAATATGCCGGAATACGACTGGAGCTGGGGCTATCCCTATGCCCTGGTGCTGATGGTCGTCACCGCGCTGCTGCCGCTGATCTGGTTCAAATGGAAGGACTGGATTTAGCGTCGAGCGATGACGCGCTCGACATCAATGCCGCGATCTACACCATCTCTTAACCTCGTCATGGAAACCACGCTCTGCGGTCGAAGCTGCAGCGGTCGATCGTGGGGAACTCTCGTTAACGCGGCGTTGGTCACGCCGGCGAAAGTCCGAGCGGCTGAGGGCGGCGCATAATCAGTCAGTTCTTCAAATTGTCATAGAACGAAGACGGATAGGGCGGAATCCGCTGTCAAAATGCTCGACGGGCTTCACTCTGAAAAATGGGCTCGTGTGGCGATTGCTTCTGCTTTCGCCCTCGTCGGCATCATTTGGCCCCTCAAGGCTCTCGTCGCCGGCGACGTCGATGCGCTTGCGCTCCTGATCCTGCCATCGGTCGGGACGATGGCTCTGCTGCTCGCGGGATGCAACTTTCCGCGCAGCAAGCGCGCTGAAATGGATCACCAGGCGGCACTCGACACCGCGATCGGCCATATGTCGCAGGGGCTGGTGATGTTCAACTCGTCGAGCCGCCTCGTCCTGTTCAACGCGCGCTACGCCGAGCTCTATGGGATCCCGCAGGACCGGCTCAAAGTCGGTCTTTCGCTTCGTGACTTGCTGTTGCTTCGCAAAGACAGCGGCTCGTTTCTCGGCGACGTCGACACTTACTGCAAATCAATCGCGGCGAATCTTGGCGAAGGCAGGGTGACAAGCCTCGTCGCGCAGACCGGAAACGGCCGCTCGATCCAGATTGTCAATGTCCCGCTGGCACAAGGCGGCTGGCTCGCGACCCACGAGGATGTCACCGAGAAACTTCGCGCCGAGCAGGCGCTTGCCGCGGCGAAGGCCGATGCGGAGCGCGCCGAACGCGAAGCGCGCGATGCGCATGCGAGACTGCTCGATGCCCTTGATCTCGTTCCGGAAGGATTGGTGATCTTCGATGCAGATGACCGCTATCTGCTCTGGAATCAAAAATATGCGGAAATCTACGGCGCCAGCCGCGACCTGCTCGTGCCGGGGGCTGGCTTCGAGGATGTGCTGCGCGCGGGCGTGAAGCGCGGTCAGTATCCCGATGCAATCGGCCGCGAAGAGGAATGGATTGAAGAGCGGCTCGGGCTGCATGCGCGACCGCAGAGTCAGCATGAGCAGCGGCTGCCGGGCGATTGCTGGTGCCGCATCGAGGAGCGCCGGAACGAGAAGGGCAGCATTGGCATTCGCATCGACATCACGGAACTCAAGCAGCGCGAGACGCGATTTCGCGTATTGTTCGAGAGCAATCCGGTGCCGATGTGGGTGTTTGATCGGGAAACGCTGCGATTCCTCGCCGTCAATGACGCGGTGGTCCAGCACTACGGTTATTCGCGGGAGCAATTCCTGCGCATGACATTGCTCGACATCCGGCCGCGCGAGGACTGGGACAAGCTGCGCGAGATCGCCCGGTCAGAGGACAATTCGCGCAAACAGCGTGTGTCCTGGCGGCATTTCAAAGCGGACGGATCGCTGATCGAAGTCGAGACCTACGGCCGGACGATTCAATATCAGGGCCGACCGGCGGTCATGATTGCCGTCATCGATGTGACCGAGCGCAAGAAAGCGGAGCGACGTATCGCTCACATCGCGCTGCACGATACCTTGACCGATTTGCCGAACCGCGCGGCGCTCGACGAGCATTTCTCCTCAGTGCTAAAGGCGGCGCAGGACGGCGGAGAGTTTTCGGTACTGTGCATCGATCTTGATCGGTTCAAAGAGATCAACGATCTCTACGGCCACTCGGTCGGCGACGCCGTATTGTGCGAAATTTCGGCGCGGCTGCGTCAGGCCTGCGGCCCATCGTTCCTCGCCCGCGTCGGCGGCGACGAGTTCATCGCTATTGCTTCGGGCAATGACGAAGTCGGAGCGCTGGTCCGACGTCTCGAGGGCACCGCGGAGACCGATATCGCGGTAGCGGGCCACAATTTTCGTCTCGGCCTGAGCATCGGGATTGCGACCTATCCCAAGGACGGAACGGACGCGACCAAATTGATCGCCAATGCGGATACGGCGCTCTATCGCGCCAAGCACGAAGGCCGCGGCACCACCCGCTTCTTTACACTCTCCATGGATCAGCAGCTGCGCGCGCGGCGCGATCTCGAGCGCGATCTGCGCGTCGCGATCGAGCGCAACGAACTCAGCCTCGCCTATCAGCCACAGGTCCGAGCGGACCGGAGCGTCATCGGCTTCGAGGCGCTGGCACGCTGGCGCCACCCGGCGCGCGGCTGGGTACCGCCGGCAGAGTTCATCCCGATCGCCGAGGAAAGCGATCTGATCGTGGAGCTCGGCGAATGGGTATTGCGCGAGGCCTGCCAGGAGGCAGCACGCTGGCCGCAGCCGCTGAAACTCGCCATCAACGTGTCGGCAGTTCAGTTTCGCCGTGGCGACCTGCAGGCCATCCTGCACAATGTCTTGTTGGAATCCGGAGTTGCTCCGGCCAGGATCGAGCTTGAAATCACCGAAGGCGTATTGATCGAGAACGTGTCGCGGGCCGCCGCGATCTTGCGCAAGCTCAAGACTCTTGGTGTCCGGATCGCGCTCGATGATTTCGGAACCGGATATTCGTCCTTGTCGTACCTGCAATCGTTCCCGCTTGATCTCATCAAGATCGACCGGACTTTTATCGGCGGGCTCGATCGCGAGACCGGTGCTTTGGCGATCGTGCGAGCGGTCATAGGACTGGCGCATGGCCTGCATTTGCCCGTGCTCGCCGAAGGCGTCGAGACCGAGCACCAACTTGCCGTTCTTGCGGCGGAAGGCTGCGACGAATTCCAGGGTTATCTGTTCGGCCGGCCCGCTGCGATCGAGCGCTATTGGCGAGCGGTCGGCCGGCCGGCTGACGGCCGAGCTCACCTGCGCGCGCGAACGGGGTAGCCGACCTCAGGGTAACGGGGACTGCGGCGTGGTCGGCTGACCGCTGATCTTCGGCAGATCGGCGGCGCCGTTGTCGTTTTGCTGCGCCAGCTGCGCCTTGCTGGCAAGCGCGATGGTCAAATGCTGCGCCACTTCGGGCTGCATTTGCGCCAGGATCTCGGCCATGGTGCGCGGATTGATCTGCGAGGCAACGGCAATGAGCACGCTGTCGTCGAGGCCATTGAAGATTTTGGCGGCGTCGCGCGGCTTCATGTTCTCGTACATCGTGATCAGCGACTTCAAGCGCGCGCTTTCGACTTCATCTTTCTGCTGCGTTTCGGTCTTGATCCGCGCTTCGACGTCTTTGAGCTCGGAAAGCTGCGCGGCTACGCGCTTCTCGGCGCTTTGAATCAGGCTTTCGCGAAGATCAAGCTCGCGCGCCCGCGCATCGAGCTCTTCACGGCGCTGCTGCAACCGTTCGAGGATGGCGCGCTCGGCACCGGTCGGCCGCGGCTGTCCCTGAGTCGGAATGACCGTGCCGCTGGGAAGCGGCTTTGTCTCCTTGCCTGGCGGCCCCTTCTTATCCGCGCCATTGCCGTCCGGCTTGATCGCCGGCTTGCCCTCAGCTGCCGCCGGTCCCTTGACCGAGCCGGTAATATCCGGATTGTCCTTCGCAGCGAAAGCGCCCTGCGCCGCCTTCGGCGCAATGATCGGCGGCAGATCTTGCGCCGGCGTTGAACCCTTGCCGTCGGGGAAGTTGAACATCTGGGTAGCCCAGGACGACGATGATCGGGACGCGGCCGGCGCGCCGGGTACGGCGCGTGTGATCGATACCTCGCCCGCGTCACCTGGCATTTTGTCGCCGCCGAATACAGCCGGGCCGTCCAGCACAAGGTCGGCGGTTTTGAGCGCAAGCAGACAGGCACTGGCAATCAGCGCGACCGGAATGAGCCGCAGATCGCGGTAGAAGCGGGTCATGCCGCAAGACCGTGCACTTTGCTTCGCAGTCGCTCGGCAAAGGCTTCGACCGCCGCGGCGACAGCGCTCGGGTCCGCCATCGACGCGAGCCTGGCTTTGCTCTCGGCCTTGCCATTCGCCTTGGCTTCGCCGTAGCGGAGGTTGTCCGGCAGGGCTTGATCCTCGCTGCGTCGCCCGGCGCTGACGATCTGCGACAGGCGGTTGAGCAGATCCTTGCCGGCCACCACCGCCCGGTCGATCTCGATATTGACGCGCTCGGCTTTGCGCAGCCGCTCGCCCAGCCCCATGTCGCATTCGTGCACGGTGATTTTCAGGCCGCCGATCGCACGCTCGGCGATCTCGGTCGCGGTGACCAGTTCGGATATCGTCGCGCGCAGCGACTGCTCGTCCGCCTTGAGCATTTTCAGACGGCGATTGAGCAGCATGCAGTAACCAATTGTCAGCACGAGCAGGATCGCGACCAGGCTGTCGATGATCACTCCAATGCCGCTAGTCATGGTGTCTCCATCCGATTTCCCGAACCGCCCGCGCTTTCAAACATGGCAAGCGTCATGTTAGGCTTGCGCAGCGGCTTCGATATGCGCACCGCGACCCGATCGCCGACGCGCCCCATCCGGCCTTCCGTCAGCGTCACGTCGCCGCAACGCACGATCACCGGCGTGTCCGCCTTCAGTTCCAGCATCAGCGTGTCGCCGACGTCCAACTTCATGATCTGGTGAAGCGGCAGGTTTGCTTCATAAAGCACTGCATCGACTGAGATTTCCGCAAGCCCCAGCTCGGTCGCGAGATGCCCCTCCCAGGTCGGATCGCGGCCGAATTTTTCGCCCATGAACATTTGCAGCAGAACGTCGCGGATGGGCTCGATGGTCGCGTAAGGCAGCAAGAGCTCGATCGTGCCGCCGCGATCTTCCATATCGATGCGCAGTCGCACCAGGATCGCGGCATTGGCGGGGCGCGAAATCGCGGCAAAGCGCGGATTGGTCTCGAGCCGGTCGATATTGAATTTCACCGGCGACAGCGGCTTGAACGCAAGCTCCGCGTCCGCCAGCACCACCTCGATCATGCGCTTGACCAGGTTGGTCTCGATCGTGGTGTAGGGCCGGCCTTCGATGCGGATCGTGGTCTGCCCGCGCCGGCCGCCGAGCAGCACGTCGATGATCGAATAGATCAGGCTTGAATTGACGGTCACGAGACCGAAATTCTCCCACTCCTCGGCCTTGAAAACCGCGAGAATGGCCGGCAGCGGGATCGAGTTGAGATAATCACCAAAACGAACCGACGTGATGCGGTCGAGCGACACTTCGACGTTGTCGGAGGTGAAGTTGCGCAGGCTGGTCGTCATCAACCGGACCAACCGGTCGAAGATGATTTCCAGCATCGGCAGACGCTCATAGGAGACCATCGCCGAGTCGATGATCGCGCGAATGCCGGAATTATCGTTGAGGGAAATATCGCTGAGACTGAAGCCGAGCAGCGAATCGATTTCTTCCTGCGTCAGGACGCGCTCGGCACCGCCTTTGCCGGCCTGCATGAAGGGGCCGTCTTCCGCCGTGGTGCTCCATTGCGCGGCGACATCGGCACCGCCGGCCGCGCGCAGCGTTTCCGGTACCGGATGCTGTTCGGCCTCGAGCGCCACACCCCATTCCGCGGCGAGCGCATCGTGGTCGATTTGATTATTCTCTGCCATCGGATTCCCGGATCAGTTCGTCACTGGACCACGATTTCCTTGAACAGGACGGCGTTGATCCGGCTCGGCGCGATCGCCGCATTGACGCGCCGCGTCAGTTCCTCTTTAAGACGATAGAGCCCGGCCGAGCCGTCGAGATCGGTTGGTCGCAATTCGCGCAAGTAAGTCTGGAAAGTGTCCATCAGGCGCGGCATCACCGGCTGGATTTGCGCGGTCATCTCCTGGTCCGGCAATTCGAGCACCACCTTGACTTTCAGATATTGCGTCCGCTCGCTGCTGCCCGCATTCGACAGGTTGACCAGGACTTCCGGCATATCGAGAAAGGTTGGCGGCTTGATCGGCGCCGCCGCCGCGGCGGTCTCGCCCTTACCGCCGAAGACAATGTGATAACCGCCCCACCCGGCCCCGCCGAGAACGACGAGCCCGCCGAGTGCCATCAGGATGAGCTTGAGCGGCAGCTTGCGCTTCGGGGTGACTCCCTCTTCGCCTTCGGCCTCGTCGAGTTTGGTCTGCTTTTCGTTTGCCATTACCGCTCCCGCCAGCGTGGACGGCGCACGCAGCCAGCGGAGAACGCAGTACAAAGTTGCGGGCGCTGTTGGCGCCAGCGAACGCGGCGCCGTTCACATGCAAGCTAGGCAGCAATGGTTAACGGATACTTGCCGCGAACGCAGGAGGCGGAATTTTTTGCCGGGCGCGCGGTTAAAAATGACCTTTTCCGCCTGCTGCAGCACCGCCGGGCGCCGGCGCTAAAGCATTGCTGTTATTGCTTTATTGTCAAGGCTGCGGCCTTGGCACGGCTTCTGCAATCGCTTCATTTGCCGCTTGGCTTGGGAGAGCCGGACGGCAATCCGAAGATGGCCGCGTGCCGGCGTCTTCCGCACAAAGGGGAGATCACTTGCGATGGAGAATGCGCTTCTCATCGGCCTGTCGCGGCAGATGGCGCTCAGCCACGAACTCGACATCATCGCCAACAACGTCGCCAATATCGAAACCACCGGCTACAAGGCCGACAACGCAGTATTCGGCGATTATCTGATGCCGCGCGCCAGCGATCAGAATTTCAATGGCGCCGATCGGGTACTCAACTACGTCCAGGACCGCACCAGCTGGATCAATATGGCGCCGGGCGCGATTGAGCGCACCGGCAATCCGCTTGATGTCGCAATCGACGGCAACGCCTATCTCGTCGTGCAGACGCAGCGCGGCCAACGCTATACGCGCAACGGCGCGCTGCAGATCAACAGCAACGGCCAGCTGGTGACCGACAATGGCGATCTGGTGCTCGGCCAAAATGGTCCGATCACCTTCCAAAACACCGATCATGACATCAATATCAGCGAGAGCGGCATCATCACCGTGCGCGAAGGCAACAGCACCATCGATGCGCCGCGCGGCACGCTGCAGCTGGCGAGCTTCGACAACCCGCAGGTGCTGCAGAAGGACGGCGGCTCGACTTTCATGGCGCCGGCCGGCGTCAACCCCAATCCGGCACCTGCCAATGCGCGCGTCGTGCAGGGCGAAATCGAAAAATCCAACGTGAACGGCGTCGCCGAGATATCGCGGCTGATCCAGATCACCCGCAGCTATACCGACATTGCCAATGTCTTGTCGCAGGAAAACGACCTGCGCCGCAATGCGCTGTCACAGCTGTCGCAGACGCCGACCACGTCATAGCGTCACGATCGGTGTCGTGTTCGATGCTTGCATCTGGGGCTTGAGTTTGAGGGGACGGTAAAAAAATGCGTGCGCTCGATACCGCTGCGACCGGCATGGCAGCCATGGACCTTCAGGTCCAGGTCATCGCCGGCAACATCGCCAATATGAGCACGACCGGCTTCAAGAGCCAGCGCGCCGAATTCCAGGATCTGATCTACGAACATGTCCAGCGCATCGGCGCGCAAGCATCGGACCAGGGCAATATCCTGCCGGTCGGCATCGAGCTCGGCTCGGGCGTGAAGACCGTCGGCACGCCGCGGCTGATGACGCAGGGCTCGCTGCTGCAGACCGGCAACAGCCTCGATGTCGCCATCCAGGGCGACGGCTGGTTCAAGATTCAGATGCCCGACGGGACTTTCAGCTATACCCGCGACGGCTCGTTCCAGCAGGACGCACAGGGCCGCATCGTCACCGCCGGCGGCTATGTCGTTCAGCCAACCATCACGATACCGCAGAACGCAACCGGACTGACCATCAACAATCAGGGCCAGGTGTCGGTGACACTGCCGGGCTCGACCAGTTCGACCATCCTCGGCCAGTTTGTCATCACCCGCTTTAGCAACAATGCCGGCCTGATGGCGCAAGGCAGCAACCTGTTCACGGCGACGCCCGCTTCCGGCACGCCGCAGGACGGGCTCGCCGGAACCGACGGCGCAGGCACGCTGCAACAGGGCTTCCTCGAACAGTCCAACGTGGAAGCGGTAACCGAAATCTCCAATCTGATCGCCGCGCAACGCGCCTATGAAATGAACTCCAAGGTCATTACTGCGGCTGACGAAATGCTGCAGACGACCGCACAATTGATGCGCTGAGAAAGGTTCGGACCATGATGCGCCCGGTATCGGCAACAATCGCCCTGTTCTTTGCGCTCGTTTGCGTTTCCGCGCCCTGCGGCGTCGCCTCGGCGCAAAGCGCCCCGCCCCCGCCCGCGCTGCGCGCAAGCGCCACTGTGACGAGCGAGGTGGTGCGCATCGGCGACCTCGTCGAGAATGCCGGCCCGGTCGCCGATATTCCGATCTTTCGTTCGCCCGATCTCGGCACGACCGGCGCGGTTTCAACCGACCGCATTGTCGAGGCGATCCGGCCGCATCAGCTGATCGGCATCGATACGCGCGGCTTGGCGCAGGTGATGGTGACGCGCGCGAGCCGCGCCATCGCACCCGATGAGATTTCCGCACGGATCGCCAAGGCGTTGGCCGGACAATTCGGCTTCGGTGACGCCCGCAATATTCAGCTCAATTTTGATCGCGAGGTCCGCATGCTGCAAGTCGAGCCGGACGCCACCGGTGAACTGCAGGTGCTATCGCTGTCCTACGATCCGCGCAGTGCCCGCTTCGACGTGAGCCTCGGCCTGCCGTCCAGCGCCGAAATGCGCCGCCAGGCGCCCCATTACACCGGCACCGCCATTGCCACCATCGATGCGCTCGCGGTCAACCATCCGATCGAGCGCGGCCAGGTGATCAAGGCCTCTGACATCGTCGTACTGCGGCGGCCCAAGGCAGACTTGACGGCGATCACAGACATGAACGCGGTGGTGGGCCTTGCGGCGCGGCGCGCGTTGCAGCCCAATCGCCCGCTCGCCGCAAACGACCTGATGAAGCCCGAGATCGTTGCCCGCAACGACACTGTCACGCTGGTTTATCAGGTGCCCGGCGTGACGCTGACGTTGCGCGGCCAGGCACAGGAAGCGGGGGCGCTCGGCGACACGATCAGCGTGCTCAATGTGGAATCCAAGCGCGTTGTGCAGGCGGTGGTATCCGGGCCGGATCGCGTGACGGTCAGTCCCGTTGCGACGCGTCTGGTCGACAATGCGACGGCGACGCCCCAGTAAGTTGTGGGAGTGAAAGGTTGGTAAAATGTCGAAACGCGTTCTGCTGCTGCGTTGTGCACTGTTGTCATCGGTTGCCACGTTCACGGCGAGCTGTTCGGCGATCGACAAATTGGCCCTGATCGGCCAGGAACCGCCGCTGTCGCCGGTGAGCAATCCGACCACGGAGCCGGGCTATAAGCCGGTGCAGATGCCGATGCCGACGCCGCAGCCGGTGACGTTCAATCCGAACTCGCTGTGGCGCAACGGTTCACGCGCCTTCTTCAAGGACCAGCGCGCGCATCAGGTCGGCGACATTCTTACTGTGCGGGTCAATGTCAACGACACGGCGCAATTCCAGGATCAGACGCAGGTCAGTCGCACCGCGACACAAGACAATGAAATTACCAATTTTCTCGGCGCCCAGCGGCTCAACAATCCAGCCAAGGCGCTGTTGCCCGGGGCGATCATCACGGCCGACAGCAACTCGCAAAGCAATGCCAACGGCTCAATCAACCGCACCGATCAGCTGGTGACCAATGTGGCAGCCGTGGTGACGCAGCTGTTACCCAACGGCAATATGGTGATCGAAGGCAAGCAGGAAATCCGGCTCAATTCGGAAATGCGCATCCTCCTCGTCGCCGGCGTGGTACGTCCGGAGGACATCGAGAGCGACAATACGATCGATCTGCCCAAAGTGGCCGAGGCCCGCGTTGCCTATGGCGGCAAGGGCACACTATCCAGCATTCAGCCGCCGCCATGGGGCAATCAGGCAGCTAACATCATCTTGCCGTTCTGATCGGCTGTCAGAGGTTAACAAGCGGAAGGAACAGTCGCAGCACTGATCACTGCTTACCGACCCATCGGTTACTGAGCTCCCCGGGATCGGCGTGGCGCGCAGCGGCGATCCTGACCCAAGCGGCCTCCGGCGCTCCCCGCCGGGGGCCGCACTCGTTCTGATCCTCATGGGCGATCTTATCCGACCATCCGTGCAATCTGGCGCGAAGCTCCACCGTCAGCGCTTCCACCGGGCCACTCCAATCGTCAAAGCTCGTCTGCCGGAACAGATGCGCGGTCGGATACCAAGGGCTGTCTTGCCGCTCCCGCAACCAGCGGAAATCCGCGCCGAGCGGCAACAGCAGCAACAATGGCTTGCCCATGGCGCCGGCCAGATGCGCCACCGCGCTGTCGATCGAGACCACGGCGTCCAGACTTGCGATCACCGCCGCCGTATCGGCGAAATCGGCAAAGCCGCGTTCAAGCACGCATAGATTTGGCAGGCTCCGCAAGGTGTCGCCATCGTCATCGCGGACCTTGTGCTGCAGCGAAATGAAGTCGAGATCCGCAAGATCAAGCAATGGCGCGAGCGTCTTGAGGCGCATCGAGCGATTGAGATCATTGTCGTGTGCGGGGTCGCCGGCCCACGCCACACCGACGCGCGGTCGCCCGTGCGGCATGAGCCTGCGCCAGCGCTGAATGTCTGCTGGCTTTGCCTCGATATAGGGCACGGCAGCCGGAATGGTTGCCAGCTCCGTGCCGAAGGCGAGCGGCAGGCTGAGCAACGGGCAATGCAGGTCGAATGGCGGCAGCGGCTCGCCGCGCCCGATCACGGCATCGACGCCCCGCATTTTTGACAAAAGGCGAACCAATTCGCGCTGAACCTCCAGGATCACGCGACCGCCGCGTTCAGCCACAAGGGGCGCATAGCGCACGAACTGGATGGTGTCGCCGAAACCCTGCTCGGCGTGCAGCAAAATCGTTTTGCCTTCAAGCGAGCCTTTTCCGAGCCAGAGCGGCGCGAGGAAATCCCGGCGCTGCGTCGAGAGAAGCTTGCCTTGCCAGCGCGATTCATAGGCGCGCCAGCCGCCGGCAAAATCGCCAAGCGCCAAACGCAAGAGGCTCTCGACAAAGCGCGCTTGCGCAAAATCCGGCCTGGTCGCGAGCGCGCGGCTGACACTCACCAGCGCTTCCCGCGTGCGATCGACCTTGCGCAACGCGATGGCGCGATTGGTCAACAGCCCCGCATTGTCCGGCACGATCGCCAGCGCTCGATCATAAATCGCAAGCGCCTCGACCGGGCGATTGAGCTTGAGCAGCGCATTGCCGTAGTTGCCAAGCGCATCGAGATGATCTGGAGCGGCGGCCAGCGCGCGCTGAAAAGTATCCAGTGCCGCGCCGGCGCGACCGATTTCGAGCAAGACCACGCCGCGCCCATTGAGAAGCTCCGCGTCATCCGGTGCCAGGCGAAGCCCCTCCTCGAAGCTTCTCAGCGCGTCCGCAAAGCGGTGCAGACCATAAAAAACGACGCCGAGGCTGGAAAACCCGTCGGCGCGAAACGGATCAGTCGCCAATGCGCGCTGCAGCAGCACCAGCGCGGTGTCGAGCCGGCCGCAGTCGCAATGCAGGCGGCCGAGGCCGTGCAGTGCGTCAAAGTTTTCCGGCTCATGAGCCAGAACTGCAGCGTAGAGCTTGCTCGCTTTGCCAAGCTCGCCGTCCGCATAGGCGCGCTGCGCCCGCCTCAGCAGGCGCGAGGAATTTGGCGAGCGTCGCGGAGACCCGTGCGGCATGGCGCCAGGAAGGAACGCGAAAATCCGGACGCGGCTCCGCCGGCCCGTTCCTTAACGAGCGGTAAGGGCTTTTGGTAAATGAAATCTTAAGCAGCCGGCTTAAAGCTCGGCCCCCGTTGCAGGGCGTCGAGCCGCTTCTGCAGGGCAGCTACGAATTGTTCCAGTTTGGCCACTCTCTCGGCCAGGGCCTTTTCCGTTTCGCCGGCTTCGCCCGGACGAGGCTGCGCGTCGACCTGCCAGGTCAGGCCGATATTGTTGCCCCGGCGCCATTTCACCCGGGCCTGAAAATACTCGTCCTTGTTCGGAAGATAGAGCTCGAAATTGTCCGGCAGCGTGACGTTCTCGGAAAACTCGATGCGACAGCCTTTGTCGGTCACGTCACGGACAATGCATTCCATGCTGGCCAGGCGATTGTTGAAATAAATGCGGCCCTTGATGAAAGTCTTGTGGCGCGGTGATGCGCGGCGATCGACCATTGCCTCGCCTCCTCCATGACGAAATATGTCTGAACTAAACGCTTGGCGCGGCAAAACGCCATTGCGCAAGATCGACCGCTGCGGGTGAGATTAGGGCGAAGGTTTAGAAAAACTGAAACGTCGGGCGGCAAATTGCATGCGAAGCGGCAATACCGGGGCCCGCGCCGCTGCGGACGCCGGCACTGAGCAATGTCATTCGTCGCGATAAACGCGCTCGCGCCGCTCATGGCGCTCTTGCGCCTCGATCGAAAGCGTGGCGATCGGCCGCGCCTCAAGTCGCTTGAGCGTGATCGGCTCGCCGGTTTCCTCGCAATAGCCGTAAGTCCCGTCCTCGATCCGCTGCAGGGCGGCGTCGATCTTGGCAATGAGCTTGCGCTGGCGATCGCGGGCGCGCAACTCGATGGCGCGATCGGTCTCCGAGGAAGCACGATCGGCAAGATCGGGATGATTCTGGCTTTCATCCTGCAGATGCTGCAGCGTTTCTTTGGCCTCCTTGAGAATGTCCTCCCGCCAATTCAAGAGCTTTTGGCGAAAATATTCGCGCTGGCGGTCGTTCATGAACGGCTCTTTGTCACTCGGCCGGTATTCCTTGTCTTCGGCGTTGCTGTTCGCCGCTTCGGCCTTACCGTTCTTTTGTGGCGTCTCGGCAGTTGGAGCGTTTTTGCCCTTGAACCATCGCATCTGCGTCAACTCCCACCCAACGCAAGCGAGACCCCCTCGCGCGGCGGCTTATATCCAGACTCCATGACAGTGACAACAAGGATCATCAAACCCGGCCAGGGCGGGATTTGGACCTTGTTTACAGGCGCTTATGTCGGTTTCAGGGCATGAACAAAGTGGCCCTGAACGGGCCGCCGGAAGCCTATTCGGCCGATGAAAATGGGAAAAAATACGCGAATCTAGGACATGCCGGCCTTGGCCAATTCGACGCCGACGCGCAGATCGATCTCCGCCAGCAACTGGTCCAGCCGCGCGTCGCCGGAAGATTCCTGCAGATCGGCCGCCGCGGCTTTGAGCCGCAACATGGTGCCTCGATCGAGGGTGCCGGCCAGGAGCCCAATTTTGAGCTCATCGAGAGCGGCCAGCGCCCGACGGCCATATTTGACCGCGCGCCGGCGACGCTCGCCCGGATCTTGGACGCCTTGCAGCGCGATGAGGGCGTCGATACCGCCCAAAGTGCGCAATGCGACCGCGGCGTTCTGGGCCTGCGGTGCCTCGGTCTGGCCGAGTGAGAAGGTGCCGCCCGACGTCGGTCGCGCGACATTCGGGGCGACGGCAAGCGATGTGCGGTTCGGTCCATAGACGCGCATAGCAATTATAAGGTGAGCCGATCATGGTTAATGGCGGGTAAAAACGGCCCGGCAAGAATTGCCTGCAACCGGCAAGGGATGCTCCGCGGCCCGTTCGGCGCGACCGCGAAGGCGACGGGAAAATCCCTTTATTTCAATGATTTCAGCGCCCCGCCTGGCTGGCACACAACTCGCATCGGCACTGCCGTCCGGCCTCTTGGGGAGCAAGAGATGAAGGGGACTGTTCGAACAGCGCTCGCTGCGCTGCTTACATTTGCCTGCGCCGCTTCGCCGGCGGGCGCCACCTCGCGCATAAAGGACCTCGCCAATATCGAAGGCGTGCGGCAGAACCAGCTGATCGGATATGGCTTGGTGGTCGGCCTCAACGGAACCGGCGACACGCTCAACAATACGCCTTTCACCAAGCAGTCGCTGCAGGCGATGCTGGAACGGCTCGGCGTCAATATTCGCGGCCAGACCATTCGCACCGGTAACGTCGCCGCGGTGATGGTCACAGCCAATTTGCCGCCCTTCGCCACGCAAGGCACGCGCATCGACGTGACCGCGTCCGCCATGGGCGACGCCAAGAGCCTTGAAGGCGGTACGCTTCTGGTCACCCCGCTCCTTGGCGCCGACGGCAATGTCTATGCGGTGGCGCAGGGCTCGCTTGCGGTCGGCGGTTTCCAGGCGCAAGGCCAAGCTGCCAGCATCACGCGCGGCGTGCCGACCGTCGGGCGGCTGCCCAACGGCGCTATCATCGAGCGCGAGATCGAATTTGCGCTCAACAGCGTCGGCCAGTTGCGACTGGCCTTGCGCAATGCCGATTTCACCACCGCCAAGCGCATCGCGGTCGCCATCAACGATTATATCGGCGCTCCGGTCGCCGAGCCGCTCGATCCGTCGACCGTGCAGCTGACGCTGCCGAAGAAATTCCCGCAGAACGTCGTCGCCATGCTCACCGAGATCGAGCAATTGCAGGTCGAGCCGGACGAAGCGGCCAAGATCGTGATCGACGAGCGCTCCGGCGTGATTGTCATCGGCCGTGATGTGCGCGTCTCCACCGTTGCGGTCGCGCAAGGCAATCTCACCGTGACGATTTCCGAAACCCCGCAGGTCAGCCAGCCGGCGCCGCTGTCGCGCGGTCGCACCGTGGTGGTGCCGCGCACCCAGGTCGGCGTGCAGGAGGAAGGCAAGCGGCTTGCCATGCTGCAGGAAGGGGTGTCGCTGCAGCAGGTGGTCGACGGGCTCAATGCGCTCGGCATCGGCCCGCGCGATCTCATCACCATCCTGCAGGCGATCAAGGCCGCCGGCGCCATCCAGGCCGACATCGAGGTGATGTGATGGCAAGCCTGAACTCAGTGGATTTGAGCGCCCCGCTGTCGTCGTTCGGCAATGCCACGAGCGCGCAGGCGCTGTCGGCGCTGAAGGCCAAGGGCAAGGCGAAGGATGCGGCGCAGAATTTCGAGGCCATGTTCCTGAGCAACATGTTTCAGCAGATGTTCACGGATATCGACGGCGACGGCCCCTTCGGCGGCGCTGGCGCGCTGAAAATCTGGCGCTCGTTCATGACCGATCAATATGCCAAGGCCTTCGCCAAGGCCGGCGGCATCGGGCTCGCGCCCAAGGTTTACGACACGCTGCTCAAGCAGCAGGGCATGGCCAAGCAGGGAACCGGGAAGGTGCAAGCCGACGGGTTGACCACGTCATGAATGCCATCACCACGCAGGCTGAAGCCGAGCGCGCGCTCGACGATCTCGCCGCGCTCATCGAGAAATTGACCGCCGTCATCGAACAAGAAACGGCGCTGGTGCGCGCCGGACAGCTGCGCCGCGCCTGTACGCTTGAAGGCGCAAAAGCGCAGCTCGCATCGCAACTGCACCTGTCGCGCGAGCGGCTGAGGGCAAACGCGGAATTTTTGCTCAAGACCTTGCCCGCGCGCTGTGCCGCGCTTGCCACACTGCAGGACGGTTTTCGGGCCGTGCTGCAGAGGAACATGATCGTGCTGGCGACCGCGCATTCGGTCTCCGAAGGCATCGTGCGGCGGCTGTCGAGCGAGCTTACGCGCCAAGCCTCGCCGCAGATTTACGGCGCGACCGGGCGCGCCGCGGCGCCCAATCCCAGGCACGGGCGACCGCTGGCGGTCAGCCGGACCTTGTAGGGCGTGCCGCCATGGCGCTGAGCTCCCGACACAGGCGCTCGAGCACGCCGTCCCAATCACCGATTGTCGCTTGGCGAAACAGCCGCATGGTCGGATACCAGGGACTCTCGCTGCGGTCGTCCATCCATCGCCAATCCGGCGCGAACGGCAGCAATAGTGCGACGGCCTTGCCGAGCGCGCCGGCGAGATGAGCGACCGACGTATCGACCGCGACCAAAAGATCGAGCATGGCGAGAACCGCGGCGGTATCAGCGAAATCGCGCAATTCCCGACCGAGCGCAGCCACATGATGGTCGCG
Organism: Hyphomicrobiaceae bacterium; assembly: GCA_021324465.1. Lineage (GTDB taxonomy): Bacteria > Pseudomonadota > Alphaproteobacteria > Rhizobiales > Xanthobacteraceae > BOG-931. The sequence goes on from JAJPJB010000065.1 coordinate 75,095, forward strand.
CAGGATCGCTGCCTCCGCCTCACTGATCTCTTTCTGCACGCTGACAAAGTTTAGGTTGGGCACGGCGAGAATTCTGGCGAATCGATCGAGCCCGATCGAGCGGTTGTGGTCATTCAAATGCGCCTTGCTGCCGGCCCAGCAGATGCCAACCGTGCGCCGGCCATTCTGAGGCATGCGTTCGCGCCACCTCCTGAGCCGGTCGTCGCTCGGCCGCAGGTAAGGAACATTCGCCGGCACTGTGGCAAGCTCTGTCTGAAACGAGAGCGGCAGGCTGAGCAGCGGGGAATAGAAGTCGACGGGCGGCGTCGGCTCGTCATGGTCGAACACGGCCGCAACGCCGGGCACGGCTGCGGCGAGCGCCTTGAGCTCACAAGGCACGTCAAGTATCACCGCGGCGCCAAGCGCGGCGACAAGCGGCGCGTAGCGAAGAAATTGGATCGTGTCGCCGAACCCCTGCTCGGACAGCAAGAGTATGGTCTTGCCGTCGAGCGGCTGGCCGCCAAGCCATAACGGCGCCGCCACTTGCCGCATTTTCGGCGCGCGTTCGGTCCGCAAGCGCCATGCGAAGCCGCGCCAGCCGTGCTTGAAGTCGCCGCGCCGCAGGTGAATGAGTGAGGCGCGATAATGCGCTTCGGCGCAATCCGGCTGAATGGCAATGGCGCTAGCCAAGCCATGCAAAGCATCGTCAAACCGGCGCGCCGCCGCCAGCGCAGTGGCTCTGTTGATGTGCAACTGAACGAGCCGGGGTGCAATTGCGAGCGCCCTGTCGTAACAGGCGATCGCCGCAGCGGGACGTCCCAGGCGAAGATGGAGGCCGCCGCATTCGTTCAGAGCATCGAGCTCATCGGGCTTGGCAGCCAGGACGGCTTCGTGGGCCGCGAGCGCCTGCTCGTGGCGTGAGAGAGCCTTCAGCGCACGGGCGCGATTTTTGAGCGCATGAAGATATCCCGCGCTGATGGCGAGCGCCCTGTCGAAATGCGCAAGGGCCTCTTCATGGCGCGCCAGCGCGGCGAGAATCAGCCCGTAATTGTTGAGCACTTCGGGCGAACGCGGCGCCCGTTTGAGCACCGCGCCGATCAGCTCCAGCGCCTCTGCGTCCCGCATCTGCTGATGACGTAACAATCCGAGCAAATGCAGCGCATCGAAGTCCCCCGGCGCGGCGGCGAGGATGCGCGTGCAGACCGCTTCGGCGTCTGCAAGTTTGCCTTGCTGATAAGAGGCGAAAGCCTGCGCGATGCTCATCCTCGGCTCGGCCGGCGGGCCGCGTCGGCCAGCTCCTGACGCAATTGCCGCAGCGGCGCATCCCAATCGCCGATCGCCGGCTGCCGAAACAGCCGCATGGTCGGATACCAAGGACTGTCGGTGCGATGCAGCAGCCAGCGCCAATCCGGCGCGAACGGCACCAGCAGCGCAACCGGCTTGCCCAGTGCGCCGGCCAGATGCGCGACCGACGTATCGACGGTGACCAACAGATCAAGCATCGCGATCACGGCGGCGGTGTCGGCAAAATCCTCAAACAGCTGACCGAGCTGCACCACGCCACAGTCAGCGAGCAGCGCCGCCTGGGCTTCGCCGACCTCCTTTTGTACGCTGATGAAGTCGACGTCCGGTACGGTGAGCAGCGAGGCGAAGCGTTCCAGCGCAATCGAACGGTTGCGATCGTTCAAATGCATGCTGTTGCCGGCCCATACGATACCCACGCGCATCCTGCCGCTTTGCGGCAGTCGCTCACTCCATCGGTCAATCCGCCCGCGGTATGGCCGCAAATAGGGAATATTGGCCGGTATGGTCGCCAGCTCGGTCGCAAAGGCCAGGGGCAAGCTGAGCAGCGGGCAACACAGGTCGAAATCCGGCAGGGGTTCGCGGTCGGTAACGACATGCGACACGCCGGGGACGGTTGAGGCGATCTCCTTCAGCGGCTTCTGCACGCCGAGGATGACCTTGGCGCCACGCTCGGCGACCAGCGGCGCGTAGCGCATGAAGTTGATCGTGTCGCCCAAGCCCTGTTCCGCAAGCAGCAGCATCGTCTTGCCGCGCGGGTCCTCCGTCCCGCGCCACACCGGCTGCTTCAACTCCCATGGCCGCCAAGTGACGCCTTTCCTGCGCCAGCGGTATTCGTACTGCTTCCAGCCTTCGCGGAAATTGCCCATGCAAAGCCGCGCGACGGCGGCGTTGAAATTGGCTTCGACATGGTCCGGCTCGCATGCAAGCGCCTTGTCATAGCTGACCAGCGCCTCTTGCAGCCGCAACATCGTGCCGAGGGTATTGCCGTAATTGACATGGGCGCAGACGAGCTCCGGATCGAGGCGGAGCGCCGTCTGGTGACAGACCAAAGCTTCCTCTTGCCGATTCAAGAGCGTCAAAGCGACGCCGCGGTCGGTCCAGGCAACGGCGCGATCGGGATCGAGCTCCACCGCCTTGTCGTATTTTGACAGCGCCTCGGCGTAGCGCTTGAGCTTGATCAGCGCATTGCCGCAATTGGTCAAAGCGCCGACATTATCCGGATCGCGGGCGAGCACGCTTTCGAAACTTGTCAATGCTTCATCGAAGCGTTCGAGCTCAAGCAGTGCCGTGCCGCGGTTGGTCTGGATGTCTGCACGGTCGAGCGCCAGCGAAAGTGCTTTGTCATAGCTCTCGAGAGCCTCCTGATAGCGCTCGAGCCTGCCGAGAACGACGCCGCGCGTATTGAGCGTGTCAATATGGTCGGGATCGATCGCCAGCACTTTCTCGCAAGCGGCAAGCGCCTCGCTGTAAGATTTCAGGCCAGCCAGCGCATTGGCCCTGTTGTGCAGGGCAGGCACATGATGCGGATTAAGGGCGAGAACGCGATCATAATATGAGAGGGCCTCGCCGTGCCGTTTCAGGATGAACAGCGTGAGGCCAAGATTGTTGAGTGCATCAATGCGCTGCGGTTCGATTGCGAGCGCGGCTTGATAGCTTGCCCTCGCCTCCTCCAACCGCATCTGCACCATCAACACGTTGCCGCGATTGTAAAGCGCGTCCGCATAGTCCGGTTTGAGCGTGAGCGCGCGATCGCAGCTTTCCAGTGCTTCGCCGGCACGGCCCAGTTTCAGGAGTGTCACGCTGCGATTGCTGAGCAGCTCGGTATCGGTCGGCGCGATGGCCAGGCCTGCGTCGTAAGCGCCGAGCGCCTCGTCGTGGCGGTCGAGCGCCGCCAGCGTGTTGCCGCGGCGGTTGTGCGCCCGCACGTGACGCGGCCGCAGCTTCAGCACCTGATCATAATCCTTAAGCGCCTGCTCGTACCGCCCCAGCGCGGACAGCGTGTTGCCGCGATTATACAGCGCATCGACATGGTCGGGCGCGAGCGCAAGCGCTCGTCCGTAACTGGAGAGCGCTTCGGCATGGCGACCGAGATTCTTCAACGCATTGCCGCGATTGTAGTGCGTGGTTGCGTCCTTGCCGCGCACCGCCAACAGCGTGTCGAAGGCGGCGAGCGCCTCCTCATGGCGCGCGAGCGCGTCGAGGATGACGCCGTAATTGGTCAGCGCATCGGCCGATCCCGGCTGGGCCTTGAGCGCGGCTTCGACCAGGCGCAGCGCCTCGACGGAGCGGCCCTGCTGATGCCGCAGCACGCCGCTTAGGTGCAGCGCTTCGAAATTGCGCGGATCAAGCGCGAGCACGGCCTGATAGATCCGCCCGGCTTCTTCGAGGCGTCCCTGCCGATGCAGCGTCAGGGCTTGATGAATCGAATCTGTCGTTTGCGAGCGCGGCAGCTTTGCGGGATGGCTCATTGCTTGGCGTCACCGGAAGGCACGCGGCCGAACGCAGCAACGCGGCTAATGCTTCGGAAGCGTTGATCCGCCGAACCGTAATCGCGCTGCCCCGAAGCCACCGTCGGACAAGATGGTTAATCAACCGTAACCGCGCGGACGAATACCGAATATTAACCGCGCCGGGGGCATCACTTGGCGATTGCAGGGAACAGCTTCGGCAAGGCAGTCGTGAGCGTCAGCGGCATTTCCTCGTTCCTACAGGGCGCCATCAGCTCCTGGGGTCAGGCGCAAACCTGGAACTCATCCGTGGCGGCAACAGATTCGCTGATCAGCGCCATTGGCACGGCCGAAAGCAATCTCGGCAAAGGCCTGGCTGCGATCGCCAACGGCACCGCCCTGGACCGCGTCAATTCCCAGCTCAAAGCAGGAATAGAGAGTCTGCTCAAGAACTCTTCCTCGGCGACCCAACCCAAAGGTCCGGCCCCGGCCACCGCGACCGGAACGGTACAGGTCACGGCGACAACGCCGCTGGCGAGCCTTGGATTTGTCAACGGCGGCACGATCTATGTCAGTGCCGGCGGCAATACGACGACTTACAGTTCGACCGGCAGCGACACGGTGGGCGACTTGATCAACGCGATCAATATCGGTCTGCCGACCAACGCGCAGGTGACGGCATCCATCAACAGCAAGGGCAATCTGGTTTTCACCAGCAAGAACGAGAAAGATATCATCACGGTCGGCGGTGTCTTCGCCAGAAACATCGGCTTCGGCGTCGGGCACCAGAGCTTTAAGCCGACACCGGGCACGACTGCGCCCGCAAGCACCAAAACGGCCAGCAGCACGTCCAAAAGCAGCGCCAGCAGCTCGTCCAAGAGCGGCGCGGCCGTCCCCTCAGCTTTTGCACTGAACGCGGGCAGCGCCGCCTCCATGCTCGCCGAGTCCGGCGTGAGCGGCAGTCTCGTCAATCTATTGGCCTGATCAGGCCTCCACCGACGGTGATACGAATTGCGACGACAGATCGCCGCAAAACGTCATTGGCCCGACATGCTGCAGCTTGCTGTTGAGATCGGCCCAGATCTCGCCGCCAATATCGAGCCAGCGCTTGCAGAAGGCAAAATCCTCACTGAGATAGGTGCCGTCTTCGGCAATCATGCATTCGAACAGCGCAAAACGATTGTCGCTCGCCTGCGCCGCATCAAGCGAATGGTCACGCTTGAAGCGTAGTCCCGCATAGTGGGCGCACATGCGTTGCAGCGCCTCACGCCGAACCATGAGAAAACCGGTGCCGGCATAGCGGACTTTGATAAAGCCTGCACGCGTCGTCACGGCATCGGGATCGTCCACTTCAAAGACATAATTCAAAGCGGCCGCCGCCGGATCGCGATCGGCCGCGATCGCGCTTTTGACCCTGGCCCAGTCGATCCGCTTGATCGGATAGACCGCGGCGCACATGTCGGCACCGCATTCGATCAGGCGCAGCACCTGCTCCGGCTCGAAGCCGACATCGGCATCGATAAACAGCAAGTGGGTCGCGCACGGATCATCGAGGAACTGCGCGACCAGGCTCGCGCGCGCCCGGGTGATCAGCGCATCACCATCCTTGAACAGAAACTTCAGATTGAAGTCGCTGTAACATCGGACGCGTTTTTGCAGCTTGAGCAGCGAGGCCGCATAGAGCGCGGAAATCTGGCCGCCGAAGCAAGGCGTGGCGATGACAAGATTGACGCGCGGCGCGGCCGGGGCGGTCGGGGGGGCATGGTGGGGCATATGAGCGGCGCCGGTCGCGCCCGTTCTTTCTGGCTGCACGGTTTCGACGACCTTTATTCTTCTCTGCGGATTTGCCGGGAAGCTCGCCGATCTGGAGGGCACAGTCATGCATTATGGTTAATCAATCGCCAACGACCGTGGTGAAGGAGCAATGACTCGCTCCGGAAAATGCCGATAAAAGTGCGGCAACCACGGCATTTTTGCCAAGCTTGTAACCCGCTTTAAATACTTAAGTTGCATCGCGAAATTGGGCCCGAGCAAAAAGGCGCTTTACGCGTCTTTAAGCGAATTGCGGCAAACCTTCGGCGACCGATCAGTCCGATCGGACAACGTACTCGCGCCTACAGGAAGTAGCGCCAGTACGCGCCAGTACGGCCTGTAACCAGAAGGGTAACGCTATGTCTAATGTCACCTTAACCGCGGGTATCCGGGCGAACCTGCTTGCGCTGCAGACGACGTCCGCCGACTTGACCTCCACCCAGGAGGCGCTTGCGACCGGCAAGAAGGTCAACTCCGCTTCTGACAATCCGAGCTCTTACTTCACGTCACAGAACCTGACCCAGACCGCTAATAATCTCAGCAACCTGCTCGATCAGATCGGCCAGGGCTCGCAGACCATTAATGCGGCAACCGACGGCCTGAACGGCCTCACCAGCCTGCTGCAGCAGGCGCTGTCCACCGTGCAACAGGCGCAATCCTCGAACTGGACGGTTGCCGCCTCCACGACCGGCAACGTCAGCCTGAGCTCGAGCGCCAATACCTCGCTCGCCGCCGGCACGCTGACCATCGACGTCGGCTCCTCGACCTACAACGTCTCGATCGCCGCCAGCGCCACGCTGGGCCAGATCGAGACGGCCATCAACAGCACGACCGGGCTGGGCAGCGCGGGCTCGGTGACCGCGACCGACGACGGCTCGGGCCACCTGATCCTGACCTCCAACAATGCGCCGATCGGCTTCACGGTTGTCGCTAACGCCACCTCCGCGGCGCTCGGCGTGACCACCAACTCCACCACCAACAACGTCGCGATCGGCTCGAGCTCGACGCGCACGACGCTGCAGAGCAACTTCAATACGCTGCTCACGCAGATCACGCAGCTCTCCACCGACTCCGGCTACAACGGTGTGAACCTCCTCAACGGCGACAGCCTGACGATCGACTTCAACCCGGCCGGAACCAGCGCGCTGACCATCGCCGGCGTGACCTTCAATGCCTCCGGCCTTGGTCTGGCCGCGGTGTCCGGCTCGGGCGCCACCTCGTTCCAATCGGACAGCGTGCTTTCTGGCCTGGTGACCTCGATCAATACCGCGCTCTCGACCGTGCAGACCCAGGCCGAGACGTTCGGCACCAACGCGTCGACGATCACCACCCGGCAGAGCTTCGAAAACGCGCTGATCAACACGCTGCAGACCGGCGCCGCCAACCTGGTCGTCGCCGACCAGAACGTGGAAAGCGCCAACCTGCTCACCGAGCAGACCCAGCAGCAGCTCGAAATCTCCGCGCTGTCCATCGCCAATGAGGCGAACCAGTCGGTGCTCAAGCTGTTCGGCTAAGTCCACTCCGGTACAGGCCTTTGGTAAGGGCGGCGGGGCGCAAGCTCCGCCGCTTTTCTTTTTGGGCGGGAAGCGATCGACACCCATTTCCGTCGATCCGCATTTGCCATTTCTTTTTTGTTATCAGCCAGTTCACCTGTTGCACCGGACCCCAGGACGGGCCCTTTGGTTAACAAGTATCGATAATGGAATGTTAACAAACGTCCTGTACGAATCCTTAAAGGCAAGGCATTTGATCGGAAGGTATCACTATGTCTGATGTCACCTTAACCGCGGGGATTCGGCAGAATCTGCTGTCGCTGCAGCAAACCTCCGCCGACTTGACCACCACCCAGGAGGCGCTCGCCACCGGGAAGAAGGTCAATTCCGCCGCCGATAATCCAAGTTCTTATTTCACGTCGCAGAATTTGACCCAGACCGCCAATTCGTTGAGCGCGCTGCTTGACCAGATCGGCCAGGGCTCGCAAACCATTGCGGCGGCGACCGACGGCTTGAACGGCCTGACCAGCCTGCTGCAGCAGGCGCTGTCGACCGTGCAGCAGGCGCAGTCCTCGAACTGGACAGTGGCGGCCACCACGACCGGCTCAACTAGCCTGAGCAATACCGCCAATCCCTCGCTCGCCGCCGGCACGCTCACCATCGACGTCGGTTCGTCGACCTACAACGTCACCATTGCCGCCAGCGCTTCGCTGAGCACGATTGAAAACGCCATCAACAGCACCACCGGGCTCGGCAGCGGCGGGGTGGTGAGCGCGACCGATGACGGCTCCGGCCACCTGATCCTGACCTCTAACGAGCCACCGATCGGCTTCACCGTTTCGGCCAATGCCACCTCGGTGGCGCTCGGGCTGACAACCGACTCCACGACCAACAACGTCGCCATCGGATCGAGCGCCACACGCCAGACGCTCCAAGGTAACTTCAACAGCCTGCTCACGCAGATCAATCAGCTCGCCGCGGACGCGAGCTACAACGGCATCAACCTGCTCGCCGGCGACAGCCTGACAATCGACTTCAACCCGACCGGCACCAGCGCGCTGACGATTACCGGCGTGACCTTCAATGCCGCGGGCCTTGGCCTGTCGGCGGCATCCGGCTCGGCCGCGGCCTCGTTTCAGTCGGACACAAAACTGGCCAGCCTGATCGCCTCGATCAACGCCGCGCTTGCGACCGTGCAGAGCCAGGCCGAGACGTTTGGTACCAATGCGTCGACCATCACGACCCGACAGACATTCGAAACGGCGCTGATCAACACGCTGCAGACCGGCGCCACCAATCTGGTCGTGGCCGACCAGAACCAGGAGAGCGCCGATCTGCTCACCGAGCAGACCCAGCAGCAGCTGGAAATCTCCGCGCTATCCATCGCCAATGAAGCAAACCAGTCGGTGCTTAAACTGTTCGGCTAAGTCGGTGCGGCTTCGCGTCAGGCGGCGTGGCGCAAGCCGCGCCGCTTTTTTCTTCAATGGAGCATGATTTTTTCGGAAAGCCGATTCGGAGTTTTCCGGATCGGGCTCTGCGGGACGTCGAGGAATCTGACCTTGCCGCTGAAGATCGAACTCAAGCCCGACGAACGCGTCCTGCTCGGCGACTGTGTCATTACCAATGCCGGCCCGCGCACGCGGCTGTTGATCGAAGGTTCGGTGCCGATTCTGCGCGAAAAGGAAATCATGACCTTGAGCGAAGCCGACACGATGGCCAAGCTCATCTATCTCGCCGTGCAGTTCATCTATGCAGCCAAGCGGCCGAAGGACCACCACGCGCTGTATTTTCGATTGGCGCGCGATTTCGTAAAAGCCGCGCCGGGCGCCAAGCCCTATATCGAAAGCATCAACAACCAAATCTTAACAGGCAATCCCTATAAAGCCTTAAAGGAAGCGCGCAAGCTGATTGCCTACGAAAGGGAAAATCTAAAAATGCACCACGCCACCAAGGCCTACGCGAAGACGGCCGTGGAGACGGCATCTCCCCGTGAGCTTGAGGCGAACCTGCTGCTGCAAGCCGCAGCGAAATTGCAGGCCGTTTACGACAGCTGGAACGACAAAAAGCCGCCCGGGCTCGAGGACGCGCTCCTGTTCAATCGGCGGCTATGGACGATCTTTCTCGACGCGGTGACGAGCGAGAGCAACAAATTGCCGGCCAAGGTTCGTGAAAACATCAGACGGCTCGGCGTCTATATCATGGCTGAGACGTTCTCGCTGATGACCAAGCCGAAGCCGCAGCATCTCACCTCGATCATCAAGATCAATCGCGGCCTTGCCGCCGGTCTGCGCAGCAAATCGTAAGGCGCCGGACGCGGTGCCGTAATTCCTCACCCCTGGATGCGCGCCAGGGTGCGCCTCGAAGGCGCGAGCCGTGCCGGCCGAGGAGCTTGTCTTCGGGCCGGGCGAAAGGTCGGCCGCTTGGCGGCGGGCTGAGCCTAGCTTGTGTAACGAGTTCCCTCACGCCGCCCGCGGCATTTCCAGGCGCAGCCGGCCGCGCAGATGCGGGATCCGATTGACGTCCATCCGTGAGGCCAGCGATCGCATATAGAAGAGCTCCTCTTTCGTGGCGATTGCGAAAGCGGAAAATTCGCGCTGCCCGTCGCGAAGATCGGCGTCCGACAGTGCATCCTCGAACAGATCGAGCCACCCCGAATCCGCAACGTCTCCGTCGGCGCCTTCGTTGAACAGCATCTTTTGCCGGTCGCGAATGCAGATCGGCAACTCGGACGGATAAAGATCGTACAGCGCGCGCAGCGGCGCCTTGCCGATCAGCGCATTGCCCGCGCGCGTCACCAAAGCCGCTGTGTTGAGCGCGCTCGCATGTTCGACGATCGTCTGATCGAGAAATGGCTCGCGAATCTCGAGCTGAAATCGCATCGAGCAGCGGTCGACCCGCTGCAGGTTGGCGCGATGCATCATGGCGAGGCATTGCTGCTGCATGTGCCGACCCGAGCCATCGGATCGCACGAACGCCAGTTCGAGCGGCGTATAGCCTGCGAACAATTCGTCCGCGCCCTCGCCGCAAAGGGCGACGCGGAAGCCGTCCTGATGAATGCGCCGTGACAGCAGATAAGTGTGGAGGCTCGGCCGGATCACGGCGGGTTCGAACGTCTCCACGGTGTCGACAACTCTCGCAACAAGCGGCAGCGTCTTGGCGCTGTGGATCTCAATCTCCACTTCGCGCAGATCGAACCGGGTCTCCTCGGCATAATATTTGGCGTAAAGATAGTCGGGCGACTTGCGCCCCACAGCGATATAGCCGGGCATATCGGGGCAGGTTCGCCGCGCATAGTGCACGATCAGCGTGCTGTCGATGCCGCCTGAGAACAGCGCCGCGACCGGGAGGTTCGGCGGCACGCGCATGCGCACCGCCTGCGACAGAACGCGATCGAGCTCGACCGGCGACCCGGCATTCGCATCGGTTGACACCGGCAGAGCGTAATGGCGGCCGCAGAAATCGCGGGTCAGCATGGAGCCCGGCGGCAGCAGCAGGACATCGCCACTCTGCGTCGCCTGCAAGAGCGGCCTGATCTCCGAGCTAAACAAAAAGCCTTTTTGCGATCGGACCAGATAAAGCGGCTTCACGCCGAAGGGGTCGCGTGCAGCCAGAAACTCGCCTGTGGCGGCGTCGATCGCAACGAAGGCATACATCCCGGACAGGCGCTTGATGCCGGCAGGCCCCCACATACGCAGCGCGTTGGCGACCACTTCGGTGTCGCAACCGGTGTGAAAAGCAACGCCTAGCGCCTCCAGCTCCCGACGCAAATCGACGTGATTGTAGATTTCGCCATTGAACGCGACGAGATAGCGTTCGTCGAACGAGGCCTTGGGCTGCGTGCCATTGGCTGGATCGACAATGCGCAAGCGCCGCGTGCACATCGCGGTATTGTTGCCGATGCGAACCAGCGGATCGGTCACGTCGCCCCGGTGCAACATACCACCGATCAGAGTACGGACCGCCGCCTCGGCGCCATCCCAATCGATGGCAACCGCTATGCCACACATGCCGCCCCCCAGAAGATCAAGCCAGCCAGAATCCGAAGTTTCAACGGGATGTTGACGATCAGGCTAGGTTCGAAGGGTTAACACTTGGTTCCCAACCGCGCCGCCGTCAGGATTTTGTTTACCGTAATACTCTAGAGCTTGCCGCGCTAAGCAGGGCCGGGCGCGGGACGGGCTTCATGGCCGAGATTGCGGGCGACTTCGCTGAGCTGATTTCGGGCGACGAGCTCAAAGCCGCCGCGCTCCGCTACATCGGTGAAATGCGCGCCAAGATCGAGCGCGATCAAAATGGCTTGCACAGCGTTTTCGACAGCTGGTTCACCCGCGTACTCGGTCAACTGATTCAGTTTGATCCGACCCGCGCCTGGGAAGACAGCGTGCGCGAAAGGGTCATCCGCGCGCCGGCGCAATTCGGCGGTCTGCAATGGGACCTGCACCGCCTGCGGCAGTTTCTCGATCGTTGGCGGCAGGGTCGTTTCGTCGATTATGCGCGGCGCGAGCAGTCTGGCACGCATTATCACCCGCGCTTTGGCACCGAGTTCGGCGCCGACGTGCTGCTCACGTGCCAGGGCGCACCGTCACTCATGCGCTGGCGCGGCATACCGCTGATGAAGAATGTTTTCGATTTCGCGATGTATCCGATGCTGATTGGCGAGCTGCGCCCGCACACCATCATCGAGATCGGGTCCGGCCTCGGTGCGAGCGCGCTGTGGTTCGCCGACCATCTCGTCATGAACGGCATAGACGGGCATGTCCATTCGGTCGATCGGGTCCGCGCCGAAGCGGCGCATCCGCACGTCACGTTCCATCAGGGCGACTGCGCCGACCCGGCGCGCCTGTTCGAGCCCGGCCTCCTGCAGGCGGCGCCGCATCCTTGGCTCGTGATCGAGGATGCGCATCATAACGTGGCCGGCGTGATTGAGCACTTCCACACTTTTCTTGAGCCCGGTGATTATCTGATCGTCGAGGACAGCGACATCAAGCGCGAAGCGCTGCGCGGCTTTGTCGGCGCGCATCCGGGCGATTATCTGGTCGATACGCGATACACCGACAATTTCGGCCGCAATGCCACCTGTGCCGCCGATGCGATCTTTGTCAGAATGGAAGAACCGGATGGCGAATAGCGACTTATGTTCGCCCCATTTGCTATTTGCTATTCACCATTCGTTATTCGCCCAACTGACTTCTCGCTATTGTCTATCCCGCAACCGGCGCGAGATAGTTGACCAGGCTGAGCTGTGCCAGCCGCGCTGTCACCGACATCGACGCCGAGAGGCTGTTCTGCAGGGTCAGGATCTGCTCGCCGATCTGGGTCTGGTTGATACCGTCCACATTATCCAAGATGTTGCTCAGCGTGGTCTGCGTTTGCGTATTGAGCGTGGTGGCATTGCTTACTTTCTTCTGCGCATCGGCGAGATCAGATTGCATGTCGTTGATCGATTGCGAACCCGACGACGGCGTCAGATTGGCGTAGACCTTCGCGGTCAGCGCCTGGTAACTCGCTTTGGCGTTGGAATTGCTGGACGAGTAGGTCGTCGCCGCAAGCACCGCGATGTTCTTGACCAGAGTCGTCATCGCCTGCTCGTTGGCACGCATGCCATAGTCAACGGTCAGCCCGGGACCGATCTGGGCCGCCTGCGTCTGCCGCGCCGGCGTCGTGCCGTTCTCGCCGGTATACCAGATCACGGTATTGGCCGATGTGCCGTTGGTCAGCGACGTCGCCGCGGCATAATTGTTGCCGGCGCCGGGGACGACGATCTGCGGCGGATCCGAAAAGAAATTATTGCCGGCTTCGATCGCCGAGGCCGCCGGCAGCGCCGTCTGCGCCAGATTGGCAATGGCGCCAGTGAGCGCATTCTGCAAATTGGCCGCCGTCGCAGCCGGTGTCGCACCGATGCTGAACTGATCCGTCCCCGGCGTCGACGACGAGGTCGCCTGCAGCGCAATATTCTGGGTGGTGCCGTCGGGTAGCGTGAGCTGAAAGTTGATCGTCTCGCCGTCATTCGGATTCGAGCCAAGCGCGACCGAGATCGAGGGCGGCGAGCCGGATGGGCCGCTGACGACCGCGCCCGACAAGCCCGAACTGACGCCGGTGAGCTGAAAGCCGAACGGCGTGCCATCCTGGCTGAGTGTCACGGTGGCGCCCGACGTCGACGTGCTCAGGCGGCCCATTCCGGCCGTCCCGAGATCGGCCTGCTCGCGCTCCGAGATGAGCTGCATCAGGCCGGCCTGTGCGCCGGTGCCGTTGAGCAGGGTGCTGGCGTTCACCACCGATTGCTGATTCACCCCGCTGCCCGAGAAGATGTAGTTGCTGCCGACCTGCGTGTTGAGCAGCGACAGGATCTGATCGAGATAGCTTTCCACAGTCGATTGGGTCTGTGTCTGGCCGCTGGAGTTGAGCGAAAAGCCCGGCGGGTCGGCGATCAATGACTGCACCGTGCCGCTCGCATTCGCAATCTGACTGAGCACCGTCTGGGCGACGTTCAGCGTCGTGCTGACGGTCGTGGTCGTCGCGCTATAGCCGTCGATGGCCGCGAGCTGTGCGTTAAGTGCAACCGACAGGCCGGCTTGCGACTGCAGCCCGGAATAGGTCTGGGCCGCCTTGCCGGTGCCGAGCTGTTCGGCGAGCGTATTGAGCTCGTTCATCATATTGGTCTGCGCCATGATTGTGGCCGCAGTCACCGAGCCGGGTCCGGTAATGCTCATGGCAAGCCTATCAGCCTATCTGCAGCAGCGTCTGCATCATGCTCTGAACCGTCGACATCACGCGGGCATTGGCCGCATAAGCGTTTTGCAGCGCGATCAGGTTCGACATTTCGGTATCGATATTGACACCCGACTGTTCGTTGAAGCGCTGCTGCAAGGCGGTGACGACCGTGTCCTGCCCCTGCTGCAGATTGGTCGCCGCATTCGCGGCTTGCGCCTGCACGGTAACGACCTGGCTCAGATATTGCCCGAGTGTGCCGCTATAAGGCGATTGCGCTGAGCCGATGCCTGTTGTCGGCGAGAAGCTCAGCGCCGCGGTGGTCATTTGGCTCAGCATGAAATTCGGGCGCGTCGCGTCGCCGGCGGGCGTATTCGCCGCATAGGCGACGAGGCTGCCGGGCGCATTGACGACCGCGCTGTTGACGCTGATGCGGCCCGCGAGCCCAGTGGTCTGCGTGCCGGTTGCGGTTAGCGCGCCGGTGATCGGCTGACTGCCATCCACGAACAACTGGAACTGCGGGCTGCCGCTGGTAAGCGATGTCACCGTGGCTGTCGCCGACAGCGAATTGACGACGTTGCCGCTGCCATTGGCATTGACCACCTGCAGTGTCGTGCCGCCGGTATTGGCGAATTGCAGATTCGAGCCGAATGCGAGGTTCAGCTGCGATACTACCGAATTCACGCCGCCGGAAAAATCGATGCCGATGATTGTATTGTCCGGATTGGATGCCGACTTTTGCTGTGGCAGCGAGGTCCCGGGCGGGATATCCACGACCGTGATCGTGTGCTGCACATTGCCGCTGTCGCTATAGCTGAACTGAACCGTATTGCCGGGCGATAGGCCGCCGATATCGACGCTAAACCCGGTCAGGCCTCCAGGCGCGGTCGATGGGGTACCGTTCACGGTCTTATTCGACAGCGCCTGCGACATCTGATTGGCGAAGTCGTCGAGCTGCGCCTGCGCCTGCGGCAAGATGGTATCGCGCATCTGCAGATAGGCGCCGATCCGGCCCGACTGAATGGCGCCATCGGCGATCATGTCGGTGGTGGCACCGCTCGGCGACGTCAACGTGATCGTGCCGGCGCCATCCTGACTCGGATTGGCGCTCCATAGCGACGTCGCCGACAGGGTGCCGGCATTGTCGAACGATATCTGTGAGGCTTGATTATTGCTGACGAGTTGCAGTCCGGTGCTGGTAAATATCGAAATCTGATTGTTCTGGTCATGCACCACATTGACATTCATCAACTGGGTGAGCTGCGTAATGTCCTGGTCGCGCTGATCCTCAAGCGAAGCCGCCGTGCTGTCGGGATTGGAGCCTGTACCCTCGAGTCTGCCGTTGATTTGCGCGATTTCCTGCAATAGGCCGTTGGCGGTCTGCACGTCGCTGGCGATGCCCGCCTCAGCTTGCGTGCGCAGCTGCTGGATGCCGGATGTCATCGCGTTGAGATTTTGTGCCAGTGCCTGTGCCGCGCTGATGACAGCCGTTTGATTGGAATACGAGCTCGGGCTTGTCGACAGCGACTGCAGCGCCGTCGTGAAGTTGTTGAAATTCGCGTCGAACGAGGTCGAACTGCCCGGCGCGCCGTAAATCGCCTGCAATTGCTGATAAAGCTGCGCGACCGTGTCGGCATAGGAGCCGCCCGACGTCTCGGTCCACAACTGGCCTTGTAACAAGGTGTTGAGGTTGCGGTTGATGCCGGTCGTGTCGACGCTGGTTCCGGTATTGCCGGCGGTGCCCAGTTCGGCTTGCTTGAGGCTCTCCTCGACATAGCCGGGCGTGTTCGCATTGGCGACATTGCCAGCGATGACCGACAGGCCTTGCTGCGTGACGTTGATGCCCGCCAATGCGGCTGACAGCGCCTGATTAACGCCCATAACTAACGCCTATGGCTGCGGCAATCCATGCGGCTTGCCGCTGCCGCGACAGCGGCAAGCCTCCTCATTACTGGATGACCGTGAGCAAGCTCTGGATCATCTGGTTGGACGTCGTCATGACGCGGGCATTCGCCGAATAAGCCTGCTGCGCCACGATGAGCTGGCTGAACTGCGTGGCGATGTCGACATTCGACGATTCCAGCGAGCTGCCTTCGATGCTGCCGGTTGCCGAGTAGTTTGGCGGGCCTGATTCCGGCGTCGCCGCATAGGCGCCGCCGTTGAGCGCCTGCAAGGCATCGGCGCCGTTGAACGACGCCAGCGTGACCTCGGCGAGTGGTATGGTTTTGCCGTTGGTGAAATTGCCGACCACGCGATTCTGGCTGTCGACCGAGACCGATTGCAGCGAGCCCGCGGCATAGCCGTTCTGCTGCAGGTTATTGACCTGCACCGAACCGCTGGTGCTGGCGAACTGTGTCAGACCATCCGTGCCGATCTGCAACTGCACATTGCCCAGATTGTCGCCGTTTACCGTCAGCCCCGGAATGGTGAGGCTCGTAATCTGCGGCGACATTTCACCACTCGAATTGAAGGAGAAGGTCGTGCCGACATTGGTCCAGGCCGAATTGGTGCCGGTCGCCGCCGAATTGCTCTGATAGAATAATTGCCAGGTGCTGCCGCTCGACGAGCTCGATATTTGGGCCCACCGGAACTGCACATTGACCGGATTGCCCACCGAGTCGTAGGCGGTGATCGAGCCGCCGTCGACCGATTCAGAATCGAACGTGGAGACGTCATTGGCGATCACGGTCCCGTTGGCCGGCAGCGCCGTCAAATTCGTGAGCCCGAATTTCGAAGTCGAAACGCTACCACCGATTTGAATGCTGTTCGAGGAGCTGGTCGCAGTGATTGTGATATTGCCGGTGGCGTCCACCGTCGCGGTGTAGAGATTGCCACTGGCGGCCGCCGCGTTGTTGAGCGCAGTTTGCAGTTGGGCGAGCGTGGCAACCTGACCCGCTCCGGTACCAAAGGTGATCACCTGGGTATTGGTGCCGCCGATGGGCACCGTGATGGTCAGGGTCTGACCCTGCGATACCGCATTCTGGGTGAGAAGGTTTACCGGCTTGAATGACGTGTTGCCGCTGCCGAAGCCGAGATCTGTTGCGTCCGCTCCGGCCCCGTTCGTGGTCGAAGTCGAACTGATGGAGATGGTGTCGACGTCATTGGTGCCTTTGATGACGAGATTGCCATTCGACAGCGAAGCGGAGGCTGCGGCTGAACCGCCGTTGATGGCAGTCATCAGATCGCCGATGTTGGGCGAGGTCGGCGGCGGACCGCCTGAAGGCGCAGGTACGGTATATGTCGTCGTGTTGGTGCCGTCGCTGACCGAAATGGTATCGCCCTGAAGGATACCGAGACTGGAGAGCAGCGTTGCGCTCGTGAGCGAGCCGACCGTACCGGTGCCGGTTGCCGGAGCGTCCGCTTTGAGGCTCGCGCCGCTGCCTTGGATTTCCGCATTGGCCGGCGCGCCGGCGATGGGATTGGCCTCGAAGTTGGCCGGATTGATGACGCCGGATTTGGGCGTTGCCGGCAAGTTGGCCTGGTAATTGATCGACGTCGTCGCCACCGCCGGAATGAAATTGTTGTTGAACTGCAGAACCTGCGGCACGCTGCCGAGCGGGTTTCCAGTGGTTGCGTCGACCGGAATGCCCATCAGATAATAGCCGGCGCTGTTGACCAGGTTACCGTTGCTGTTCATCGTGAAATCGCCGGCACGCGTGTAGTCGTTGATGCCGGAGAAGGTCGGCTGGTTGTCGACAAAGCCGGTCGGCTTGGCAACCACGAAGAAGCCGTTGCCGTTGATCGCCATATCGGTCGAGACCTGGGTGCTGGTGATCGACCCTTGCACCGTATTGGTCGCGACCGAACTTGCGGTCACGCCGTCCGGGCTCTGCTGGTTCAGCGCCGCCTGCGAGACCAGATCCTGAAACGCCGTGTTGGTCTCTTTGTAGCCGGTGGTCTGGGAGTTGGCGATATTGCCGGAAATGTTCTGCAGCGCAAACGACTGAGCCTGTAGACCGGCCACCGCGGTGGTCAACGCATCGAAAATACCCATGACTTGTCTCCAACTCGCTCTCAACGCGACGGCGGCAAGCCAAGGCACAGGCAGCCGCACCCGCCGCTCTTGGAGCAAGCGGCGTGCCATGAAATTTACCATGCATTTTCAGTTGCTTAGGTCAAGAACGCTGCAGTCGCGCCGGAGCACTTATGCCGGTCCGCGGCAAAAATTGCCGGGGACCTCGGCCGCATATCAGCAAGTAATGTCCGCCTTGTGAGCGGCGCGAGCCAATGCTTATTGTGCAACAAACGATAGAGGGTACTTATGCGTTTTGAAGGCACCAGCGCCTATGTCGCCACCGATGATCTGAAGGTCGCGGTCAATGCCGCGATCGCGCTCGAGCGGCCGCTTTTGGTCAAAGGCGAGCCGGGCACCGGCAAGACGGTGCTCGCGATCGAGATCGCCAAGGCGCTTTCCGCGCCACTGATCGAGTGGCACATCAAGTCGACCACCAAGGCGATGCAGGGTCTCTACGAATATGACGCAGTCACGCGGCTGCGCGACAGCCAATTGGGCGACGCGCGCGTCAAGGACATTCGCAACGACATCAAGCGCGGCAAATTGTGGGATGCCTTTGTCGCCGACGAACGTCCGGTTCTGCTCATCGACGAGATCGACAAGGCTGACATCGAATTCCCCAACGATCTGTTGCAGGAGCTCGATCGCATGGAGTTCTTCGTCTATGAGACCGGCGAGACCATCCGTGCGCGCCGCCGCCCGATCGTCGTCATCACCTCGAACAACGAGAAGGAATTGCCCGACGCCTTTCTGCGCCGCTGCTTCTTTCACTACATCCGCTTTCCCGATCCCGACACCATGCGCGCCATTGTCGAGGTGCATTTTCCCGGCATCAAGCATCGCCTGGTCGCCGAGGCGCTGAAACTGTTCTACGGGATTCGCGACGTTCCGGGCATGAAGAAGAAACCCTCGACCTCCGAACTGCTCGACTGGCTGAAACTGCTCATGGTCGAGGATATTTCACCGGAGATTTTACGCGAGCGCGATCCCAAGCGGCTCATTCCACCGCTGCACGGCGCGCTGATCAAGAACGAGCAGGACGTCCACCTGTTCGAGCGTCTTGCCTTCATGGCGCGACGCGAGGGGCGTTAGATGTGAGCGTCCCAATATCTTCCGCTTATTCCCGCGCAGACGGGATCAAGCTCTTTCCGGAGGCGCAGCTTCCGGGTCCCCGCTCGCGCGACGCCTGCGCGGGGAGCAGAAGCGAATGAACTTCGCTCACCACAGCGGATGCATGGCAAACGAATAGGTCGCGCCGAGGCCAAAAGTCCATTGATCCGGCGAGCCGCGCTGGGTGACGAGCGGCGAATTGGCGGCCGAATCGGTGAGTCGCTCGAACTCGACAAAGCCATGCGCCGCCCATTGATTGCCGAAAAATTCTTCGAGCTGGGTGCCGACGCCGTAGGAGTAAAGACCGCCGGAAGCATGATAGACCGGCAATGGCGGCAACCCGGCGGCCGTTGAGCCGACCGACTGCGCCTGCGTGATGCCGAAATACGGGTTGATCGCAGGCGCGGATTCAACGGTGATGCGTGGTCCGGCCGACCAGCGAAACTGCCCGAACGGAATGACGGCATCGACAAAACCGTCGCCGGTGACACCGCCCGCGCCGCCAAAACCTTGCCGCAGTTCGCCGCGCAGCCGCAGCCAGTCGATTGGCCAGTATTCGGCAAAGCCGCCAGCTTGGACTGTGGTGTTGACATTGCCAAGACCGTTGAGCGCGGTGTAGCGCGACGCGTTGCGCTCCCAGATGACATTGACCGCAGGCCCGAACTTGAACGGCCCGACGTCAACAGCGTCGAAGCCAAAACTGTCGCGCGGGCCGAAATACGGCGGCTGCTCGCCGGATCTGCGCACGCTGAACAGCGGCAATCCGCCCAGTCTGAGCTTATTATCGGGCGCCCCCGCCCAGGCCGGGCCGATGCGACCCTCGAGTCCGATGGTGACAATCCAATCCGGCACCACGGGTGCCGCCGCGACAGGCGCAGGTGCCGCTTGCGGCAGATCGGCCGCCGCAGCCATGCCCGGAATGACAAGCCCGGACGCCACCAGCATGCACCGAACAAGAATGCTCACTTGACCCCGCCCCGTCCGCGAACCCGCATCCCTTGCTTGCACTCTAGCGCAAGAAAGGGAGCACAAGAAAGGGAGCACAAGAAAGGCCACAGCGCGGCGACGCGGATTAAGCGCATCACCGGCATTCAGGCGCCGGCTTGCTCCGAATCTCCCGGTGCTGCAGCCGAATCGGCGGCTTCTTGGTGGCAGGGCGCTGCGTGCTCCGCTGTTTCAGCCTCGTGTGCCGGAGTAAGCGCTCGGCGACGCGCGGCCTCGCGAGCCTTGGCACGGCGTTCCGCGGTCGCCGACTTGAGTCGCTTAATGAAGCCGCGCACTTGCATGGCCGCGCGCCCGAACACGCCGCCCGCCCAAACCAGTTCAAACGGCGTGAACTGCCGCCAGGTCAAATCGCCGTCGACGATTGCGCGCGCGATGATATTGCCGGCCATGGCAGTCGTGTTGAGGCCGTGTCCGCCAAAACCGCTCGCCAGCCAGACGCCCGGCCCGAGTTCGCCGATCTGCGGCATGCGATGGATGGTCAGACCGAGCGTGCCGGCCCAGGCATAATCGACCGCAACATCGCCGAGCTGCGGATAAGTCACCTTGATGTCGCCGGTGAGCGCTTTGACGTAACGGCGGGGATCGCGCGGCCACGTAGTGGCCCGTCCCGAAAGCATCAGACGATCACCCCCGACTACACGATAATGATTGTCGGCATGATCGCTGTCGCTGATGCCGCCGGCGTAGCCGACGGCTTGCGCGAGCCGCTCGCCGAGCGGCGCCGTGGTGATGACATAGGTCGTCACCGGCAGGAGCGTTCCGGCCACGCGCGGCATCAGCCCGTTGAGCGCGACATTGCCGCACAACACGACGTGATCGGCGCGCAGCCGTCCGCCCGGCGTCACGATGCGTTTGCGCACACCGCTCGGGTCGATGGAGAGCGCCGGCGTATCCTCGAAAATGCGCGCGCCGTCGCGCTCCGCAGCTGCGGCAAGCGCAAGCGCGTAGTTCAGCGGATGGATGGTGAAGGCGCGCAGATAATTGATGGCATAGAAATAACGCTCGCTGCGCAGCACACTGCGGACGCGCTCAGTTGACCAGCCTTCGATCTCGCAGCCAAGCTCGCCCAGCAAGGCCACGTAGTTGACGAAATCGTCGCTGTTGTCGGTCTTTGACACATAGAGCCAGCCGTTCTGCGGATCGATTCCGGGCGCGCTGCTTGCCATTTCGCGTACATAATCGAGTCCGGCTTGCGCCAGCGCCCACAGGCTCTTGGCGCGCTCGAAACCGACCCGTTCCACCAGCTTATCGGCATCGGCGCCAAAGCCTGGCAGCACGAAACCGGTGTTGCGGCCTGACGCGCTCCCGGCAAGGCGGCCGGCTTCGAGCAGCACAACGGACCAGCCGCGACCGGCAATTTCGCGCGCCGTGGTCAGGCCCGCGAGCCCGCCGCCGATGATGCAGACTTCGACATCAAGATCGAATGCCAGCGCCGGCCGCGGCGACGCATCGACTTTGGTCGCCGCATACCAGGTATTGCCGTATGCCGCCGTCGTTTGGTCGTCGGTCATCGATTGTGGTTTCCTGGCCGAGCCGCCGCCGTTGTTGCCGCGCGGTTTGTAGGAAATTTGGGCCGTTCAGGCCAGTGCTGCGACTTCGCGGCTGCAGGCTGGACAGGTGGCGCCTGGACGGCGACATTAACGGCATGCTCCGATTAATGCTGTTGCGCCACGCCAAGACCGAGCGCGCCGAGCCGGGCCAGCGTGATCGCGACCGCAAGCTGACCAAGCGCGGTCGCAAAGACGCGCCGGCGATCGGCGCCTATATGGCGCACCACCGTCTTGTGCCGGATTTGGCGCTGGTCTCGCCCGCTGCCCGCGCGCAGGAAACCTGGGCCCTGGTCATTCCCGCATTCGTCAAAGCGCCGAAGGCGGTGATGGACGAGCGCATTTACAATGCCACGCCCGCGCAGCTCATTGCCATCATCAAGGAGAGGCGCCCGGCAAAGTCGCTGCTCCTGATCGGCCACAATCCGAGTTTTCACGAACTCACCAATCAGCTGATCGCGTCAGGCGATATCGATCTGCGCGAGCAACTCAAAGAAAACCTGCCGACCTCGGGTCTGGTGGTCATCGACCTGCCGATCGACGACTGGCCGCAGTTGCATGTGCATGCCGGACGCCTCGAGCGTTTTGTGACACCGCGCCTGCTGGCCGAAGCGACCGAGTGACTGTCAGCCTCATTGCGAGAAGCCAAAGGGTCCGCGCGAAGCGCGCGGCCCGAGGACCGCGACCAAGCAGATCCCCCTCGGCACCGCGGACTGATTGCTTTGCTCGCAGTGACGGTTCAACCTAGTCCGCCAGCGCCGCCATAATCCGCGCCCAGCTGCGGATGCCCTTATGGAAGCAGCGCAGATCGTATTTCTCGTTCGGCGAATGCACGCGATCGTCGTCGAGCGCGAAGCCGACCAACAGCGTATCCATGCCGAGAACGGTCTTGAAATCGCTAACGATCGGGATCGAGCCGCCGGCGCCGACTGTCACCGCCTTCCTGCCCCACTCCTCGGCGAGCGCGGCGCGTGCCTTGTTCAGCGCCGGATTGTCGAAGGCGACCTCGAAAGCCGGGTTGCAGCCAAAATTGCCGAATTCGACCGTGCAATCGGCCGGCAGCCGCGCGCGTACAAAATCGCGGAACGCCGCGCGGATTTTTTCCGGGCTCTGTGCGCCGACCAGACGGAACGACACTTTGGCGCTGGCTTTGCCCGGGATCACGGTCTTGGCGCCCTCGCCCGTATAGCCGCCGATAATGCCATTGACCTCCGCCGTCGGCCGCGTCGCGATCTGCTCAATCAGCATGCGACCGCGCTCGCCCGCCGGCTCCTTCAGCCCTACCGGCTTGAGGAATTTCTCGGGCGTCAGCCCGAGGCCGGAAAGGTCCGCTTTGATGTCATCCGGCAATTCATGCACACCGTCATAAAAGCCCGGGATTGCGACCGAGCCGTCCGGCTTGTGCAGCGCCGAGAGAATATCGGCCAGCACATGGATCGGATTGCGCGCGGCGCCGCCGAACAGGCCTGAATGCAGATCGCGGTCGGCGCAGGTGAGCCGCACCTCTTCATAGACGAGCCCGCGCAACGAGGTCGTGATCGAGGGCGTCTGTGCATCCCACATGCCGGTGTCGCAGACCAGCGCCAGATCGCGCTTGAGCTCTTGCGCATTGTCACGCACGAAGCCGAACAGATGTCTCGAGCCGCACTCCTCCTCGCCTTCGATCATCATCGTGACGTCCAGCGGGATTTTTCCGGTCACGGCTTTGAACGCCCGGCAGGCCTCGATGAAGGTCATCGCCTGGCCTTTGTCGTCGCAGGCGCCGCGCGCGACAATGATCTTTCGCCCGTCCTCGATGGTCTCGATCCTGGGCTCGAATGGCGGCGACTTCCAAAGATCAAGCGGATCGACCGGCTGCACATCGTAATGACCGTAGAACAGCACACGTGGCGCCCCGCCGTTGCCGGCCTTTTCGGTACTTTTGCCGATCACAACGGGATGACCCTCGGTCGGCCGCACGCTGGTCTCAAAGCCGAGGCCCGCAAGGTCGTTGGCGACATGTTCGGCCGCCTTGCGGCATTGCGGCGCATAAGCCGGATCGGTCGATACCGACTGAATGCGCAATAGCGCGAACAGTCGATCGAGGCTTGCGTCGAGATCGCGGTCGATGCGATCGAGCACCGCAGGCAGAGCTTGCAAGGCTGTCATGATGTCACCGTCTTAATACGCCGCCGAGGGCGCCGCGCACGACCGCTTTGCCGATATTGCCCGCGGTTCGGCTGCCAGCCGATTTGGAGAACTCCGAGGCCACTTGCGTGGCGACGCCGGCGACGACCGCGCGCGCGACATTGCGCGCGATCTGCTGCGAGGTCGTGAGCGTTTGGCCGCGCGGACGGCCGATGCCGAATAGGCCCTTGAACCATTGCCCGACGCGATGGAAGAATCCGATATGAGCGGGCGCCTGGGCAGGCGCCGCGCCGCCGTCGCCCGACGCTCCCGGCGTGCCGTCGGCGGGCGCGGGCAGGCTGCCGCCTTCGGCCAAGCGCTTGCGCAAAATCTCAAAGGCTGAATTCGGATCGACCGCGGTGTCGTATTTGCCCTTGAACGGGCTTTTGTCGATCACCGCTTTGCGCTCGTCATCGGTCACCGGGCCGATCCGCGCCGAGGGCGGGCGGATCATGGTTCGATCGACCATCGATGGCGTGCCCGAACCTTCCAGAAACGATACCAGCGCTTCGCCCTTGGCCAATTGGGTAATGACCTGCGCCGTATTGAGCTTTGGATTCGGGCGAAACGTGTCGGCCGCGGCCTTGACCGCCTTCTGATCGGCCGGCGTGAACGCGCGCAAGGCGTGTTGGACACGGTTGCCGAGCTGGGCCAGCACGCTGTTCGGGACGTCGGCGGGGTTCTGGGTGACGAAATAGACGCCCACGCCTTTGGATCGGATCAGACGCACCACCTGCTCGACCTTCTCAAGCAGTTCCTTGGGCGCCTCATTGAACAGAAGATGCGCCTCATCGAAGAAGAAGACGAGTTTTGGCTTGGGCGGATCGCCGACTTCCGGCAGCTTCTCAAACAGTTCGGATAGAAGCCACAGCAGAAAGGTTGCATAGAGCCTCGGGCTTGCCATCAGCTTGTCGGCCGCGAGCACATTGATCATGCCGCGACCGCTGCCCGCATCGGTCCTTATCAGATCGTCGATGTCGAGTTGCGGCGCGCCGAAGAATTTCGTGCCTCCCTGGTTTTCCAGCACCAGAAGCTGCCGCTGCACCGCACCCACGGCATTGACCGCAACATTGCCGTACCTGGCGCTGATCTCCCTCGAGTTCTTTGCCAGATAGGATAAAAGCTCGCGCAGATCTTTCAGATCGATCAGGCCCGACCCGCCAGCGGCCCGCAGCTCTGGATCATCGTCGGCATAGCGAAACGCAATATTGACGACGCCTTCCTGCACGTCGTTGAGATTGAGCATCCGCGACACCAGAAGCGGCCCCATCTCGAACACGGTGGCGCGGATCGGATGGCCTTTCTCCCCAAACAGATCCCAGAATACGACCGGATACTGGTCCGGCGCATAAGCGAAGCCCAAGTCGCTGGCACGCTTGACGAACTCAGGCTTGGCCGCCCCGCGCGCGGCGATGCCCGAGAGATCGCCCTTGATGTCTGCGGCGAAGACAGCAACGCCGGCGCGCGATAGGCCCTCGGCCAGCACCTGCAGCGTCACCGTCTTGCCGGTTCCGGTCGCGCCGGTGACAAGGCCGTGACGATTGGCGAACCCCAAGGACAGAAATTCGTCACGTTCTCCCCTGCCGACGAAAATTTCACTGCCGCGATCAGGCGCCGTCATGGGATGTGTTCCTTCGTCGCCGCTCTCGGGTCCAATTCTATAATCCGCGCCCGCGATCGTTTCCACCGGGTGCAAGCCACCGGATTCTCAGGCAAGCGGTGGTGATTTGCGTTGCAACTTTGTCACGCTCCGCCACGTTCCGGCCCGAGAAGGCTCACCAAATTGGCGGATTCATTGACTCGGCCTGCTCACGCCGCATTATGGCAGGAACCTGCCGACAGTGCGGGGGCTGGCGAGGGGCAAATGGACGAACTGATCGCGCGTCTCGTCGCCGAGATCGGGATCGATCAATCGACAGCGGAGAAGGCCGTCGGGATCATTCTCGATTTTCTGGTCAAGGAAGGGCCGGCTGACAAGATTCAGCCGCTCCTGGCCAAGCTCCCTGGAGCCGAAGCTTTGATTGCAAAGGCCGCCGGTGAAGGCGGCGGTGGTGGCATTGCGGGAATGGCGGGCGGAATGATGGGCGGCGTCATGGGCGCGGGCATGCGCATGATGTCGGCGGGCTTGAATATGGGACAGGTGCAGAGCGTCGCGCGGGCGGTGTTGGCCTATACGCGCGAGAAGGTCGGCGAAGACGCGGTCGGCGAGATCGTCGCGGCAATTCCCGGTCTCTCACAGTTCGTTTGAGTACCACGTGATCGTGCATCGCGTATTGCCGGGGTGGTGAGAGGGTTTTATGGGGTATCCCATTACCGAGATTCAGGGGATCGGAATGGACATTGCCGCGATCCTCAGGTCGGATGGGATTCGCACGACAGTTGCCTTGTTGCATTCGGCGAAAACGCCAAAACAGCGGCTGAAGATCGCGACCAAGACCGGCGCGCCGGAAAAAGCCGTGCTCGACTGGGTGACCGCCGCCGATCGCATGCGGGTCAAAGGCGTCGGCTGGGAGTATTCCGAACTCTTGCGCGCGGCCGGCGTGCGCACCGTGAACGAATTGCGCTATCGCAATCCGCAAAAGCTCGCCAGCGCCATGGCGGAGATCAATGCCAAGCGCAAACTGGTGCGGGTTCTGCCGTCGGTGGGTACGGTGACGCGCTGGATCGAGGCGGCCAAGAAGCTGCCGCCGGTGATTTGTTATTGAACGAAAGCTCAAGCCCGGTCGGGCGGCGGAATCAAAAGGCGCGGTCCATAACAAGCACATCGAGGGCCGCTATCTGCCGCGGCAAGCAGGCCCTTATGTTGCACGGCTGGCGGCGGCGCAGCGAAAAATTCAAGTCAAGGATGGGCCAAGCACCGCCTGCGGCGGCGGCCGCCTCGCGGCCGTCCTTGAGTTGAATTTCTCACTGCGCTGCAATGCGATGGTGGTGTCCGTATCGGCGTGGCCGAGAGCACCCCGCTTGACTCCCTCCCAATGAGCGCGCAAAGCGACGACCGAAATTCAGCCGCAAGGACGGCTGAAACACATGGCCTCATTTGAAACACATGGCCTCATCCATGGCTCATCCGGCCGCCGCAGGCGCACCACAACGCACAGTTTCCGCGCCAAGCGCGGCGCCGGCCGGTGGCGTGCTGGCGCAGCTCCTCGGCAAGGGCCGGCCCTTGGTCATGGGCATTCTCAATGTGACGCCGGATTCGTTCTCCGACGGCGGCCGCTTTTTCGACCCGGCCGCGGCGATCGAGCACGCGCGCCGTCTCGCCGCCGAAGGCGCCGACATTATAGATGTGGGCGCGGAGTCCACCCGTCCCTATGGCGGCATGCGTCCGGTGCCGCTTGAGGAAGAGCGCGCGCGGCTCGAACCGATCCTATCAGCGGTCGCCGCCATCGGCATTCCCGTCTCCATCGACACGCAGAAAGCAGCCCTCGCCGCCTGGGCGCTCGACGCCGGCGCCGCGATCGTCAACGACGTGTGGGGCCTGCAGCGCGATCCGGACATGGCGCGCGTCGTTGCCGAATACGGCGCCCCGATCATCATCATGCACAATCGAGACAGCGCCGATCCGTCGATCGACATTATTACCGATGTCTCGGAGTTCTTCTCGCGTTCACTGGAGATTGCCTGGAGCGCCGGCATTGCGCATGAGCGCATCGTGCTCGATCCCGGCATCGGCTTCGGCAAGACTGCGGAACAGAGCCTCGCCTGCTTAGCGCAGCTCCGCACCTGGAAGAGCTTTGACGCCCCGCTCCTGGTCGGCGCTTCGCGCAAGCGTTTCATCAATGCGGTCGTGCCGTCGGAGCCGATGGAGCGCCTCGGCGGTTCGATCGCGGCCAACCTGCTGGCGGTCGAAAACGGCGCCGCCATCATCCGCGTCCATGATGTGGCGCCGACCGTGCAGGCGCTGGCAGTCGCTGCCGCGATCAGGCACGCGCGATGAGCCAGGCGCGATGAGCGACGCGATCTTTGTCAACGGCCTCGCGCTGCACGCCTTTCACGGCGTGATGCAGCACGAGGGCAAGGTCGGCCAGACCTTTAAGCTTGATCTCGTGCTCAGCATCGACCTTGCCGACGCGTCGCGCAGCGACAAGCTCAAGGACACTGTTTCCTACGACTTTGTCGTGAAAACGGTCAGCGAGGCGTTTTGCAGCCGACGCTATCGGCTGGTCGAGGCGGCCGCCGGCGCGGTAGCCGAGGCGGTGCTGGCACGCTGTCCGAAAGTACGCAGCGTGCGCGTCACCGTGCACAAGCCGCATGCGCCGGTCGCCGCGACCTTCGATGACGTCGGGGTTACTGTCGCACGCACGCGTGCGCCCAAGAATGTCTGAGACCCGTACAGCTGACGCCTTGATCGGGCTCGGCGGCAATCTCGGCGATGTGCCGGCGGCCTTCGATCGCGCCGTCGCCATGCTGTGCCAGGGCAATGCCGTGCGGCTCGTGAAGCGCTCATCGAACTACAGGACGCCGCCCTGGGGCATGGAGGATCAGCCGGCCTTCGTCAATGCTGTGATTGAAGTTGCGGCCAGGCTCGGACCGCGCGACCTTCTGGGGCGCATGCGTGAGGTCGAATCCCGTTGCGGCCGCGACCGAGCCCTTGAACGGCGCTGGGGCCCGCGCACGCTCGACCTCGACCTGCTCGCGTATAATGATGTGACGCTCGCGACCGCCGAGCTGACGCTGCCACATCCGCGCCTGTTCGAGCGCGCTTTTGTTCTGGTGCCGCTCGCCGAAATCGCGCCGGATCGGGTGATTGCCGGAGTCCGTGTGCGGGAGGCCCTGGCGCGCGTCGATGCGGCCGGCATCGAGAAGCTCCCCTAGCTCCGAAATTGACGGCACGGCGCCTGCTTGCAGGCCACTTGCAGATCGGTCCTATTGGCCGTTGCGTCCGGCCGTGTCACTTTAAGCGCATGACAAGTGTTGAACCCTTTTCGCTTGCCGATGATTTTACGCAGGCTTCGCGCACCGAGTGGCGTAAGCTGGTCGACAAGGTGCTTAAAGGCGCCCCATTCGAGCGGCTCGAGAGCAGGACGTATGACGGGCTGACGATTGAGCCGCTCTATGAGCGCGATCGGGTCGCGCGCGCTATTGCCGGCCGCGCACCGGGCGCCGCCTGGACCATCCTGCAGCGCGTCGACCATCCCGATCCGGTCGCCGCCAATGCGCAAGCGCTTGAGGATGTTGAAGACGGCGCGACCGGACTTGTTTTGGTTTTCGCCGCCTCGGTCGGCGCCAATGGCTTTGGCATCGAGCCGTCGGCGGCAGCGCTTGCGCGCGTGCTCGACCGCACCGCGCTCGATGCGGGCATCGCGATCGACCTCAATCTCAGTCCCATCGCGCGGCACGTCGTCGGCGCACTCGCGCCACTGCTGAAGACGCGCGGCTTTGCACCTGCCGCCGTCGATATTCGGTTCGGCATCAATCCGCTCGGCGGCTTTGCCGCAACCGGCAAGAGCCAGCGGGCGTGGAGGGACCTTGCGCCCCGTTTCGCGAGAATGATCGCGGAGCTTGCGGCAGGCGGCTTCCGCGGGCCGTTCGCTGTCGCAGACGGTCGCGTCATCCACAATGCCGGCGGATCAGAGGCGCAGGAGCTGGCTTTTGCGCTGGCAAGCGCAGTTTCTTATCTGCGCGCGCTGGAAGCCGGCGGCATGCCGCTAGAGGCGGCACGAGACGCGATCTATTTCCGCCTGTCGGCTGATGCCGATCAGTTTCTCACCATGGCAAAGTTCCGTGCCGTGCGAAAATTGTGGGCCCGCGTCGAGCAAGCCTGCGGACTCACGCCGAAGCCGATCACCGTGACGGCCGAGACTGCATGGCGGATGATGACGCGGCGCGATCCCTACGTGAATATGTTGCGCACGACGATTGCAGTGGCGGCCGCCGGGCTCGGCGGGGCCGACGCGATCACCGTACTACCGCATACCGCGCCGCTCGGCCTGCCCGACGCCTTCGCCCGCCGGATCGCGCGCAACACGCAACTCATTCTTCTTCAAGAATCCAATCTGGCGCGCGTCGCCGATCCCGCCGCGGGCTCCGGCGCGCTGGAGGCGATCACCCGGCAGCTCTGCGCCGCCGCGTGGTCCGCGTTTCAGGAAATCGAAGCGGCCGGCGGCGCCTGGTCGGCGCTGGAGCGCGGATTGATTCAGAGAAACGTCGGCGCCGTACGGGCCGAGCGTCAAAAAGCTGTTGCGCAGGCCAGGGACATTTTGACCGGCACAAATGGCTATCCCGACCTCCACGAGATTGCGCCGGCAGTTCTCGATGTTGCGCCGAGAAACATCACCGCCATTCAGGCGGGCGTCGTGGACATTGAGCCCCTGCCCTGCATCCGGCTTGCCGAACCGTTTGAGCACTTGCGCGACCGCTCCGATGATATTCTCGCCAAGACCGGCAGGCGACCAAAAATCTTCCTCGCCAATCTTGGCCGGCTCAGCGAGTTCAATACGCGCGCGACATTTGCCAAAGGTTTTTTTGAAGCAGGCGGCATCGAGGCAGTGACAAATGACGGCTTCGCCAGCCTCGAGGCGATGGTCGCTGCGTTTAAAGCCTCAGGTGCCGCACTCGCCTGTCTCTGCTCCACCGACGAGGTGTACAGCCGCGAAGCGGCTGCGGCCGCAAAGGCGCTATTTCCGTCAGCCAAGCATCTTTATTTGGCGGGCCGGCCGCCCGGGCAGGCCGGCCTCAAGGAGGCCGGCGTCGGCACGTTCATCTATTTGGGGGCCGATGCCGTTGAGATATTGCAGGCGGCCTACCAGATGTTGGTCAATTAGACGCCTGGCCCGAAGCTTGGAGACGAGCGTTGTCGCGCCATGCTGCGCTGCATGATAAGGTCGCAGCGGCGGGTCAGGTAAAGAGACGAGCCCGAGATGAGCCAGAGAATCCCGGACTTCACGGCATTGGCTTTCGGCGATGCGGGTCCTGCGGCACCGGCGGCGGCTGCGCCGTGGCAAACGCCCGAAGCTTTAAACGTGAAGGGCGTCTATCAGGCGTCCGATCTCGACGGCATCGCGTGGCTCGACTCCTATCCCGGCATCCCGCCCTTTCTGCGCGGCCCGTACCCCACCATGTATGTCAACCAGCCCTGGACCATCCGGCAATATGCCGGCTTTTCCACGGCGGAAGACTCCAACGCCTTCTATCGGCGCAATCTCGCTGCCGGCCAAAAAGGCCTGTCGATTGCCTTCGATCTTGCCACCCATCGGGGATACGACTCGGATCATCCGCGTGTTGCGGGCGATGTCGGCATGGCGGGCGTGGCGATCGATTCGATCTATGACATGCGCACACTGTTCGCCGGCATCCCGCTTGATCAGATGTCGGTATCGATGACCATGAACGGGGCCGTGCTGCCGGTGCTTGCGCTCTACATCGTCGCCGCCGAGGAGCAAGGCGTGCCGCCGGAGAAACTTGCCGGCACCATCCAGAACGACATCCTCAAAGAATTCATGGTGCGCAACACCTATATCTATCCGCCGAAACCTTCGCTGCGCATCATCTCCGATATCTTTGCCTACACGTCGGCGCATATGCCAAAATTCAATTCGATCTCGATCTCCGGCTATCACATGCAGGAGGCGGGAGCGACGGCCGATCTCGAGCTCGCCTACACGCTTGCCAACGGCGTCGAATATGTCCGCGCCGGGCTCGCAGCCAATCTCGACGTCGACCGCTTTGCGCCGCGACTGTCGTTCTTCTTCGGCGTCGGCATGAATTATTTCATGGAGATCGCCAAGCTGCGCGCCGCGCGTGTCCTGTGGGCAAAGCTGATGAAACAATTCAACCCGCAGGACGAGCGCTCGCTGTCGCTGCGCACGCATTGCCAGACGTCGGGCTGGTCGCTCACCGCGCAGGACGTATTCAACAATGTCACGCGCACCTGCATCGAGGCGATGGCGGCGACACAGGGCGCCACCCAATCGCTGCACACCAATGCGCTCGACGAGGCGCTGGCGCTGCCGACGGATTTTTCCGCCCGTATCGCGCGCAACACGCAGATCGTGCTGCAGCGGGAGAGCGGCCTAACCCGCACCGTCGATCCCTGGGGCGGCTCGTTCTACGTTGAAAGACTCACGCATGATCTTGCGGCGCGCAGCTGGGGCCACATCCAAGAAGTCGAAGAGCTCGGTGGCATGGCGCGCGCCATTGAGGCAGGCCTGCCGAAGCTGCGCATCGAAGAGGCCGCCGCCCGCACGCAGGCGCGCATCGATTCCGGGGCGCAGGCGGTGGTCGGCGTCAACAAATATCGGCCGCGCCAGGAAGCGCCGATCGATGTGCTCAAGGTCGACAATGCGACGGTGCGGCAATTGCAGATCGACAAGCTTGGCCGCCTCAAGCGCGAGCGCGATTCCAGGACGGTCGCCGAGGCGCTCGAGGCGCTCACGCGCAACGCCGCCGGCGGCAACGGCAATTTGCTGGCACTGGCCATCGATGCGGCGCGCGCCAAGGCGACGGTCGGGGAGATTTCATTGGCACTGGAGAAAGTGTTCGGACGCCATCAGGCCGAGATCAAGGCGATCACCGGCATCTACAGGCGGGAGGTCGGCATGACGGACGCCGTCGAACGGGTGCAAAAGCTCGTCGCCGCATTCGAGGACAATGAAGGGCGCCGCCCGCGCATCCTGGTCGCCAAGATCGGCCAGGACGGCCATGACCGCGGCCAGAAGGTGATCGCGTCGGCCTTTGCCGATCTCGGCTTCGATGTCGATATCGGCGCGCTGTTCGCAACGCCCGCCGAAGCCGCGCGGCAAGCCGTCGAGAACGACGTGCACATTCTCGGCGTCTCCTCGCTCGCCGCCGCGCATCTGACGCTGGTGCCCGAACTCAAGCGCGAACTCGAGATGCAAGGCCGCGGCGATATCATGATCGTGGTCGGCGGCGTCGTGCCGCCGCAGGACTATGACGCGCTCAAAGCCGCTGGCGCCGAAGCGATCTTCCCGCCCGGCACCGTGATCGCCGAAGCGGCGGAAGACTTGCTGAAATCCCTTAATCGCCGACTCGGGCATGCAAAGGCCGCGGCGGAGTAGGTTCTTCCGCATTCGCCTTTGCGAGGAGCGAAGCGACGGCGCAATCCAGATTCGGCGCCGCCGACCGGATTGCTTCGCTCCGCTCGCAATGACGCGAGGGGCGTCAGCCCGCCATGCTGCCAAAATTCCTTGCCAGATGCTCCGCCCCGCGCAGCGACAGCGCCAGAATCGTGTAGGTCGGATTGGGTGCGCCGCTGGTGGGGAAGATGCCGGGACCGGCGATCCAGAGATTGGGAATCTCGTGCGTCCGGCCAAAACTGTCGGTCACCGAGTCGCCGGCGTTGCGGCCCATGATGGTGCCGCCCATCAGATGAATGGTCGGCATCGGCCCCCGGTTCGACCAGACTTCCTTGGCGCCGGTGGCCTTGGCGATCTCGAGACCCTTGTCGAAATTCGCATTGAACAGCGCCACCGCGTCCTCGTTGAAACCGTGGGTGATCTTGCCGAGCGGCATGCCGAACTCGTCTTTGTCGCTGGCAAGCTCGATGCGGTTTTCGAGCGAGGGCATCTCTTCGGCAAAGGCATTGAGCCGCGTATAGCCCCGCGCGGCGCGTTTCATGAAGGCCGCGAGGTCGGCGCCGAACAGGTCGACCCGCGCATTGGCGACGCCGCCAAGCGCGCTATAGCGCTGGGCGGCGCCCGCCACCATGAAGGTCGAGCCGAAGGCGCGCGCCAGCGGGCCCGCGCGAGGCGCGGCCCAATGGCAAGTTCCGCAGAGCATTTCCGGGGGCGCCGCCGCAGCGTGATTGCTTCGTCGCTCGCGCTGCGCGCGATGACAAAAGCTATTCCGCCCTCGCCTCGTACGGCGCGCCGTTCGGCAGTGTCGAGACGGGCGCGCCAGGCCCCGGTGGCGGCACAGGGGGCCGCGACGGCGGCGGTGGCGGCGCGCGGCCGAGCGAGGTCAAGAACGCGCGAAACTTCGCATTGGTGGCAAGTGCATCGCGCCCCGCCGCGATCAGCATGTCGATCTGATCGGGCGGCAGGCGCAGGCGCGTTTCGACATTGTTGAGCGCGGCGGCGCGCTCCGGCCCCAATTGGTCGAACGAGATGCGGCCGATGAAGAACTGCAGGTCGCGACAATTCCAGCCGGGCGGCGCGCCCCATTTGCGGCGGTCGGCTTCCGACAGGTTGCAGCGCCAGGCGACCAGCTGATTGCGCCAATCGTTCATTGTCGCGTCGAAAGCCGAGTAGCTGCCAATCGCGCCGGACTGGGTCGCCGTGTCGGATGTCGCCATGATCAGATCGACGCCCGAGGGACCGGGAATGGTCTGCGCCCATTTGCCCGACGGCGCCCGGCCGGAATCGACGACCAGAAACAAAAAGCGCCGCAGCTTCACCGCCTCTTGCGGTGCAAGCGGACCATCGGGTGTCGGCGAGGCAAGCCGGGCGATGGTGAAGCCGGCAAGCCCGAAATTGTCGATCAATCCGCCGTCGAGCAGTTTGACGTATTTGATCTGCCCGGTGCGATAGCGTTCGAGCGCGTCAGCGTAGGATTTCATCAGCGGCGGCGCATTGGGGTTGGCGTGCACCCGCTTCACCCAATCCGGCAGATCGAGCGGACAGCCGCCCGGATAGTTTTGAATGACGATGGGCGCGAACACGACCGGCACGGCGGCCGAGGCCGCGACCGCCATCGACACCGGATAGCTGGTCAGATCGCTGCACAGTGCGCTGAAGGTCACCGGCGCGAAGATGAAAGCGGTGCGGTTATAGATGTCCGACGCGTTGATCCATACCCGGGGATGCTGCCGGCGGAACAGATCGCGGAAGGTGGCATGATTATAGAGATGCGCGTCGAGCCACGGCGGGAACGCGGTCGCGTCGTTGACGCCGCCCTCGAGTCCCTTGGCGATATTGGCGAGGCTCAGGTCGGTCTGCAAATTTTCTTCGCCATTGGCAAGCAGGAAACGCTGCTTGAAGTCGCCAAGCGCGTCGCGCCCGCGCAGGCCGTAATAGGCTGCCAGGATCGAGCCGCCGGAAACGCC
Source organism: Hyphomicrobiaceae bacterium (assembly GCA_021324465.1). Lineage (GTDB taxonomy): Bacteria > Pseudomonadota > Alphaproteobacteria > Rhizobiales > Xanthobacteraceae > BOG-931. Next base: position 109,684 of record JAJPJB010000065.1, read on the forward strand.
GGAAAGAAAGTCGAGCCGGTCGAGCAGCGATACATTGCCGGTGCGCGTCGGCACCCGCGTCTGCTCAAAACCCTGCAGCACGCCATAGGAGAATGCCGCCGCGCGCGTGCCGCCGCCGGAAAAGGACAGCGCCACGACCATGTCGTCGTAATTGGCGGGGACGCCGGCGCCGAGCTCGGCTTCGATCTGCCGCGGGTCGGCGGTGAGCGGCGCATTGATCGGGTCGTTGTGGATGTTGGCGGCGCAGCCGGCCGTCAGGGCTGCAGCGGCAATGATGCGCCCCGCGCGGATCGCACGCTCAACCCAACACCCACTCATTAACAAAAGCTTATTGGAGGACCCTCGCGCCCCGTCAAGCAAACCCCAGTATGGCCGAAAGGTAAGACTTCTTTAAGGTTAATGAAAAAAAGCGCCCGCTTACCGCCGGACGTTCACAGGCTTTCGCCGTCTTTTCGCCGGTGTGCGGCGCAGCCGCTGCAAGGGCCATTCGCGGTACGGCAAACCGCGCCGATTCTCACTTTGATTCCAGAGCCTTGCAGGCTCGTGCCGAAAACGAAACGGCAAAAGCGGCGATTTGCCGAGCCTTCTCACACAGAATCGCGCGGAAAGGCCCGTCATTACGCGACAGGTGGCTCGCCGCACCAGCTACGGCTAAAGCCGGCGCCCGACGCAGGATCAGGTTCCTCGGCTGGGTAGAAGACGCATTAGCCGGCGCTGCGGGCGCCTTGGCCACATCAAAATCGGTGACGGGAACCCGTGGCCCTTTCGGATTCTCCACGAATCTCCGATACTTGGCTTTCTCCTCCCCAATCCGTCCCCGCTATCCCCACATTTAGTAGTTGATTCAGATTTTCGTACTAAGTCTTGACGCGCGCGATCGGCTTGGCCTAGCCTTCAAAAGTTCGGCGCGCAGGTACGGAAGTCGGCCGGGCCTCCCAAAAAGGGTCTGCGGAGACTGCTCCGCGCCGCCTGCGGCGCGCGCGTGGGATTTGCTGCCCGCGAACGGATGCCCCGGACGGCACAAACCAAAAGCGGCGTGCAGGCCGGACAGTGCGGGTGATGAACGAGAGACAGGGGTGAGACGTGAAGCGGCAGATTGCTCTGCCGCGTCGCGGGGAAGCTGTCGGCAGCCTATATAAGCGGGGTGTCCCCGCCGGGCCGCTGGCGAAGAGAAACTTTGAGAATTGAAGGGGCAGAGAATGCGGATCGAGCGGCGCTACACCAAAGAGGGACAATCGCCATACGCGGGCATTGTCTTCCGTCTCACCACGAGCGAGATCCGCAATCCCGACGGCTCCGTTGTCTTCCATGCCGAAGACGTCGAAGTGCCGGAGCAGTGGTCGCAAGTCGCCTCCGACGTGCTGGCGCAAAAGTATTTTCGCAAAGCCGGCGTGCCTGCGCGCCTGAAGAAGGTCGAGGAGGAGACGGTCCCGTCATGGCTGTGGCGCGGCGTGGCCGACGAAGCTGCGCTGGCCGAATTGCCCGAAGCCGAGCGCTATGTCGGCGAAAAATCCTGCAAGCAGGTGTTCGACCGGCTCGCCGGCACCTGGACCTATTGGGGCTGGAAGGGCGGCTATTTCAGCACCGAGGAAGACGCGCGCGCCTTCTTCGACGAGCACCGCTACATGCTGGCGATGCAGATGGTGGCGCCGAACTCGCCGCAATGGTTCAACACCGGCCTGCATTGGGCCTATGGCATCGACGGCCC